>CAZWKX010000024.1:0-30754 GCA_964633975.1 uncultured Acidimicrobiia bacterium
GGTGTGCATCTCCAACTGCGACAAGATCACCCCGGGCATGCTGATGGCGGCGCTGCGACTCAACATCCCCACCGTGTTCGTCTCCGGCGGCCCCATGGAGGCCGGCAAGGTGCGCTTGGCGACCAAGGAGATCCACGCCGACCTCATCGACGTGATGGTCGCCGCCGCCGATCCCGAGACCACCGACACGGATCTGCTCGGCTTGGAACTCTCGGCCTGTCCCACCTGCGGGTCCTGCTCGGGCATGTTCACCGCCAACTCGATGAACTGCCTCACCGAGGCACTCGGCCTCGGCCTGCCCGGGAACGGCTCACTGCTGGCCACCCACACCGATCGACGGGAGCTGTTCCTGGAGGCCGGGCGCCTGATCGTCGACCTGGCGCGGCGCTGCTACGAGAAGGACGACGAGGGTGTGCTGCCCTGCAGCATCGCCACATTCGAAGCCTTCGAGAACGCCATGAGTCTCGACATCGCCATGGGCGGTTCCACGAACACGGTGCTCCACCTGCTGGCCGCCGCCGATGCCGCCGGCGTCGAGTTCGGTATGCAGGACATCGATCGGCTCAGCCGCAGCGTCCCAAACCTGTGCAAGGTGGCCCCTTCGAGCCGCTTCCACGTCGAGGATGTGCACCGCGCCGGCGGGGTCATCGGCATCCTCGGTGAGCTCGACCGCGCCGGGCTGATCCATCGGGAAGCTGCCACAGTGCACAGCGCCACCCTGGGCGACGCCATCGACCGCGGCGACGTCATACGAAGCGAAGACTCCCACGAGTTCTACCGGGCGGGCCCCGGCGGCGTGCCCAGTCAAGAGGCGTTCAGCCAAAGCGAGAGATGGCCCGACCTCGATCTCGACCGGGAAGCCGGCTGCATCCGCGACGTGGAGCACGCCTACTCGCCCGACGGTGGCCTAGCCGTGCTCTACGGCAATCTCGCCGAGCAGGGTGGAATCGTCAAGACCGCCGGAGTCGAACCCTCGATGCTCGTGTTCTCGGGCCCGGCGGTCGTCTGCGACAGCCAGGAGGAAGCGGTCGAGACGATCCTCTCCGGCCGGGTCGAGCCCGGCGACGTGGTTGTGGTTCGATATGAGGGGCCGAAGGGAGGCCCCGGCATGCAGGAGATGCTCTACCCGACCAGCTACATCAAGTCGAAGGGGCTGGCCGAGGCCTGCGCCTTGATTACCGACGGCCGCTTCTCAGGCGGCACCTCGGGGCTGTCGGTCGGCCACATCTCCCCCGAGGCGGCCGAGGGCGGCGTGATCGGACTCATCGAGCAGGGCGACGTGATCGAGATCGACATCCCGAACCGGCGAATCCGTCTCGCCGTCGACGACAGGGAGCTGGAGCGTCGGCGCCGGGCCATGGAAACTCGGCGGGACGACGCCTGGAAGGCGCTGGGGCGCGATCGTGTCGTGTCGGAGGCCCTGCGCGCCTACGCCGCCTTTACCACGTCGGCGGCGCGGGGGGCGGTACGAGACCTGGGACAGTCGTAGGGCGGCGGGCTCAGTCGCCGAGCAGGTCGGCGAAGCCCCAATCGGTGGCGATGATGGCCAGGAGATGGTCCGCCAAACGCTTCGCTCCTTGTGGGGTGAAGTGAATACCGTCGGAGTACCGCACCTGCACCATCACGCCGTTTTCGTCCGGCAGAACGGAGGTGTACTCACCGTCTTCATCTGAGAACAGCGGGAAGGTGTCCAGGTAGGTGACCTCATACCGCGACTCGGCCTGCTGCCCGACGATGCCGGTAATGAGGAGCGCGTACTGGTTCTTGGGCTCGATACCCATGATGGGCGGGCCTGCCCAATACACCCAGGTCGACCCGCCGGCGAGCTGATCCATGAACAGGCCGACGACCTGGCCGTAGGCCTGCTCCCACTCGGGTGTGCCCACCTCCACCCAACCATTCGCGGTCCCCATACCCTGGCCATCGTTGGTGCCGAGGACGACGACCACCACGTCGGGCTGAACCTGCGGCAGATGTTCGGCAACGCACGCCGGCCAGTCGAAGTAGCGCGGGCTGGCCAGCCCGGTGCCCGGCACCATCTCAACCGTGGTGACGACGACCCCGGTGGCATCGCCGGCAGCCCGGAGGGCCTCACCCGTCGGCCCGGCTAGAGAGTCGCCGATCACCCACACCACAAGGGGAGCATCGGCCGTGATGGGCCTCGTCTCCGGCACCGGCACCGTCGTGGTCGTCGTCGGAGGGATGGTGGTCGTCGTGGTCGTGCTCGTCGTCGTGGTCGTCGTGGTGGACGTGGTGATAGTGGTCGTCGGCGGGGCGGTCGAACTCGTGGTGGCGGCAACGCCGCCACCACAGGCGGCACTCGCCATGGAGAGCAGCCAGATAGCGGCGATGCCTGTTTTCGCCTTCAACATCGACCTCCGAGGTGCGTCTTGCCGGCGGGCATGCTATCGGTGGTTCGAAAAAACTCTGATTCGAGACCAAAGACGTCGGTGCTGCCCTCTTGCCCTCGAGGGCGGCTTCGATGCGTTACCCCGGGGTCCGGGGCGTCGGAATGCCGGAGGCGGCTCCCACCCCGGCTCCGTGCCCGCCGCCGCCCCACACCCCCGAAACACCACGACGGACCATCATGGGAACGTGAACACCGCCGAATACGTCGAGCACGATGCCGTCGGCATCGCCGAGCTGGTGCAACGCGGCGAAGTGCACCCTCGGGAGATCGTCGCCGCCGCCATCGATCGCATCGAGCGTGTCGACCCCGAACTCAACGCCGTGGTGCACCGTTGGTTCGACCGCGCCATCGAGGAGGCCGGCGGCGAGCTGCCCGACGGACCGCTGCGCGGGGTGCCGTTGCTTCTCAAAGACCTCGGCGCCGAGGTCGCCGGCCTCACCCTCACCAACGGTTCCCGGGCGCTGAAGGGCTACCGGCCCGCTCACGACAGTGGACTCGTGGCCCGATACCGGCGCGCCGGCATCGTGCTGCTGGGCCGCACCAACACCCCGGAGTTCGGGCTGGCCCTCAGCACCGAACCCAGAGCCTACGGGCCGACCCGCAATCCCTGGGACCCGACCCGTTCTCCCGGGGCGTCGAGCGGCGGCTCGGCAGCGTCGGTCGCCGCCCGTTATGTGCCCGCGGCTCACGGCAGCGACGGCGGCGGCTCCATCCGGATTCCCGCTTCCTGCTGCGGGCTGTTTGGGCTGCTTCCCAGCCGGGGGCGGAACCCGGCCGGCACGCAGGGCTGGCTCGGGCTGACCCGGGAACACGTGCTCACGCGCAGCGTGCGCGACTCGGCCGCCTTCCTCGACGTCTCCGCTGAGACGACACGGGGTGCGGCTCTGCCGCCCCCACCGCTGGGGACGTTCCGCGCCGAGGCGGAGGCACAACCGCGAACGTTGCGCATCGCCTTCACCCGGAAACCTCTGCTCGGCGACCACCCGCAGCACCACGACTGTCTGACCGCGCTCGAGCAGGCAGCCCGGCTCTGCAGCGAGCTCGGCCACGAGGTCGAGGAGCTGTCGCCGGAGATCGACGGGGAACGGCTGTTGGCGGCGTACATCACCATCGTCGCCGCTTCGACTGCCGTCGAAGTGCGGCGCCTCGCCGGCCTCGTCGAGCACAGCAGGCGCCGCGAGCTGGAGCCGATCACACGATTCCTGACAGCGATGGGCGCCCGCCTCGGTGCCGCCGAGCTGGCGGCTGCGCTCATGGAAACCGAGCGAGCACGGCACCGGATGGAGCGCTTCCACACGCGCTACGACCTTCTCCTCACCGCCACCTTGGCCGAGCCCCCCTTCGAGCTGGGAGCATTCTCACTCCGGGCGAACGAGCGCCTCGGCCTCGACCTGGTGCGCCGCCTCCCCTCCCGAGCACTCGTTCGGCGGATCGTCGATCAGAAGGCCGGCCGCTTCATCGGCACGATCCCCAACACGATGCTCTTCAACATGACAGGCCAGCCCGCGATGTCGGTGCCGCTCCATTGGAGCGAGGCCGGGCTCCCGATCGGTGTGCAGTTCGCCGCCGCCGGCGGCAACGAGCCCATGCTGTTCCGCCTGGCCGGCCAGCTGGAGAAGGCACGGCCCTGGGGTCAACGGCGGCCCAATCTGGACGTGCCAGCCGCCAGCACCAACGCCGAGTAGGCCGCCTCGGTCCTGAAGGCTCCAGGATGCATTGGGGTTTCTGCATGCACACTTCCAGCCGGACGCTCCTATTCGCCGTTCTTCCCGCTTTGCTCGTCGCCGCCTGCGGTGGCAACGGCGCGATTGCGCCGACCACCAGCGTGCCGCCCGAGACCACCACCACGACGGTCCCGGCCACCAGCACAACAGTGATGGCTACGACCACAACGGTCCCAATGCCTGAGATCGAGACCGGCCCCATTCCGGAGCTGCCACCGGCCTCTCTCACCGAGGACTACGGAGGGCCCTTGACGATTGAGACCGTGTGCATCGACCTCGAGGTCAGCCCCGTCGGCATCGGTGCTCCCGAGTCGGTAAGGGCCGATCTGGCACAGACCTTCGCCTCTATGGGCGTCGAGGTGGTGGATGCCGACTGCGACCTGTCGCTCGGCGTCGACCTGTCGGCACACAGATACTCGGCAGAGTATGAGAACGTCGGCGAGTGCTTCACCGGGTACGACGGCGGCGGCGACATCGTCGCCTCGGCCGCGGGGGAGCAATGGGATTGGGGTTTTGGCGTGGCCAAGCCCACATCCGAGTTCATCATCGGTGATTGTGACGGCGATCAGGCACCACCGGGAGGCCCGGTTCCGGCCAGCGCCTGGGTTCCGGACTTCATCGATGTGTTCGGCGACCTGTTCGGCCCCCAGGGCCGGGTCGCCGCCTACCTGGGCCTGCCCGAGCCCCTCAACGTCGACGTGGCGCCCATTCTGCAGCCCGAGGGCGTCACCTACGACGCTCTGACCGCCGCCCTCTACAGCGATTCACCAAAGGAGACATGTAGAGCGGCGCGCCTGATCCGCGAACTTGCCGAGGAGTTTCGCTCCGGAGGCGGCTGGGTCCCACCTTCCGACGATGCAGCCGATGACGACGACGAAGCGGTGTCGGCCGGGCCCGAGCTGCTGGCACTCGTTCCCTACCTCATCGACAGGCTCATCGCTGCAGAGACCGAGGGGTGGAACTGCCCCCACCGCGACATCGAATGGGCCCTGGAAGTCATCACCGACGAGGACCCGGACGGCGGCGCCCGAGGCTGGGCGGAATGGTGGCTGCAGACTCCGGAGGGTCAGGCATCGATCGACGAGCCGTCGGCCGGCGCCTAGATCACAAACGGGATCAGTGCCTTCCGTTCGTCCGGGTAGTCGGGGAAGGTCTTGCGATACCAGCGTCGGTTCGAGAAGGCCCGGGGTCCGATGTTTGCCGCGGTAAACAGGGCGAATGCCAGACCCGGGAGCGACCAGGTGGCAATGGCGAAGCCGAACCACTCGACTATCTCACCCAGGTAGTTGGGACAGGCGACGTACTCGTAGAGCCAACCCCTCGGGACCCGGTACCAGGTCTCCCCCGGCTTGCGCAGGTCGATGAGCATGAGATCGGCCTTGTAGTTGACGGCGAACCCGGTGAGGAAGAGCACGACGCCGATGACAAAACGCGGATCGTGCAACCAGTCGAGCCGGTAGCTGCCGAAGTGCGACAGCCACCGGGCCACGACGTAGGCGTTCAGCGTGTTGAAGGCGAAGGCCATGCCGACGATGACTAATGCCATACGTTTCCCCTTCGTTCTGACCCGCAAGGGGAAGACGAAGGTGCGATGGACGTAGTGGAACACCCACAGCGACAGGAACACCAACGGGACCGCCTCCAGACCGTGCTGCCCCAGCAGGAAGATCGGCAGGAACAAGAACACTGCGGGCAGCTCCATGACCACCCAGCCGACCGAGTTGGGGATGGTCGGCCCCCAGCCGGCGCGGCCGTGACGTCCGTACGGCGCGGTCAGGAAGATCAGGGCCACGAACACGACCCCGGCCAGGAAGATCTCCGCCCAGGTGGCGTAGTTGTGGATGTCGGCTTCGCTCATCTCACTCCTCGGATCCCCGCCGGCTCACCCCACCGCCCCGTCCGCGAGCACGGCATCCCGGGGAATGAGCCCTTGCCCGGCAAACCAGCGGTAGACATCGCGAACACTCTCGACCGTTGGCCGCGCCGAGTAGCCCAGCTCCCGGCGCGCCTTGGCGACGTCGATCTCCAAAGACCCGTGCAACGCCTGGAGGGATTCGGTCGTGTAGAGCGGCTCGGAGCCGGTCACCGCCGCGATCATCCGCATGACCGGCACGCCCAGACGCGCCACCCCGATGGGCAGGGTCAAACGCGGCGACCTCTTGCCGGTGATGCCCTGGGCGATGGCGGCGATCTCGGTGATGCGCCTGTGGTGACCGGGAAGCAGGTAACTCTCGTTGCTGCGGCCCTGCTCGGCGGCGGCGATTAAGCCCTGCACCACATCTCGCACGTCCACAAAGTCGAACCCGCCATCGACCAGGCTGGGCAGGCTACGTCTGTAGAGGCGCAGGAAGACCTGGCCCATTCGGGACGGCTCGAAGTCGAAGGGGCCGATCACCCCGGTGGGGTGCACTATGACCGCGTCGAGGCCTTCTGCGATCACGGCTCGCACCCGGCGTTCGCCTTCGGCCTTGGAGCGGTCGTAGGCGGCGTGCCTCCAAGCATCATCGCTCACGCGGGGGCCGGTTTCATCCAGAGGGCCCTCACCTCTCATGTTGAAGGCATGCACCGAGCAGCAGTGAACCATGCGTCCGACACCACACTCGAGGGCGGCCCGCGCTGCGTTCTCGGCCCCGCCGACGTTGACCGCCCGAACCTTCCCATGCGGATCGCCCACGATCGAGATCACCGCGGCGAGGTGATAGACAATCTCGGCCCCGGTGAAGGCAGCGCGCAACGAGTCCGGATCGAGAACGTCCCCGCGGGCAAGCTCGACATCGAGGCCGTCCAAGGCACGGGCGTTGCGGTGGACGAGCACCCGGACACGGTCGCCTCGGGCCAGTAGCTCGCGCACGAGGTTGGCTCCGATGTGGCCCGATGCGCCGGTGACGATGACCGTCATGCCATGACTCCTCGAGTAGACCGTTTGGTCGACGGGCGCCTGACTCTACCGGCGGCTCGCCGACGCCGGTCGCTTGCGGCTCTGGGCCGCCATCACGCGGAGGGATCGATGCGTGCTCCCCGATTGGGCCAGGCCGGAGCCTGAAGTCAAAGGGAACGACGGAATCCTCGGCGGAAGGATTCTCCGGGCTGGTGGATCAGGCCTCCGGCAGCTTCTCTGCCAGGTGCCCGGCGATGGCACCTCGCTCGGCCTCGCCGAGCGGGCCGGGCCGGGTTACATGCCTCACCAGTCCCCTGCGGTCCGTGACATGCGTGCCTTCAATGTCATAGGGACCTGAGAACAGATCCCATTCGGCATCGACAAAACACAGCACGGGCATCACCTTGGGCGCCGGCGTGTGGCTCATGCCGCTCAGAGCCTTCTGCACGGTGGATACCTGCCATTCCATGCCCGCTACCAGCTTGGACCGATCCCTGCCGCCTACGAACAACCGGTCCGGCTCACTCCGAAAGAACGTCCCGCTCGATCGACGTTCGACCTTGGAGCCGACGTAGCGCTTCGTGTCGACAACGTAGACACCGGCGGGACCGACCACTATGTGGTCGATGTTGCCCCGACTCCGAGGGACCCGGCGGTCGTGCAGGGCAATCACCTTGCCGAGCTTGACTGGCTTGGAGAGGCTGGCTTCCACCTTCCGTTCACCTGTGGAGCCGCTCGACCATGCCGTGGTGCTCTGTGGAGGCTCTATGACTGCCAGCATGAGGCCACCGAGCCGCGGATGCCGAGCGCGTATTCGGCGCTCTCGCGCTTCGAGCCGACGATTGGCTTCGGCCTGTGCGGATCGACCCGCTGTTCCCGCAGCAAACCCGGCTCGCGGGTCCTCAGAGGACGGAACCGTTCTCGCATCTGCCAGGGAGCTGTCACTGTCTCCACGATGGCACGGCAAACACGACGTGGAATGGGAGGCGGGCTCCCACCACGCTTCCGAGCCCGCCGAAAGCGAACGGCCGCACCGGTGGCAGCTCGACGGATATCTGAGCCGAATCACCCGACTGGTAGAAGTCACCATGGGCCGAATATCGACAAGAGGCCATTTCAGCTTGACCCCATTTGGGCCTTCCGCGGATGAGCCAGACCCGCCATCGACCACCGGGGAAGGGCGCTGCCGATGGTGGCGGACGGCGCCAGCCGCAACGAGCAACGGCTGAGAGGCAGACCCGGCACGACTCATTCACCTTGTGAGTCTCAGCGGCGCCTCCGCCGCGTGCTGAACCGCTTCGAGATCTCGACGTTGCTGGTCTGCTTGAAGGCCACCCGGTCCGGCTCGAAGGCACCAAGGTCGGCCAGCCGTTCGTCGTTCGAGTACATCTTCACGATCTCGTAGTTCAGCCCGGAGGCCCGCTGGAGACGCTGGACGTCCTCCACCTGGTCCCACTCGACCAATGACACGACGAGCCCGGTCTCTCCCGCACGCGCCGTGCGCCCCGACCGGTGGATGAAGCTCTTGTAGTCCTGGGGAGGGTCGTAGTGGAGCACGACGTCGACATCATCGATGTGCAGGCCCCTGGCGGCGACGTTGGTGGCCACCAGGGCGGGCAACCTGCCCTGGGCGAAGGCGGCGAGGGCAGACTCCCGATCCTCCTGCCTCTTGTCGCCGTGGATGGCCCTGGTGTGAACGCCTTCCTCACGAAGCTGCGCTGCGACCCTGTCGGCACTGCGTTTTGTCCCAACGAAGACCAAGGTCCGGCCGACGCTGCCGATTATCGCCGCGGCCACCTTTGCCTTGTCCATGTGATGGACGGCCAGGAAACGGTGAGTCTGCTCCTCGGCGATGTCGCTCGGAGTCCCGACCTCGTGCCGGATCGGATCATGGAGGTATGCGTTCACCAGGGAACGCACGGCCCCGTCGAGGGTCGCCGAGAAGAGCATCACCTGAGGCGTGCCGTCGATCCGGTCCATGATTGCCCGCACCTGAGGGAGGAAGCCCATGTCGGCCATCTGGTCGGCTTCGTCCACCACCACAGACTCCACTTCGGCGAGGCTCACCGTCTTGCGCTCGATGAGATCGATCAGCCGCCCCGGAGTGGCGATGACGATGTCGGCTCCCTCCTTGATCCGGTTGACCTGGGCTCGCATCGAAACTCCGCCATAGACGGCCGCCAGGGTCCTATCCATCACCTCGGCGAGTGGCCTCAGCTCATCGAACACCTGGCTGCAGAGCTCTCGCGTCGGCACGAGTACCAGCGCCCGGGGGTGTTGGGGACGCGACGGCCCGACGCGCTCGATCATCGGGATCCCGAAAGCAAGCGTCTTGCCCGATCCGGTCTGAGCCTTGCCGCACACGTCCCGTCCTTTGAGGGCGTCGGGAATCGTCATCACCTGCACGGGAAACGGTTCGGTGATGGCGCGGGCACGGAGTACATCGACGATGGCGTCTGAGACGCCGAGGTTCGAGAAGGCCGAGATGACCTCGACGCTTGCGGACCTATAAGACATTTGTTCCTCTCCAATGGTTCGACCGGCGGTGCGATCGGCTTTTGATGATGCGGTGGCGGGCAATCGACGCGATGCGAGAGCCGGTTTCACCGGGACGGTCGTAGCTCAGGCCAGTCCGTATCCGGCCACGTAACGGGCCACGGCGGCGAAGTGCACGCTGCTGGCCGCCACCACCAGCAGATGGAACACTTCGTGGGACGAAAAGAATCGGGGCGCCAGACGGGGCCGTCCGGTCACCATCACAACCATGCCCGCCGTATACAGAACGCCGCCCAGCACGATCAGCAGGATCGCCGGCCACGGAAGCCGGCCCGCCAGCGGCCAGATCAGCAGCAGCGCCAGCCAGCCCTGGATCGTCTGCAGGGCGATCGACGCCGCCCGCACCGGCCTCTTCAGAGCAAGATTGTGCACGGCGCCGATCGCCACGATCAGCCACTGCACGGCAAGAGTGGCAACCCGCAGCCATCCGTCGAGCACGATGAAGGCGATAGGGGTATAGGTTCCGGCCACCAGCACGTGGATCATGGTGTGGTCGAGGCGTTGCCAGCGCCGCTTCCATATCGCCCGCCACGGGACCGAGTGGTACAGCGCGCTCACGGTGTAGAGGCTGACCAGACTGAGACCGAAGACGAGCAGGGACAGGCGCCGTGCTATGCCCCCGGAGGCCAGCACGGTGACGAGAGTCGCCCCCACCAGCGAGACAACTGCCGCGGTGCCGTGCAGAAAGCCACGCACCGGATGGGTCATCTTCCCGAGACGGACACGCTCGTGCCCGTCGAGCTTCCAAGGAGGCTCGTTCACCGTGCCCCTCTCAACGGTGCCTCCAGACAATCCGGCCCCGTGTGGGGTCGTAGAGAGACACCTCGATGTCGACCACGTCGCCGGGGAGGATACGGATCTTCCGTCCCCGGCGCATGCGACCGGAGGCGCGGGCGACCACCTCGGTACCTTGTTCGGTTTCGACAAGGAACTTCGCGTCTCGCAAGACGCTGGTCACCGTGCCACGCGTCTGATAGGTCTGTTCGTCGGTCACAAGGGCCGTCTACCAGCGCGGCCGGCTGGAGGGCCGGCGCTCGCTGCGGGGCCTTGCCTCGTTGATGTTGAGTCGCCGTCCGTCCAAGTCCGTGCCGTTGAGTTCGCCAATGGCTTTCTGAGCCTCGTCCTTGTTGTCCATCTGGACGAAGCCGAAGCCGCGAGAGCGGCCGGTGTCGCGGTCCGAGAGGACTTCGGCGGAGCTGACGGTCCCGTAGGGAGCAAACAGCTTGCGCAGGTCCTCGGACGAGAACGTGTAGGGAAGATTCCCCACGTAGATGTTCATGAATTGCCTTCCGGTTGATGTCTCGACACTGGGCCACGTCGGAGAGTCCAGGTCACAGTCGAGCCGAAAGGGCCAAGTCTCACACGCAGGGGTGTCGATGGAACCTTAGCGTCAATGCGGAGCTTGCCAAGTCAAATCTCGCCGCGCCGGTGCCGATTCCGCGGGACGATCTGCCATCCAGGCCTCCGGCCGGAGGCGTCTTCACGTAGAAGAGCCTTCGGTGGAGGGGCCAGACCCGGGGTACCGGATAGCGGGGCCGGGAGTTGCTAGTCAGACGGCTCGGCAGCGTCACGTTCCCGGCGCCGCCGTACCTCCGCCTCCTCACCTTGACGACGACGCTGATGCTCGGCCGCCTCGTGCTCACGGTGGCGCTTCTGGTCGACCTCACCTGCGAGGAGGCGGCGCTGTTCTTCCGCCTCGTGCTCACGATGGCGGCGCTCCTCGGCCTCCTCGTGCTCACGATGGCGGCGCTCCTCGGCCTCGTCGTGCTCACGAAGCTGTCGCTGCTCGGGGGTTTCGTCGGCAGGGGGTGTGTCCCCGCCCGCTCCGTCCGTCATATGTGGAAGAGGCTACCCGCTCGGCGGCCCGTCCTCCCCACAAGACCACGGTGAAGGCGGAGGCAGAAAGCATCGACAACAGCAACCTGGGGAGCGGCTCCTCTGGAATGAGAGCCAAACCGACCTTGCGGAGAGACCCACGCGCCGATGACGGCCGGGCACGGACCGCCTCCGCCTCCCCGGCTCAGAGCCGGGCGTCCTATCGGATCGAGGGTATTGCCGGCCGGCAAGAGCACACTGCAGTGCCTCTCCTCCTCCAGCAGACTACGATTACTACTGCGCACGATCACGTGCGGCGCCGGTCTTCGCTCTTTCCTATTCGTCGAGTGAAGTCGCCGCAGGACCCACCCCGGTGGCGTTCCAATCTGCGGGGCGTTCCCCTCTGACGGATTCCAGACTGCTTCGGAAGGAGCTAGACAAATGGCTACCAACATCTACGTGGGGAATCTCGCGTACTCCACCGACTCGGACGCCCTTCGCGACCTGTTCGCCGAGTACGGCGAAGTCACCAGCGCCCAA
This sequence comes from uncultured Acidimicrobiia bacterium, assembly GCA_964633975.1. Lineage (GTDB taxonomy): Bacteria > Actinomycetota > Acidimicrobiia > Spongiisociales > UBA11373 > CAZWKX01. The sequence goes on from CAZWKX010000024.1 coordinate 11,924, forward strand.
GTCGTAACGGACCGCGACACCGGCCGCCCCCGCGGCTTCGGTTTCGTGGAAATGGCCAACGACGACGAGGCCCAGAAAGCGATCTCGAAGATCGACGGTAGAGAGGTCGAGGGCCGCAACCTGAAGGTCAACGTGGCCAAAGAGCGTTCTCGCTAGACACGACCGAGTTCGATCGAGGCCGGGGGTATCACCCCCGGCCTCGTCCGTGTGTGGCGTAGCTCACCGAGTGGTCAATCGCCAAGAGCTCCAGCGGACGCACCGGCGGAGCGAGCCACCGCACGCGACGGATCCCCATCACCTCGCGCCGGCTCACTGCTTCATGTAGGTCACGATGCCACTGCCACCGAGATCGGCAGTGAGACCAGGGTTCTCCAGCCGGCTAGACGGCAGACGTAGGCGATTCTCTCGGCGTCGAGGGGCTTGAGCGCCAGCCGAAGGTGACCGGTAAGGCGGGGCGCGGCCGCCTGACGCGATGGACCGGCCGACTGGATCCCGGAGCCAAGCAGAGCTTTCCATGGATAGTCAGACCCGGGTTGGCGGGTCACGGAGTGGAATTCCTCCGAGTAGGGGAGCCTCCGATGGATGAGCCCGGCCCGGGCTGCAGGATCAGGCCGTCGGCGTTGAGTTCCCTCGGCTTGCAGCCGGCCCTCCGGGATCACGCGTTGCCTGGGCGGGGGCCGGGGCAGAGCCCTGAGGAAGAGAGGGCAGCGACATGAGCTCTCCGATCCGGGGTGGGTGTGCCCGCCGCGGGAAAGGAGATGAAGGGTGCCAAAACGCGACAGGCTACGCGGGATTCCGCACGTTGGCTGCTACCGGGCCGGAGCCGGTGAGGCTGCGGCGTCCCAGGTGTCGCCCGCGCCGGCCGGCCCATGGAGCGCTCGAAGCCCGGGCGCGGCCGGATCAATCGTCGGGGAGGAAAAAGAGCCACTCGCCTGTGCTGGCGATACCGGCCCGGTAGTTGGTTGCGCCCCCGGCACCGTCGGACCAGAGGTAGAACGCATTCTCCTCGCCCCCGACACCGGCCGACACCGCCGGCAGGTTGAGCGTCACCACCATCGACCGCAGCGGATCGCCCGTGCCGTTCTCCTCCAGGGACTGCCAGTAGCCGGTGGGATCCCCGCTCTCGTCCAAGCTATAAGCAAAAGAAGTGCCGGCACTGGCCAAGTCGGCCAGCGTGTCGTAGTCGCAGGCCACGGCGGCCTCAATTATCTGGCTGCGGGTGGCATCCACCGCCGCGGGCAGATCCTGCACAGTGGGCACCGCCGACAAGGCCGAGGCCGAGCAGGTGCCACACGACTGCCCGTCTGCGGCACAACCCCACAGACACTCCTCCTCTGCCCGGGTCACCTGCTCGTTGACGCAGATCTCCCCACTTGGTTCCGCAGGCCGGCAATGCCACTCGTCGTAATCCTGCGCCACCACCCACACCCCATCATCCGGGCGCAGCTCACAGCGCGGTCCACCCACCGGCGTACTCTGCTCACAGGCAGCCGGGTCACACGTCGGCGGCGGTGGAGCACAGGCATCGCCGTAGCCTCCGCCCTCGATCAGCGCACACCCATACGGGCAGCCCTCCGCCAGCCTGAACTCCGTCCGGGTGGTACACCGCTGGTAGGCGTCCGGGTTGGTGCAGTAGTACTCGTCGACGGATTCCACCACCACGTAGTCGTAGTCGGGACTGCGACCGGCGCCGTCGAAGATGCACATGCGGCCGGTGACCTCATCATCCCCGCAGAGCGAGCTGGTACACCACTTGCAGGAGTCATCGGCGCAGTCGTACACCGCGGCAAGCGCCGAAGGGGACAAAACGGCGACCAACACGACCAGACAGGCGTTGCAGTTGACCGGGGAAGTAAGGGCGTAGGCAATGTCGTCACCAGCCCGCGCGCACGCCTCACACCCCCCATACACAATCAGATAGGCACCGATCGAGTCGTCCAACAGCCATGAGATGGCGGCACTCACACAATGCCAGTAATGACAGCTGCTGTGAGCATCCGACGACGACGCCTCCTTCGACGCAAGATCGATCAGCGTGCGGCCTTCCTCATTACTCAAGGTCAGGCTCGCCGCGGCCGGGTCATACTCAACCAGGAATGCCCCCGACAATGATCCCAAACCCGTCACAACACCCGCCGCCGTCTCAGATTCAGTCGACAGAATGCCCATGACCCAGCCAGAACCATCCGAGTACTCGGCCTCAACCCCACCAAACACACCTCCATACCCCTCATCTTCAGCCAACCCCAGCAGCTCGGCAGCCGCAGCATCAGCCGATAGCAGGTCGGCGGCGGTCCCCCCATCAAGAGACTCAAGCGTCTCCAAAAACGCATAAGGCGAACAAGTCGCACAATCGAGGTCCCGGAGACCAAGCTGCTCCAAAGGAACAACCGAAGTCACCGACGGCAGCAGATCCTCACCACCCTGCACACCCGAATGACCACCACAAGCGACCACTACAACCGCCAGCACCACCAGCCACACACACCACGCCGACCGACGCACCACAAGTACCTCCTACCACCAGGGCAAAACGAACTCAAGCTAGCACCGCGCTGCCTCACCAACGACGGCCAACCCGCGCCGGTTTCGCCTGAAGACGCGTCGGAGCGAAGCAGGATTCGGGCTGTGGCCGGCGGTCAGGCGCCGCTGCTTGTCGTGCCGTCCGACGATGCCGACGTACCCAAGCCTCCCTTATGCGGAACCTCACCTGAGCACCCGTGTCTGGGTGGCCGGGTGTTCAACCCAGAGTGCCGGACCAAGCTCTCGAACGGTGAGCAAGACTTTCCCGGGCCCGCACAGGCCCTCAGCTCTGTCTCCCCCTCTAAATAGTAGCCTGCGATCTGTAACAGTCCATGAGATGAATAACCGGTAGCAGGATGCCGATTACAGGAGGTGCTTGATATCTAGCCGGATAAGTGAGAAGATGCTCTAAGCAGAATCCCAGAATCGCACCTAATTGATCGAAAGCTATTACTTATGCAGAGAGAGCAGTGGACTGATGCCGCCGTCCTCGCCGAGATAGGCCGGCGCCTCCGCCGAGAGCGGCTCAACCGGAACATCACCCGCGCCGAGCTTGCCGAGCTGTCCGGCGTCTCCACCTCCACCATCCAGCACGCGGAGAGCGGCGTCAACTTCTCCATGGAGACTCTCATCCGCCTCCTGCGCGCCCTGGGTCTCCTCGACCGCATCGACGCTCTACTCCCAGAGCCCGGCCCCAGCCCCATCGAGCTGGCCAAGCTACACGGCCAAGAACGCCAACGCGCCTCCGGCAGTCGTCTCCGCTCCAAGGACGAAGACACCTGGAAATGGTGACCGCGCCCGTCGACGTCGCCGAGGTGCACCTGTGGGGCCGGCAGATCGGGGCGGTGGCCTGGGATGCCGCAGCGGAGCTCGGCTCATTCGAATACGACCCCGAGTTCCTGGCCAGCCACATCGAAGTGGCCCCGCTCACGATGCCGCTCGGACCGGGCCAGTTCCACTTTCCCGGCCTGAGCCGGGACACCTACCACGGTCTGCCCGGCCTTCTGGCCGACTCGCTCCCCGACCGCTTCGGCAACCTCCTCGTCGACGCCTGGCTGCAGCAGCAGAGCCGCGACCGCGCCTCGTTCAGCCCCGTCGAGCAGCTCTGCTACGTGGGGACACGGGGCATGGGAGCACTCGAGTTCCGGCCCGCCCATCACAGACGGGAGCGGTCCGCTCCCGTCGACGTCGACAAGCTGGCCGACCTGGCCGCCGAGATCCTGAAGAGCCGGGAGAAGCTCGAGGTAGACCTCGACGAGCAGGGCCTGACCCAGCTGCTCCGGGTGGGATCGTCGGCCGGCGGAGCCCGAGCCAAGGCTCTTGTCGCCTGGAACCCGGCGACCGAGGAGCTGCGCTCGGGCCAAGTGGCCGCGCCGTCAGGATTCGAGTATTGGATCCTCAAGTTCGACGGAGTTGGCGGCTCGCACCGGGACCTCACCGACCCGGAAGGCTACGGGCGCATCGAGTACGCCTACCACCTCATGGCAGTGTCGGCGGGGATCGAGATGACCAAATGCCGCCTGCTCGTCGATGCCTCGAACCGGGCCCACTTCATGACCCGTCGCTTCGATCGGCACGACGACGGCACCAAGATCCACATGCAGTCCCTCAGCGCCATCAACCACATGGACTTCAACCGGGCAGGCGCGTACGGGTACGAGCAGGCCATGGCCGTCACCAGGGCGCTGCGCACCGGGGCCAGCGCCCTGGCGCAGCTCTACCGCCGCATGGTCTTCAATGTGATGGCGCGCAACCAGGACGACCACACCAAGAACATCGCCTACCTCATGGACAAGAGCGGCCGCTGGTCGCTGGCCCCGGCCTTCGACGTCACCTGGGCCTACAACCCTCAGGGCCCCTGGACCAGCCGGCACCAGATGAGCATCAGCGGCAAACGCGACGAATTCGAACGTGGCGATCTTCTTGCGGTCGCCGACGCCTTCGGCATCGGCGGAGCCGACGACATCATCGATCAGGTGGCGGCGGCGGCGGCGCGCTGGCCCGATTTCGCCGAGCAAGCCGGGGTGCAGGCCGATCAGGCGGAGCGTATCGGCAAGGCGCTACGGCTGGAGTGGTGAAGAGTCTCACCCTCGCGGCTACGTCGCTCGGGTCCCCCCTCCCGCAACAGCGGAAGGGCGTTGGGGGAAGGGTCCCGCTGTGGCGGGAGAGAGCTAGGAAAGGCTCCTCTTCGTTCACGGCCAAAAGACTGTGACCGGATTCGACCGACGTCGCTTCCGGAACCACCGTTCCAAGCCATATACACAGGCTCGGTTGCGTCATGGCGACGTACTGCTGCCGACAGGCCGTGGTCAACCGCCAAACGGCTGCCGCTGTGCCACAGAAAGAGTTCTTGCCGCCCCGACCGCGTCTGCCGGATCAGGCCGATGGATGCCGGCGGTCCCCCCAATGAGCTCGGCAATGCTGGCGGCGACACCATCAGCATCTGCCATCACTTCCGCCGCGGATACCCGCACAATCTCGTAGTCGTAGCTGCGAATCTGCCGCGCCCGAAACCGGTCCGGGCCCTCGCGTCCTTGGTGCGAACTCCCGTCGACTTCGATCACTATGCGGCCTGCAGGAATCAAGAAGTCCACCATGAAGTCACATTCGTCGAGCCACCACTGCGCTTTGACAGCGATCCCCGGAAGCGCCTTCCTCAATGATGCATTGAGTGCCCGCTCGTCCGGCGTCCAACGCCGGTGTTTGGCCAGCTTCTTGAACCACAGGGGAACTCGACCGCGATCCTCCAGCCTGATTCGCTCCGCCTCTTCAGTCTTGCTGCAATCAACAACCTTGGCGCACCGTTGCACGTGACCCAGACCAAGGTGCAGATCGCCGCAGTGACAACAGCGATACATGCACGCTGTTTCGGCTACTCCTCCAAAGGACTTGAACCAATATCCACCAGGCGTTTGCCCACATGCCACGCACGCGGTAGGCGCATCGTGTTATCCGCTTTCCGGCTCGCGCAGATCCGAATCCCGGGACAGCTATGCGCTCAATTGGCGAGGCAGTCCTGACTCTCCTGCTTGCCGGCACGCTGCGACCGATCTCGCGTCACGTCACACCAAGCCCTCTGGGTGAGCCCGACTCTCAGCCTTCGGCCAGGCTCTTCAGGTTCTCCAGGATCTCCTGCAGGTGCTTGCCGATCATCCTGCCGACGAACAGAGTCAACAGGGCCTTGCCGAACACCCCGCCGGACAGCTCGATGTCCTCTTCGAGATTCACCCTGCTGCCGGTGGGAATCGCCTCGATACTCCAAACCTGGTCGTCCTTCGGCAGTGGCCCCGAAACGAGAGTGAATGCGAACCTCTCGTTCTCCACCCAGTCGGTCACCCGGTAGTCGAGCTTCATCAGCCGGCCGCCCGACCTCTCGTCGTAGTGGAACGTTGCCCCGACTCCGCGCTGCTCACTCGTGTACTCGAAGCCCTCGAGCAGGGTGAACCACTTCAGGATCTCCTCCGGCTCCACCAGCAGGGGCCACACCCGCTGCGGCGCCGCCGTCGTCTCGATCGAGCGCTGGATTCTCATATCTTCCCCTTTTGATCTGTGCAGTCCGCCGCCGGCCGGCATCGACCCGCCGGCTCTGACGACTCGCCTTCCTCAAGGATGCCTCAGCGCGCTGGCGTCGGCCAATGAGAACGCGTCAACCCGATCCCGTCTCAGGGATCTCCAAACGGTCGGCTGCGGACAACACCCGCTCCAGGTCGGACTCTGGGAACCCGGCATCCCGGGCTGCCTGCACGGCGAGCCGTCCCTCCTCGACCAGCGCTCCACCGCGCCCCGCCTGGTCGCTCTCCTGGAGATCGGCCACGAGATCGGCCGATACCTCGATCAATGCCTTCAGGACGGTCGGTTGCCTCGCCGCGGCGAGGCGGATCTCCGAAAACGCGGCATGGATCTGATCAGACCGCGACGGAGCTTCGGGCAGAAACACACGTTGGTGGTCCGGCCCGGCATGCACACGGCCGGGCAGGCCGATCGTCAAGATTGCGCGTAGCGGCGCCTTGAGGTGCTGGACGACGTCGACCGCAGTCGTGGGATCGTTGATTCCAGGCGACAGGGCACGCAGAGCGATGTCGGCGAGTTGGCGGATCCCGAAGGCCGGGTCTCCCCCGATGCTCCTCGTCCTGCCGGTGTAGATGGCCCGAAGAACTGCGCGTGCCGGATTGCGGTCTGCCTGTTCGGGCGCCAGCCACACCGTGGCCAGGAGGTCGTCGGCTGCCACCAGCCCCCCGACTCGTACCTCCACCCGCGCCATGGCCCCGGGAGGCAGCGTGCGCGCCAATCGGGGAGCATCGATGGCCCGAACCCACCCCATACGCTGCACCCGCACGTGGACGGGCTTGCCCTCGTGCGGAGTCCTGCCCTCAAGAATCTCGGCGCTGCCGCCCCTGCGGTGCTCGGCATGAACGGCAGCAACGGTGGCCTCGGCAATACGCCGCACCACGGCACCCACCCGCATCCGCCGCAGCGAGTGATCGATGTATGCGAGGATGGCGACTCCCGAGCCGATCCCAAGGACGACGGCTAGCGTGATCGAGACGCTCCGCGTCAGCTCCTCACTGGAATCGGCGATGTTGGCGAGTCCGGCAAGGACGAGCAGCGAGTAGGCAAACGTGCCGACGACCATGCCGATGACCGCCTGCTGAAAACGATCCTCAAAGAACCCCGCCACGGCTCGCGGCGAGTACTGGCTCGAAGCGATCTGGCTGGACAGCGCCGTCATCGAAAACACGATCGCAGCCACCGTGATGGTGGCGCCGGCCACCGCCGTAGCTATCGAACGACCTCCCGACAGAGAAACCGACAGCAGCAACGGGACATCGGCCACCGCCTCGATCTCACGGTCGACGTAGCGGGCAAGGACCGCCGCAATGATGCAGAGGCCGACCACAGCAGTCGGAATCAGGAACAGGCTCTCGCGCAAGCGCTGTATCCCGTACCGCAGCGACTCCATACACAACAAGCCTAGGAGTAGCCAACGGCGGGGATGCTGCGGTTCGCTCTTCCTCGCCGGGATGAAAGAGCAAGAGCACGGCACAAGCGAGGGCAGCTCGGCCTGCCAACCGCCCGGGCATCGAGAGCCTCTCGTAGATGATTCAGGCCCGGGCGCGCTCTTGCGGATCACAGATCGAGCAGGTAGCGGAGAACGAGCTCCACGCCGGCCATCACCGTTGCATCGACCACCCCAAGTCGGTGCACCAGGCGACGCGCCGATATCGACTTGAGATCCTCACACTTGGCGTAGCTGGTCTGTTCGAGGCCCGAGCTGTGATCGTCGATCTCGATGTGAGACGGCAGGTCCCGCCGGGCCGAGGTGACCGGCACGACCATGAGCACGCCGGCGGATCCTTCGTTGAGTGCATCGACGGACACAACGACCGCCGGCCGAATGCCCGACTGCTCGCGGCCAATCGGCTTGCCGAAATCGACCAGCCAGACCTCGCCGCGGCGAGCCGTCACGTCGAGGTGTCGCCGAGCGCCCATCCTTCAGCTCGGCGTTCTGCTTCGATCTCGGCACTCGCCTCAGGATCGTTGTGAAGCTCCTCGTAGCGGCTGTTGAGCCGCTCGAAGAACACTCGACGCTCGAGAGCATCCACGGCATCGTCGAGCACCTTCGTCATCGGCCGGCCCGTCGACTCCGAGAGCATGGCCAAACGATCCCGAGTCCCCTCGCTCACGCGGATAGTCGTACTCATGCCGAAAGTCTACATCCATGTAGATCGTTCTATCTACATACTTGAGTGGTCGGCCTGGAAGCCTGGCGCCCATAGGGCGGCATCCCACATCATCGGGAGTGCCCTAGACGACATTGGCCCTTCCGAAGAAGGCGGACAAAAGGACCTCGGGGTCGTGGTCGCCTAGCCTGGTGGGCGACGAGGACACGGCACGGCGCCAAGCTGGCCGGCCTTCTGTCGTGGCGAGTTGGCTGCACGGGACCCGCGGGACGGGGGTACCTATGAGACGAATCATCGCTCGACCGGCATCGATCGGCCTCGCGTTGGCCGTGCTTCTGGCCTCCTGCGGCGGCGACACCGGACCCGCAGCCTCGACAACAACCACCAGCGCCGAAACGGGTGTCACCACCTCTTCGACCGAGGCCGTCACCGGCGAGACCAGCACCTCCACCACGACCGAGACGACGCTGCCGGCCGGTCCGCCACTGGCGGTACAGGGCGACAACAACGAGATCGTCGAAGCCTTCCAGTTCCTCCTCAACTGCAACGGCTACGGAGACCTCACCGTGGATGGCTCGTTCGGGCCGGCAACCCTGACGGCGGTCGAGGCAGCACAGAGGGGCCTGGACCGTGAGGTCAACGGGGCCCCTGACGACGGCATGATGGCGGACCTGTCGCGCTCCTGCTCGGAAAGCCGCCGGCTCGAAGGCGAAGGGGTGATGATCGTCGTCGGCAATGCCGCTCCCGAAGACCCGGAGGTGTTCTCGATCGCCCTGCTGTCGGGCACGACGCTCGTCGCCACCGTCACTCAGGGCACCGGGCTCACCGTGACCGTGACCGACACCGACGGCTCGGAAGTCGCGATGCAGGATGAGTCGACGTGGGAGATCGACACCACCCAGGACTTCCTCATCGAGGTCGACTCGCCCTCAGATTCGATGACGTTCGAGCTCACGGTCAACGTGACAGCAGGCACCCAAGAGACGGGAGACTGGATCCTGGCCACCGACAGCATCACCTACCGGGGTACCAGGCTCGCTTTGGGAGACGACGCCCAGACCGTGATCGACCAAGTCTTCGACTTCCTCGGCCATGGAGTCAGGGGCGCCTACGACGAGTTCGACACCGGCTGGTACCCGATCACCGACCCGCAGCCTCTCGGGCTGAGGGGGATCTCCGTCGAGGGATTCGCCTTCCTCTTCTACGGTCCCGATCCAAGCGACCCGGACCGCCCCGAGACGTTCGCACGGTGGCGGTTTGAGGGTCCGACCAGAGACGCCAACGGAAATGCCCGGCCCGACGACTATGCGACGACGGCTGAAGGCATCACGGTGGGTGACACCCTGGCCGACCTGAGCGCCGCCTACGGAGATCAAGTCACCGCAGGCAGCAACAGCGAAGAGTCCTACTACCGGCTGACGGATTTTGGTGGGGAGATGTGCTTCTACTTCGGACCGAACGAACCGACGGGTTTTTCACTCATCACCGAGATCGCCTCGGAGTGCCGGAGCGACTGAAACTGGTCGAACGAACCGGCGGGGGTGACGTCCCGAAGCGACATCGATCGACCGGCCCACACACGCGCTGACGCACGAGGGCAAGAGCTGGCCCGTGGGGCGCTTGAAGCTCGACGGCGGCCGGGTCAATCGTCGGGGAGGAAAAAGAGCCACTCGCCTGTAGTGGCGATACCGGCCCGGTAGATGGTTACACCCCCGGCACCATCAGACCACAGGTAGAACGCATTCTCCTCGCCCCCGACACCGGCCGACACCGCCGGCAGGTTGAGCGTCACCACCATCGACCGCATCGGATCGCCCGTGCCGTCCTCCTCCAGCGACTGCCAGTAGCCGGTGGGGTCCCCGCTCTCGTCCAAGCTATAAGCAAAATAAGTGCCGGCACTGGCCAAGTCGGCCAGCGTGTCGTAGTCGCAGGCCACAGCGGCCTCGATTATCTGCCTACGGGTGGCTTCCACCGCCGCCGGCAGATCCTGCGCATTGGGCACCGCCGACATGCCCCAGGCCGAGCAGACCGGAGCGGTGGCACACGACTGCCCGTCTGCGGCACAGCCGAACTCGCACTCCTCCTCCGCCCGGGTCACCTGCTCGTTGACGCAGGTCTCCCCGCTTGGCTCCGCGGGCCGGCAATGCCACTCGTCATAATCCTGCGCCACCACCCACACCCCATCATCCGGGCGCAACTCACAGCGCGGTCCGCCCACCGGCGTGCTCTGCTCACAGGCAGCCGGGTCACACGTCGGCGGCGGTGGAGCACACTCGCCCCCGGATCCAAGGGTTTCGCACCCATAGGGGCAGGCCTCCACCAATCTGATGATCCCCCGTGTAGTGCATGACTGGTAGGCGCTTGGGTTAGAGCAGTAGTAGTCGTCGACGGTTTCCAGCACCACGTAGTCGTATTCAGGACTGCGGTCCATGTAATCGAAGACGCACAAGCGGCCGGTGACCTCATCATCCCCGCAGAGCGAGCTGGTACACCACCTACAGGAGTCATCAGCACAGTCGTACACCGCCGCAAGCGTCGTAGGGGACATGACGGCGACCAACACGACCAGACAGGCATTGCAGGTGACCGGAGAAGCAAGGGCAAAGATGACGTCGCTGCCGGCCCTCCTACACGCTTCGCACCCTCCATACACGATCAGGTAGGCGCCGATCGAGTTGTCCAGCAGCCAAGAAATAGCGGCGCTGACACAATGCCAGTAATGACAGCTGCTGTGTGCGTCCGACGACGACACTTCTCCCGACGCCAGGTCGATCAGCGTCTGGCCCTCCTCATTGCTGAAGGCCAGACTCGCCGCCACCGGGTCATACTCAACCAGAAACGTCCCCGACAGCGATCCCGATCCCCATAGAACACCCGCCGCCGTGTCGGATTCGCTGGAGAGAATGGCCATAACCCAGCCCGAACCATCCGAGTAGCTGGCCTGGACCCCACCAAACACACCCCCATACCCCTCCTCTTCAGCCAACCCCAGCATCTCCGCAGCCGCACCGTCGCCCGAGACCAGGCTGGCCGTCGTGCCCACATCGAGAGACTCGAGCGTCTCCAAAGACGCATAAGGCGAACAGGTCGCACACTCCAGGTCCCGGAGGCCAAGCTGCTCCAAAGGAACAGCCGAGGTCACCGACGGCAACAGATCCTGACCGCCCTGCACGCCCGACTCACCACCACAAGCAGCAGCTACCACTGCAAGCACCACCACGACACACCAAGCTGGCCGGCCCACCGCAGTACCTCCACGTTGTTCTGGACGAAGCGAGTTCAAGCTAGCACCGCACTACCTAGCCAATGAGGGCCGATAGGCGTCAATCTCACGCCCAGGCAGCACTGCAGGGATCGGCGTGATTGCAGAGATTGGAGTCCTGGCGCCGCTGGCTGCTGTCGGCACGAATGCCCTTCCCTGCCTGGAAGATCAGGTATCAGCGGTGTTGGTGAGTGTTGTGTGGTTGGGTCGGGTGTGGGGTGGCTTGTGCGATTGATGCCGGTGCCGGGGTTTGTGCCGTAGCCGGTTGGGATCATGGGGGTATGGAACGAAGGTTGCTGTCTGAGGCGGTGCGCCTGTTGGAGCAGGCCAATGCTGGCTTGGCGGCGGGGTCGCGTTCGCGGCTGGAGGCGGAGGCGTTGCTGGCCTCTTACGTGCGGGTGGAGAAGCTGGTTGCGTTCGGCACAGAACTGCGGCTGAGGTGATGAAGGTCACAGGAACAGTGCTGTCACCGGCGCGTAGCGGAGCGCCCCTTGGACAGACCGAACCCGTAGCGGTGGCCTGTGAAGTGGCGCGCCTGCGCGAAACGGCTCACACCTCGTGCACGTCCCGGTCGTCGTGCTCCAAGAGGCCGGGCTCCGTCGCGAAGGACAAGGCCGCAGCCGACACCTCGTACCATTCCGCGTATCTGCCGGCGAGCCACCGTGCCGCGCCGGTGGTCTGCTGACCTGCCGGCCGTCTACCGGCAAGCCTGCTAGATGGTCGGCGCTCGGCGCGGCGTAGATGCTCCGCCGGCTGGCGACGGTTTGATGACACCCCCAGGAGCTGTGCCGGCGGCGGAGGGCGTTGCCTTCGCCGACGCCCGGCCGGCGGCCACCGAGCTCTTCACGGGCGTCGCTACTGCCCCATCCAGATCTGCAGGGCGGCGTACTTGGGAGCCTCCGCCCGGGTCTGCAGGAAATGTTCCCGCGCTCCAAAGCGGCCATCAGCGGTCCACTTGCCGGTGGTGTGATAGTGGGTGAAGAGGACCACCCCGGCGGCGCTCTCCGCCCGCAGGAAATTCAGGTAGATGCGCTTGATACGCGGACTGCGGTTGATCCAGTCGAACAACGCCTCCACCCTCCGCTGTTTGGCCCGGTTTCCGTAGCAGGGATTCGTGGTGAAGTGCTGCCCACCCTCATACACGATTAAGGGGATTCCTCTCTCCCGGGCCACGGCGGCGTTGGCCCTGGTGCGATTCAGCGCAGCCGGAACCAGCTCGTCGCGAACGTAGTTGCCGAACTCTCTGGAAGTCATCGCCGATACGCGGCTGCAGTTCTCGGGCCAGGTGGCCTCGAACCCGAAATAGCCGCCGATCGCCAGCACGTCGCTGTGCGCTCGGAGCGGACCGTAGTCAAGGATGGTCCTGGCGTACCCGGCGTCCCACAGCTTGGCCCCCGCCACCGCGATGAACCGATCCGGGTCGCCGAACACGTCTTCCCAGATTATGAAGATCTGCGTGGCGCGCCGGGCGTAGTACAGACTCGCCGCCCGAAACGGGTCCGTATCGAGCCCAAGACGGAGGCCCTGGGCCTCGGCATAGGCGTGCTGGCGAAAGGTGGTGTTCCACACCTCGTTCGAGTACTCGACGTAGGCCGTTAGATCGGGTCTCAGGAGATCTCTCACCATCCGGGCAAACTTGCGCACGTAGGTGTTGCTCGCCTGGTGCGGGATGTTGAACCAGGGATCAAAACCGACCCGATTGGCCAGGTCGATCATCACTTCGAGGGGTGGGCCCTCCAGAGTCCAGTGAGCATCCTCCATCTGGGGACGGTCACTCCATGAGCGCTGCCGAGTGACGTTGGTCAGCATCCAGTTCATAAAGCGAACCGCTTGGTAGCCCCGAAGATCACTGAGGAAATCGGGATGGAAGACGATCTCGGAATAGTGCTGCTCGAAGGACAGGTAGTCGGTGCGGTTCGGGTCGGGGTCGTAGACGACCGTGTAGGGGTCGTCGGCGTAGATGCCGCCGGGCATGATCACTCGGATGTTGCGTATGTAGTTGTTGGGATTGGTGCGGAGGATCTGGAGCTCGATGCCCTGGTTCGAAGAGACGCTGATCACGTCCCGGCCGCGCCGCGAAGAGATCAGCCGAGCGCTGCCCCCGTAGCCCAGCTGCCCTCTACCGTCGTAGAGCACCACATAGTGACCGGCAGGACGGGTCGCCAACGGGCCCCACAACATGGTGGTGCGGGCAATCTGGTTGGGACGCAGCGAGCGGACCCAGCCCCTATCGTCTAGATCGAGTGGGCGACCGTCGTTCCATATGGCCGGACTGTCCGGCCTCCATGGCGTGCCCGAGATCCATGGCGAGGACATCCTGAAGGCGTCCACAAACGCCCAGTTGTTCCACTCGGCGAACCACTCGAGGTTGGTGGCCAGCGGCCGGGGATCGCTCTGCGTACCGGCCGCCGCCTCGGCGCCCGAAGGCACCACCCACCCGGGTACAGCAAGCAGCGTCAAGACCAGAGCGATGAGACGAGCCCTCGTCGCCGCGGGCGGAACCGCACGGCCAAGTGAGGCCCGCGCCCGGCGGCCGTTCACTCGCATGCGCAGAGTGTATGCCCTCCCCGATAATGTGCGGACATTGGCAAAAAGACCCATACTCCCGTGCTGAAGACGCGATGAGACTTGTTGTCGCTGCGACCGACAGCTGGCCAATCCCCACATCGCCGAGACGGTGCAGCAGCCACTGACAAGGAACGGGACACCACCGCCTCGGACCCGGCCGACGAGGTCACCATCTACCTCCGCCGCCTCGAGGTGAAAGCCGCGGCAGCACGGTCGGTTCGATTGAGCGCTGGATCCTCATCGGCTTCTCCCCGGCTCCTGTCCTCGATCCGCCACAATCGTGCCACTCACCGGGCGAGCCCGCCGGGCTGGGTTTTGTGTCGTAGGTGGTTGGGATGATGGGGGTATGGAGCGAAGGTTTCTTTCCGAGGCGATCGGGCTGTTGGAGCAGGCGAATGCTGGCTTGGTGGCGGGGGTGCGTTCCCGGGTGGAGGCGGAGGCGTTGCTGGCGTGTTATGTGCGGGTGGAGAAGCTGGCCGCTTTCGGTAAGGCGACGCTGGCGGCCCGAGTTGGTGATGCCACCAGCCTGGCCCGGGCCGCCGGGACCACGGTGGGGCAGGCCCGTCGGGTGATCGAGACCGGCCGGCGTGTTGCCGCCGAGCCGCGGCTGGCTCAAGCGGCACGAAAGGCTGAGATCTCTTTGGATCAGGCGGATGAGATCGCCCGCACCAGCACGGTGGCCCCGGGTTGTGTGGATGACCTGTTGAACCTGGCCCGCAGCCAGTCCTTTCATACGCTCAAACAGCACGCCCGCAGCATCCGCCTGGACACCCAGGCTGGGGGTGATCTGGCACAGCGGCAGCATCAGGCCCGCCGACTCTGGCATCGGGTCACTGATCTGGGCATGATCCGCATCGAAGCCGACCTGGAACCCCACATCGGCACCCGCATCGTCAACCGGCTCGAGGACGAGGCCAGAAGACTCGCCCGCAAAGCCTCACACAACAACGGCGGGCCGGAGCCGTTCGAGTGTTACCTGGCCGACGCCCTCCCCCACATCGTTTCCGAAGGACACAGCGGCACGCACACCGGCAAGCAGGCCGGCTCCGGGCGGGCGGAGCTGGTGGTGCTGGTGAGCCACGAGATCACCCAACGCGGCTGGCGCGATGTACAGCCCGGCGAGCGATGCCACATCCCCGGTGTTGGACCCATCCCACCCCAGGCCGCCAAACAGATCACCCAAGACGCCTTCCTGACCGGGGTGTTCTACGACGGCACCGACCTGCGCCACCTGAAACGCTGGACCCGCAACATCCCCACCCCGGTACGTGTCGCCCTCCAGCTCGGCCACCCCCCAGAATTCAGCGGCCCGGTCTGTGTTGAATGCGGCAACCACTACCAACTAGAACTCGACCACCAACCCCCCCATGCCACCGGCGGGCCCGCCTCCCTCGACAATATCAACCCCCTCTGCCACCAATGCCACACCCAAAAAACCGCCACCGACCAAAAAACCATCAAACACCAGCGGCGAGCAACACCCCAACCCCAACCACCATAAACAGGCACCCCCCGCCAGACCAACATCACGACTTCAAGTGTCGGAGAGCCTTTCGCGGAAACCTTAGATCCTGCCTGGAGGCTGACTCCATGGGAGATCTGACTATTGGCGTCGGCGATGTGCTAATCGGTCAGACAGATTGGTCTCAGATGTGGAGTGGCAGGCCGAGCAACAGGACGACCACCCGGCCACTGAGGCACGACAGGTGGTGAGCCCATCCCCCCACAGAACGCGACAGGTTCAACCTGAGCCAGGGCTGGAACCACCCGAGGACTCGGATCCGCCTCTACCAGACCCTGAAGACCTATCACCGTCATCACCACTCCGGTAGACCGAAATCTGCTTCTTGCTGAGGCGCTTGTGCTTCGGGCACTCCTCAAGTGGCCCCGGTCTCCATTTGCCATTGCAGAGGTGGCTGGTCGTCATGGCGGTGTCCTGGGTCAATCAGTCGGTACCCGGCGAAGAGCAGCCATCATACCGCCGTCTTGGAAGCCCTCGCGGCCATGGCGTCCGGCTCGGTGCGGAGAGCCTTCGGTGGATAGGACAGACCCAGCGTGGCGGAATAGGGAGTGGGCCCGATAGGACGGTCTTCATACCTGGACCTCCCGATCTGAGCATCGGCAAGACTCATTGCCTCACCGCAACCCCTCGCAGCACAATCCAGAGTCTCGTCGCCATCGCAAGACCTCAGCCACCGGAGCCGGCGCATTGGAATCGGAGCGGGCGAGCGGTGCCTACCGCCGCCTGCGATAGCGATTGATCGCGAGAGGAGCGAACACGATGATGATGAGCACGATCCACATGATCGTGTAGAGGACGGCGTTCTGGAGCGGCCACACTGTCGGTTCCGGCGCGTCCGGCGGGATGTTGCCGAACAACTCCCTGGCCGCCTGCGTCACCGCCGACACCGGGTTCCACTCCGCGAACGTCCTGAGGACACCGGGCAGGTTCTCGGACGGGACGAACGTGTTGGCGATAAACGTCAGCGGGAAGATGACGACGAACGAGGCATTGTTGATCACCTCGACACTCGGCACCAGCAGCCCCACGTAGGCCATCACCCACGAGAACGCGTACGCGAAGGCAAGCAGCAGGGCGAATCCGAAGGCCACCTCCAGCACCCCGTTGTGGATGCGCCACCCGACGAGCAATCCCGTCAGCGCCATGATCAACAGCGAGAGCACGTTGTAGATCACATCGCTAGCGGTACGTCCGACCAGCACGGCCGAACGCGACATCGGTAGCGCACGGAACCGGTCGATGATGCCCTTCTGCATGTCGTCAGCCAGTCCGGCGCCGGTGAAGGTGGCCCCGAAAACGACGGTCTGGGCAAAGATGCCTCCGATCAGGAACTCCCGATACGAGCCGCCCGGGACATCGATCGAACCGCCGAACACGTACGCGAACAGGAGCACGAACATGATCGGTGAGATCAGGACGAAAACGAGCACCTCGGGGACCCGCTTGATCTTGATGACGTTGCGCTTGGCAACGACGTGGCTGTCGGCGACTGCCCAGAAGATTCTGTTCACGTCGCCGCCTCGACCTCGTCGGCGACCGGGATTGGTTCAGCGGCGCGGCCGGTGAGCGAGAGGAACACGTCGTCGAGAGTGGGGCGGCGCAACCCCACGTCGTACACGGCGACGCCGGCGTCTTCGATGGCCCGCAGGACCTCCCGGAAGATCGGAGGCCCGCCCGCAATAGGGGCAACTAGCACGCGCGATCTCGGCTGGACCTGGACTTCGCCGCCAGAGAACCCCGCCAGGATGCCGCGGGTTTCCGCGACCGCGTCCATCGACGTCACGGTGACCTCGATGCGTTCCCCGCCGACCCTCGCCTTTAGCTCGTCGGCCGTGCCGTGGGCGATCTCCCGGCCGTGGTCGATGACCACGATATCGTCGGCGAGCTGATCTGCCTCTTCGAGGTACTGCGTCGTGAGCAACAGCGTCGTTCCCTTGCCGACTAGATCACGGATCACTCCCCACATCTCGGTCCTGCTACGGGGGTCGAGCCCGGCAGTCGGTTCGTCGAGAAAGAGGACCGGCGGCTCAGCGACAATGGCCCCGGCGAGGTCGAGCCGACGCCGCATCCCTCCCGAGTAGGTCTTGGCCGGCCGGTCGGCTGCATCCGCCAAGTCGAATCGCTCGAGCAGCTCTCGAGCACGAACCCGAGCATCGACACGCCTGAGGTGATACAGCCGCCCGATCATGTCGAGGTTCTCGAAGCCGGTGAGGTTCTCATCGACTGCGGCGAACTGCCCGGAGAGCCCGATTTGCCTGCGGACCCTGCTCGGACACTTCAGCACATCAGCGCCGGCCACAGTGGCTGACCCCGCGTCCGGCCAGATCAGCGTGGTCAGGATCGAGACGGCCGTCGTCTTGCCCGCCCCGTTGGGACCGAGCAAGCCGAGAACGGTCCCTTCTGGAACGTGGAGATCGAGCCCGTCGAGCGCGACAACATCCTTGTAGCGCTTCACCAGCCCCATAGCTTCGATCGTGTTGCCCATGGGTCCCCTCTGTGGCCAATGGCCTCGCAAGCCTCGGGACCATACCGGATCCCGAACCGGAATCAATCGGGGATCCGGCAAACGACAGCCAAGGCCGGTATTGGGGAGAACCCAGCGGGCCAAATAAGACGCCTTCCACACCTCGACGCGCCGCGGGTGTACCGAGGTCAGCCGCAGATTGAGGCCCTCTCAGCTTCTTTCAAGCCACCCGCCTCGCCCCACCGAGATGACGGCACACCACTTGAGCGAGCATGGGGCTGAGGACAGACCGATGACGGCAGGGCCTGCAGCGCATGAGCCCCCTGCCACCAGGGGGCTCGCCACCGTCGGAGAGCCTTTGGCCGATCAGTCAGACCCGTCGTGGAGGATCAAACCGTGGGGGTCTGATTCCTCGGTGTGAAGGGAACCTTCGACGGAAAGCGGCCACCCCTCCTGACGTATCCGACCGTGGAGCGATGCGTGAAGCCGCGGCTCGGCTCAGTATCCGAACAGCCCGCCCTCGACGTGCAGCCGAAGCCACTCGAAGGCGTACACGGATCGACGATCACCTCGCTGATCCATCGAGCCGCTCCACGAGAAGATTCGTCGTCAGCTTGGTCGCGGATGTATGGAGCGGCCGCAGGACTGCTACAAAGCCCTGACATGATCACGATCACCCCTGTCCGCCACGCCCTCGTCCCCGTCGATTCATCTGCAGCTGCCCGTGTCAGCGCGCCCAACTACGACGAGTTCCAGAGCGACCAAGAGATCTGGACCCTCCTTCAGGACAACCCAACGAGCGTGCTGCGCG
>CAZWKX010000025.1:0-30249 GCA_964633975.1 uncultured Acidimicrobiia bacterium
GCTCTTCAACGCCATCCGCGCCTTCCCCGAGCTGCTCCTCGCCTTCATCTTCCTGCCCATATTCGGGCTGGGCGCCTGGACCGGGACGCTGGCCATAGGCATCCATTCCATCGGCACCCTGGGCAAACTCTCCTCGGAGGCCATCGAGGGCATCGACTCAGGGCCCCTCGAGGCCATCCGCTCCGCCGGCGGCGGCTGGTCGTCGGTGATGCGTTTCGGGGTGCTGCCCCAGGTACTCCCCACCATCGTCGCCTACTGGCTCTACCGCTTCGAGATCAACCTGCGGGTCTCCGCCTTCCTCGGCGTCATCGGTGCCGGGGGCGTCGGTGCCGAGATGCTCAACCAGATCAACTTCCGCTCCTTCCAGAAGGTCGGGGCCGTGCTCATCACCGTGATCGTCGTTGTGCTCATCATCGACACCATCTCCGCCGCCCTCCGCCGACGCATCATCATGGGCAAGGTCGAGGAAGTGGCCGCACCCGAGGTCTTCGTCCGACCGGAGACGGCAGAGATCTTGTGAGCCCGTGCCCGAGCTGACACGGCACACCCGGCAGGACCGCGAAGCGGAGGAGCGGCGCCTCTCATCCGGCGCCACCCGCTCCACCGGCTCGCGGGGCCGCGCCGTCCCCGAGCCGCCCGATCCGATGAGAACCGCCTTCGAACGCGACAGGGACCGCATCATCCACACCAAGGCCTTCCGCCGCCTCAAGCACAAGACCCAGGTTTTTATCAACCCGGACGGGGACCATTTTGTCACCCGGCTCACCCACACACTCCAGGTAACCCAGATCGGGCGCGCCATCGCCCGCTACTTGGGTCTCAACGAGGCGTTGGCCGAGGCCGTCTGCCTGGGCCACGACGTGGGCCACTCCCCCTTCGGGCACACCGGCGAGGAGGCGCTGTCACCGTACGTCGGCGGGGAGTGGCTGCACTCCGAGCAGAGCGTGCGGGTTCTCAGTGTGCTCGAGCCGCAGAACCTCACCTGGGAGGTGCTCGACGGGATCCGAGCCCACTCGTGGAAGGTCGAGCCCGGGCCGCACACGCCCGAGGGCACGGTGTGTCGCTTCGCCGACCGAATCGCCTATCTGACCCACGACGTCGAAGATGCGATCCGGGCCGGGATCATCACACACACCGACCTGCCCGCGGCAGCGGTCGGCACCTTCGGGAAGCCGGGACGCGACTGGATCGACGCCATGATCACCGCCGTTGTGGACCGCTCGGTGAAAACCGGTGAGGTATCGATGGACCCGGTTCTGCTGGAGCCCATGACCGAGCTGCGCGGCTTCATGTTCGAACGCGTCTACCTTCGGCCCGAGGCCGCCGACCAGCAACGCCGGGCCGTCGAGGTGATCCGCGGCCTCGTGGAGTACTTCGCCGCCCGGCCGGACGAAGTCCCGGAGTCCTACCGCCACGAGGACGCAGACGCCTGCAGGCGGGCCATCGACTACGTCTCCGGCATGACCGACCGCTTTGCCCTGCGCCAATACGAGCGCGTCATCGGAACATGAAGCGCATCGGCTCCACCGGGCCCAAAGGGCTACGCTCGATGTCGAAGCCGAGAATGAGGAGCATCGTGGGAGACATCACGCAAGGTGTCATCAAGATCATCGAGGTCATCGGTGTGTCCCCGAAGTCGTGGGAGGACGCGGTTGGCCAGGCGGTGGCCAAGGCCGCAGAGACGGTCGACGACATCACCGGAGTCGAGGTGAAGTCGTTCACCGCCCGAGTCGAAAACGGCAAGGTGGTCGGCTACAAGGCCAACTGCAAGATTGCGTTCGCCGTTCATTGACGGCAAGCGGCCCCTGCCGCCTCCCCTTTCCGGGGGAGGCCCGAGCCCCCGCTGGGGTGACGCGACCTGCCTCCCGTGAGTGAGGACCACCGCCTCTGATTCCTCCCATGCAGCCCGATCGTTCGGCCCTGCCCGCGCCGCCGATGGACCACGTAGCCTTCTGATGAAATGACGGACGCCCAAGAGACGAACCCCCCCACACGAGGCCTCATCTACCGCAGCCGCACCGATCGTGTGATCGCCGGCGTGGCCGGCGGCTTGGCCGAGTACTTCAAGATCGATCCCGTGCTCACCCGGCTCGGGTTCGTGCTGTTCACCTTTGCCGGCGGCGCCGGCCTCCTCGTCTACGTCATCGCCTGGATCATCATCCCCGAACGGCCGCTGCCCGGCGAGACCGAACCGACCCCCGCGGAGGCCGTCGCGGCCTCCACTTCCCAACAACACCACCATCTCGTGTACGAGGCGAGAATCGTCTTGGG
Source organism: uncultured Acidimicrobiia bacterium (assembly GCA_964633975.1). Classification (GTDB taxonomy): domain Bacteria; phylum Actinomycetota; class Acidimicrobiia; order Spongiisociales; family UBA11373; genus CAZWKX01. The sequence continues at coordinate 2,272 of CAZWKX010000025.1, forward strand.
CTCGTTCCTCATTCTCCTGGGCAGCCTGTTCCTGGCCGACAAGATATTCCCCCACTTCAACCTCCACGGATACTTCTGGCCGATGATCCTCATCGCCCTCGGGGGCGGTCTCATCCTCTACGGAACACGCCGATGACCGACGAGCACGGGTCCCCCCACGAGCCCGAGGACACCTTCGAATCGCCTCCCGAGCCCGAGCCGACACCGGCGGTCCCCAGTGGGGCCCCTGCGGTTCCACCGGTGCAGCACCGGCCCGGTCCCAGCCTGGGGCAGATTTTTGTGGGCCTGGTCATCATGCTCATCGGCGTCGGCTGGCTGCTCGAGGCTCTCGACGTCGCCGACGTCCCCTGGCGGTCCCTGCTGCCCTCCGCCCTCATCATCGTGGGCCTCGTACTCGTCTTCGGTGCAAGGACCGGCCGCCACGGCGGCCTCATCGCCATCGGCGTTGTCCTCACCGTCGCCGTGCTCCTCGCCAGCGTGGTTGAGATCATCTTCGACATCCCCCTCACCGGCGGCGTCGGTGATGAGACCTACCGGCCCGTGGCCACCGTCGACGACGAGTACCGCTGGGCCATCGGCAAGATGACCCTGGATCTCCGGGAAACCGACATCCCCACCGGCCAGGAGATCGCAGCCAGCGTCGGCATCGGCCATCTGGTGGTCATCCTTCCCAACGACATCGACGTCGATATCGTCGCCCGCTCCGGTCTCGGCCAGGTCGAGGTCACCGGCGTCGAGTCGTCCTCGGGCTTCGACATCGACCTCCAGTACTCCAGCGCCCAGGCCGGTGAGGATTCCCTCCACCTCGTGCTGGACGTCGCTCTGGGCAAAGTCGAAGTGCAATGGAGTGATGGGGGCAACCAGCCTCTCAGCCTCGAGACCCAAGGATGGGGGACCGCCCCATGATGCGGCATCCGGGCACGTTCTTCTCCGGCGTCGTGTTCCTCGTGGTCGGTGTCTTCTACCTCCTGAAGTCCTTCGACCTGCTCGATGTGAACCCCGGCCATCTGTGGCCGATCCTCCTGATCGCCGTCGGCGCGGTCATCCTCCTGGGCGGCAAGTACCCCGGCGATCACTGATCCGCCAATCCCGGCCCGACGCCGAAGATCCGCCCCTCTAGTCGGAACCGTCGTCGTGTCCGGCCGACTGGTAGGCGTCTGGTGAATACACCTCGTCTTCCGCCATCTGGTAGCCACCGGCGAGCCAGGGATCGCCCATCGGGTCCTCCGGATGTGTTGCCGGCCGCCGCACCACCGACGCGGGCGGCACGACATAGGCCCTGTGGCGCGGCTGCGGGGCCTCAGAACCCTTCTCCTTCGAGCGTAGCGCCAGCGGCAGCAGGCACATTGCGATCCCAAGAAGCACAAGCATGAAGCCCGCCTTCTCGATGAAGCCGGCAATCGACCCCGCCTTGTCGATGGCGTTGTAGTGCCCGAGTATGTATGCCCAGTCGTGGGTCCCACCGCCGATCAGGGGAAGCTGCTGAAAGGGGGCGTCGGCTACGTAGACGCTCACGTCCCACGCCGACGTGCCGGTCCAGGCGAGGCAGAAGCCGGAGGCCGCCCAGTCCCTCCGGCCGAAATAGAAGTAGGCGGCCATGGCCAACGGGAACGCCACCTGCGCAAACGAGCCCGCCATGAACATGACCAGCTCGGGCAGCGGCGCCGCGATCAGGTGACCCACCTCGTGGATACCGAGGTCGAACCAGTCCAGCAGCGGCACCGACTCCCTGAGGACGAAGGCGAAGCCGCCTATCACCGCCGCCGCGCTCGCGGCGGTCAAATGCACCCATATCTTCCGTGATTCCGCCACACGGCAGACATCGGCCCCCCGTCGCCGCCACTTCAGCCCTCGATGGACGCGGAACGCCGCCGGACCGGCTTGTCAAGGCCTGTGCAACGCTCCATCCCTTCTGGATACTGGCCGCACCCGACCCAGGAAACCATGCGCATCACAGCTCTCGCCTCCGCCCTCGCCCTGCTCCTCGTGTCCGGTGGACATGCCACGGCAGGCCACCCTGAAATCGTTGGCGGCCACGAAGCCGATCCCGGCCGCTACCCGTTTGCGGTGGCCCTCGTCGAGCATCACACTCCCAACGCTTGGCTCGGCTACCTGTGCCCCGGCTCCCTCGTCGGAGACCGCTGGGTGCTCACCGCGGCCCGCTGCGTGCAGGACCTCCAAGCCTCGGACGTCGACATCGTCGCCGCCCGTCACGACCTCACCAGCGCCGAGGGTTTCCGCATACCGGCCGAGACCATCATCATTCACCCGGACCACGACGGCGCCGAGCGTTTCGACGCCGCCCTTGTGGAGCTAACCACCCCGGTCCCAAACGCCCGCCCCATCGGTCTCGGTGACGTCGGCGCCACGAATCAGGCCACGATCGCCGGCTGGGGTGATACCCGCAGCGAGCCGCGGCTCCCCACCACGCTTCACGAAGCCGTAACGCCGATCCTGCCCAACGACGAATGTGTGCAGATCTACGGGAGTGCCTTCGACCCCGATTCGATGGTATGCGCAGGCGACATCGACGTGGGCGGCGTCGGCACCTGCTACGACGATCGTGGCGCGCCGCTCTTTGTCCGTAACTCCGGCGGCGGATGGCGCCTTCTCGGGATCTCGGGCTGGAGCGCCGGATGTGCGCAAGCTGAGTTCCCCGGCGTGTTCACCCGGGTATCGGCGCTGCGACCCTGGGTTCAGGCGATTACAGGCACCGGCGCGGCCACTTGCGCCGGTGCCCCACCAACCCACATCGGGACGGACGGAATGGACGTGATCACCGGCACCGAGGGCGATGACGTCATCGTCGCCCTCGGCGGCAGGGATCTCATCTACGGCCTGGGTGGAAACGATCTGATCTGCGCCGGCGACGGCCACGACATCGTGCACGGCGGCACGGGCGACGACACCGTCTACGGCAACGACGGCGACGACCAGCTTCTCGGCAATGACAACGACGACACCCTCTACGGCGGCAGCGGCAACGACACGCTCAATGGCGGCCTCGGCGGCGATCGCCTCGACGGAGGCGACGGCAACGACCTGATCACCGGCAGCGACGGCTCCGATCGCCTGCTCGGACAGAGCGGCAGCGACCGCCTGGACGGTGGCAACGGCAACGACTACATCAGCGGAGGCCGCGGCAACGACACCCTGAACGGAAGAGGCGGGCACGACAGGTGCATCGGCGGGCTATCCCGGGACATCGTGAACGGCGGCAACGGCGACGACGACCTCTACGGCGGCAGCGGCAACGACACGCTGCGCGGAGGCCGGGGCACCGACGCCGGCAACGGTGGGTCCGGCAATGACGCCTGCGACACCGAGAAGCGCAAGCTCTGCGAGCTGCCGGCATAGCGCCGACCTGCACACCGTCGCCCGGCGATGATGCGTGGTGCTACCTCAGGAGCTCGGCAGCAAGGAGGTGAGCACGAGGTCGTATTCCTCGTGATAGTTGACCGGGCCGACGACGCTGTCGTTCACGCTCGAGTAATCCCGAGTCCGCCGAAGGATGAGATTGGTGTCCGGCATCACCCATATCTCATGCACGCCGCCACCGACGGTTGAGCCGGTGCCGCTCTCCATGTACCGCACGTGGAAAGCCTCGACCTCTACGCCGCCGATGACCATGGTCTCATAGCCGATGCCCTCGTAGACCGTGTTGGTTTCTCTGTCGTCGCTCGTGCAGAACACCGACCAGGTCTCACCCGGCTCTCCGATCAGGGGTGCCGGCTCTGGGCATTCCCACACGACCGTGTTCTCGACGCCGAAGAACGTGTTGTAGCTCGTGGACCCCGCCTCGGCCCCGTCGTTGCAGATCTCCCACTCGGACCAGCGTTCCTCAAGCGGCTGCCATCGCACCACGGTGCCGCAGCCGCCCGGCTGCACGGTCATATAGGTCTCCGCCGGGTACTCGTGGCGGGCACCGAGGAGCGCGTCGGTCTCCTCAAAACCGGTGGTGGCGTACACGTAGACCCCATAGTCGCCCGGCTGGGCGCCGACGACAGTAACCACGGACCCGGAGAGGCCTTCCTGGGTCATTGGCGTGGCAGTGTCGCGAAAGGCGAGCACAACCGCCACAGCGGCCACCACAACGACCCCCAGAACGGAGCCAAGGATGATGAGCACCCGCCGGGTTCTCCCTTTCATGGCTCCATTGTGCCAAGCGCGACCCCCTCCCCGCCAGCCCAAATTCCCTGTGTCGACCTCTCTGCCGTTGCCGACCGCTCCAAAACCCCCGGCATTGTGAACGTTTTCCCCCCCGCCGGAGGCGATCAGCCCCTGTAAAGAAACGGCGACACCGACGGTCCTGTCCGACCTGAACAGTGTCGCCGAGCATCACCAAGATGAAGCCTTGGCGAACCTCAAGTTCTCTCCTCGGCGGCATGCGTCCCAGCGTGTGCCGGTATCGTGAGCCCGTGGGCCCCACTCCTCTGCTCATAATCGGCTCCGGCGGCCACGCCAAGGTCGTGATCGACATCATCGAGGCCATGGGCGGCTACGAGATCATCGGGCTGGCCAGCGACGACAGTGACCCGAGCCGGCTCGTCGCCGGCCATCGCATCCTCTCCGATCTCGCCGGCCTGGAGACGCTCACCGGCTCCGCTCACCACTTCGCCATGGGCATCGGAGGCTGGACCGACAACGAGGATCGCCGCCGCGCCTTCGAGATGGCAGTGGGAATCGGCCTGGAACCCGTGACGGTCGTGCATCCAACGGCGCATGTCTCTCCCTCCGCTCACATCGGAGCGGGCTGCGCGCTCCTTCCCGGCGCCGTCCTCAACACTGAAGCCTGCATCGGGGTCGACACGATCGTTGCCACAAACTCATCAGTCGACCACGAGAGCGCGGTCGGCGATCATGTCCTGATCTCCGTCGGCGTAACCGTCGGCGCACATGTGACGATCGGAGACGCCGCGCTGCTCGGCATGGGCTGCACGGTCGCCAGCCGGGTCAGGGTCGGAGCCGGGGCTCTCGTCGCCGCCGGCGCCGTGGTAGTCGACGACCTACCCGACGGCGCCAGGGTCTACGGGGTGCCGGCGCGCCCGCGCCAGCCCTAACTCCTCGATCTCCTGGTCCCGACGCCGCCCCTCAGTCGCCGGCGGGCTACACCCGCCCAGCCTGGTCCAGCACCCGGTTCAGCACACCCTCGATGGTGTCCTCACTGATCGCGGCAACACCCGGATGACAGGGGAACATCACGATACGTTCGTACAGCTCCCGTGCGCCGCGAAGCCCCGCCAGGGGCCGGTAGTACTTGCGCAGGACAACCTCGTCGTTCTCGAGCGCCTCGAACGAAACCGGCCTCTCGGCGACGAGGGCGACGCCGGCCGGGGTCGCCAGCTCGGCACGAAGCTCTCCCCACCTGGGGTTGAGCAGACGGAAGCCCAGCTCATCGGCAACCCGCGCCACTCGCCGGTGCTGCGCCTTGAAAAGCGCGGCGAGGCCCGGCAGCTCATGAAGCCTCTGCATAATCGCCGCAGCGGCGAGATCCGAGAGCTTGCCGTTGAACGAAGTGGGGCCGGTATCGATGTCCATATACAGCCCGAAGTTGATCACCGACCGGAAGGCATCCTCCAGCTCGACGGGCACGATGACCGCCCCACCTTCGCCCATCCCCCACGGTTTGGTGTGATGAAACGAGAGCACCTCCCACGTCCCCGAAGGGAAGGCATCGACCCTGGGGAAATCGAACGCTCCCGCCGAGTCCACGATCACATGAAGGTGCTGCTCGTTGCAGAACTCGACTGCCGCCCGAGCCTGCCGGCGAAACAGCCCGAAGACGTTTGTCACCACCACACCGTCGACGTCGGCCAGATCGGCCCTGTTGAGCAGCCGCCGGGACAGCATGCCCGTGCTCGGAAGACAATCGAGCACCGTGGACTCCCCCAAGGGACCCTGTCTGGTGCAGAAGAAGCCAAAATCGGACACCGCCCACCGCAGCGGCCTGCATTCGAGATGCTGCCGGAGATTCACCAGCCCGAACAGGGCGGCCGTGCCGCTGGCGCAAGCCACCACACACCGATCCTCCGGCAGCTCCAGATAGGCGGCGATGGCCTTCTCCAGCGCCAAGCTCGCCGGCCCGAAGTTGGTCCACCGGTTCTCCGCTTCGCTGGCGCGCAACGCCGCCCCAAGAAACCCAAGGTCGGGCGGCTTGTCGTCGACGTACGGGACCGGCCGGCGCTCCGGCGCCGCCCGCAGAGCCGGTCTTACTCCCCCGGTGAAGTCCTCTATGACCTCTCTGGCCCGGCGATGTCCACCTCCTGCCAACTCCACGTCCAGATGCTCGCGTATCTCCCGGAGGAAGTAGCGCTCCCACGGGAAGTCGGCCGGGCGGGCATGGTCGGGCAGCCAGAGGTTCAGCACTATCCCCAGATCGACCATAAACGAATGCGGCAGCCTCTCGAACATACGCAAGGCCAGCCATATCGACAGAGGTCCCGCCTGCATGAGGAACACAACGGGCCGCGCCGCCGTACCCCGGTAGGCAAGGAGCCGCTCCAGGATCTGCTCCCGCTCCTCATGGGCGGCGGTCCGGTGGATGGCCTCAAGGTGGAAGCTGCCGAAATCGAGGCGGCCGGCGAGATCCGAAAGGTATTCGGGCCCGACCACAACGACGTCCTTGTCGGACAAAACGGTCCAGAGCCGTCCGATCTCGCCGTTGACGCAGGCGTCCTTCCACACGGTCCCATTCACCGGCGCGTAGCCGGCGGGCAGCATCGACTCGATGACGTCGACGATGGCGGCGCCGTCGCGCTGCCCGGCGATACCCTCGTGGCCCTCATAGGCGACATGGCTGACCCCGAAGATGAACGAGCGACCGTCCGGGAGCGTCTTGAGGTCGTTTTCGAGCTCTTTCCTGAACGACCCCTCCAGAACAAACGCGGGCGAGACGCTCTTCGCCTCCTCAGCACCGGCCGCCTCCTGCCGGCGCACGTCCAGGTAGCGCTCCCACAGCCCGTGGTTGGCCTTCACGAAGTAGAAGCAGTCCCCCTCCTCGATGCGGCCGATGTAGTAGCCCGCCGGCACCGGATGTACCCGCAGATGCGATCCGGAGCGAAGAGGAACCGGCTCGGGCAGCTCCTGAGCAAGGTCTCGATTCGTCGTCACTTGGGCCTCAGCGCCGGATGGTAGGAGCGCCCGGCCGCCTCCACCGCGGTGGCGGCCCGACGCAGACGATCTGCCGCCCTTCCGCCTGCCGAGATCGGCTTCTCCAACGGGGCCCTGGTCTAAGACCAGCCCTCGACGAGCTCCACCTCATCGAACGTCGGGAGGCTGGTCATGGAGACGAGGAACTGCTCCGGATGGAACCAGGCCTCGACCTCCCAGATGCCCTCGATAAAAGAGCCACTCACCGCGCCTTCGACGCGAGCGCAGCCATCGAGCGTCCCGAAGGGCACCGTCACCGTGTCGTCCACAGCCACCACGGTGATCTCATAGGTCACATCCAGGACCGAAGGCGAGCCGATCCCCTCCAGGGTGATCTCGCTCTCCACCTGGTAGGGCTCTCCCAGAGGCTGTGTGGCCTCCAGCAGCAGCGGCTCGACGAAGACCTCGATCATGCTCGGCTCCGTAGGCATGCTGGCCGAGTATCCCTCGACACCACCCACACGTATCACCCACGGCTCCACCCGTTCGAGATACAGCGCCATTCCGTCGTTCCCCGGCTCCGGCGTCCCCACGACAAAACGGTCCCAGGTGCCTCCGCGCCACTCGACGCCGTACTCCATGTGAGCGGAAAGCTCCACGGCCACACCGTCGTGAGTAACCAGCTGGTACACGGCCGACTCCCCCTCGGCAGGCCAGATCTCCGCCCACGAAACCCCCCAGTCGGGATGGGCGTCGGCCGGCGGCGTCACGGTCGTAGGCGCAGCCTCGGTGGTGGTGACCTCCTCCGTCGTCTCCGACGCAGCGACCGTGGTGGTTACGTCAGCGACGGTCGTCGTCACATCGTCGTCACCACAGGCACCGAGCGCCAAGACCAGCGCCAAGGCCACGACGAGGGCAAGGAAGCTTCTCATGGTCACTCCTTTCGAGCCACCAGGGTAGATAGCGGCCTCATCGCTTCTCCGGATCTCCGGCCGCCGCCGGCGCGCATCAACCATCGGAGCGCGGGTAGCTTCGGGCCCAGCCTCCGGAGGAAGGGATGCAAGTCCGGCAAATCGACACGACCAGCAGAGAAGACGTGCACGCCTTCATCGACCTCCCCTTCCGGCTCTACCGAGGCTGCGCACAGTGGGTGCCGCCGCTGCTCCCCGACATCCGCCTCGTCCTCAACCGGCGCAGACACCCTTTCTACCTCCACTCCACCGCCGACTTCTTCCTCGTCGAGAGTGGGGGCACCACGTTGGGCCGCATCGCCGTGCTCGACAACAAGAACCACAACCGGTACCACGGCCGCAACGACGCCTTCTTCTACCTCTTCGAATCGATAAACGATCCGTCGGTCGCCGAGCGGCTGTTCGCCGCCGCCGCCGACTGGGCTGCGTCCCGAGGTCTCGACACCATCATCGGCCCCAAGGGTTTCCTGACCAGCGACGGCATCGGACTCCTTGTCGAAGGTTTTGAGCACATGCCCGCAATGGGAATGCCCTACAACCACGCCTACTACCCCGATCTCCTTGCCGCGGCCGGCCTCGAGAAGGAAACCGGCTACGTCTCCGGCCACCTGTGGCGCGGCCACCCGGTCCCACCCCAGCTTCTCCAAGTGGCCGATGCACTACGCAGAGAGCACGGCCTGACGATCAAATCGTTTCGGAGCAAACGAGAGCTGCACCGCTGGATTCCACGCATCGGCAAGGTCTACAACGCCGCCTTCGTCGACAACTGGGAGTACTGCCCCATCACCGACGAGGAGCTGGAGGTCATCGGCGACCACCTAGTCGCCATCGCCGACCCGAGCCTGCTGAAGCTCCTCATGAAGGACGACGAGATCATCGGCTACCTCTTCGTCTTCCGGGACATCTCCACAGCCATTCGGCAGACGGAAGGCAGGGTGTGGCCGCTGGGCTGGGTCCGCCTGCTGTGGGCTCTGAGGAGCACCAGGCTGGTCAACCTCAACGGAATGGGCCTGCTGCCCCAGTATCAGGGCATGGGCATCAGCAGCGTGCTCTTCGCCGAGATCGCCCGGGCCGCCGACGGTGTTCGCTACGACCGGGCTGAAGTGGTGCAGATCGAGGACCGCAACGTACGCAGCCTCACCAACATGGAGATGCTCGGCGTCCCCTTTCACAAGAGGCACCGGGTCTACCGCCGCGTCCTCTGAGCCGTCACCCCCACCCGTTCGGCGTCGCCGGATCACCGGCGGCGTCATCGTCAGCCCTCGGTGAGACCACATACCTCGACGGAGCCGCCGCCCGGCTGCACTCGCAGTGTGGCGCCCCCCGTTGGCGCCACCACGCTGAGATACATAGACCTCGACGTGCGCCGGTCCCCCGAGACGTAGGTCCCCGGCCCGTACTGGTCCTGCCAGCCGAAACGGAGCTCGGTCTGCCGCTGCGCCTCGATGGTGAGGACGGCCTCACCCTCAGTCACCACCAGCTCGAGCCGCTCGCCGGAGCCGACCTGGGTGCACCCTTGTGCGTCGATCAATCCCGGCGCGGCCAAAGGCATCCGGCCTTCGGACGGCTCTTCAGAGAGTGAAATACGCAGCGTGCCCCGCGCCGCCTCCTCACGAGCACCGACCGCCTCCGGACGCCATCCACCATCGACGAGACGTGCCAGCCCATCGGCCGTCAGCTGCTTGGCCAGTCCCGGCGACGAGGGGTCGATCACGGCCGCCCCCACGTACGGCTCCCCCGCCCCGATGAGGGCGGCGGCCGTCTCCACCTTGGCTCTGCTGTCGGCGACGGCGGCAGTACGCGTCTCGATACCGTTCTCCAGACGGCTCAGGTTCCCCGCCAGGATGACCGCGACGACGACTCCCGCGGCCAGATAGCCGCCGCGTCTGGCCACGATCCTCAGCCGAGGCACGACCACAGGCAGCAGCCAGGGGAGCAGATCGTTCGAATACCGGTCGTGCAGAGTATTCGCCCGCGCCATCACCACCAGGCCCAGGAAAGCCGTGATCGAAGCCAACAGGACCCAGTCGAATACCGAAAGCCTTCCCCGCAAGGCCAGGTAGCCGAGCCAGAGGATCAGCATCACCGCCAGGACCGGGCCAAAGCTCTCGGGGAGGCCGAGAACCTTGTGAAGCGCCGACTGCAGCACGGTGAACATCTGCCGAGGCATCGCCAGCAGGCTCCCCGGCGAGGTGGCGAGATCCGCTTCCGACGACACGTGGTAGTGCATGAACCAGGCGAGATACACCAAAGCCGCCGCGGCCACAGCGATCAACCAGCGCCAGCGGCGGGTCAGCAGCATCACCAATCCTGTGCCCGCCAGGACCGCCACACCTGCCCCTGCCGACATGACCGACAGCAGTAGAAGCCCGAAGAGAAGCAGCACATGATGCCATTCCGGCTCGGCCCGGCCCTCGACCAGCAGAGCCGCCGCCAGCAGGCAGGCGCTCACGATCATTATCCCGATGAACCAGGCTTGGAGGTACCAGCTGGTGCCGAGCACCAGCATCACTGCATAGGCGGAGAGGGCAACGTATCGATCGGCGCCGCGGCGCAGCAGAACCCTCCACACCCCGAAAGACAGCAAGGCCCAGCCCACCAGACGGGGCAAGAAGTGAGTTGGCCAGAAGTCCATGCCGGCGACCCCGTACAGGACCCTGGTCTGCAACACCGCCGGGGTTGCCCAGTGCCCGTTGCGGGGCCGCAGCAGATCATCCAGGCTCCCGATCTCACGGTTGCCGAGGAGATCCCAGACATCTACGTGGAACCACGTGTTTCGCGCCAGCCAGGCAATGAGCACCATGCTGCCCGCGCCGAGGGCGACCGCAAGCGCCATCTCGTAGCGGGGGCGCAGCCGGGGAAGACGCCAGGCAGCGGCTTCGTTTTCGTCGCCGGGGCCGGCCGCAGAGAAGCTGGTCAAATCGGCGGCATGCTATCACCGGCTCACCGCCGCCACCCCTAGGTCAATACCTCCACCAGGGCCGTCACCACCCGATCCAGATCGTGCTCGGTCATCTCGTGATACATGGGCAGGATGAGCGAGTGATCGGTCACGAAATCGGTGACCGGCAGATCCGCGGTGCCATAGCCGGCGAAAGCCTGCTCACGGTGCGCCGCCATCACCCCTCGCCGGGGCGAGACACCCCGCACTTCGAGATGGGCCATCAGCTCGTCGCGCGACACCGGCGCATCCGGCTCGAGCACCACCGAGTACGACTGGTAGTTGGTCCTCCCGTACTCGGGGTCTCCGGGCAGGCACAGCCCCAAGTCTCCGAGTCGCTCCCCGTAGGCGTCGGCAAGCTCCCTGCGGCGGGCCACCATCTCGTCGAGCTTCGAGAGCTGCACCAGGCCCACGGCCGCCTGCATGTCGGTCATTCTGAAGTTGAAGCCCATCTCGGCATAGTGCTCGAACACCGGTCCACCGGCGAGGTGCCTATCGAAGGCGCTGTGGTCCATGCCGTGCTGCCTGAGCGCCCGCAGCCGCACCGCCGTCGCTTCGTCCGAGGTCATGATCATCCCGCCCTCCCCGGTGGTGAGCAGCTTGCGGGGATGGAACGAGAAGACCACATGCCGTGAGTGAGAACCTATGCGCCGGCCCTTGTAGGTGGACCCGATGGCACACGCAGCATCCTCGACCACAACGATGCCGCGGGGCTCACACAGCGACCTGACCCCATCTATGTCCGCCGGCATGCCCAACTGGTGCACCAGGACCACGGCCCGAGTCCTCTCGGTCAGCACCGGTTCGATCGACTCGGGCGTCAGGTTGAGCGTCGTCCCGTCGACGTCGGCGAAGACCGGAACCCCGCCCACGTACCGGGGAGCGTTGGCCGATGCAATGAACGACAGGGACGGCACAACCACCTCGTCGCCCGGTCCAATTCCGATGGCATGCAGGACCAGGTGGAGACCCGCCGTGCACGACGAAGCGGCGACCCCGTGCTCTGCTCCCGTGTACTCGGCAACGGCGCGTTCGAACTCGGCGACCCGCGGGCCCTGAGCCACCCATCCCGACTTAATGACGTCGGCCACGGCCTTGGCCTCGTCGGGCCCGAGCCAGGGTTTGATGACCGGGATCAAGTCCACGTCCGCTCCACCTCCCGTTCCAGCAGCGCGGCCAGGTCCTGAACGGCGAAATGCTCGATCGTTCTGCCGAGGCCGGCGCGGAAATCGATGGCGGGCTCGAACGGAGCCAGCTCACGCACCTTCGTGACGTCGGCACAGAGCCGAGGGATGTCGCCGGGCCGCGGCTCCCCAAACACGATCTCGCTTTGCGAGCCCGTCTCCCGGAGGATCAACTCGGCGAGATCGATCACCGCCATGTCGACTCCGCTCCCGATGTTCACGACGTCTCCAATCAGGGCATCCACCGAGGCCAGCTCGACGAGCCAGGAGGCGGTGTCGGACACGTACATGAAGTCGCGAGTCTGCGTGCCCTCTCCGTGCACGATCAAGGGCTTCCCCGCCAGAGCCCGGATGATGAACTTGGGAATGACCTCCCCGGAGTCGCCCTCGAAGTGAGAGCGAGGGCCGTAGTTGTTGAACGGACGCACGACCATCGTCTCCATCAGATAGGTGCGGCGATAGGCCAGAGCGATCAGCTCGCCGGCAAGCTTCCCCGCTCCGTACACCGTGGTGGGAGCCGGAAGCGCAGCCTCGGTGAAGGCCCCGGCAGGTGGGATGCCGTAGACCTCTGAGGACGAGACGTAGACGAACCGGCCTCGGCCGCCCGCCCGCATGGCCTCGAGCACCATGAGCGTCCCGTCGGCGTTGACCCTGAAATTCTCCAACGGCCGCCCGATCGAGGCCCGGATGTTCCGCACCGCCAGGTGGAACACGACATCGGCCTGCGCCGCCGTCCCGGCCACCTCCGGGTCACAAACGTCGCCTTCCACCAGACGAACGGCATCACCGACCGCGGCCAGGTTGTCTCGCGAGCCGCTCGAGAGGTCATCGACGACGACGATCTCGGCCGCGCCCGCCTCCACGATTCTTTCCACGAGGTGCGAGCCGATGAACCCGGCGCCGCCGGTCACGACAACCTGCTTCCCACGCAGCCAATCCGTCACGCGGCACCTCCCGACACCGCCGCCTCCATCTCCGAACAGACGTAATCGACCTGGGCCTCCGTCATCTCGGGGAACATCGGGAGCGACATCCCGTTGGAGGCATTGGCCTCCGCGTTGGGGAAATCCCCAACGGAGTGCCCAAGGTGACGGTACGCCTCCTGGAGGTGGATGGGGATCGGGTAATGAAGCCCGACGCCGATGCCCACCTCCTCGAGCCGACGCATGACACGATCACGCTGCGCAGTGTGCACCACAAACAGGTGATAGACCGACCAGGCCCACTCCGGCTCGAAGGGGGTCTCGACCCCATCCACATCGGCCAACCGTTCGATGTAGAGGGCGGCGAGGCGGCGACGCTCCTCGACCCACGCCCGAAGGTGGCGCAGCTTAATCCGCAGCACCGCCGCCACCAGCTCCATCATGCGGGCGTTGTACCCGACCACCCGGCTCTCGTACTTGGCGCACTGGCCATGGTCACGCAGCATTCGCACTAGACCGGCGAGATCGGCGTCGCCGGTGGTCACCGCGCCGCCCTCGCCGGGAGCGCCCAGGTTCTTGCCCGGGTAGAAGGAGAAGCCGGCCAGCATCCCCAAAGAACCCGCCGGCCGGTCCTTGTACCTGGCCAGATGGGCCTGCGCCGCATCCTCCATCACCCAGACCCCGGCGGCCTCGGCCGCCGACAGAAGCGGGTCCATGTCGGCCGGCTGACCGTAGAGGTGCACCGGGATCGCCCCGACCACCCCCGGGTGCGAGAGAGCGGAGGCTGCCGCGGCGACATCGATGTTGCGGGTCACCGGATCACAGTCGACCAGCAGCGGCTCGGCGCCCACGTTGCTCACCGCCTCTGCGGTGGCAATGAAGGTGTTGGCCGGCAGCACCACACGGTCCCCGGGCCCAACCCCAAGCGCCCGAAGCCCAAGCATGAGCGCATCTGTGCCGGTCGACACGGCCACGCAGTGTCCCAATCCGCAGGCTTCGGAGAACTCCTCCTCGAAGGCGGCGACCTCGGCGCCGCTCACGTATCGAGCCGTGTCCAAGATGCGACCCCAGGCCTCCAGGATCTCGTCGCGGAGGCCGCGGTTCTGCGCCACCAAGTCGAGGAAGGGGACCTTCACCGAATCAGACTCCTTCCGATATCAGCCGACGGGACGGGCCGGCACACCCATCACCAAGACCCCGGGAGCGACATCGTGGGTGACCACGGCGCCCGCCGCCACCACCGCCCGCTCTCCTATCTCCACGCCTCCCATGATCGTGGCCCCCGACCCGATGGAGGCCCTTCGTCGCACGATGGTCGAGACCTTCTGCCAGTCGCCGTCGCCGCAAGGGTCGCCCTCCTCGGTGACGGCGCGCGGATTCCGGTCGTTGATGAAGGCGACCCCGTGGCCCACAAAACACTCGTCCTCGATGGTGACACCGTCGCATACAAACGTATGACTGGAGATCTTGCAGCGGGCGCCGATCACCGCCCCCCGCTGTATCTCGACGAACGCTCCGATGGTCGTTTCGTCCCCAATCTCGCAGCCGTACAGGTTGATGAACGACGACAGGCGCACGTCCCGCCCCAGGACCACATCGTCGCCGATCATCTGGAAGTCGCCGCTGAACCGCGCCCGCTCGCCCGGCACGGCTACTCCGGCACCAAGGACGCTACGGGGATGCTCGCTCCCTGGCAGCTCAGGCTCGTGCCCACCGCCTCGAGGACCTGGAGCACCCTGAGCCCGGCGCGGCCGTCGGTGAGCGGACGCCGGTTCTCCCTAATCGACGTGGCGAACTCGTCGACCACACGCCGCAGGGCCTCCACCTCACGGAACGCCGGCGCCAGCATGTCCCCAACACGGTAGGAGACCAGCAGACGCGCCCTCTCGGTGGGCTCGCTGGTGAGCTCGATGCCGCTGTCGTAGATGGTGACCCGCTGCGCCGGCTGCAGGTCGTCCCACACCAGCATCTTCTGCGACCCGCCGATGATCACCCGCCGTATCTTCGTGGGGCTCAGCCAGTTGAGGTGAGCGTGTGCCGTTGCACCGTTGCTGAGCCGGGCGAACAGGTAGCCGACACATGCGTGCCCCACCCCGAGAGGATCGGACGCATGGGCAGAGACGCTATCGATGGCGACACCCGGCGGGAGGATGAAATCGAGTATGGAGATGTCGTGCGGCGCCAGGTCCCAAAACACGTCGACCTCCGACTGGATCAACCCCAGGTTGATGCGCACCGAATCGAAGTAGAGGAAGTCGCCGATCTTCCCAGAAGCGATGATGTCGCGGATCCTGCGAACCGACTCGGTGTAGCAGAACGTGTGATCGGCCATGATCGTCACGCCCGTCTCCTCGGCGGCCTCAACGACCGCCTTGCCCTCCGCCGCCGTCGAGGCAAGCGGCTTCTCCACGAGCACGTGTTTGCCGGCATCGATGCACTGGAGCACGATGTCGTGATGGGTACCCGGCGGCGTCGCCACCGCCACCGCCTCCACCTGGTCGTCGCCGAGCATCTCGGCCAGGGTGTCGGTAGTCCGAACGTCCGTCTGCGTCGGGAGCGCAGCCCGCGCCCTCTCTAGGTCCACATCCACCACCCAACGCAGATCGGCCAGAGGGGTGGTGCGGAAGTTGCGGATGAGGTTCGGCCCCCAGTATCCGGCACCGACCACGGCTGTTCTAACGGCTTCCATAGACACCGGGCCCGGTGGACTGCGGGGCCGTCGGTATCGTAGCCGTTCGCCCTCACTGGCCCGCTGGGCCCCCAGGCCCCAATGCTGGACCCCAGGACCGCCGCCTACACTTCCCCAATCCCGGCCCGGCGGCCCTCGCCCATGACTCCAAGTGCGCATCGATGAACTGCTTGGCAACACGCATTGGGGCCGCCCTGACCACTGTGCTGCTCACGGTGCTGGCCGTAGTCACCATCGTCGGGGCCGGCAATCGGGGTTCTCTTGCTGCCGGCCAGCCTGAATCGCTGTACGCCGGCGTTCCTTCGTACCAGGACTGCTATGCCGATGCGATAGCGACCGATGGATCCTCAGTGATCGTCGGAGCGCCGCGGGCCCGAGTCGGCGGCGGCCACCGAGGCGCCGCATACGCTTTCAGCAGCACCGGCTCGACCTGGTCGCCCATACCCCTGCAACCCGCCGTCGACCTCACGAAGGGTGACCTCTACGGAGCCGCGGTCGCCGTCGACGGACCGGTGGCCGTGGTGGGCGCACCCGGGACCGCGCATGGGCGGGGGGCGGCGTACGTCTTCCTCCGGTCGGAGGTTGACTGGGTCCCAGAAGCCGTCCTGACCACTCCCTCCGAAAGGAGCTTCGGCGCCGCGGTGGCCGTCTCCGGCGAGACGATCGTGGTCGGAGCCCCCGACGCCGGCGCCGGGGCCGTCTTTGTCTACACCCGCTCCACAGAGGCCAACATCACCGACGACGCCGATCTCGACTACGGATGGGTGGCGCAGCGTCTCGTTTCGCCTTCCGGCACCGACGGCGGGGCTTTCGGCACCGCGGTGGCCATCGACGACGATGTCATCGCAGTCGGGGCGCCGAACGAGAGTGCAGGCGCCGGCACGGTGACCGTGTTCGAGAAACGTGGGAGCGAGTGGTCACCCACCACCATTCCCGCCCTGCCCGGCCTCACCGGTCTCGGCTCATCGGTCGACCTGGATCTGCCGCATCTGGTGGCCGGTGCTCCCGAGAGCCCGGTCGTCCGCGGCGACGACACGATTGCGGCCACCGGCCGTGTGCTCGTCTGGACCCGGAGCGTGAATGGAGACTGGTCGGACCCGTCGAGCCCTTGACGGCGCTGTGGGAGCCCCAAGCCGACACCCGTCTGGGGAGTTCGGTCGCCGTAAACGGCGACACCACGGTGGTCGCCATGCAGGGCAGGCTCCGCTGGGGTGATCTGACCAATCCCTTCCTTGTCGTCTTCGACATCACCGAGCCCGAAGCCGCCGAACCCATCGTGTACAGCCAGGTGACCAGCCTTCAGGTCTCCGAAGGTGTATCGGTAGATCTCGCCGACGGCCTGCTGGCCGTCGGCGTCCCCAAAGACGACGGCGCGCAGTGGATGAACATGGAGTCGCTGCGCGGCGTCTATCCGTCTTTGGGCTCGGCCTGGGTGTTCCACCTCATCACACCAGACGGTGGGCAATGACCGTCGCCCGGAAACCCGACTCCTCCGCCCCGGTCGGCCCGCTCGAGCGGGCGCTCCTGCCGTGGGCCCACTTCGGGTGGATGGTCTCCCTGGTCATGGCCGGCGCTCTGGTGTCGATAGCTGCGGGGCATCTGATCTCGGCCCGCTCCGGCGTTGGCTTTGACGGCCGCCTCTATGCCCAGATCGCCGCCAACTCCCCGGAGAGCCTCCAGCAGCTCGTCAGCGCCAAGAGGGCCTGGCGCATCGGCCCTCCCATAGCCGTCAACTTCGGCTTCACCGCGCTCGGGCTGTCCGATCCGAGCCCGGCGGACATCGTCGTCGGCTTCCGGCTGCTCAACCTCGGTGCCTGCATCGTGGGGGTCCTGGCCTGGTTCGGCATCGCCCGCACCACTCGCATGGGTCCCATCGGCACCTGGTTCGGTTTCACCGCCCTGTTCCTCAACTTCGCCGTGCTCCGGTTCACCTGGATCGACCCGGTCCTCGCCGACACTTGTGCATTTGCGCTCGGACTGCTTCTGGTCCTGGCCTACCTGCGTCGCTGGCAGTGGGCCGTGTTCTTGATCGGCTTTGTGGCGGGTTTCGTGTGGCAGCTGGTGTTTGTCGCCGCCATCGCCATGCTGATCCTGCCGCGTCGTTGGCCTGCCCGCGACAAGCAGGCCGGACCGACCGCGGTCTGGGCCGTTGCAGGCGCCGGCACGGCGGCCGCGGTCGTGCTCGCCGTCACCGCGGCGGCGGGCCGGGCCCCCTACCTGGATCAAGCGGCGGCGGCGCAGCCCTGGAAGTGGGGCATCCCCGCAGCCTCGATCTTGCTGGCCGCCTGGGTGCTCGGGGTCTCCGTCCCTCTGCTGCGCCACCTGCTTGCCCTGCGCCCCAGGGACTTCGTGAACCGACCCGTCACCCTGGGCGTTGCGGCTTCGGCCGTCCTCGTCTTCGGCGTCTGGTACCTCCACCGATTGGCCATCGGCGTTCCCGGGGAGGGACTCTCACTCGTCGACATGCTCGACAACCATCTGGCCCAGGCCGTGGCTGCGCCCGCCGTGTTCCTGGTGGCCCACGTGGTATACCTCGGGCCCTGGCTGCTCCTCGCCATCTTTATGCGGCGCCGGGTCGTGCGCATCGGATGCGGCTACGGACCGGCATTCACCGCGCTGCTGCTGGCCCTGGCACTGTTCGCCGTCGGATCGGAGTCACGGCACCTGCTGGGGTACATGGCCTTCCTGGCCCTTCCCGCCGCTCAGGCCGTCGAAGAGATCCGCCTGCAGGCGCGCTGGGTCGTGGTCTTGGCGGGAGTCAGTGTGTTGTGGACCCGTCTCTGGGTCGATGCCGGAGTCGTCGCACCGGGACGCTCCTACTTCATGAACATCGGGCCGCGCATGACTCTGTCCGAGTACGTCGTCTTCGGGATGATCAGCACAGCGATGGCGCTGGGAATCTGGCTGGTGGTGCGGCGGGCGACCGAGCCGGTGAGCCTTTGAGAGAGCTGCCGTTCAAAGGGCGGTCTGCAGCCATCAATCGGTGTTTCTCTTGGTCCTCATGAGCGCAGGGACTTCTCCAGGCTACGGCACGGTGGCCTGCCGGCGAAACAACGGGTGAGTACGTCGGCTCGGGTGATCGGCGAGTTCCGGCAGGGACGGATCGAGACGATCCTCGCCCTCACCCAGAAGGCCACAGCTCGCCTGTAGAGATCACGCGCCATCCCCAACCGGGCGTTCGCCCGACCCAGCGCGGCCAATCCCTGCCACTCACCGCTGGCCAGCCTGACCCCGATCGATCGCATCCTGGTTCACCCGGCCACCCACCGTCGGTTCCCCACCTCGAGCTTCCCGCATCACGGTGCCGATCCACGGTGTACCTTTGTAAACGATTCATGCGTCGAATCCCGGGCGGCTGATGTCCGAGCGAGCGATGTAAACGTTTGCATGGGACTGGCTGACGCCATGTGTGGGTGCGCCAGCGTCGTGTGCAAGCCAACGTCCTCGGGTGCCGATCCCGGGCAGAGAGGGAGGAGAACGCTCATGCGGTCGAAGAGGTGGTGGGCGGCGGCATTGTCCGTCGCGCTGCTGGTCCCGATGACGTTCGTATCGCCAGCAGGAGCAGCGGACCCGATCGTCGTGTCGTCGGTCGATTTCGAGGACGGGACGACGGGCGATTGGACGCAGAGCGGTGGTCCGACACTGACGGTCATCGACGACGGCGGCAACATGGTGCTGGAGGTGGCCAACCGCGCCAACGACTACGACGGTATCCAGAGTCCCACCGGGATCCTGACACCCGACGCCGAATACACCTTCACGATGCGGGCCAAACTCGCCACATCGGGTACCGCCGACATGCGGTTCGTGGTGAAGCCGGCATATGCCTGGGTCGGAAACACGACAATCAACGGTGACGATTGGACGACGGTGACCGGAACCTACACGGCGCCGTCGGACGGCGACCCTGCAGCCATGCAGGTGTACATCGGCACCGGCACCCACTCCGTCGACGGCGACACCTACACGTACCTCGTCGACGACATCGTCCTCACAGAGATGCCGACGACGACCGAGATCGTCGTGTCGTCGGTCGATTTCGAGGACGGGACGACGGGCGATTGGACGCAGAGCGGTGGTCCGACACTGACGGTCATCGACGACGGCGGCAACATGGTGCTGGAGGTGGCCAACCGCGCCAACGACTACGACGGTATCCAGAGTCCCACCGGGATCCTGACACCCGACGCCGAATACACCTTCACGATGCGGGCCAAACTCGCCACATCGGGTACCGCCGACATGCGGTTCGTGGTGAAGCCGGCATATGCCTGGGTCGGAAACACGACAATCAACGGTGACGATTGGACGACGGTGACCGGAACCTACACGGCGCCGTCGGACGGCGACCCTGCAGCCATGCAGGTGTACATCGGCACCGGCACCCACTCCGTCGACGGCGACACCTACACGTACCTCGTCGACGACATCGTCCTCATCCAGACCAGCGAGGTCGAGCCGCCACCTCCTCCCGAGGTGATCGTGGCCCATGAGGACTTCGAGGACGGCTCCTACGACCCGTGGGTGCAGAGTGGCAGCCCAACGCTGACGATCATCGACGACGGCGGCAACATGGTGCTGGAGGTGGCCAACCGCTCCAACGACTACGACGGCATCAAGAGCCCGGCCGGGTTGCTCGTCGCCGACGTCGAATACACGCTGTCGATGCGGGTGAAGCTGGCAACACCCGGCACCGCCGACGTGCGGTTCGTCACCGATCCCAATTACAACTGGATCGGCAACACGACCGTAAACGGCGACGACTGGACGACCGTCACCGGCACGTACACGCCGTCCGAGGCCGTCGCCGTGTTCATCGGCACCGGCACCCATTCGGTCGACGGCGACACCTACACGTACCTCGTCGACGACATCCTCATCACGTCGCCGCCCCCGATGGGCGTGGTGCTCGCCACCGACTTCGAGGCAGGTCTCGACGGCTGGGTCGCCCGTGACTCGCAGGGCACCCCGACGGTTGCCGTGACGACCGCCGAAGCCCACGGCGGGCTCCAGGCGGCGCTGGTGTCGGATCGCACCGGCCAAGGCGACGGCATCGGCCACGACGTGACCGGCATCATGATTCCCGGAGTCCGCTACCAGATCACCGCCTGGGTGAAGATGGCGGCGGGTGCCGGGAGTGACAGCATCTGGCTGAGTATGCAGCGGGTCAACGATGGGGCGGACTCCTTCGACACCGTCGGACAGTTCAACGACACCACCGACAGTGCATGGCGGGAGGTCACCGCCACCTACATGATGGCCGAGGCAGACACCGCCTTCTTGTACTTCGAGACGTCGTACAGCACGGGCGGCAACGGCGACTTCCTCGTCGACGACGTCACCATCGAGGCGCTGGCCCCACCCGTGGTGCAGGACCTCACCCCAATCAAGGACACCGTCGACTTCAACATCGGCGTCGCCATCGACTCGCGTGAGACGACCGGGTCGGCAGCCGAGCTGCTGCTGCGGCACTTCGATCAGGTGACGCCGGAGAACCACATGAAGCCGGAGGCGTGGTACGACGCCGATCGCACCTTCCGGATCCATCCGGAGGCGACGGCCATCATGGACTTCGCCCAGGCCAACGGTCTCGCCGTGTACGGGCACACGCTCGTGTGGCACAGCCAGACCCCGGCGTGGTTCTTCGAAGCCGCCGACGGCACTCCCCTCACGAACAGCGCTGCCGATCAGGAGATCCTGCGCCAACGCTTGGAGGACCACATCTACGGAATCGCCGAGGCACTGAGCAACGAGTACGGCTTGTTCGGTTCCGAGACGAATCCGCTCGTGGCCTGGGACGTCGTCAACGAGGTGGTGTCAGACGGCGCAACCGACGACGGTCTGCGCCGCAGCCCCTGGTACAACGTGCTCGGTGAGCAGTACATCGATCTCGCCTTCCAGTACGCCGACGACGCGTTCAACAACGTCTATGCCGATCCGGCGGCCGACCGGCCGGTGCTGCTGGCGATCAACGACTACAACACCGAACAGGCGGGGAAGCGGGACCGGTTCCACGACGTGACGGCGCGGCTCATCGACC
Organism: uncultured Acidimicrobiia bacterium; assembly: GCA_964633975.1. Lineage (GTDB taxonomy): Bacteria > Actinomycetota > Acidimicrobiia > Spongiisociales > UBA11373 > CAZWKX01. Next base: position 24,109 of record CAZWKX010000025.1, read on the forward strand.
GTGGTGTTCCCATCGACATCGTCGGGCACCAGTTCCACCTCAACCTGTCGACGCCGGTCCAGGTGCTGGAAGACGCCTTCGTCGCCTTCGAGGACCTGCCGGTGACCCAGGTGGTGAGCGAGCTCGACGTCACGACCGGCACCCCGGTCACCGAGGCGCTCCTCATCGATCAGGGCTACTACTTCCGAGACGCCTTCCGGATCTTCCGCACCTACACCGACGACCTGTTCTCGGTGACGGTGTGGGGTCTCACCGACAGCCGGAGCTGGCGGATCGGCTCCGGCGACCCGCTCGTCTTCGACGACGATTACCAGGCGAAGCCCGCCTACTACGGCATCGTCGACGGTGAACTCCCATCGCGCCAGCGCACGGCCTTCGTGTTCATGGCGGACGGCGAGCTCGGGCTCGACGCACCGGAATGGGATCGTCTGCCGCTGCATCTCGTGGACACGACGGCGGCCTTCCAGCTCCGCTGGACGACAGACACGCTGGTCGCCTTTGTCGAGGTGGCGGACGCCACGGTGGACGCATCTGACGCGGCGGCGTTCCTCGTCGACGGAACGACGTACGTCGTGAACCGGGACGGTTCCGGCGATGTCGCCGCCACGGTGGCCGAGACCGGCACCGGGTGGTCGATCGTGGCCTCATTGCCACTTCCCGGCGCCGCCGAAAGCGACCTCGTCGCGTTCGATCTGCAGGTCACCGACGGTGACACAACCGTCGGATGGAACGAACCGGGAGCCGTCGGGACACTGACCCTCGTCGAGGCACTGTCGTACACCGAGGCGATCGAAGCGGCGGTTGCGCCGGTCATCGACGGCGCCGTCGATGACGTGTGGGCAGGCGCCAACAGCGTCACCACCGACGTCGCCGTGCAGGGGACCGATGGAGCGTCTGCGGTCGTCCGCACGCTGTGGAAGGACAACCTGCTGTACGTCCTCGCCGAGGTCACTGACGCAACGCCGGACATCAGCGGATCCGATCCGTGGATCCAGGACTCGTTGGAGATCTTCCTCGACGCGGGGAACTTCAAGAACGGTCCGTATCGCTACGACGACACCCAGATCCGCATCAACTCGGCGAACGAGACGTCGTTCGGCACCGGTGACGTCGCCTTCCAGGAGGCAAGACTCGACAGCGCCACGACGATGACCGACACCGGATACATCGTCGAAGCTTCGGTGAGCCTGCTCGAGTATGGAGGACTCGGGACCTTCCACGGACTCGACTTCCAGATCAACGACGGCACCGACGGGGTGCGGACCTCGATCCGGACCTGGGCCGACCCGACCGGCATCGGCTACCAGAGCACCGCCCGTTGGGGTGTCGCTCAACTGGTGGCGGCGCCGCTGGTCTGCGACACCGTCATCGAGGGCTTCCACTGGGGCCCGGTCATCGCCAGCGAGGGCGTGACCTGCATCGCCGACGGAGCCGTGGTACGTGGTGCGGTTCTCGTGCGTCGCGGAGCGAGCCTCGTTGCCCAGGGAGCCGTCGTATATGGTCCGGTTCTTGTGGGTCCCGGAGCGAGCCTCGTTGCCGAGGGAACGATCCTACGTGGTCCGGTTCTCCTGGGTCCCGGAGCGAGCCTCGTCGCCAAGGATGCCCGCATCAACGGATCGATCGTCGCCAGCCGGGCTGACTCCATCGTCCTCGACGGCGCGACGGTGCTCGGGCCGATCAGCATCATCAGCACGGACTCCGTCGTCCTCGACGGCACGACCGTACGCGGGCCCATCACCATCATCGGCACGACGGGTCTCCTCGAGATCACAGACAACTCGGTCCGAGGCACGTTGGCTCTGATGTACAACAACACCGGTGACCAACCGATCATCGTCTCCGGCAACTACGTCAACGGGTTCATGGTGTGCCTCATGAACCATCCCATCCCCACCGACAACGGCGTGCCGAACACGGTGACACGTAGAGTCATCGGCCAGTGCCCGGGAGGATGACGACCACCGACATCTCCAGATGAAGATGGACGAGGGGCGCCGGAAACCCGGCGCCCCTCGTCACGCACAACCCGCTGCTCAAGGAACCCGGCATCCGCCGAGATCTGACACACCTACACCGGCCTCGGCGGCGCTGCCGGCGCCAATCCCGAAGCCCTCCAGGTCCACGTCGGTCACCCATCCATCTCGGTGACCTTGGACCGCTACACCCACCTCTTCCCCACGGACATCGATGCTGGGACGGCTGGAGGGCATCCGGTCTCGAAGTGTCGCGGTCCAGCCGCGGCCCAACCACCGGTCACGGGGCATCGACATCGGCGGGAGATGACAAAAAACCCCGCTCACGCAGGGGTTTCGTCGGCACGCCCGGAGCGACTCGAACCCCCAACCACCCCACACTGAGCCAAACATAAGGTCCGGCACACCTCAAAGCGAACGGTTGTGGGCCGAATACGGCTGCAACCGGAGCGACCGTCGCCAAAGGCCACCTTCCACCGCCGGCCGGTGAAGCTTGCCGGCACGTCCGCCATTGACCAGGCAACGGCAAAACCCTAGAAGGCCAACGCCGCCGCCAATCATCCTGTGATGGCTCGATACACGGTAAGAAGTGCCATGCTCATGATCAGAATCGATAGTCCGGCGTCAAGCCATATCGGCTTGGCCCGAAGGGAGATCCTGCTGCCTAGCTGACTACCGAGCATCGATCCGGCGATCACAAAGAGCGCTGGCACCACTGGCATATCGCCACGCAGTCCGTAGATCGGGATAGCCCCGAGCGCCGTGAAGATCGAAACAAAAAGCGACGTGGCAACTGCTTGGTGAGAGTCGAGTCGGAGGCTACGGAACAGTGCTGGAAACAGGGAGCCGCCGCTGCCGCCTCGGAGCCCGGTAATGAGGCACACACCGAACGAAGCCGTGACGACTTCACGGGGGCCGGGATGGAGCCGCGCCACAACAGTTGGCATTAGACGTCTGGAGAACACGCCGAGCACCACTACCACGGAGAGCACTACAAAAATGATGGCGAGGACCAGGGTGGGAATCAGGCCAACCAGACTTGCTCCCACTACCCCGCCCAAAACACCCCCAGCTACGGCGTAGAACCCGACTCTCATCACGATGTTTGTCCTCTGCGCGACCGCACCGACCGCAGAGGCGAAGGGAATCACCAGAAGATTGATCCCAAAGGCACTCAGTAGCGGAAGCCCGGCCATGTTGAGCAAGGGGATCCTGGCGCTACCGCCGCCGATACCGAACACTCCACTCATCAACCCAGCAAGCAGCCCGATAGCTAGATAAGCGGAAGCCTCCCCTACGCACCTCTCCACGCTCCTGCCTCCAGTCGGGGGATCTCTGGGCGACCACACGGTAGAGAGCGACCAGGTCAACCTCCACCCGAACGCCGCCAACACTCGGCCCTTTGCCACTTCAGCGCCGGCTGCATGCCGTGTTTCACGCCGTGTCGATCGTATCGACCGGCCGGCACGCTGCACTGCCAATCCGTCCAGCCCGGTTCAAACCGACCAGCAACCAGCCCTGGGGATCGTCCACATGCGCGAGTACGAGCGACGCACATGGCTCACCAACCGGCACGGATGCGCCTGGCGGGAAGAGGTGTGTTGGCTACCCGCCGTAGTGGATTGGCTCGAAGGGCTCGAGACCCCGGCGGGCTAGCCTCGCGACAGCTGGACCGACAACCCGACCGATGATTCCCAACGTCGGAGCGAAATCGATCGGATTGAAGTAGAGCCGGAGGCTGGTCACCTTGTCGTTTCGATAGGTGAGGATCTCGGCCCACTGACTCTCGAGACGCCGCCCGCCAGCCATGGTCGCGGCTACTCCGAACTCCTCGATCAACATGTCGCCATCGACGCTGATCACCCGCGGGGTGAACTCGACGTGCCCAACGCGGCCAAACACCCAGTCGAGCCATCGACGCACCCCGTCATGCCCGCGGAGACGAACACCGAGCAGCTCAATGGTGCAATCTTCGGAGAAACAGGCTACGACCCGCTCGCTATCCCCGGCTTCGAGGGCCTCATCGAGTTCCAGTGCGGCCTGGCGAATCGAAGACTCGGACTGCACAACGCCAGCGTATCAGCACTGCCGATCACAAGATCCCGAGCCGAAACGAACACCAGGCCGCCCGCACAAGGTCACGGCTGAACACAACAAAGCCGGCGCGGCATGGTCCGTACACCACACCGGCGGACGTAACCGCGGCGTATGGGCGCTCCCCGATCGCCCTTGCTCTCAAGCCTTCCAGGGCGGTCGCAGTGGCAAATGTCTGGATCTCGAGACCGGCCTCAGGCTCAATAATGATGACGAAAGCGTCTGCTTGGACAGTTGCATCAACACCGGGCCTCGGTCCTGGGACCAGGAATTCGATATCGGACGATGGGACCCAGGTCAGCACGATGGCCGTCTCGCTCGTGTTGGTCTCCCAAGCTAGCTCCGAGATGCCCAAGCTTTTTTGGAAGACAACAACATTGGCGAGCGGCACCCTCATGAACCCGAATATGCCAGCTGCTTCGCCATCACGGAGATAAAGGGCGATCGTCTCGGCCAAATACCTGCTGCCCGATTCAGCGTCATCGACCTCGTCGAAACGCACTCCAGGTGTGTCGTCATCCCTGACATCCGCCACGCTGGTATCGGACACCCGAGCGAGTCCTGCTGCCAGAGCCACTGCCCCAACCGCCAGCAACAGCCCGACACCAAGACTGAGCGTCACCTTACGCCGACGGGCCCATTCTGCAGACCTGTGGCGCTGCGTCTCGTCCATGACCACCTCAGGTCTACCAACTATGACAGGTAGATCATGACATCGGGTAATCAAGCGTGTGACCGAGTTCCGCTTCGCACGCCCGGAGGGACTCGAACCCCCAGCCAGCCCACACTGTGCCGGACCGAAGGTCCGGCACCTCGAAGCGAACGGTTACAGACCGAATAGGGCTGCAACCGGAGCGACCGTCGCCGAAGGCGACCCCCTTGCCCATACTGCAAGAAGCGGCCCTCGCTCTGAGCGAGGGCCGCTGGGCACGCCCGGAGGGACTCGAACCCCCAACCTCCTGGTCCGTAGCCAGACGCTCTATCCAATTGAGCTACGGGCGCTCGTCGCTCAACGGTAGTCATCGCCAGGTGGAACGAAAAGCCTGAGCCTTCGGCGGCTGAGGACATAATGGCGGGCGACGCGCCTGCCGGCGGAGGGAGTGGGATTTGAACCCACGAGGCAGCTTTGGACCACCTACACGCTTTCCAGGCGTGCGCACTAGGCCAGACTGTGCGATCCCTCCTGGGGTGAAAGGAGTCTAGGTCCGCCATGCCAGCGAACGACTTTGGCCCCGCCATGCGAACCGCACTCGAAGAAGCGGCCGCGGCAATCGAGCACGGTGACGTCCCCGTCGGGGCCGTGCTCCTCAACGCCGACGGCGCTGTGGTCGCCGCCGACCACAACCGGCGCGAGGAACTCGGCGACCCCACCGCCCACGCCGAGATGCTCGTGCTGTCCCAGGCGGCACGTGCTGCCGGCACCTGGCACCTGGACGGGCACACACTCGTCGTCACGCTCGAGCCGTGCGCCATGTGCGCCATGGCCGCGGTGTGGGCCCGGGTCGAGCGCATCGTCTACGGAGCCGCCGATCCCAAGGCCGGAGCGGCCTGGAGCCTGTACAACATCCCTCAGGATGAGCGCCTAAACCACCGATGCGACATCGTGGCCGGCATCGAGGCCGAGGAATGTGCCCTGCTCCTGGAGCGGTTCTTCCGGGAGCGCCGCCCCTCCACCCCCTGACACCGGCCTCTGTACAATCCACGAGCCGCGCAATCACGCGGTTTCCGGAGGGGTGGCCGAGCGGACGAAGGCGGCAGTCTCGAAAACTGTTGGTCCGGTGTAACCGGTCCCGTGGGTTCGAATCCCACCCCCTCCGCCCGGCGGCTTCCCTGGAGGGATGGCCGAGCGGACGAAGGCAGCGGTCTTGAAAACCGCTGGGCCCTCGCGGGTCCCGTGGGTTCGAATCCCACTCCCTCCTCCGACGGCCGGCCTCCAAGCCGCCGTCGCAACGGAGAGGTGGCCGAGCGGACGAAGGCGCTCGCCTGCTAAGCGAGTAGGGGGTTTAAAGCCTCCTCGAGGGTTCAAATCCCTCCCTCTCCGCGATTGAGGCCCCGCCCCCGGCGGGGCCTCAAC
>CAZWKX010000026.1:145-28177 GCA_964633975.1 uncultured Acidimicrobiia bacterium
CCCACCAACGACTCACCCACCAACGACTCACCCACCAACGACTCACCCACCAACGACTCACCCACCAACGGCTCATCCACCAACGGCTCATCCACCAACGGTTCATCCACCGGCAGCTCTTCTAGATGCAACGTGGTTTGTCCGGCCGCGTCCTCCGTCGCTGCAAACTCCCCCGAGGCCGGCGTCGGAAGCTCCTCGGCTGAAGAGAGCTCGACGGCAGGCCCGTCTTCGAATTCCTCGACATCGAGAGGAACACCCATCACATCCTCAGCCGGAGCATTCTCTTCGAGGTCCCCGGCAGGTGACTCCGGAGCCGGACTGGGCCGATCGTCGAAGCCCGGAGCCCTCCATGTGCTCACCTCCCCGGCCATCTCCTCGGCCAGCCAGGCGGGCAGGGTCTCCGGCGATTCCTCGGCCAGTGGCCCCGTGGGAGCGCCCATCACCAGCCCGCTCCTCGAGCCTTCTTCTTCCTCCTCTTCTTCTTCCTCCTCCTCCTCCTCCTCGACAGCCTCGAGCGCGGCATCGGGCATGAAGACCGATTCGTCCCATTCGGCCGCTTCGGCGGGCTCGACGAGACGCTCGACCTCCGCGGAGATCGCCGTCTCCAAGGGCGCGGTCTCTTCGAGCGCCCGCCGCCGACCGAACCGGCGCCGACGGCGCTTCGGCGGAGCTTCAACCTCGGCTCCGACATCCCCATACGACTCGGGCTCCTCCCCCGCGGCGAGGTCGGCGCGGGCCTTGTGCACGGTCTCAGGCATCGTGTCGGAGACGAGCTCGGCGACCGCCTCGGCGGCGAGATCGGCGACGGTTCCGGGCGCGAGCTCGCCGCCCTCCTCAGTGAGGGGCTCTTGACCCTCGGCTGGCGGCGGCTCCACACCGGAGTCCCAGTCCGGGTGCCAAGGGTCGCCCTCATGAGGCTTGAAGCCTTCGCCTTCTCGCCTGCGGCTCACCGGTCCTCCCTCATCGGCCGCGATGGACGGATCACACCTCGAGCAGCTCGGCTTCCTTGTGTTCGAGCAGCTCGTCGATCCGCGCCGTGTGACGGTCGGTGATGTCCTGCAGTTCCTTCTCAGCCCGACGGATCACGTCCTCGGATACTTCAATCTCCAGGGCTTCCAGGCTGTCCTTCGCGTGCCGACGAACGTTTCGCACGGCGACGCGGCCCTCCTCGGCCAAGTGACGAACAACCCGAATGAGCTCCTTGCGGCGCTCCTCGGTAAGCGGTGGAAAGGCCAGTCGAATCACATTGCCGTCGCTGCTGGGATTGAGCCCCAGCTCCGATGCCTGGATCGCCCGCTCGATCTCGCCGATCGTCGACCTGTCGTAGGGCTGCACTACGAGCAAACGAGCCTCCGGAACCGTGAACGACGCCAGCTGCTGGAGTGGTGTCTGGTCGCCGTAGTACTCGACCATGACCCGATGGAGGAGGGTGGCGTTGGCGCGGCCCGTGCGCACCGTGGAGAACTCCGCTTGGACGTGCTCCACCGCCAGATCCATCTTGACGTCGGCTTCGTCGAGGAGTTCCTCGATCACCGGTTCTCCTCTCAGCGGACCAGCGTCCCCACGGGCTCCCCTGCTACCGCCCTGACGATGTTGCCGGGAACCGAGATGTTGAAAACCCTGATCGGCAGGTTGTTCTCCATGCACATCGTAATGGCGGTGGAGTCCATCACCCGAAGACCTTTGCCAAGCACATCCATGTAGGTGAGCTCATCGAACAGCCGGGCATCCGGATTCGAGACGGGATCGTCGTCGAAGACCCCGTCGACCTTGGTCGCCTTGAGCACAACCTCGGCTCCGATCTCCACGGCGCGCAGCGCCACGGTCGTGTCGGTCGAGAAGAACGGGTTGCCCGTGCCTCCGGCGAGGATCAGCACACGCCCCTTCTCCAGGTGCCGGATCGCCCGAAGTCGGATGTAGGGCTCGGCCACCTGCTCGATCCGAAGGGCGGTCTGCACCCGGGCTGCGCAACCCTCCGATTCCACCGCATCGCGCAGCGCCAGGGCGTTGATGACCGTGGCCAGCATTCCCATGTAATCGGCGTTCGCCCGGTCCATGCCGGCAGCCGCCGACGATAGGCCGCGAAAGATGTTGCCGCCGCCGACGACGACGGCGACCTCGTGCCCGGCGCCGCGTGCCTCGACGAGCTCGCCTGCCAACTGCCGCACCGTCTCGGGATCGATGCCGTAGCCGAGCTCAGGATCGGCAAATGCCTCGCCGGAAAGCTTGAGCGCCACCCGGCGTCCCATCTAGACGTCCCTTTCACCGATGGCGAGACGGCGGAAGCGGCGCACCGAGATGTTCTCCCCCAATGCTCCGGCCAGAGACTCGACCATCTGGCCGACCGTGCCATCGAACTTGGCGGGATTCACGAACGGCTGCTCGTAGAGCACCTTCTCCTCATAGAAGGAACGGATCCGTCCTTCGACGATCCGCTCGATGACTTGCTCGGGTTTGCCCTCGTTCCGCGCCTGTACGGCAAAGAGCTCGCTCTCGGCGCTGACGACGCCCTCGGGCACGTCCTCGCGCCGCACCCAAAGCGGACGAGCAGCCGCCACGTGCATGGCGATGTCCCTGGCCGCCTCCTGGAACTGCTCGCTCTTGGCCACAAAATCCGTCTCGGCGGCGAGATCGACGAGCACGCCGATCACAGGGCGGTCTGCCTGGTAGTGAAGGTAGTGACCGATCGCCCCCTCCTGGGCCTCCCTGCCGGCGCGCTTGCGAGCGTCGGCGATGCCCTTCTCCAGAAGGAGCTGTTTGGCGCGCTCGATGTCACCTTCCGATTCCTCGAGCGCCCGCTTGGCATCCATCATGCCGGCGCCCGTCGCCTTGCGCAGAGCCGCCACGTCTGCGGCTGCGATGTCACTCACCTTCGCCTCCGCCTTCTTCGTCGGCCTTGGCCGTCTTCTTCTTCTTGGCGGCGTCCTTCGCCCTCGCCTCGGCGATCTCCTTGCCTGCGGCAACGGCGTCGGCAATCATCCCGCTCATCAGCTGGGCGGCCCGTATGGCATCGTCGTTGCCGGGGATGACGAGGTCGACGGGGTCGGGGTTGCAGTTGGTGTCGACCACGGCGACGACCGGAATGCTCAGGCGATTGGCCTCGCGCACGGCAATCTCCTCGGTCCGCACGTCGATGGCGAAGACCACGTTCGGCACCCGATGCATGTCGCGCACCCCGCCGAGAACCGTCTGCAGCTTGCCGAGCTCGCGGCGCAGGCGGAGCCGCTCCTTCTTAGGCAGAGCCTCCATCTCCCCGGACTCGTCCATCCGTTCCAGCTCGCGCATGTAGAGGATCCGCTTGTGAATGGTGGTGAAGTTGGTCAGCATCCCGCCCAGCCACCGGCGGTTCACGTAGGGCATCCCCACCCGCTCCGCCGCTTCGCCTATGACGTTCTGCGCCTGCTTCTTCGTGCCCACGAAGAGCACGGTGCCGCCGCCCAAGACTATGTCGCGCACGAACTCGAAAGCGCGATCGCACGCCTCGAGGGTCTGCCTGAGATCGATGACGTGGATCCCGTTGCGCTCGGAAAAGATGTACGGGCGCATCTTGGGATCCCAGCGCCGAGTCTGGTGTCCGAAGTGGACTCCGGCCTCGAGTAGCTGTCGCATTGTGACGCTGGCCACGTGGGCCTCCTCTGTGTTCCGGTTGTGCCTCCGCCCGCCCTTTGGCCTCCACGGGACAGAATCCTGTCCCGACCGCTGGAGGGTGCGGCGGACGTGTGAAATCGGCCGGGAGTATAGGGCAGTGCGGCCCTCGGGCCTAGCTCGGGCGCTGGCCCGGCTCCAGAAGCCTGTTGCGAAGGCTCATGACCGACTTGGTGTGTATCTGACAGATCCGAGATTCGGTCACGCCCAGCACGGCACCGATCTCGGCCAGCGTGAGGCCCTCGTAGTAGTAGAGCGTTATGACCAGGCGTTCCCGCTCGGGAAGGCGGTTTATGGCATCGGTGAGCACGTACCGAGTCTCCTGCTGCTCGAATGAGCCTCCCGGATCCGAAGCCCTCGAATCGGCGATGAGGTCGCCGACGGCCGCAGATGTCCGCTCGCCGGGCTCGATGAGCTCATCCAGGGCAACGAAACCGAGCGCGGCAATCTCTCCAAGCTGGTCCTGCAGCGCCCCCACCGAGATGCCCATGTGCTCGGCCAGCTCCTCATCCGACACGGAACGCTGGAGCCGGTGCTCCAGCTCCCCGAGGGAACGTTGGATCTCCCGAGCCCGCGCCCGCACAGAACGCGGCACCCAGTCGAGGGCGCGTAGCTCATCGAGGATCGCCCCCTTGATGCGGTTGACCGCGTACGTCTCGAACTTGATGTTCCTCTCGGGCTCGAACTTGTCGATGGCATCGATGAGCCCAAACATGCCGTAGGAGATGAGGTCGGCGTGCTCGACGTTGCGTGGCAGGCCCACGCCAACCCTGCCCGCGACGAACTTCACCAGCGGTGAGTAGTGGAGGATGAGCCCCTCACGCGCCTTCTCGTCCAACGACTCCTTGAACCGCCGCCAGTATTCCTCGATCTCGTGCTCGTCGGGTTCAGGCGCGCGGGTGGGATCGGTCATAAGTCGCCTTGAGGTGGTGGCGGGTCACGGAAGTGTAAATCTGGGTGGTAGCCAGTTCAACGTGGCCGAGCAGTTCCTGCACCGTCCGCAAGTCCGCCCCACCCTCGAGGAGGTGAGTGGCGAAGGAGTGACGGAGAGCATGCGGGAAGGTTCCGAGGCGTGCACGAGCCACCCTCCGTATTCCCCGAGCATCTAGGGCCCCGCCCCGGGCGCCCACCCAGAGAGCATCCCCGGCGGCCGGCCCGGCCAGCTTCGGCCGGCCCTCGGTCAAGTATCGGTCGAGTGCAGCTCGTGCCTGGCCGGCGAGTGGGACCACCCGGTCCTTCTCCCCTTTTCCCCGAACCCTGACGAGATCTGCACCGCGCACGCCCCGCACGGTCAGCGAGGCCGCCTCCGAAACCCGCAGCCCGGTCCCGTACAGCGTCTCGAGCAGGGCGCGGTCCCGCACGACGATGGGGTCGTCGCCTTCGATGGCGTCGAGCAAGGCTCCCAGCGCCGTCGACGAGAAGGCCCGAGGCAGGTGCCGCCCCCGCTTCGGCGATGCCACCCCGGTGGCCGGGTTCTGGGGGATGATCCCTCGTCGGACCGCATCGGCGAAGAAGCTGCGCACCGAAGAGGCCTTCCGGGCCACGGAGCGGCGGCCGTAGCCCCTAGTGCCGAGCTGGGCCAGGAACCGGCGCACCGCATGCCGATCCACATCGCCGATGTGGCAGTGCCCGAGCCGGTCGCAGAAATCGAAGAACTGGGCCAGATCACGCCTGTATGCGTCGACGGTATGCGGCGAAAGGGCTCTCTCCCCGGCTAGACGTCCCAGGTAGGCGGAGACGACGTCCACCGCCCATCCCGGAGCAACGGGAATGCTGGCCATGTGTACATCGTCGTCGCGACCCGCAGCCAGGTCAACAATTGGCCTCTAGATGCGCAGCACGAGGCCACCCTGCCGACGAAGGGCGCCGGCCAGCTCGAGGCGGGCCACCTCAGCCAGGGCTTCGGGCACGGCGACACCCAGGCTCCCGGCCAGATCCTCGAGGGATGCACCTTGGGGACCGACAAGTGCGAGCAGCCGATCGCCGCCCGAGTCCGGCGCCCATCTCGACCCGGGGAGCGGCAGGCCCGGCACGAGCGAAAGCGCCTCGACCAGATCATCGGGGTCGAGCACAGGCACAGCCCCGTCGCGAATCAGCAGGTTGCACCCACGCGACGTCTCCCGTTCCACGTCTCCGGGCACGGCGAACACCGATCGTCCTTGCTCGACAGCCGTGCCGGCAGTGATGAGCGCACCACCCACCTCGGCTGCTTCCACAACGACGACCGCCGCGGCCAGCCCGGAGATGATTCGGTTGCGCGGTGGGAAGCGCCAACCCTCGGGAGGCGTTCCCGGCGGGTACTCGGTGACGACGGCTCCACCCCCGGCAACCAGGTCATCGCACAGACCTCGGTTCTCGGCGGGATACACCACGTCGGGACCCGACCCGAGCACTGCGACACCCATGCCCTCGCCTGCAACAACCCCACGATGCGCTTCGCCGTCGATACCGCGGGCCAGCCCGCTAACCACGTGCCACCCGGCCTCGGCACAGGCTCGACCGTAGGCGTGAGCGACCCCGAGCCCATATCGGGTACAGCGACGTGTCCCCACGATGGCCACACCGGGTACCGTCGGCAGCGAGCCGCGTGCGAACAGGAGGTCCGGAGCATCTTGCACATCGCGCAGGTACTCCGGGTAGGAGAGGTCACCTCGCCATACGGGAGCCGCACCCAGCTCATCGAGACACTGCAGGCATCGGCTCGCGCTCCAAGAAGCGGCTTCTCGGGCCGTCTCGGGCACTTCGATTCGCCGGTGGAGGATGGCATCGAGCACGGCCTCCGCCGAGCCGAGGTCGGCGATCAGGCGCAAGGTTCTCAGTGGATGCAGACCACAGAAGGCCAAACGGAGGCGATGCGACCGACTCATGCGCCCATACGAAAGGTGAGCGCTTCCGCCATATGGTCCGTCGTGATTCGCTCTTCGCCATCGAGGTCGGCGATGGTCCGTGCCACCCGGCGTACCCGGTCCCAGCCCCGCCCGCTGAGGCCAAGCCGATCGACTGCAGATTTCAGCAATGCGTCGGCGCCGGCACCCCACTCCATAACGTCGAGGCACTCGCGCCCGAGCGTCCTATTGAGCGATCCTCGCTGTTCCTGGAGCCGGCGCGCCGCCATTACCCGCAGCCGCACCTTGCCGCTGCCCTCCCCTCCTCGGCCGGCCAGCTCGTCGGCGTCGAGCCGCGGCACCATCACCTGCATGTCGAACCGGTCCAGCAGCGGCCCGCTGAGTCGCCGCCGGTACCGGTCGATCGCCCCGGCACTGCACCGACAGCCCACGAGGCGATCACCGGCGTATCCGCACGGGCAAGGGTTGCTGGCTGCCGCTACTTGGGCGGCGCAGGGGAAGGTGACCGACACTCCCTTGCGGGCAATGTGCACCCGGCCCTCCTCTATGGGCTGGCGCAGCGTGTCGAGGAGGTAAGGAGGGAACTCACCCAGCTCATCGAGAAAAAGGACGCCACGATGAGCCAGGGTGAGCTCGCCGGGAACGGGCACGCCACTCCCACCACCGACGATGGCAGCCGGCGTGGCGCTGTGATGAGGACTGCGAAACGGCGGCACCAGATGACTTGGCCGGGGTCGTCCCGCAGCCGCCCAAGCTTGGGCCACCTCGAGGGCCTCCCCCCGCGTCAAAGGCGGGAGGATTCCGGGCAGGCAGCGTGCCAGCATCGTCTTGCCGGCACCCGGCGGGCCGACGAGGAGCAGGTGGTGGCCGCCGGCGGCCGCCACCTCCAAGGCTCGTCTCGCCACCGACTGCCCTCGGACTTGGGCGAGATCGACCCACACGGCCGTGTCCTGCACGGCGACCTCCGGCGGGCTCTCTCCCGGGTCCTCCCCCAACGATGTAGCTACGGCGTGGGGCAGAGAGCGAACCGCCCGAACCTCGGCCCCTGCAACGAGGGCCGCCTCGGCTGCGGACTCTCGCGGAAGCAGGCAGGGAAGGCCCAGCTGAGCGGCCACAATGCCTGCTCCCAGACCTCCGCGCGCCTGGCGAACGCTGCCGTCGAGAGCCAGCTCTCCAAGCGCCACTACCTCCGTGACGCCCCGAGGCACGGCCCCGCAAGCGGCAAGGACGCCCAGGGCGATCGGAAGGTCGTAGGCCGATCCCGCCTTGGGGATCTCCGCCGGGGCGAGATTGACGGTGAGGCGCCTAAAGGGGAACCTGTACCCGGAGGAGAGCACCGCCGATCGGACCCTCTCCTTGGCTTCTCGCACCGCGGTGTCGGGCAGGCCGACCAGCTGGAAGCTCTGCTTGCCTCCCCCCACGTGCACCTCGACCCGAACCGGGCGCGGCTCCACCCCGACGAGAGCGATTGAGGTGACGGCGGCGAACATGCAGACAATGTAAGGGGCCGCTGTGACGAGTCGAACCGCGACCCGAGCTCAGGTCTGCTCCTCCCACCACCAGGCGAGGCCGATGAGCCCCGGGCCGGTGTGCACCGCCATCACCGGCCCGAACTCGGAGATCAGAGCGGTGGCCGGTTCCACTTCGGCCCGCACCCTATCCAGCAGCGCCTCGGCATCGTCCCGAGCCAGTACGTGGGCGACCACCACATGGAGGAGCGCCCCCTCGACCCGGGACCTCGACCAGATACGAAAGATCCGATCGAGCGCGGCCCGCCGGGAGAAGCACGGTCGCAGCCGGCGCAGGTGTCCGCCGGCCTCGATCTGAAGAAAAGGATGAATCCCGAGGCGCTCGGCAATGCCGCCGACGACCCCGTCGATGCGCCCGCCCCTAATCAAGTACTCGAGCGTCTCAAAGGCGGCGAAGAAACGCACCTGCTCGACAACGTGACGCGCCGCAGCCTCGACCTCGTCGAGGCTGCCGCCTTCCCGTGCCGTTTTGGCGGCCTCCAGCACCACCAGGGCCTGACCCCCGGCGGCGGTGCCGGTATCGAGCAGACGAACCCGCGGCCGGGCGCCTTGCAGCGCCACTCTCGCCGCCTGAAAGGAGCTGCTCAATCCCTTCGCCACAGTGAGAGCCAGGACGTCGCCGCCGGCCTCGACAAAGGCATCGGCGAAGCCGCCGGGAGTTGGGCCGGACGTGGAGACGCCCTCGTCGAAACGCTCGAGCAGCTCGGAGATCCCGATCTCACCCTCGAGATAGTGCTCATCGCCGACAACGAGTCGCGTCGGCACGACGAGGATGCCCCAGGCAGCGATCGTGGCCGGGTCGAGCGCCGCCGCACTGTCGGTGACCACCCTCACGGTCATCTGTCGTTCCTCCTTTGGCCGACCCAATTCGAGCGCCGAAAGCCCCCGGCCGCCCGCGGAACCGGCAGCCTACAGACGGCCCAGGAACGGCATCGCATTCGTGGGCGCGCTCCCTCCAGCTCCGCCTACGATGGTTGCCTCACGGGAGACAAGGAACCGGTGATACACGAGGGAGAGATAGTGCACTGGGAAGGCCGCTGCGGTCCCTTCGACCTGGAGACGTCGAACGAGACCGCCCGCCCCTCGGTCCTCTCGGTGCTGCTCGCCGAGGTGGTCGACGTCGACGAGGGCGACGACGTCATCAGCCTCGGGTGTGGATGTGGGCTCCTGTCGATTGTGGCCGCCAAGCTCGGCGCCGGCCGAGTGTTCGGAGTGGACACGTCCGGCGACGTGGTCACGGTGGCGTCCCGCAACGCGGCCCGTCTCGGGATCAGCGACCGCACCACATTCCTTCGCGGAGATCTTTTCAAGCCGCTTCCGTTGGGCCTCAAGGCGGAGGTGATTATCGGTGACGTTCCCGGCCTCCCCGACGGGCTCGTCGAACGAAGCGGCTGGCTGCGCGGGCGATGGGGCGGCGGGCCCGGAGGATCGGAGCTGCCCATCCGCATGCTGCAGGCGGCCAAGGAGCGGCTCAAGGCCGGAGGACGGCTCTTCTTGCCCACGGGCGGCTTGCAGAACGAGGGTGCCATCCTCAAGGCGGCTCGGTCGGCCTACGGGAAGCTGACCCAGCTCACCGAGCGCACGTTCACGGTGCCGCGAGCCCTGGCCGACACGCCTGCTCTCGTCAGGCTCGTGCGCGAGAAAGCCGTGGATCTGAAGGAGAAGGGCTCACGTCTCCTCTGGAAAGCACGGGTCTGGGAGTGCTCCGGCGAATAGCGACGCCTCGAGGAGCCCCTGACGTCGTCCCGCCCTGGGCTGCTGCGGAACAAGCGCAGCATTCCGGAGTGAGGTCTTGGGCGGCGCTGGCGCGCAACATGACCGGCGAGATGGCAAGTGCGTAGGCTTGGGACGAGCCCGGAGCTAGGGAGCTCGAGGTGAGACGAGCCAAACGGCAGGGAGTTGGAGTACCTCCCTGGCTTGGACGACGGGGGGTTCAAGCCAGGGAACCGACGTCGTGTAGGCGATGAGGAAGCTGAAGAAGCTGCAGCAGGTGGGGGATACGCGGGGCATGATCGCCCTGATGCTTGATCCGAGCACAAGCAGCAACCGCCCGCAGGTCGCCGCAGCACTCGCCGAGACCGGCGATCCGGCCGCCCTCGCCACGCTGATCAAGATGTTGACCGACCCGCCCGACCGGGTGACCGTCGGCAGCATGCGCGTCTCGTTCGCCGAGGCCATCGCGACGTTCCGTGCCGAGTCGGCAGGCCAAGCGCTCGCCGAGGCGGCGCGTACTGATAAGTCACGCGATGTTCGTCGCCGCTGCGTCGAGCTCCTGTCGGGGTTCACCACCGATGACGAGATCCTGGGTCTGCTCACCGCGGCCGTCGAGGACGAGTCTGAGGACGTGCGACGTAGTGCCGCGATCGCCCTGGCACGGTCGGTCGATCCGCGCGGGGTCGATGCAGTGGTGACGGCCATGAGGGAAGGACGAGACCTCAAGGTCTACGCGGTGCGCGGCAGGACGTGGCTCGACCACCTGATGGAACAGTCCGGTCCCGCCCGGGACGCTGTCCAGCAGCTGCTCGATCAGCACGAGGTCGGCCAGAATGTGCGATTCACGCTGCTCGATCGGCACCTGCCCAACGTCGTCCTCGGCCTGCCGGATCGATTCCTCCTCATCCAGGAGCCGCAACACTCACTCGCCATCCTGGGGGTTCTGGTGTGGGTGGAACGCACGGGCGTGAAGGAGCTGCCCTACTCGGGACTGTCGGAACGCGACTTCCGTTGGGGCTCCCTGGGGATCCGGTTCGGACCGCTCAGTTACGACCCCATGGGCGGCATCCGCGGCGAGCAGTGGAAGTTCTTCGTCGATGAGGTGCTCGCCGGCGGCGGCTGAGTTCGGCCGAGCCGCCCGATCCAGACGCTGCGGTCGCGCAGCTTGTCGAGAACGACCTCCTCGGAGGCGGGAGCTGGCGCCCTGGGCGACTGTTGCCTCATCTCTGGCGAAATCCTGAGCGCAAACGGAACTCCCAGCGTGGGCATGTTTCGACAGGGGTCCCGAGACTCCGCAGCACCTTCACCTCGGCATACAAGACGACTCCCATCGAGCACGGGTCCTACCATGCCGCCGATGCCCTGCCGCCGATCCTTGTCATTCTGCGGCCTCGGCCACACCGCGGCTGCAGCGTGAGCGATCCACACACCGACGTCGTGTCGCTGGTGCAGCCCTACGCGGCGCGGAAACGCTACCGCTGCCCAGGCTGCGAAGGCTATGTGGAAGCCGGAGAGGGGCATTTTGTGGTCGTCCCCGACTACGCGCCAGATCTGCGGCGTCATTGGCACCGCGGCTGCTGGTATCGAGAGCAGCGGCGCCGCTGGGGTGGGCAGACCTGAGTCAGCACACCCCGGGAAGCCAGCGCAGGTCGACACCTCCGGCGCCGAACCGAACGGTGACGAGGTCATAGCGCTGAGGTACCCGCCACAGCCGGGCTCCGGTCCGCCGCAGGCGGGCCGACTTCTCGGGGGTGAACTCATCGGAGGGGTCCTCCCGCCAGCGGGATTTGACTTCGACGACCACGAGCAGTCCGCCAAAGAGGATTAGCAGGTCGATCTCGCCGGGCCAGATACGCAAGTTGCGGGCAATCACCCGCGCTCCGCGGGCAACCAGGAAACGCTCGGCCAGTGCTTCCCCGAGGGCCCCTACACGGAGCCTGTCTTCGGCATCTCCAAATCGGGATGCTCGACCTCTTCGAGGTTCACATCGCGAAACGTGAGCACCCGAACGTGCTTGAGGAACCGGGCCGGCCGGTACATGTCCCATACCCATGCGTCCTTCAGCTCGATCTCGAAAAACACCGAGCCGCCGGTCTCCCGGGTGTGCAGGTCGACATCGTTGGCCAGGTAGAAGCGTCGTTCCGTCTCGACGACGTACCGGAACATGGGCAGCACATCCCGGTACTCACGGTAGATCTGCAGCTCTACGTCGCTCTCGTAGCGCTCGAGATCCTCTTCGCTCATGAGGTCTCCTGCTCGTTTGCCGGCCCACGGGGCCGGTACTGGTCCGTGCCGGCGATGATACCGCTCCTCGATTCGGACCCGGCGGCGGCACCATCCTCTATAACCGACGGGTGCGACGCGTCGTCACAGGCCGCCCCAGCGCTTGATTGGCCATACCCGGACAAAAGCCCGGCCCACGATGCTGTCTTCGGGGATCGGCCCGAGGCCCATTCGGCTGTCGGTGCTCTCGTTGCGGTTGTCCCCCATCACAAAAACGTGTCCCTCGGGCACCGTGAATGGCCCATAGTCCAGAACACCCACCCAGTTCTCCGCGGCGACGTACGGCTCTTCGAGCACCACCCCGTCGACATATACCGTCTGGTCTATGACCTCCACGGTCTCACCCGCCAGACCGATGACCCGCTTGATCACCGCGTTCCGCGGCGATGAGATGCCGAGCGACTCGGCGATGTGGCGCACAACCGAGCCGACGATCGACCCGTCGTCGCTCTGGACGCGCGGATCATCGAACACGATCAAGTCACCGCGAGCGGGCTCGCCGAACCGGTAGGCGAGCTTGTTGACCATGACTCGGTCGCCCCGCTGAAGGGTGGGCAACATGGAGTCCGATGGGATGGAGAACACCTGTATCAGGAACGTCTTGATCAGGACTGCGATGACGAGCGCCACCAGGATGAGGATCGGGAGCTCCTTCCAGAAGGAGCGTCGTGACGACTTCTTGCGCTCATGCTCCTCCGACTGGGCGAGCAGCGCCTCGTTGCTCTCTTCCGCGTTGGCCCTGCGCCTGCCGGACGGGTCGACGCCGGTGTCGGCAAACGGATCGGCAGGCTCGTCGTGAATGCCCAGGTCGGCCCCCAGATCGGCGTGAACGCCCACCTCGCCCCGGGCGTACAAACCGGCGTAGAGGTCGGAGTCGCCGCCGGGCGACGCAGCACCGGCCCGCTGCTCGGGAAGTCCCTCCTCTTCCTCCTCGATCCCCTTCCAGGCGTGGTCGACCATCTCCTCGGAGGAAGCTGGGGAGAACGGATCAGCGGTGCCGTCGCCTTCGGCGATTTCGCGATCGGACGGGTCGGAAGGGAAGGTCACGGAATCGACGTTACCGCACCGGCGGAGTTCACAGCAGAATCGCTCAGTCCCGCTTCTCCTTGATCCGGGTGGCCTTCCCCACGCGCTTGCGCAGGTAATAGAGCTTGGCCCGGCGCACATCGCCGCGGCGCACCACTTCAATGCTGTGGATGATCGGGGCGTGCAGCGGGAAGATCCGCTCCACGCCGACGCCGAAGCTCACCTTGCGCACCGTGAAAGTCTCCCTCAGGCCGCCGCCCTTGCGGGCGATGACCACTCCCTCGAAGGCCTGGACCCGCTCGCGGCCTCCCTCGACCACCCGCACGTGAACGCGCACGGTGTCGCCCGGCCCGAAGTCCGGGATGTCGTCGCGCAGATGGGCGGCCTCGACCTGGTCAAGAGTGTTCATCGGAGGTCCTCTACGGGGGCAAAGGCGCGGAGGCGCCGTTCGGCCGCCGCAGTCTAACCACGCCCTGGAGGCTCCGCTAGCTCCGGCGGCAACAGATCAGGCCGGCGCCGCCTGGTGCGCTCGATGCGCTGGGAGCGCCGCCACGCGGCGATGGCCCCGTGATCGCCGGACAGCAGCACCTCGGGAACCCCCCAGCCGTGAAAGTCGGCAGGCCGGGTGTACTGGGGCTCCTCGAGGAGACCATCACGGAAGCTCTCCGACGTCGGGGATTCTGGATTGCCCAGCACGCCGGTCCGAAGCCGGGCCACACCTTCGACGACGGCAAGCGCCGCCGCCTCACCACCGGCAAGCACGAAGTCACCGAGAGATGCTTCTTCCTCGACGAAGTGTTCGGCCACCCGCTCGTCCACACCTTCGTAGCGGCCACACACCAAGGTGAGCGTCTCCAGCGCCGACCATCGATCGAGCGTTCCCTGCGATATCGGCGCGCCTGCAGGGGTGAGCAGCACCCGGTGGGTTCCTTCCAGAGGCTCGAGCGCCCGCGCCAGCGGCTCGATCATCATGACCATCCCCGGTCCGCCTCCGAACGGAGCGTCGTCGAGTTGACGGTGCCGACCCAGGCCGAATTGGCGGAGATCGACCACCTCCACATCCAGCTGGCCTGCCTTTATGGCGCGGCCTACGACGCCAACCCCGAGCGGTGACTCGAAGAACTCGGGAAACATGGTGACGAGGACGATGCGCATGGCGCCCAGCGTATCTGTACCCGCGGCCGACCGGTGCCCATCACGGAAGCGCAGCTGCCGAGGCGGCCCTTGGTATCGTCGGCCCATGCGACGACCGATGCTCGGCGCCGCCGGCGTCCTGCTGTGGATACTGGCCTTGGCAGTGCCGGCGGCCGCGGACGTAAACGGGCAGTGCACGGTGACCATCAACGGTGTCGAGGTCGATCGCATCGACTCGATCTCATCGCCGCTGGAGCTCGGGGACACCGACGTTCTCGTGTTCTCGGGGACCGACGACCTGGGCACGGAGTCGGCAAGGATCGAGATCGTGCTCGCCTCCCTCACAATCGAGCGAAGCGCCGCCTCCTACGGGGCGGCCCGGAACGAGTTCTTCGTCACGATGCCTCTCACCGATCCCAGTGCCTACGCCATAGGCCTGCTCCGGGTGAGAGGCACCACCGACAACTGCACGGCCGAAGCCTGGGTGCGGGTGAGCGGCCGGCTGCCCTTCATGACGCTGGCCGGCCTCATCGGCGCGGCCCTCGCCATCGCCGGGCTCACAGTCCAGATACTCGCCCTCGCCCAGGAGCGCAGCTGGTCGCTCTTCGGCGTGTCCGCAGCCGGCATCGCCACCGGAGCCGGCTTCGCTCTTCTCGGCCAGCAGTGCGGGCGCCTTCAGCTCTCCTACCCATCCCTGGCGGCATGCGTCCTCGTGGCGTGTCTGGCCGGGCTGGCCATCGCCCTATACCTTCACCTGCGCGAGCGGCCGCGCTACAGCGGCGCCCCGCGAGCTCCCCGGGTCGCCGCCCCGACCCCGACACCTTCACGCGAGCCTCCGTCCGAGACGCTCAGACCCGAGCTCGGCATCGCCGAGGCCCTGGAGCGCGAAGCCCGGGCCGCCGGCGCCGAGAAGACCCCGCCGTACGTGCCCTACTGGGGCTACGTCATGATCGACATCGACGTTCTGCACCTCGACGATTACTCCTCGATCGTGGCGACCCTGCGGCCGGGCACCTGGTACCTGGTCAAGCGCGAGATCACAGGCTGGGCACACGTCATCGCCGCCGATCAGGTCGAGGGCTGGGTTCCGGCAAAGGCCGTACATCCCCAGGCGACGGATTAGCGAAGGTCCACGGCAGCCCGACACGGCCTCGGACCCCGCGGTCAGTCGGCCGGCTCGAGCACCTCGTAGAGCGTGCTGCGCTGTGCAGGGACGCGGCCGGCACCGCGAATCACCGATTCGAGACGGCCCGACGTCACCGCCTGCCCATGCGCACCCCCGGCGGCCCTGGAGATGCTCTCCTCGGTGAGCGTGCCGCCCAGATCGTTACACCCGGCCTGCAGCAGAAGGCTCGCCCCGTCCAGGCCCAGCTTCACCCACGACGCCTGAATGTTCCCGACGAGGCCGTCGAGGGCGATCCGGGACACTGCGTGCACGAGCACAACCTCGTCCCAGGTCGGGCCGGGCCGAGCGTGCCCGCGCCGGTAGATGGGAGCCTCCATGTGCACGAACGGCAGCGGGACCATCTCGGTGAAGCCGCCGGTCCGCTCCTGGATGTCGCGCACTACGGACAGATGCCGAGCCCAGGCTCGGGGAGAGTCGATGTGGCCGAACATGATCGTCGCCGTCGACGGGATACCCAGCTCGTGGGCGGCAGCTACGACCTCGGACCATTGAGCGGTGCTGATCTTCTCGGGGCAAAGCTCGGCGCGCACCTCGTCGTCGAGGATCTCGGCGGCGGTGCCGGGAAGGCTTCCCAAGCCGGCCTCCTTGAGACGAAGTAGGAACTCGGGCACACTCGCCCCCACGGTTCGTGCTCCCTGCCAAACCTCGAGCGGGCTGAACCCGTGAACATGGATCCCGGGAGCGGCAGCCTTCACGGACTCGACCAGCGAGACGTAGAAGTCGCCGGTGAACCTGGGGTGGATCCCTCCCTGCAAGCAGACCTCGGTGGCTCCCCGTTCCCAGGCCTCCTGGGCCATTCGGGCCACCTCGTCGAGGTCGAGCAGGTAGGGAGCCTCACGCCCGGAGGCCCTCCGAGCGCCCTGCGAGAAAGCACAGAACCCGCAGCGATACACGCACCGGTTGGTGTAGTTGATGTTGCGATTCACCACGTACGTGACCGTGTCGCCGACGCTGCGGCTCCGAAGGCGATCGGCAGCCGCCGCCACCGCCTCAACTTCGGAGCCGCGTGCACCGAAGAGCGTCTCTATCTCGCCGCGGTCGGGCCGCTCTCCGGCCAGTGATCGCCGCAGGATGGCGGCGAGCTGCGGTCGCAGGGTGTGTTTTTCACCCTGGAGCCAGGCTGCATCAGCCCACTCCACGGACAGCCGGCCTCCGGCAGGTGCAGCCTCACCACGTCCGGCGGCCCAGTCGAGGCGCGGTCGCACCGCACCCGAGCCATCCACCTGATCCAGATACGCGGCAAACACGGGTTCCGGCAGCTCACGCCGGACCACCGAATAGCCAAGACCCGGCGGCACAGCACACCGCTCAACCAACATCCGACCCCGCAGCGCGGAGCGAAGCTGTCCGAGGCGCTCCGTGTCCCAATCGCGCAGCAGCAGATCACCGGCCCCGGCCTCCACCGCCGCCACCGCGTCTTCGACACCGTCGACAAACACGGAGACCACGGTCCCGACGCCGGACCGGGCCGCGACCTCAGCGGCTCCCCCCACGCGGCTGCGGCCGGTGCGTAGATAGCGTGCCCCGCTGCGCTGCAGCGCCTTCTCCAGCTCTGCGGCGTTCTCTTCGTGGCAGACGGTGATGCGCCAACCGGGCACCCCGGCTGCGGCGAGGGCCGGAGCCTCCGAAGGCCCGACCACCCAGGCGGCAACGTTGCCGTCGCCGGGCCCCAGAGCTACGGGCAGCAGGCCCGCCCTCAGCGCAGCCGCGAGATCCTCGGACGACGCCGAATGCATCTCAACGGTCGTCGCCCCCTGCCGGCGGCGGCTGGAGGCCCAGGCCCCGCTCACCGAGTCCGCCGGCCGCACCCGGCAGTAGGTGATCACAGCACGGCTCGCGAAGGCTCGAGCGCATAGCCGTCGTCGGCGGCGGCGGCGCGCAGCCTGGGCAATATCGCCGCGTCGATCCATTCCTCGTCGATGAACTCGGGGTAGACGGGGAGCCGCTGCACCAGACGTAATCCGGCCTCCTCGGTGCGGGCACGCAGCTTCTGGAGGCGCGGCCAAGGCGAATCCGGGTTCACCCAGTCCGGAGTCACCGGTGAGACTCCCCCCCAGTCGTTGATGCCCGCGTCCAGGTAGCGCTCGAACCGTTCGGTTAGGTTGGGCGGCACCTGCAAGTTGGCCGAAGGCCCAAGGATCCAGCGGGCCAGCGCGGCCACCGTCGCCGTGAACTCCGGAGGCGGCTCGGGGGCATCGGCCATGGGCGTGCCCGTCTTGCCGCGGAAGTTCTGGATGATCACCTCTTGGATGGCTCCCGTCTCCTTCTGCAGATCGACCAGCAGAAGGAGGCTGTCCACGATCTCCGCTGCGGTCTCGCCTATGCCGATCAGAAGGCCGGTGGTGAAAGGCACCCGCTGCCGGCCTGCGGCCCGGATGGTCTCGATTCGCACGGCCGGATCCTTGTCGGGTGACCTCCCATGGGGCATTCCGGGCTCGGAGAGCCGTTCCGAGGCGTTCTCGAGCATAAGGCCCATCGACGGGCTCACCGGACGCAGCATGGCGACGGCCTCGTCATCCATGACCCCCGGGTTCACATGGGGAAACAGCGACGTTTCGTTGAGAATGCGCCCGGCGAGGTGGGCGACGTAGGCGATGGTAGAGGAGTGCCCGCGCTGATCAAGGAAGGCCCGGGCCGCGGCCCAGCGATCCTCCGGCTTGTCGCCGAGCGTCAGCAGTGCCTCGGTACAGCCTTTCGCTCCGCCTGCGATGGCCACTTCCAACGCCTCGTCGGGCTCCAGGTAGCAGCCGCCTTCCCTCGGAGACCGGTAGAACGTGCAGTACTCGCACCTGTTGCGGCAGAGCGTGGTCACCGGAACAAAGACCTTGCGCGAGTAGGTGATGACGTCGCCTTTGCCCTCGCGGCAAAGCCGGCGCGCCTCGGCGAAGAGACCGCTCTCATCGGCACGCCCCTCCAGGAGGGCGACGGCGAGGTCCCGCTCGGGTGCGGGGAATGCCATGGCGGGAGACGGTATCACGCAGGAGACGGAAACCGACGAGAAACCCGTAGGATTACGGCCGGCAGAACCGGGTGGAGCGCGCCGCGGCGCGCCCGCGGGCCGGAATGATCGGACGAAGAAGGGATGGAGACATGACGCGGGTGGCAATCAACGGGTTCGGCCGGATCGGCCGCTCGGTGTTCCGGGTGGTGTCGGAGCGAGCAGATTCGGACATCGAGATCGTGGCAATCAACGACCTCGCCGACGAGACGCAGACGGCACACCTGCTCAAGTACGACACCGTCATGGGCCCGTTCCCCGGTGGCGTCACAGTGGAGAAGGGCTACCTGGTCGCCGGCGGGCAGAAGGCGAAGATCCTCACCATCCGCGATCCTGCCGAGGCGCCGTGGAAAGAGCTAAAGGTGGACGTCGTCATCGAGTCGACAGGCGTCTTCCGCACCCGCGAGCTGGTGTCCAAGCACCTCGAGGCGGGCGCCAAGCGGGTCATTCTCACCGTTCCGGCCAAGGATGAGCTCGACGCCATGGTGGTGCTCGGCGTCAACGACGATGCCCTGGATAAGGACGACGAGATCGTCTCCAACGCCTCGTGCACGACCAACTGCCTGGCCCCCATCGCCAAGATCCTTCACGAGGCCTTTGGCATCAAGCGCGGCTTGATGACCACGGTGCACGCCTACACAAACGATCAAATCATCTTGGACGCACCACACAAGGACCTACGGCGCGCCCGCGCTGCGGCGGTCAACAGCATTCCCACCTCCACGGGCGCGGCCCGGGCCGTGGGCGTGGTGCTGCCTGAGCTCGACGGCAAGCTCGACGGCGTGGCCCTGCGAGTCCCGTTGGCCGACGGCTCCCTGGTCGACCTGGTGGTCGAGCTGGAGAAAGAGGTGACTGCCGCCGATGTCAACGCCGCGGTGAAAGCCGCCGCCGATGGTCCCATGGCCAGGTACGTCGAGTACACCGAAGACCCGATCGTATCGAGCGACGTCATCGGCAATCCGCATTCGGCGGTCTTCGATGGCGGTTTCACCAAGGTGCTGGGCGGCGACAAGGGGAACTTCGTCAAGGTCTTCGCCTGGTACGACAACGAGTGGGGCTACTCGAACCGGGTCGTGGACCTCATCGACCGCCTGGCCGCTCATCTGAGCTGACCCGGCCAATCCTGAGATCGAGACGCCCGGGCAAACGTCCGGGCGTTTCGTTTGCCCCAACGGCGGGATGCCGGCTGCCCCGGTACGCTGCTGTCGTGGACAATCTCCAAATCGTCCCGGTGACTCCGGACCGCTGGGACGATCTTCTTCGACTGTTCGGACCCTCGGGCGCCTACTCCAACTGCTGGTGCACCTGGTGGATCCTTCGGTCGAAGGAGTGGGACACCACACCGGCCGCCGACCGCCGAGCGCTACTGCAATCACTGGTCGCCGGAGGCGCCGAGCCGGGCCTACTCGCCTACGACGACGGCAAGGCGATCGGCTGGTGCGCGGCGGGACCGCGGGAACGCTACGCCCGCATGATGTCGAAACGCTCGACCGTCTTCCGGCCGCTCGACGATGAGCCGTCGTGGATGATCAACTGCTTCTTCGTGGCCGAGGAGGCGCGCCGCCAGGGAGTGGCCGAGGCCCTGCTCGAGGCGGCGGTGGACTTCGCCTTCGAGAAGGGCGCAAAACGCATCGAGGCCTACCCGCTCGATCCCGTGGTACATCACGTCAGCGCCGCCTCGCTTTTTGTGGGTTCGTTGCCCATGTTCCTGGCGGCAGGGTTCACCGAGGTGGCCCGCCTGCGCGGGAGGCCGGTAGTGCGGCTCGAGCGTCGCTAGGGGCAGCTCTGCCGCGCCCCCGGGCCCCTGAGTCACTTCGCGCCTGCCAGCATGGAGTCTCGATGAAGACCATCGGGCTGCTCGGCGGCATGACTTGGGAGTCGTCCATCGAGTACGAGCGAATCATCAACACCGAGGTGCGGCGCCGCCTGGGCGGCGTGCACTCGGCCGATTTGATCGTCCGTTCCTACGACTTCGCTTCGATGGAGGCCCTGCAGAATGCAGGCGACTGGGAAGCCGCCGGCCGCCTTCTCGCCGCCGACGCCCGGCGGCTCGAGGAGGCGGGAGCCGAGATCGTCCTCCTGTGCACCAACACCATGCACCGTGTCGCCGAGAGCATCGAAGCGGCGATCCGCGTGCCCTTCCTACACCTGGCCGACGTCGTTGCCGCCGCGGTGCGACAAGCCGGGATCACCCAGGTGGCGCTTCTGGGCACCCGCTTCACCATGGAGCAGCCCTTCTACCGCCAACGGCTGGAGCAACGAGGCCTCACCGTGCTCGTCCCCGACAAGTCAGACCGCGCCGCGGTGCACGACGTTATCTACAACGAGCTGGCCCGGGGACAGGTGCGAGAGGAATCGCGTCGGCGCTACCTGGAGATCATCGAGCGGCTACTCGATGCGGGCGCCGAAGGCGTCATCGCCGGCTGCACCGAGATCGAGAATCTTGTGCGTCCCGAAGACGTGGACTGCCCCTACTTCCCCAGCACCCGTCTGCACGCCCTGGCCGCAGTGGACGCCGCCCTGGCCGGCACGCCCAACCAGGAGAGCTGAGCAAGGGTCAACTCCCGGGGACTTCGTGCATGCGCCGCGGCGGCACAAGCAAGCCGCGCCGACATCTCCTCAGGGTGACTCGATCCCATGCCCCGACTGGCTGTGCTTCACACGGACGTTGTTGACGGGTAGCCGCTCTCCTGCGCCGCCGCGCCGCGCCGAATCCTGCGCAGGACACGGGGCACCCGCCCGGACGGTCCTTGCCGCCGGATGATCGCCACAAAGGCGGTGACGCCGGCGGCGATGACCAGGAGGTTCCGTCCGACCAGGGCGATCAGCCCGATGATCTGCCTCCCTATCACCCGGAAGTACTGGCCGGGGTAGATGTACTGGGTCAACACCGCGATCGGAAGGAGCAGCCAGGCGGCCCGCCCCACCTGCGGACGGCGCTCGCACATGACCACCGCGGCCAGAGCAACGAGCCAGATCACGTACTGCGGGGAGAAGACCGTGCCCACACCGAGCACCAAGGCGAGGGTGGCGAATCCGGCTGAGGCCAGACCGCTGCCGTTGTCCTCGTCGGGGCGCCTCGTCACAAGAGCTCCGAGGACTACTGCACTCAGAGTGAGGACGAGAGCCAGCGGCTTGAGCACACTCGCCGCGCCTCCAACGAAGTGATACGTGCTGAAGCTGTAATCCTCCGGCAACGAAAGGCCAAAACGCCCGACGACCATGAGGATGGACCCCCATGTGCTCTCGAAGTGAATCCCCCGGCGCAGATGGCCCAACGCCGAATCGTTGAATGCCTCTGCCGGGGTCCCACCCACAAGGCCGAGGACGACCACGACTGTGGCAACGGCAACCGCCAGGAACCCGGTGAGCAGCCGCACCCGGCGAGGGCTCGCCATCCAAGCCAGCGGCAGGAGCAGCGCCGGGTACAGCTTGGCGGCGGCTCCATAGCCCAACCACCCGCCGGCGGCGAACCACCTGGCAACCGATGCCCGCTCGATCGCCCACACGGTCGCCACGGCGGCAACGAGATCGAGGCGCACATACACCACTGGGCCGAGCAGTGCGATGAGCCCCACCCAAAGCCACGGCCCTGCCATGGAGCCCCATCGGGACGCCAGCAGCAGGATGCCGGCGAAGCCGGCGGCGTCGACCAGCATCATGAGCATGACGAACCCGGTCCGATAGTGGCCCGAGTCCGGCCAGACCCGTTCGGGCAGAAGGATGAATGGGACGAGGCCGGGAGGGTATGCGAGATCGAAATCCGTGTAGGGGTCCTCGCCGTCGTGGACGATCCGCTGCGCTGCGCCGTGGTACACGGTGTCCACGTCTTCGGCGAAGGTGGCGTGGGACAGTGGATACGAGTCGGGGTGCTCGGCGTAGTACACCATGACGAGCCGGGTCAGCATGAATGCCACCAGCAGCCCGACGATCGCCCGACGATCCATCGGTGCATCCTAGGTGGAGGGCTGGAGCCCTTCCGAGCCGGGGAAGGTGAACACGGGATTACCGACACCGCCACCAGATCCGCCTCGGCGAGACTCCAGATGGCAGCCGGCAGACGGTGCCGCAACCGTCGCCACTCCCGAATCTCACAGAGAGGAACGCCGGCGCGTGTCCCTACGCGGCCGGTCCGCCTGTATTGGCGTTGCCTAGTCTGACCATCCTGTTCTTCTCTCCTTGGGGGAAGTCCCGAAGCCCAAAGGGGTGAAGGGAGGGGGGTGCTTGTTCCAGAGTGGGAAACGCACCCCCTCCGTCCGCCTCGCTTCGCTCGGTGGCCACCTCCCCCTGAGGGAGAGGAATGTGTACCAGCAACACCTGGTGAACTCGCACTCCCCTGGGCCAGGATGATGGAATGTCACTCGAGGTTGGGAGAGCCTTCTGTGGATTGGGGCGACCCAGCGCGGAGGCTCAGGCGGTGGGGTTCTACCAGGCAGGGCGCGCGCAGGAGGCCCGATGCAACTACTGGTCGATTCTCGTCACAGGGTAGATGTAGGGGTTTCCGGCCTCCGTGTACCTGAGTGTTCCCGTGACCTTGACCCGATCGCCATACCCCACCGCCGTGCCGTCGTTCAGCCAGACCACCAGATCTGATGCCTCATACATAGGCCCCAGAGGCTCCATCCGATTCGGCTGAGAATCCGTGCCGTAATAGTGCCGTATCCACACCCTCACCGTCGTTTCGCCGCTGGAATTTGGTCCGGCTTCGGGATCACGGAGGCTCACGCAAGAAATGTCATTCCCGTGTTCGAATGAGTCAACGAGACCCAGGTGGCCCTCGATGGTCACGGTGGTCCCATCGGGGTACTGCCGCAGGGTCTCAAATGTGACCTGGACGGCGGGTTCCGCCCCGCAGGCTGCCGCCAGAACAGCGATCATCAGCGACAAACACCATGAACCGATTCCAAGACCGTGCGCTCTCACCGTCGTTCCTGTTTCGCTCAAGACCTCCGCAGTCCTTTCATTCAGAGCAGGCTTGATCGTCGATCCCTGCTTCTCAGGCCAACGTGCTCAAGATGGACGCTTTGTGACCTGCCCGAGACCGGTTAAGACAGCAATTGGACCGATCACGGCGACGAGAGCCAGAACAAAGAGCCCTGTACCACGGGGGCCATCGGGCGCCGTCATGAGCAGCGAAACGAAGTTGGTGGCCCCGACGATGGCGATCAGCCATGACAAGACGACGGCCACGAACACACCCCAACGGGGCATGCGGAAGGTCCCGCCCCGCAACGAGGCCAGAGTCGCCACGCCGATCAGCGCCATCAGGCCACCGGCGACAAGGATGGCCAAGCCACTGAAGAAGGGACTGAAGCCGTCGGAGAAGAACTGCTGCTCGTAGAACCCATTCCTCCCGGCATCGGTGAAGTCGGTGTACAACTGCCATCCGGTCCGTTCGACGCCCCCAATGCTCAGCCACGGCGTGAACACGAGAACGATCATGAGCGCCCCAACGGCCAGGCTGGCGAATCCACCGACGAATCGCCGTATGTGAACCCGGCGGGACGGGAGGGACGTGCTTGCGGTCATGGGAACCTCCAGTTACAGAGCCGCAGCGCGCAATACGACCATCGATTGTACGCCCAAGAGGACCACCACAGCTCGAGGTGCGGCCCTCCCCTGACTTGGTCCATACGACGAAACTCGTCATGGAGAACGCTCCCCCCTCTCAAGGGTGGAGTCCCGAAGCCCGCAGGGCTGAGGGGAGGGCTGCTTGTCCCACCGTGGTGGACGCATTTCTTCCGTGACCGGCCTGCGGCCGGTCACGGCTCCCCTGGAGGACAGGGAGCGTTGGACGCCACCTGATGACATCACACTCCCCTGGGCCAGCGTGCGGAAATGTGCCTGGAGGACTACTGATCCCCGCAGTCGACCCAGTGTTCGGGCGTCAGGTCAGATCCTCGGAGGAATCGTCGGCTGGTGGCTGCCGTGTGACCACGGGAACCGCCAGCCCCCGGTGATGCTCAGAGGCGTTCCAGAGCCGCGGCCGCCAGGGAGATGAGCACGTCTCGTGGATCCTGGAGCTGTTGGTAGCCCCCGTTGATCCCCAAGCCAATGAATCTCCCACCGCCAGCGTCGACAGCAAGTCCCCGGAATCCTGGCGCGTACACAGCCCCTTCGCCCAAACCGGCGACGGCTTCCGCCTCACCGTCCTCGATCAGAGCGGTGTACGCCTCGAACACCGCCGCCGGACCGCTCGGGCGTCCTTGCCCATCGTCCACAGCGACAAAGACGTCGACCCCGGCTTCGACTCCAAGGTCGAAGACGCAGGTGATCGGAGAATCTTCGCTCACCTCCTCGACGTTGAGCCCTGTGGCCAAAGAGACCTCGTCTGGGGTGAGTAGGTCGCAGGGAGACACCTCCACCGCCACACCGACGTTGGTCGTCGCCGGGGCGCTCGACATGCTGACGGTTGAGGGGGAGACAGCGTCGACCGACGAATCGGCCGACATGGCAGCCCCGTCACCGCAGGCCGCCAGCATCACCAGCGTGCAGCACAACGCGCCTACTGACCGCAGCATCTCGTCCCTCCCTGGTCTCGCCATGTCATCCAATGTTCCACTCTACGGAACGACTGGGCGCTGGCCGATCCCCAACTCCAACAGTCCGCCGTTCGGTCGCAGCGGGCTGGGCTGCTGCTCACCAAGACACCCTGCTCGAATGACATGACATCACCCTGGGGTGCCGACTCTTAAGTACACACCCCCTCGTCGTGGCATTCCAGCAAGGTGCCGGAGTCATCTCGACGAGCAACCCGTGCGAGCTCGGGTGTCACGCGTTGGGGATCCGGGTAGCCTCCGAGTCGTGAGAGACAAACAACCGGGGAAGCAGAAGAGGCGTCCGACCGGCAAGGACCTCTGGAGGCTGGTACTGGCGATCGTCGGTGTCATCGCCATCGTTCAGGAGTTGCGCAAGCCACCTGAAGAGAGAACCTGGCACGGCAAGGTCGCCGACCTGATTCCCTACGACTTTCGGAAGCCTACGATCGAGCGGCTCCGCGAAACCTATTGGAACCCGGACGGCCAGATACTCTCGAGCAAGGCGTGGGGTGTCGGCTGGGCACCAAACTTCGGTGCCGTCAAGAAGCTGTTTGGTACGTAGACAGGTCTTCGCCCTCCGAGGCGCTCCTGATGCCGCCATCGCCCGGGCCAGTGTGCGGCAATGTCACCCCCTCACCATCGGGTGAGGTGACTCCACCCTGAACAGGTGGTGCCTCACCCGATCGGGCCGAGACTGAACATGAGATTCGGGTTGGCCGACTCTTGACAGGGGTCCCGAGGGACTCCTGGGGTCGTCCTGCTGTGGCCCGAAACCCCGCTGGCGTCCCTTGGACTCTTCGTCTATGAGGCCGGGGGCCGTCGGGCACGATTCCTGGGGTCGGGTTGATCGTCGGTCGCCAAGGGGTCTAAGGGGATGACTTGTATGTG
Source organism: uncultured Acidimicrobiia bacterium (assembly GCA_964633975.1). GTDB lineage: Bacteria > Actinomycetota > Acidimicrobiia > Spongiisociales > UBA11373 > CAZWKX01. The sequence continues at coordinate 25,933 of CAZWKX010000026.1, forward strand.
TTGGCGGCTGTTTGGACGGGTCATGTGCCCGGTTTGCGCCCAGTGACCGTATCGCTACTTCTGCTTGGGCCGCTTGAAGATGCCGAGCGCCCGGTTCCTGCGCCCCGGCTGCCTTAGTCGATCATCCTCGGCCTCTTCCGCTGCCCGCTGCTGGCCGTGCTGCTCCGCCCCGAGTGTCTTGTCGAGTTCGGTGAGCTTCTGCTTCTCCGCTCGCCGCCGAAGATCCCAGCGCGCCATGACTTCCCCCTTCAGTTGGAGGCATGTGGGGAGCCTACCCCTGCCTGGTCCGGAGGGCAGGCTGCTGAGGGGTCGCCCGGCAATGTTGTCGGCGGGTCGGCTCACCGGCCTGTGAGATCGGCTGCCAGTCTCCGTGCCATTGCCTCAAGGGCAGCATCGGGAAGGCCACCCCTTCTCAGAGGGTTGGGTCAGCCTGCCCTGGCGTGCCCCAGTGTGCACGAATGTTCCTTGAGGGAATCGAGTGAGGCAGCCGCAACCTGGGCCAGTGTCGCAAGATGTCATATGCCGGTCACACGGGACAGCGCGTGCAATCACTGGCGCCGACGACCGTGTGACGAAGCGGCACCCTGGGCAGCCGCCGGCAAAGCACATCCCCTCCACAGCCAATAGCGGCGGACGGCCTGCAGCCATCCAGAAGGTGGGCCTCTCGACAGGTTCTACCTAGGAGAATGAGCGCCCATTGCGGTGGGAGGTCAGAACGGCGTAGTTGTCTGAGCGCGGCGACCACCAGTTGAACACGGCAATTTTCCTCCACACAGATCGGCCACGCCTACTTCTGGGATGTATCAGAGCGTCGATGCGGAGCAGATACGAAGCACCAGGTTGAGTAAACGATGAGGGATCGTCTGCCTGGAACTCCGCGACCATGGTCCCTGCACTTCGGCCGGCGACAGTGAAGGATTCTGGAGACTCGGCTGCGCTCACCCTGAGAGCTTCGCCAGCTTCGCCTGCCCCCCACTCATTGGGGTCTCCTCGGTCCGGAAGCCTGTTCCAGTTCCCTGTCCACTCCAGGTATTCGGCTGTGGTGTGCCGAAATGAGCCTCGGAGGTTCGCAACGACAAGCGTTGCAGCGCCGGTGTTGTAGTACTCGAGGGGTAGCAGCAAGAGAAGCTTCTCGTCATCACGGCGGAATGCGTACGACCGCGGTGTGGCCACTGCGAGGCTGCCCCGGCCTGCGTATATCCACCAGAAGGCGCCTACCGAGAACAGCAGGGCCGATATCGCCACCCCGATCGCTATCCATCCAGACAAACCAAGGCCGCTGCTCTCGTCGGGGAAGAACGGAACGCGTGCTGTCAGAACAAACGTCAGATGCATCTGGAGCCCTGTTCGACATTGTGCAAGCTAGTGGGCCGACCTCGACGCGTGCAACAGCGGCCCGCCTCCCACTCCGGAGAGCCGCCGGCGTGCTGGAGAACCGTTCCCCTCGACCAGCGTGTGCAAACGCTCGTCAGGGGCACCAAGTGAGATCGGCCTCGCCTGGGCCAGTGTCGCTCAATCTCACCACTACTGCTCTCCCCCCTCAGGGGGGAGTTCCGAAGCCCGCAGGGCTGAGGGGAGGGGGGTGCTTGTTCCGGAGTGGGAAACGCACCCCCTCCGTCCGCCTCACTCCGCTCGGCGTCCACCTCCCCCTGAAGGGGAGGAGCGTTCACCCGCAATGCCTGATGACATCACTCTGCCCTGGGCCAGCGTCACTCAATCTCACCATCCGAAGTTGCCCCAGCCTGAGCTCCGGCGGGCAACGCTGGACCGGCCAGTGCGTACAGCGCCCGTGAAGATGGTCTATCACTAGCGTGGTCGCATGGCCTATATGGAAACCTGGCGGGAGAGTGACACGTGAAGGTCATCTACCGGATCACCTACCACAACGGAAAGATCTACATCGGCAAGGATCTCACCGACAGCATCAACTACTTCGGTGACGCCGACAGTGGTTTCATCTTGCAGGACTTCGCCCGCGAGGAACGGCAAGACTTCACTATTCGCAAGGAGATCCTCTGGGAATCCGAGACCGCGACGGACGCGGAGGTGAGCCAGCGGGAGGTCGAGTTCGTTCGGCAGGAGCAGGCCAACGACCCCTCAATCGGATACAACCGGTGGCCGCCTCTGGCAGGCAGCGACTGAATCTGAATACCCTGCGCGCTCGTGTCAGGGGTTCACCCAATCAGCAGGTGACATCACTCTCCCCTGGGCAGCTGTCGACTAGGTACACCCCTCAGGGAACGTC
>CAZWKX010000027.1:0-27441 GCA_964633975.1 uncultured Acidimicrobiia bacterium
GAGAGCTCCGTCGTCTCCGGGGACACGGTGATAGGCGCCGGGGCCAGCGTCGGGGCTGGCTGTGAGTTGGCCCATGGGATGCGTGTGGCTCCAGGAGCGAAGCTCCCTCCCGGGTCCGTCACGTTCTCGGCACCGGAGTGAGGAGGAAAAGGTGACACGGCGCGCCATCGTGACCGGAGGGGCCGGCTTCATCGGCAGTCACCTGGTCGAGCTGCTCGTCGATCGCGATTGGCAGGTCCTCGTTGTGGATGACCTCTCTTCAGGGCAGATGGAGCACATCAGCGCCGCCAGGCGGCGGGGGGATGTCGCCGTGCACGTGATGGACGTGCGGGGGCGGGAGTTCGCTGAGGTGGCCGTGCGCTTCGATCCGGAGATCATCTTCCATCTGGCGGCACAGTCCAAGGTTCGCTCGTCTGTGGAGGACCCGGTGCACGACGCCGACGTCAACGTGCTGGGGACGATCAACGTGCTGGAGGCGGCGCAGGCGGCTCGCGTGCGCCGTGTTGTCTTCGCTTCGTCCGGCGGTGCCATCTACGGCGGCAGAGCCCGGCTGCCGGCGAGCGAGCGCTCGACGATGAAGCCGGAGTCACCGTATGGGATCTCCAAGAAGATCGTCGCCGACTACTTCCGCTGGTTTGGCGAGGTGTACGGTGTCGAACACGTCCTCCTGGCTCCGGCCAACGTCTATGGGCCGCGGCAGGATCCCGGGCTCGAGGGCGGGGTCACCGCGATCTTTGCCAAGGCCATGCTTGGAGGCGAGCGTCCGGTGATCTACGGCGACGGTAGCCAGACCCGTGATCTCGTCTATGTCGAAGACGTCGTCGATGCCTTCTGGAGGGCGACGGAATCCGGCGACGGTCTCCTGCTCAACATCGGGAGCGGCAATGAGACGTCGGTGATAGACCTCTACGACCTCTTGGCCCGGATCACGGGCTTCGGCAAGCGGCCCCGATTCGAGGCCCCGAGGACCGGTGATGTGGCGCGGTCGGTCGTGAACCCGGCGAAGGCGAAGGCGGTGCTCGGCTGGGAAGCCTGGACCCCGCTGGAGGCGGGCCTGCGCAGGACCGTCGAGTGGTACCGAAGGAGCCTGGATCGCTGAGCGCCGTGGGGCACGGCGCGCCGAGGAATCGATTTTGAGGGTGGTCTACCCGTCAGGCGGCGTCGGTGTCGGCCTTGGCTTGAGCCGCGGTCTCGAGGGCGTGGTACATCGAGGTGAACAGCTCCTCGGGACGGATCGGCTTGGGCACGTACTCGTCCATGCCGGATTCGATGCACTTCTCCCGGTCGCCCTTCATGGCGTGCGCCGTCATGGCGACGATGGCGACGTGTTTGCCCGTGCCCTCCTCGCGACGCCGTATCTCGGTTGTGGCCTCGAAACCGTCCATCACCGGCATCTGTACGTCCATCAGCACCAGGTCGAAGTCCTCTCTGAACACAGCCTCGATGGCTTCGCGGCCGTCTTCGGCGGTGGAGGAGGTGTGACCGTGCTTTTCCAGAAGGGCCGTGGCCAGCTTCTGGTTGACCTTGCTGTCCTCGACAACAAGCACATGGAGGTGGCGGTCCGAAAGGAGCATCGGGGGACGCTCCTCGACCACGACCTCTTCGCCATCGCTGGTCTTGACAACGGCTGAGACCAGCGCTTCGAACAGCTCGATGGGATTGGCGGGCTTCAGGAGCTGGGCCACGACTCGGGCTTGCTTGGCCCGCTCGCCGTGGTCACGGAAGCCGCCCGAGCTGAGCATGAGGATGACGACGTCGTCGAATTGGCTCTCGGCGCGCAGCTTCTCGATGAGCGTGATGCCGTCGGTCTCGGGCATGTGGTCATCGGTCACCATCACGTGGAACGGCTCCCTGGCCTTGACCGCCGCCTTCATGGCCTTGATGGCATCGGCCGCGGACGGCACCATCGTCGGCAACATTTCCCAGCCGCGCAGCATCTCGTCGAGGATGCGCCGGTTGGTGGCGTTGTCGTCGACGACGAGCACCCGCAGGTCCTTGACCACCGAGGCATCCACCCGATGCTTCTCGACGAATTCGGGTATGGCCTTGGGCAGCCGGATGGTGAAGTGGAACGTGCTGCCCACGTTCTCGACGCTCTCGACTTGGAGGCGGCCGCCCATCATCTCGACGAGACGGGAGGAGATGCTGAGGCCCAGGCCGGTGCCCCGGAAGCGGCGGGTGCTCGATTTGTCAGCCTGCTCGAACGCCTCGAAGACCGCTTCGAGCTTGTCTGGGGGGATCCCGATGCCGGTGTCGGTGACGGCAAACTTGAGCTCCACGTCGTCGTCGGTCTCCGAGACGAGTCCGACCCGCAGGGCAACCTCGCCCTCGGAGGTGAACTTGATGGCGTTGCCGACCAGGTTGACGATGATCTGGCGGAGGCGGCCCACGTCGGCTGCGACCCCGGGGGGGACGTCCGTGCCGATGTCGCAGAGCAGCTCGAGTTCCTTGCGTCCCGCCCTCACCGCCAGCGACTTGAGGGTGTCGCTGAGGGTCTTGCGCACGTCGATCGGCTCTGGGAAGAGATCGAGCTTGCCGGCTTCGATCTTGGAGAAGTCGAGGATGTCGTTGATGATCGACATGAGGGACTCGGCGGAGTCGCGGACCATGGTGAGGTACTCGCGCTGCGTGTCCTTGAGGCCGCTGTCGAGCACGAGTTCGGTCATGCCGATGATGGCATTCATCGGGGTGCGGATCTCATGGCTCATGTTGGCCACGAACTCGCTCTTGGCCCGATTGGCCGCCTCGGCCTCTTCTTTTGCCTCGCGCAGTGCAACCTCGGCGTGTTTGCGCGCCGTGATGTCACGAGACATGCCAAACGTGCCGACGATGCGGCCGCGCCGGTCGTAGAGCGGCAGCTTGGTTGTCGAAACGTAGTTGATGCGGCCGTCGGGCCACGTCTCCTTCTCCTCCTTGACCAGCACCGGCTGTTCCAAGCGCATCAGCGCGCGCTCGTCGTCGAGGGCTTCCTGGGCGTGCTCTGAGCTGAAGAAGTCGGCGTCGGTCTTGCCGATGACCTGTACGGGGTCGTCGATGCCGAATTTGCCGGCGAGCTCACGGCTGACCCGCAAGAAGCGGCTGCGGGTGTCCTTGAAGTAGATGGCGTCGGGGAGGTTCTCGAGCAGTGCTTCGAGCAAATACTTCTCGCGGTCCAAGGTGGATAGCAGGTGCTGGCGCTCCAAAGCGTGCCGCATTGACCGGTCGAGGCGGACCGCGTCGATCTCGCTCTTGGTCATCGAATCGGCGGCACCGGCTTTCACCGCAGCGACGTGGGTCTCATAGCTTGACGCCGAGGACAGCACGATGATCGGTGCCTGGCAGCCGACGTCGTGGGCCTGCCCGATGAATTCGACGCCGCTGTGCTGTCCGAGGTCGTTGTCTACAAGCAGGACGTCGTGCTCTTCGCGTTTGATGGCGTCGAGGCCGTCACTGAACGAGGTGACCCAGTCGAGGTCATAGTTGGTGTCGTCGATCTGACACAGGAGAGCGCGCACCAGGTTGAAGTCGTTCTGGGTTCCCCCGACCATCAGAACTCGGACCTGGTCACCTGCCATGTCAGTGCTCTCCCGAGACCGCCGGATTGCCTCCTTCGGCGAGCCGTCGGCGTGCGTGTTCGGCCGTTGCGAAACGGTCAAGCTTGTTGACTCCCTTACGTCTGCTACTCGCCGACACGCACCGACTCCTTCTGGCGCACCCCGTGGCTGCGCTGTCCGTCATTGGCGACAGGACGGCATCCATGTTTTCGATACTGTCGTCAGCAGCCGGTGTCGGCTTGAGGGATTGAGCGGCCGACATGTCGGCTTTTTCGCCGAAACTGCTCCATTCTGCGTCATCGCGGTGCCGAATCGGGGAAATTCACCATTCCAGGTCCTCCAGGGAGCGGGGCCGGTCGTCCTTGAGCAAGCGGCTCAGGCTGCGGTCGGCGAGGATTCTGCCACCGGTTTGGCATCCGGCGCAGTAATCCGTCTCGGTGTCTGCGTAGCGGATGCGCTGCACGGGCGCGGCGCAGACTGGGCACGGTTGGCCTGCCTTGCCGTGTACCGCCATCTCGGCACGGAAGGCGGTCACCTTCTCGGGGAAGCCGTCTCCGACTTCGGCGCGGAGCCGGTCGGTCCACTCCGTGAGAACCACTCGGACGGCGGCGTGCAGGTGCTCGAGCTCCGGGTCGCCGAGCGACCTCGTCCTCGCCAAGGGGCTGAGGCCGGCTCGGTGCATGATCTCATCGGCGTATGCGCCGCCGATCCCGGAGACGAGGCGGGCGTCGGTGAGCGCCCGCTTCAGTGTGTGGGGCTCGGAAGTGACGGCGGCGGCGAACTCGGCCGCCGTCGCCTGGAGCGGCTCGACGCCGCCTCGATCGAATGCGGCGAGACCTTCTTCGCCCTGCGCCAGGTGGATCGACGCCCTCCTCTTGGTGCTCTCTTCGGTGAGCACGAAGGTCTGGCTGGGGAAGTCGAAGGCAGCCAGTCCGCGGCGAGGCATTGCTGCTCCTTGGGCACGCCGTCGCAGCCGGCCCGACACCATGAGGTGAACGACGGCGAACAGGTCGTCGGCGAAGCCGAGCACGATGCGCTTGCCGAGCCGGTGGACGCCGGTCAAGGCGCGGCCTGAGAGAGCCGACGGCGGGGGATCGACGGAGCGCAGCACCCAGGGATCGGCGATATGGAGGCGATCGAGATGCTGTCCGACGGCGAGTGCCTCAAGGCGCTCGCAGTAGACGACGACGTCGGGAAGCTCGGGCACGTGCTGAACGCTACCGGCTAGCGGAACAGGTCTTCCGACGCCGGTCGTATCAGCTGGCCGGCCGTTCCGTCGCCGCGGGGCACCGAGAGACCGCGTATCAAGGCGGCGGGGATGCTGCCGGCCTTGCCCATGACGAGGTCGGCGGCGGCGGCGATCTCGTCAACGATTGCGATCTCGGTGGCCTGCAGCACCCGTCCTTTGGCGTCCGTCGTGCCGCGTAGGTCGATGATGGCCTCGATGCCGGACACTCCGATGGCAACGTCGACGAGCCCGCGTCTCCACGGACGGCCGAACGTGTCGGTGACGACGACAGGAACGTCGACTCCGGTGGCTCTCAACAGAGACCGCCGCAGCTCGTGTGCCGAGCGATCGGGCCGGATGGGGAGTAGCACGGCCGTGCCGGGTTCGGCGTTCGAACGGTCGACGCCGGCGTTGGCGCAGATGAAGCCGTGGCGCGTGCGGGCGATGACGAGATCACCGCGGCGGCGCAGCACATCTACCGCCTGCTCCTCGACGACGCGGCGGTAGTAGTTGTCGTCGGCGACGTGAACGACGGAGCCTTCTGCCTTGGAGACGACCTTGTGCGTGACCACCAGCACGTCTCCCTTCTGGGGGCCGAGGCCGCCTGCAGCGATGGCGTCGGCGAGCATCGCGGCGAGATCGTCGCCGGGTGCTATCTCCGGCAGGCCCAGGATCGGGTGTATCGAGACCGTCACGGCAGCTCCAGGAGCCAGGCGGCAAAGCGGGACGCGGCTTCGGGCTCGGCGATGCGTGTGTAGGCGGCATGCATCCGCACCGTGCCGTCCGCAAGCTTTTTGATGTCGCCGGCATCTGCGGCGTCCACCACGAGGTCGTGGAGCAGTCCGGCGTACGCCTCGAGCACGCCCGCCGTCCCCGGCGGCAGTCCGAGGGAGAGCATGACTCGGTCGGCCGGGCCCTTCAGGGCCTTGCCACCGAAGAGAGGGCTGACCGCGATGACTCGGCGCGCCCCCGCCAGCGCCGGCCGAATGCCGTCCACGGCGAGGATGGGCCAGATGGACAGCGGCGGATTCGACGGCGCGATGACGACGAGGTCGGCCTGGCCGATTGCGTCTAGGACGCCCGGGGCGGGCCGGGCCGCGTCGGCACCCTCGAAGTGCAGCGCGGATACCTCGTCTCGGTGCCCGCGGGTCACGAAATACTCCTGGAAGGAGAGCCACTCGCCATCCGAAGCCTGGATCCTGGTGCGCAACGGGTCGTCCGTTGCGGGGAGGACACGGCACTCCACCCGGAGGGCGCGGCAGATGCGTTCGGTGGCCGCCGAGAGAGGTTTCCCCTCGTGCAGGGCATCGGCGCGTACGAGGCTGGTGGCGAGATCGGCGTCGCCGAGCCGGAAGCTGGTGTCGACCCCCAGGGCGTCCAGCTGGCTCATGACGCCGAAGGTGTCGGCGGCGAGACCCCAGCCCCGAGGCCCTTCCCGGCCGGCGAGCGTGTAGACGACGGTGTCGAGGTCGGGGGAGATGTGGAGGCCGTACAGGCGATCGTCATCGCCGACATTGACTACAACGGTAAGGTCTCCCGGTGACACGACCGCGGCGAGGCCGCGAGCCAACCGGGCGCCGCCCACGCCTCCCGACAACAACGTGATCATGACCGAAGATTGCCTCTCCGGGCCCGAGGACTGAGAATGACGACGCCGATGCCCAACGAACCCGCTTCCGAGCCCCAATCGGTCGCCGCCTACGTAGTGGCCAGCAGCGCCGATCTCCTCGGACCCTGCCTGGTGGCGCTTGAGCGGCAAGTGTACGGGCTGTCGCAGGTGTTCGTGGTTGGTGGGGGCGACGAGGCCCGGCAGGTCGCCGGGGAGCACGGAGTGAACTGGAAGCCGAGCCTGCCCGGGGTCATGGATGCCCTCGCCCGCGACATAGTGTACGTGTGGCGGCTCTCCGATCGAGCCCGGCCTCGCCCAGATGCTCTAAATGCTCTGGTGCGGGACGGGTCCCGCGTCGAGGCGGCCGTGGCCGGCAGCAAGGTCATCGATGCCGAAGACCAGGACTTCCTCGTCTCGGTCGGCTACGCCACCGACGTGTTCGACGCTCCGTACTCGGGCCTGCAGCCGGGTGAGGTGGACCAGGAGCAGTACGACGTGATCCGCGACGTGGCGGCGCTGTCCGGGGCTTCGATGTTGATCCGGCGGGACCTGTTCTTCGGCCTTCGGGGTTTCGATCCGCACATGGCCCCAATGGCGGGCGCCATCGACTTCTGCCAGAGGGCCCGGCTCCTCGGCGGCCGGGTCCTCGTGGTGCCGTCATCCGAGGTGCTCCTCGCCGGGCGCGACAGCAGGTGGGAGTGGCGGGAGCGGGCGGGAGAGATTCGGGCGATGCTCAAGATCTACAGCGTCATCACCCTGCTTTGGGCCGTCCCTCTTGCCTTCCTCGCCGGCTTGGTGGAGGGCATCATCAGCCCCTTCTTCGGGCGATGGCGCCTCTTCGGCTTCGTTGCGGCCTGGTTCTGGAGCATCGTCCTGTTTCCGTCGACTCTGGTGGCGCGGGCGCGGGCCCGGCGCGGTCGGGTGGTGGGCGACGAAGAGCTCTTCCGCTTCCAGACCGGAGGCTCGGCGCGTCTGCGCGAGCTGTACGACGAGTCGCTGGTGCGCCTGAGGGCGCGTTTTCCCGATGGTGCGCTGGCCGGGTTCTCCGGTGTCGTGAAGGCGGGGCAGCAGCGGCTCCGCCGTCCTGCCGTGATCACGAGCCTGCTGGTGATGCTGTTTGCCATCGTGGCGACGCGGGCCGTCGTGACCGGTGGCCTGCCGGTCGTGGGCTACTCGCTGCCTCCGACACCCTCGGCCACTGATGCCCTCGGGGCCTATGCCGGCGGGTGGAACCCGGCGGGCCTGGGGTCACCAGAGGTGCTGCGCCCGGAAGTTGCGGCCACTGCGGTCGTGCAGCTCCTTCTCCTCAACAAGGCGGGTCTTGTCGTGTCCGTGCTGCTCGTTGCCGCGTTTGCCGCCGGAGCCATTGGGACCGGCCTCATGCTGCGGCGATGGGGTGTCGGCTCGGTCGCTGGCTACCTGGCCGGCGTGGTTCTCATGGCCGGGCCGACGATCAAGGTGATTGCCTCCGAGGGCGGATGGTCGAGTGTGGTGGCACTGGCCGCAGTGCCCTGGGTGCTGTTCTTGGTGATGGCTCAGTGGCCGTCGACCTGGCCTGCTCGGGTGGGTCGAGTCGCCGGGATCACCTTGGCCTCGGGCGTCGTTGGCGCGTTTGCGCCGGCGGCCTTTCTGCTGCCGGCGGCGGCAATGCTCCTATGGGCGCTCGTAGGGCTGGGCCGCCGCTGGGATGGGATGCTGCGGGCGACGGTTGCGCTGTTGCTGGCCGTTCCCTTGCTCATGCCCTGGATCCTCTACGCGGATCTCCTCGAAGTGCTCCGTTCCGGAACGCCGGCCTTCTGGGCTCCGGCCGGGGATATCGAGTGGGCCATGCTGGCCGGGCTGGTTGTGGCGCTCGTGGGCACACTCGTTGGATCTGATCGCGCTATGGCCACGGTTGCCGGGTGGGGCGGGCTGGTCGCCGTCCTGGGAGCGCTGGTGGCACGCGCCGGCGACTTCGGAGTAGGTCGAGAGGGTGGGGTGGCGGGCCTGATGGCGGTGGCGCTGGGGAGCGCGGTGATAGTCGGCGCAGCCTTCGAGTCCAGGGACAGGCGACGTGAGATGGGCGGGGCGCGATCGGCGTTGGCCGCGGTGGGGACGTTCGCGGCTGTCGTGGTCCTGGCGGCGGCGGTGTTCGCCTCATTTGCGGGGCGGGCCGGCCTCCCCGAGGATCAGTACGGGGAGCGTTTCGCCTTCATGGTCACCGAGGACGTAGAGCCGGCTCGGGTGCTCGTGTTCGGGCCGGCCGAGGATCTGCCGGGAGAGGCACGCGATCTCGAGGGCGTCGGCTATCGGGTCTTCACGCCTCCCTACCCGTACTCCTGGGAGTCCTACCTCAGTGAACCCCGGCTCGGCGACGACGCTCTGGAGGATGTGTTGACCGACATCCTCGACGGTGAGGTGAGACGAGCCGGCGAGCGCTTGGCGCCGTTCGGCATCGGCTGGGTCGTGTTCCTCGAGACGCTGGAGAACAGCTTCGAGTCGCGGTTCGAGGGTCAGCTCGACATGGCACCCCTGCTCAGTCTCGATTTCGTCACATTCCGCAACAACCTCGAAGCTGCCGGAGCCGTTGGCGACGACGGGGCCGTGTGGGCGCGCGACGGGACCGGCTATCGCAGCCCCGATTCGGACGGCACGGTCAGCATCGCCGAGAATGCCGACTATCGCTGGGGGCCGGGGGAGTGGTCGCAGGAGGGATGGGCCAACAGCGTTGTCGCCTCGGGAGATGAGGTCCGTTTCGCCGGGTACGCGCCGCGCCGGAACATGGCACTGCTGGCGGCCGTCTGGCTGGCGCTGCTCGTGGTCTCGAGCATCGTGGGCCGGGCACGCGGATGGAGGGAGAGATGAGGCGCCTTCTCGTTGCATTGCTCATCGGCGCGGTCGGCACGGTCGTTGTCGTCATCCCCGGTCCCGAGCCCCCACCTCCACCCCTTGCGGGCCGCCTGATCGAGCCCTCGGGCCTGTCATCGCCTGTGGACGAGAGCATTTGGTACTGCCCCTGGGCCCAATCGACGGGATCGAGGGATTCCTTCCTGGCGGTCGCCTCCTTGGAGGCGGCCACGGCGTCGCTTACGTTCCCCGTCGCCATCCCGGGTGAAGATTCCGATGAGGCGACACTGACGATGACTGGGCCCGGCGCGGCGGGACTCGAGCTGAGCTCGGTGGCGCAGCGAGGCGACTCTCCGTCGTTCATCGAGTTCAGCGCGGGGCCGGCGGCGGCCTCGGTGGTCGTGGAGGGGGAGGAGATGCTCGCCGCCGATGCCTGCGTGGCGGAAGGCTTCGATGTCTGGCACTTTGCCGGAGGATCGACGATGCCCGGAGAGCACCTGGTCCTCCGGCTCTTCAACCCGTTCCTCGAGAGCGCAAAGGTGACGGTGACGGCCACCTCCGAGTTCGGTGTGGAGGCGATCGGCGATCTGCGGAGCATCACCGTGCTGCCTGAAGAGTGGGTGGACATCGCGTTCGAGGAGGAGCTTCCTCAGCGCCAGGAGCTGGTGATTTCGGTGGAAACGGAAGAGGGAACCGTCGTCCCGGCGATGGCCTTCGGTACAGAGGAGGACGAGGACTGGTGGGCGGGTGCCGACGAGAGCCTGGTGTGGGAGTTCCCCATCACTCGGGCCGAAGGGCTGGAGGGGGAGATTGTGGTGGCGAACGTCGGCTCCGACGAAGTCGAGTTCAGCATCGACGTCCTCACCCCCGACGGGACGATCTTTGACGTGCTCGGCGAGTCGCTGGGTGCATACTCCGTGACACGGCTCGACCCTTCGGTCGCCGGATACGACGTGTCGGGGGCCAGGCTGGTGGCGAGTGGTCCCGTCGTGGCGGGCCTGGTCTCGCAGAGCGAGGCCGGAGTGGCCGTCATGTCGGGCATCGCCGAGCCGGTCAACCGCTGGCTCGTGCCCGGCCCACGAGCCTTGGGGTACGGCGGTACCTCCTTGTGGCTGCTCAACTCCAGTGAGGAGACGATCTCGGCGACGGTCAGCGAGATAACCGACTCCGGGCTGGTGGGCGAGCAGGTGATCATCGAGGCCGGCCGTCCCTACGAGGTCGAGATCGAATCGGTCGATGCCGTTGCTTTTTTGGTCGAGTCGTCGGCACCGCTGTCGGTGGCTTGGGTCATGAGCGGCGCCTCGGGTTTGGGCCTGGCGCCGGCTTCGCCGGTCTCGGCCGCACCGGGGAGCGTCGAATGACAAAACCGACTTACGCGCGCCCGGCGCGCGTAAGAACGACATGGTCAGAATCACGCGTGAGTAGTTACATCGATGTAGAGTGGCCGGCATGATCGAGCGGTGTGTTCGTTGCAGTGGGCCTGCAGCCATCGTCATGGCCTTCGACTACCGGCAGCGCCTGGTGTGGCTGGAAGACCTGACCGAGCCTGTGATTCCCGGTGCCGGCTATGCGTTTTGTGTACAGCATGCCGACCGGCTCACCCCGCCGCTCGGGTGGACGCTGACCGACCGGCGAGCGTCGGTGGGGCATCTGTTCACCTCGCTCGAGGTGGCCTGATGCGCCGTCGGATCTGAGGCAGCCGTGCCCCTCGACCCGGATGTGCTCGAAGCGGTCAAAGAGATGGACGAGCACGACCTGCGGCGTCTGGTGATCCTGGCCAAGGCGCGTCTCGAATCCAAGGGGATCGGCTTCGGGTCGACGCCCAAGGTCCATCTGCGCTCCCAGTATGTGAAGTGCGGCAAGCGCAACTGCACTCGCTGCCCCCACGGGCCGTACTGGTACGCCTACTGGACCGAGGACGGCCGGCGCCGGTCCCGGTATGTGGGCAAGCTCGAAGAGGAAGAGGCGCTCAATCCTCGCCTCCGATCTGCCGAAGGACAGTAGGTCGGACAAGGAGGAAGGACAGATGCGCACGCATAGCTCGCGGCGTGCTCACCTCTCAAGTTTCATCTGTCCGCAGTGTGGAGCTGCGGACGTCATCGAGATCGGCCTCACACTGCCCGACGACACCGAGGTCGATTTCCGCTCTTGCCACCGTTGTGAGTACCGCTGGTGGAACGCCGACGGCGAGGTGATCGATCTCACCGTCGTTCTCGACAAAGCCCGCCCCAGCTGACGGCGGGCGCTTTCTCGATCTGCGCCCGCGGTAGCCTGCTGGCTCAGTGAACCAGGCTGAGGCTCCTCTGGCGGCTCCCGTGGCGGGCTCGAACCCCGAAAGGGCGGCTCGGGTGTTCGTGCTGGTGGCCATCGGCACCGTATCTCTGGCGATATTTGCCCTGATGCGGCCTGACTACCTCTTCGTGGCTAACACCCCGACCGGCGGCGACATGGGGGCACACGTGCTGCTGCCTGCGACGCTGCGCGAATCCGTGCTCCCCTCGGGGCGGCTCTTAGGCTGGAGCAGCGACTGGTACGCCGGCTTCCCGGTTCTCTACTTCTACTTCCCCCTCCCCGCCTTCGTCATCGTCCTGCTCGACCTGCTGCTGCCGTACGGCGTCGCCTTCAAGCTGGTGACGGTCGCCGGGCTCGTCGCCATGCCCCCGGCCGCCTACTACTTCGCCCGATCTATGGGCTTCGACCGCGCCGTGGCGGTCGTCGGCGGTGTTGCCGGGGGCTTTTTTGTGCTCATGGAGAACTACTCGATCCTCGGGGGCAACACACTATCGACGCTGGCCGGGGAGTACTCCTACTCCTGGTCGATGGCCCTATCGCTCTTCTATCTGGGGCTGCTGCTGCGCAACATCAAGGAAGAGCGCGGCTTCACCGCGGGCCCGGGGATCCTGCTGGCGCTGACCGCGCTGTCGCACGTCATCACCGCTTCGGTGGCGGTCGTGGCATCGGTCGCGCTCCTGTACCGCCGCAAGGGAGCGGTTGCAGTCGTGGGATCGTGGATCCTGGGCTTCTTCCTGGCCGCTTGGTGGGCTCTGCCTTTCCTGGTGGGCAAGCTGAGCGGGATGATGACGAGCATGGATTGGTGGCCGCACACCGATCTGAAGGAGTGGTTGTGGCCTGATTTCGGGGGGTACTGCGCCCCGTCGTGCCCCGCCCGCGACCTGGTCCCTCTTCTCCTGCTCGCCGTCGGAGGTATGGCCTGGGCGGCGGCGCGCCGCAAGGCCGTCGGTCCGGCCATCCTGATGATGGTCTTCTCCGTCTTCACCTTCTACCTGTTCGGGGACGTCCTGTTCGACTGGTTCAAGTTCGGGGACACGCTCAACTCCCGCTGGCTGCCCTACTTCTACTTCGGGGTGTTCCTCTTCGCCGGGCTCTTTGTGGGTATGTTGCTGGCGGCGATCGCCCGTCGGCTGCGGTCCCTGACGCCGGGACACGTGTTTGCCGCCCTGCTGGCTCTTGTGGTAACCGGCGAGGCGGCGGCCCTATTCGTCAACTTCTATTTCGGCGGCTCCATCTCCGAGCGGCTCCTCTGGATGGCTCTTCTTGCCGTGGTTCTCGGGCTCGGGGTGGCCCCCACGGTGCTCGCATTCGTTCCGGAGCGGCCCATTTCCACCGAGATGTTCGTGCTCATCGGGACTCTCTCCCTGGGGTCGCTGGCGGTCTGGCTGGTGGGGGCGGTGGATTTCTACGCGGACCGGGGGGCCGGCATCCTCGTTCTGGTGGCCATATCCGCCGGGTCGGCGGCGCTGCTAGCCGCGGTCATGCTCGTGGCGATGTGGCGCCCGTCTCCCCGGACCGTGTGGGTCGCCGCGGGCGTCGGGGTCCTCCTCTTCATGAACGTCTCCCTCTTCTCCGTGCACAAGACGCCGGGCTGGGCGGCGTGGAACTACAGCGGCTACGAGGGGAAGGGGGGCTACCCCGAGTACCGGGCGCTGATGGAGGCCCTCGACGAGCAGCCGCCCGGCCGGGTGATGTGGGAGGCCAACAACGATCTGGGGACCTACGGCACGCCGATGGCTCTCATGCTGACCGGGTATTGGAGCGAAGGGCATCCTTCAATGGAAGGGCTTCTGTTCGAGTCGTCGTTGACGACGAAGTTCCACTTCATCAATGCCTCGGAGATGAGCATCCGGCCTTCGAACCCGATACCCGGCCTCGATTATCCGGGCTTCAACCTGGACCGGGCCGTTGTCCACATGGCGCTCTACGACGTGGCCTACTACGTCACCTTCACCGAGCAGGCCACCGACGCAGCGGCGGAGGCGGGCTTTGGAATGCTGGCCGAGCCCGATCCGTTCACCGTGTATGCCCTGCCGGAGGCCTCGCTGGTCGACGTTGCCTCATACGTCCCCGCGGTTTGGGATGGGGAGGGGCGGTTCCTCGATGCCGCTTTGGAGTGGTATGGGAACGTCGAGGGTCTCGACTATTGGATGGCGGCCGACGGACCCGCCGATTGGCCCCGCATCACCGACGTGGGTCCGGATGAACGCCAGACGCCGTACGACGTCGACGGGACGGTCAGCGATATCCGGTACGACGACTACAGCATCTCTTTCCACACCGATGCCGTCGGGGTGCCTCATCTGGTCAAGGTGTCGTACTTCCCCAACTGGCATGCGGACGGCGCAGAGGGCCCCTACTACGCCGCGCCGTCGCTCATGATCGTGGTGCCGACCGAGGAGGACGTCACGGTCACTTTCGCTAGGGACTGGGACGACACGCTCGGTTTGATGCTCACCGGGGGCGCTGTGCTGGGTCTGGTCGCGCTGGGACTGAGTCGGAGGCGCCGCCGCCGGGACGCCGGCCGATTAGCGCCGCTGCCAGAGTCGCCAGCGGATGCGGGCTAGGCCGAGCAGCGTACGAGGCACTCGGGAGAGGAACGGGGAGCGGGTGTCGCGCTGCTCTTCCACCAGGGCGGGGACTTCGGCGATCCTGTAGCCGGCGCGCTCGGCGCGGATGACCAGCTCGGTGTCGAAGAGATCCTTGGTGGAGGCAACAAACGGCACGATGGCCTCGACGACCTCCCGGCGGACCATCTTCATGCCGTGTGTGTCGCTCACCCGGGATCCGAAGAGTACGCGCAGGATCAGGTTGAACACGAGCGTTCCCGTCCGTCGCAGAAGGCCGCGGCGGTCGTCGGCTCCGGGTGCCCGCTTGGAGGCGAGCACAATATCCGCCGTCTGGGCATGATCGAGGGCGGCCTCCAGGAAGGCGCTGGAGAAGTAGTCGATGTCGAAGTTGACCACCCAGTCCCCGGCCGCTTCCCGGAAAGCCCTGCGCATGGCCGCGCCATAGTCAGCGTAGGGAAGGGTGACGAGGCGCGTGTCGATACGCTGTTCGGCGATGGCCGCGGCCATCTCTGCGGTTCCGTCGGTCGATCCGTTCTCGGCGAGGATCAGTTCGTAGCTCTCACCGAGGTCGTCGAGCTCTGCGTGGAGCCGCTCAAGCGCGTCGTGAAGGTATGCGGCCTCGTTGTGGATCGGGATGACCACGCTCAGCGTGGGAGAACCAGCCATCAGCCGGCGAGTCTAGGGCCGGAGCCGTGACGAGCCGCCGGGCCGCAGCGGCCGGGGGCCGCCGGGGCCTCACGGGATCGGTTGCCGTCGAGCGGGCCGCCGCCGAGCCTAGGTGTCCTGCGGGTAGCCGACGGCCTGCACCAGGGTGATGTGATCGCTGAAGCCCAGGGGCATGCTGTCCTCCAGCATTTCCAGTGTGAAGCTCGATCGGACCACCGTGGCCAGCCCCTCCGACGCGCAGTACAGGTACACGTTCTGAGCGATGAGCCCGGTGTGCGCCCACGACCACCGCACGTTCTGGTCCTGGTTTGCCCCCAGGCGGCCGTAGTCGGAGACGTAGATCAGCTGGATCGGGGCCTCGGCCGCCTCAGGCTGGTTGAGCACGGTGGGGGATCGAACGTCGTCGGAGAGGACCGGCTCCAGCGAGTGCGCCCCGGCGTCGTAGCGGAACAGGCCTTTCTCGGTGGCGACGTATGTGGAGATATCCTGGCTGTTGTGGGCGGACGGAGCGGTGCGCTGGCCGGTCTCTGGTCGGTTGACGCCGAAGCCGGCCCAGAGCAGGCGGGACAGAAGGTGCACGGGTATCTCGTCGGTCTTGTAGTCGCGGATGGTCCTGCGGTTCCACGAAGCTTCCACCAACGGCATGCCTCCCCCCATTGCCGGCTCGGGGAGTGCCAAAGGCTCGCCGCCCGGGACCGCCGCCGGCAGGTACTCCACCAGCGGAGGGATCGTTGTCCCAGCCTCGGTGGTCGTGGGCTCCGGTTCGAGAGTCGTCCTCGATGCCGGCGTCGTCGAGGATGACGTTTCCGAAGCGGCGGCAGTTGCCGCTGCGGACGTTGCCGCGGACTCTGATGCGCAGCCGCCGATGGCGACTGCTCCTGCCGCGACAGAGACCAACTTCAAGAAGCTGCGCCTGGTGACTAGGCGATCGGCTTCTGCGTTGCCCGTTGCGACCCTCCGGGACTTGTTCTTGAAGCGACCTGCGAGCGGCTGTTCCTCCTACGTGCCGCGGCTGGCAGGCGAGTCTAGGTCGGGCGGGCAAGCCATCGGCCCGTACAATGCGGCGCCATGGAGCTGGATTCGATCTTCAAGGCCTACGACATCCGTGGGCTGGTTCCCGAGCAGCTCGATGAGGAGACGGCGGGTGCCATAGGGTCGGCGTTCGCCGCCTTTGCCGGTGCAGATCGGATCGCCGTGGGGCAGGATTGCCGCACCTCGTCGCCCGGGCTCGCCGCCGCGTTTATCGCAGGAGCCGCGTCGCAAGGGGTGGACGTCGACGACTTGGGCATAGTCACCACCGACATGGTCTACTTCGCTTCCGGGGCCTTCGACGAGCCGGGCGCCATGATCACCGCATCACACAATCCCGGAGAGTGGAACGGCATCAAGCTGTGCCTGGCTGGCGCCGCTCCCGTCGGCGCCGAGAGCGGGCTCGACGAGGTGCGGCGCCTTGCCGGGCGCCCACGTCCACAGGTGGAGGCAGGCCGAGTGCGGCGTCGCGATGTGCTCGGCGGCTATCTGGATCACCTGCTTTCCATCGTCGACGTTTCGCGTTTTGCCGCCATCCGCGTCGCGGTGGACGGCGGGAACGGCGTGGCGGGAGTAGCGGTGCCCGCCGTGTTCGAGCGGCTCCCGGCCGATCTGATCGGTCTCTACCTCGAACCCGACGGCACGTTTCCCAATCATCACCCCGACCCGCTTCGGCCCGAGAACCTCCGGGATCTGGAGGAGCTGATGCGCCGGGAGCGGCCCGACCTCGGCGTTGCCTTCGACGGCGATGCCGACCGCGCCTTCTTCGTCGACGGTGAGCTCGAGCCGCTGCCGGGAAGCACCGTGACCGCCATCATCGCCGGGTGGTTCCTGGCTCGGGAGCCGGGATCGGCCGTGGTGCACAATCTCATATGCAGCCGTGCCGTGCCGGAGACGGTGCGTCTGGCGGGAGGGACGCCGATCCGCACCCGCGTGGGCCACTCGTTCATCAAGGCGGTCATGAAGGAGAGCGGCGCCATCTTCGGTGGGGAGCACAGCGGCCACTATTACTTTCGGGACAATTTCCGGGCCGACTCGGGCATCCTGGCCATGCTCGTCCTCATGCAGGTTGTGTCCGAGGCGGGCCGGCCGCTCTCGGAGATCCGTGCCGAGTTCGAGCCATACGCCCAGTCCGGTGAGATCAACCTGGAGGTCGCCGACCAGTCGGCGGCCACCGAAGCCGTGGCCGCGGCGTTTGCCGGCGGCGATCAGGACCGGCTGGACGGCCTCACCGTGTCGTGGAGCGACAGGTGGTTCAACCTTCGTCCCTCCAATACCGAGCCGGTGCTGCGGCTCAACGTGGAGGCGCCGGATGCCGCCGGTGTGGCTGCTCTGGTGCGGCAGGTCGAGGAGATCATCGAGGAGGTACCCGGTGTCGGTTCCTGAAGAGCTGCTCGCCGTCATGGCGTGTCCCCAATGCCGGGGGTCGCTCTCCGAGCGCGGCGATACGCTGGTGTGCAAAGGGTGCGGGCTTCACTACCCGGTGCGCGATGGCATCCCGTTCATGCTTGCGGAGGAGGCCTTCCGCCCCGAGGAGGACGCCGGCACCAAGAAGGCGAAATGAGCGACATGCAGACGGCAATAGCGGAGCTGCCCGCCCAGTTGCGCTGGGCCGCTCGTTTGAAGGTTCCCCGGATCCCCGCGGCCCCCGAGGCCGTGGTGAGTGGAATGGGCGGGTCGGCGATTGCCGGGAACATAGCCGCAGTCGTCGCGGCCCAATCGGGTCGCCGAGTCTACGTGCACAGGTCCTACGGTCTGCCCTCATGGGCGTCGTCGTCGGGAGCGCTCGTTGTCGCCGTGTCCCACAGCGGCGATACCGAGGAGACCCTCTCGTCCTTCGGCGCCGCTGGCGAAAGCGGCCTGGACCGTGTGGTCGTGGCCACCGGAGGCCGCCTCGTGGAGTTGGCCGAGACGGAGGGCTGCGCGTTGGTGCAGCCGCCTCCTGCTCCCCAGCCCCGGGCCGCGGTGGGGTCGCTCGCCGGCGCCGTGCTCCGGGTTCTCGAGGGGGCCGGGATGGTGCCGCCGATGGCCGAGGACCTCGAAGAAGCGGCGGAAGTGGTCGAGCGGCTTCTCGGTGACGGCTCCGGCCCCGCGGTGGCTCTGGCGTCGGACCTGGCCGAGGCGCTTCAGGGACGCATCGCCGTCGTCTACGGTGGGGCGGGCTTGGGCGCGGTGGCAGCCAGGCGCTGGAAGACTCAGATCAACGAGAACGGGAAGTCGATGGCGTTCTGGTCGCAGCTCCCGGAGCTCGATCACAACGAAGTCGAAGGCTGGACCGGCTCCCCTGCGCTGGCCCGTGACCACGTCGGCATCGTCTTTCTTCACGACCCGACCGACGACCCGCGAGTCACTCACAGGGCGCAGGTCACCGGCGAGATCCTCGAGGACCGCGTAGGCATCGCCGGTGAGGTCCACGCCCAGGGTGAAGGAGCACTGGCCCGCCTCTTCAGCCTCATCCTCGTAGGCGATCTGGTCTCCGTGGCCCTGGCCGAGCAGGCCGGCATCGATGCCATGCCGGTGAACACGATCGCCGAACTCAAAGACCGTCTGGCCCAGGAGGAACCATGAGACACGACATCGCCGATCCGTCGCTTGCCGAAGAGGGGGCGCGTCGTATCGAGTGGGCCGGGCAGCGCATGTCGGTGCTTGCCGCCATCACGGAACGTTTCCGCGCCGAGTCGCCGCTGGCCGGCCTGCGTGTGGGCGCCTGCCTGCATGTGACCGCCGAGACGGCCAACCTGATGCTGGCCCTGCGCACCGGCGGGGCCGAGGTGAGCCTCTGCGCCTCCAATCCGCTGAGCACACAGGACGACGTCGCTGCCGCCATGATCGCCGACGGCGTGCCGGTGTTCGCCGTGCGTGGCGAGGACTCCGATCGTTACTACCGGCACATCCGCGAAGTGCTCGACACGGAGCCCGACGTGACCATGGACGACGGGGCCGATCTGGTGACCACTCTGTTGAAGGAGCGGCCCCAGCAGACGCCGCTGGGCTCCACGGAGGAGACCACTACCGGCGTGATCCGTCTGCGGGCGATGGAGGACGATGGCGTGTTGCGCTTCCCCGTCGTGGCGGTGAACGACTCGGCGACCAAACACCTCTTCGACAACCGCCACGGCACCGGGCAGTCGGCGCTCGACGGCATCTTCCGGGCCACGAACATGCTGTTGGCCGGGCGCACCGTCGTGGTGGTGGGTTACGGGGACTGTGGCATCGGAGTGGCCGCCAGGGCCAAGGGTCTCGGCGCCAAGGTGGTCGTGGTCGAGGTCGACGCGGTGAGGGCGCTCTCGGCGGCGATGGAGGGCTACCAGGTCATGACCGCTTCCGACGCCGCCCTCATCGGGGATGTCTTCATCACCGTGACCGGAAATCGAGGTGTGCTGCGTGGCGAGCATTTTGATGCCATGAAGGACGGGGCCGTGCTCGCCAACGCCGGGCACTTCGACGTAGAGATCGATCTGGGTGACCTCGACGAGAGGATCACGGCGCGGCGCCGAATGCGGCACGAGCTCGACGAGTGCAAACTCGCCGACGGACGCAGGCTCTACCTGGCTGCGGCGGGCCGGCTGGTGAACCTGGTCGCAGCCGAGGGGCACCCCGCTGACGTCATGGACATGTCGTTTGCCGACCAGGCGCTGGCGGCCGAGTGGCTGAAGGCCAACGCCGGCAAGCTGGAGCCCAGGGTCTACCGGCTGCCGGAGTACCTGGACGCGGAGGTCGCTCGCATCAAGCTGGAGAGCTTGGGGGGAGGCCTCGAGACCTTGACACCGGAGCAGGAGGAATACCTGCGGTCGTGGCAGATGGGAACGTAGCCGCCGGGACGGGCCCCTAGTTGACCGGCTCGCGGAGGTCGAAGACCAGACCGTGCTGGCGCTGCGCCTCTTCGATCGTGTCGATTATCTCCCGCCCCACCAGCTCGTTGTTCTCGAGCAGAGCGTTGCGCAGCGCCAGGATCAGATGCCGGTTCTCGGACAGCAGTCCGACGACCACCGCCTTCTGCTCCGCAAGGAGGTCGTCCACGGCGTCGCGGGCCTTTGGATCGGAGAGGACCTTGGCGACGAGGTTGCCGGCGAAGGGGCCTCCGTCGAGTGAGCGGAATGAGATCAGCGAGCCCCCCAGGCCCATCGAGCCGACCATCTCGACGGCGATGTTGGTGGCGGCGGCCAGGTCGGCTGCAGGTCCGGTGCCCGATTCACCGTAGAACAGCTCCTCGGCCACCATGCCGCCGAAGGCAATCTGTATGAGCGCCAGAGTCTCGCTCTGCCGCTTCGTGTAGCGCTCTTCTGCCTCGCTGTGGGCGAGCAAGCCCAGGGCCTCCTTGCGCTTCACGATGGAGAGGAGCTCAAGCTTGCGGCCCTTTCCCACTATGTACGCCACGACGGCGTGCCCCGACTCATGGGTGGCAATGGTCTCCCGTTCTTCGGCGGTGTATTCGGTGGGCTCCGCCAATCCGATCTCCACGTCCATGCGGGCTCGGCGAAGATCGTCGACCGAGAGGCTGGGGCGCTCGTCGCGCAGGGCGAAGAGCAGAGCCTCGTCGAAAAGGCGCTCCAGGCTTGCAGGGGTGTAGCCCATGGTGCAGGCGGCCAGGTCGTCGCGTGCGGTGTCGTCGAGGGTCTCGTCGTGCGCCTTGCTCTCCAGGAAGTAGTCGATGAGCTCGCGGCGCTGCTTCCGGGCCGGGACGGTGAAATGGAGCACACGGTCGAAGCGCCCGGGACGCAGCAGCGCCGGGTCGAGCTGATCGGCCCGGTTGGTGGCGCCGATGAGGAGAACGTTGGCGAAGGATGGCCTCGCCGTCTTCAGCTGGTGATTCGGCGGCAGGAACTTGTTGGCCAACCGCTTCTGCCAGTTGCGGAACTTCAGCCAGCGGGGCGGGTCGTCGAACGACTGCATCTGGACGAGGAGCTCGTTGACCACTCCTCCGACGCCTTCGGATATGGCTGCGCGTTCGGTTGCCCGTTCCAGGGTGACGGCGCGGCTGAGCCCTCCGCGTTTGGCCCCGATGGCGTCGAACTCCTCGATGAACCCAATGGCGCCGCCTTCTTCGCGAGCCACCTTGCGCAGCCTGCGGAAGTAGGAGCGGATCTTGCGGGCGGTGGCGCCGTACCACATGCTCTGAAACGCGGTTGAGGACACGAAGAGGAAGGGGACGCCCGCCTCCTTGGCCAGCGCCTTGGCCGTGTACGTCTTCCCCGTGCCGGGCGGCCCTTCGAACAGGATGCCGCGCCGCGGCTGGCCGCCCATCTGGTCGCGGAACTGCTGATGGTTCAGGAACACGTCCAGTGTGTGGCGCACCTCTGCGAGCACCGGCCCGAGACCTTTCACATCGTCGAACGTGACATCGATCTGCTCGGGCAGGAAGATGACTTCGGGGGAGCGGCCGGTGCCGAGCATGGGCCCGATGAGCACGATGGCGAGCAGGAGAACGATGACGATCCCGGGAAGCCAGTAGACCGCCTCCGGGGGCAGGTCGGGCCAGCCGGGAGACACCGGGTTGCCGGAAAGGATGCGGAGCCACAGCCATACGACGAGAGGTGACAAGACGATGGCCACTCGGCGCAGGCGTTTGCGGCGCTGGCGTTCTCGGTTGACCTGAACGTCCACTGGCATCGGCCCACTCCACGGAACGGCTGCTCTACGTCACTGTAACCACTGAGAGTGGCAGAGGAAACTGGGGAAGGCTCGGATGGGAGCCATTTGCGGTCCGGGTGCGGACTAGTCAGGCGGCTATCTCGTTGCCGGTGGCGCGGCCGGCGGCGAAGGCGGTGACGTTCGCGAGGGTGGTCGTGGCTATGGCGTGCAGGGCCTCCTCGGTGAAGAAGGCCTGATGTCCGGTCACTATGACGTTGAGCAGGGTGAGGAGCCGGCTGAAGACGTCGTCCTGGATCACCTGATCGGAAAGATCCCGGAAGAAGAGATCGTCCTCTTCTTCGTAGACGTCGAGGCCGAGGCTGCCCAGCTTGCCGTACTTGAGCGCCTCGATGACGGCGGCGGTGTCCACGAGAGCGCCGCGATTCGTGTTGATGATCATGACCCCGTCGCGCATCGTCGCCAGCGCGTCGGCATCGATCATGTGGCGGGTCTCTGGAGTCAGCGGGCAGTGCAGGGTGATGATGTCAGAAGTGCTGAAGAGATCGGCAAGGGGCAGGTAGCGCAGGCCGCTTGCGACGAGGTCGTCGTCCACCCGGACATCGTGGGCCACCAGATTGCAGCCGAAGCCGCCGAAGATGCGAGCCACCAAGGCGCCTATGCGCCCGGTCCCGACAACGCCGACGGTACGTCTATGGATGTTGTGGCCCAGCAGGCCCTCCAGCGAGAAGTTGCCCTCGCGGACACGGGCGTGGGCGCGATGGATCTTCCGTTCGAGCGCGAGAGCCAGGCCGATCGTGTGCTCGGCGATGGCCTCCGGGGAATACGACGGGACGCGAGTCACGGTGACGCCGAGTTCCTCGGCGGCCTCGACATCGACGTTGTTGTAGCCGGAGCAGCGCAGCGCTACCAGGCGCGTCCCGCCTCTCGCCAGCTTGGTCAGTGTGGGCCGGTCGACAACGTCGATGGCAAACACGCAGATGGCCTCGAAGCCGTCCGCCAGGGCCGCGGTGCCGGCATGGAGCCGCTCCTCCAGGTAGACGAGGTCGTGCGCGTAGA
Organism: uncultured Acidimicrobiia bacterium; assembly: GCA_964633975.1. Lineage (GTDB taxonomy): Bacteria > Actinomycetota > Acidimicrobiia > Spongiisociales > UBA11373 > CAZWKX01. Next base: position 22,402 of record CAZWKX010000027.1, read on the forward strand.
CGTTGGCCGCATCGAAACTGCGGCGGTCGTAGGCCTTGGCGCTGAAGATGGCGAGCCTCACGGCGGAGGAGAGTATCCGGAGTCGATACGGACTCAAGCCGTCGCACCTCGTCGATACCGTGTCGACCGTGATGTGCCTCGTCTGTGGAAGGGCGGGTCCGGGCAGCCTGTGCCGGTCGTGCAGTCGCGACCTCGCCTCCGGCGGCGAGCGCCGCCTGCCCGGCGGCGTGCTAGTGCGCTCGGCCTACGTTCACAGCGGCCCGGCGCGGGCTCTGGTGCACCGGCTCAAGTACGGGGCCATGCCCGCGGCGGCGCTGCCGCTCGCCGCAGGCATGAAGGAGCTGGTCGGTGATGGCGCTCGCGGATTGGTGCCGGTGCCCCGCGCCAGGCTGCGCCACTGGCGCTACGGGGTCGACCCGGCCGACGAGCTGGCGCGTGCGCTGGGCAGATTGCTGAGACTGCCGGTGGTCGGCGCGCTGGCTCCGGGTTGGTGGCATCGGCGTCGGGCCGGCGGTCCCGGGGCGCGGCGCGGCCGGCCGCGGTTCAGGCCGCTGGTCGGGGCCGGTGCGGGACTCGTGCTCGTGGACGACGTGGTCACGACGGGTGCAACACTGCTTGCGGCGTCGGAGGCTCTGCCCGGGGCTCGGCTCGCCGTCACCGCGACCGCAGCGCCGGCCATCGGCAGGACGCTACCGAAGATGTATCGGTATAGTGATCGGCAGCCCTTCGGCTAGCACGGGAGCGTTTGTGGTCGGTAGGACCGCATACCCGGAGTACCTGCTCTCGCTGCCTGATTCGTCCCTGGTCTCGGCGCGCCTGCGCGCGCGTCCGGAAAGAAGGAGTAACCAGTGGAGGTTCGCATCCACGGCACCCACATGAGCGTTGACGAAGACCTGCGTGCTCTCGCCGAGGAGAAGGTCACGCATGCGGCCCGCGCGTTCGACGATGTCGCCTATGCCGACGTCGAGTTTGCCGAGGAGCAGAACCCGCGTATCACGGGCGGCAAGTACCGGGTGGAGATCACTGCCAAGGTCGGGGGACAGGTGGTTCGCGTCGAGGCGGCGGAGTTCGAGCCTCGCACTGCGCTCGAGGTGGCGGTGGACAAGTACGAACGTATGGTGCGCCGTCTGAAGGAGCGTCTGATCACCCGTCACCGCCGTGGCGGGGAGAAAGGTCTCAATCACGTCTCCGGGGGCGTCGAAGAAACCTCGGACGGGCTGCATATCGAACGCGTGAAGCAGTTCGTCGTGAAGCCAATGACGCCAGAGGAGGCAGCCCTTCAGATGGAACTGCTCGGGCACAGTTTCTACCTGTTCTTGAACGCGGAGACTGAGCGCTACAGCGTGGTCTACCGGCGTCGAGGAGGTTCGCTGGGGCTGATTGAGCCCCAGTGACACGTGTACTCGTCGTTGACGACGTCGACCTGTTTCGCAAGGGCCTGCGCGCTGCACTCGCCGCGGACGGATTCGAGGTGTGCGGCGAGGCGCGCGACGCCGAAGAGGCAGTGAGCAGCGCCGAGACGCTGCTACCCGATGTCGTCGTGCTGGACATCCTCATGCCGGGATTGTCCGGCCTCGAGGTAGTCGAGAAGATCCTCGCCGTGTCCCCACAGTCAAAGGTGCTCATGCTCACCGCATCTGAGTCGCCTGAGGATCTTCTCGAGTGCATCAAGACCGGCGCCAGGGGCTACATGGTGAAGGACACGCCGTTCGAGCAGCTCGCCTATGCCATTCGCGACGTGGTCGACGGCGGCGCCGCCATCTCGGCGAAGATGGGCGGCAAGTTGCTCGATGTGCTGCGCCAGCTGCTACGTCACCAGGACTTCGCCGTTTCACGAAGGCCTGCGCTCACCGGCAGGGAGATTGAGGTGCTCCAGTACGTGTCGCGGGGCATGACCTCGAAGCAGATCGGCCACGATCTGTACATCTCGGAGAACACCGTCAAGAACCACATCCGGAACATCCTGGACAAGCTCGGCTTGCACTCGCGGAACGAAGCGGTGCTCTACGCCGTTCGAGAGAGCCTTATTGAGTTGTGACCATGAAAGGAAACGGGCCGGCCGAACTCGCCGAGAGCCTTGGTGTCGTCTGGGCCGACGAGCACCTGGCCAAGGTGAGGAGCGCTCTGGAAGGTGCCGGGACCCTCGACGCTGATCTCATCGATCGTCTCCGGGCCCAGTTCCCCGGCGACAACGACGCCGACCAATCGGGCATACCCGTCTTCCGCGACCTGCTGCGCATAGAGGGCCGACGGGCCCGTTTCCGGCGTCTGCTCAGGGTTTGGGCCGGCAAGCTGACCGCGGCGATCAGGTCCGGTGATCTGGATCAAGCCGAGGCCTGGATGCGGGCTCTCGTCAAGCAGCCCACCTACCCGGCCGAGTTCTCCGATATCGTCGAGCAGACTCTGGATGAGATCTCCCGGCGTCAGGTGCTCGACGACCTCATGGTGAGGCTTGCATCGGATTCCGAACCGGGCGCCGGGGCGGGTCTCGTGGCGGCTTGGGGTGAGCGCATGGCGCGATACCTGATCGATGCCATGGCCCGCGAAGTGCCCCCGGTGAATCGACGCTACCTGGTGGAGGCCCTCGGCTGGCTGGGCCGCGAAGACGTTCGGCTCCTGGCAGCGATGGTCGCCGACCCCCGCTGGTACATCGCGCGCAACCTTGCCATCGCATTGGGCAAGACCGCCCGCCCGCAGGCGTCGGCGGCACTCGAAGTTCTCCTCGACCATCCGGACGACCGGGTTCGGGTCGAGGCCCTGAGGGGCATGACGGCCTTGCGCCGGGACGAGTCTTTGCCGAGCCTGGTGGCGGCGCTGGGCGATGCCTCCGGCCGCGTCCGCAACGCGGCGGTCTCGCTGCTCCGTGCCTCGCCGAGCCCGCGGGTCATCCCGCTGCTGGTCGAGGTGCTGAGCTCCAACGCGGTGAGCGTCGACGAGGCGGAGCGCCTCGTCGAGGTTATCGCCGAGCGCAACGATCCGTCGGTTCCCGCTGTTCTGCAGAGCCTGGCCGGGCGGCGGTTTGCCATGGGTACGACCCGGATCGTGCGGGACGCCGCCCGTGAGGCTCTTGAGGCCAGGGAGGCGAAGGCGGCATTGGAGGCCATGCGATGATGAACGAGCTCTCCGGTCGCTCTTTCCTGCGAGCCTTGTTCCACGTTGGCCAGCGCATCTTGCGCACGGGTACGGATGATGCGTCGTTCAACGACGCCCTCACTGCGCTGGAGCGGGCCGCGGAGATGCTCACGTCGGGCGCCGACGAGGTGACGCTCACGGTGGGCGACGACGCCTTCTACCTGGGCAAGGCCATGCTGCCCCATGCCTCGATCGAGTTCAACGGCATGCTGCGCGACATGCAGAGCCGCAACGTCGATTCCATCACCATCCTGCCCGGTACCGATCGGCAGGACCTGGCCGATCTGGCCGCCCTCGTCTGCGGCACCTCCCCCGATGTGCCGGCTGGGGGCACGGTGCGTCTCAACGAGCGACCCATTCCGGCGGTTGAGCTGGAAAGGCAGCCCATCTCAGGCCTGCGCCGCACCTATGCCAGCTCTCTGGATGCGCTTCGCTCTGCGTCCGGGGGGCAGGCTCTCGAGTTCGATCGTGCCGTGAACGCCGTCGACGGGCTGCTCAGCGGCGGAGCCGCAGAGCCCGGCCCGTCGCTGATGCTGGCTACGGTGCGCAACCACGACGAGACCACCTTCTACCACTCGGTCAACGTGTGTCTTCTCGCCCTGGCTCTGGGACGCGCCATCGGCCTCGACGGCGACAGGTTGCGCAACCTGGGTGTGGGGGCCCTGCTCCACGATATTGGGCGGGTGCTGCTTGACGACCCCTCGCTTCATATGCATGGCCGGCTGTCCAATGAGGACTGGGCCGTTGTGCGGCTTCATCCGCAGGAGGGAGCCCAGGCCATTCTCGCCGCCACCGGTCCCGGCCAGGAGACGGCCGCGGTGGTGGCGCTCGAGCATCACGCCCGCATCGACGGAGGCGGCTACCCGGATCTCGGAGGGCGGGAGCCGCACTTCTACAGCCGCGTCGTCTCTGTCGTCGATGCCTATGACGCCATCACCAGCCACCGGCCCTACAGGCCGGCGCGCACGCCGAACGAGGCCCTGAGCATTCTGCTCGACGGAGCCGGCAGCATCTTCGATGGGGATTTGGTGCGGGCCTTCATCGCCATGATGGGCGTCTACCCGCCGGGCTCGCTGCTCCGGCTGGACACCGGAGAGGTGGTCATGGTCGCCGCCGGAGAGGAAGGGCGGCGTGACGCCTTCATCGTGCGGGACACGGCGGGCACCCCGCTGCAGGACCCGCAGCCGATCTCCTTGGATGGCCGCACCGTGACCGCACAGCTTCTCGCCGAGGAGGCCGGGGTCGATCCGGCGTCCCTGCTCGAGGTACTCGGAGGACGTCCGGCCGAGGGCTGACGGCTCACTTTCTGAGCCCGCCTCTCCCGATATGATGTCATCGCCATGCCGCTGCTGAAGAAACTCCTGCGCGCCGGCGAGGGCCGGGCCATGAAGAAGCTGGTGGCGCTCACCGAGCGGGTGAATTCCCTGGAACCCGCAACCCAGGTTCTGAGCGACGCCGAGCTGCGCGCCAAGACGGACGAGTTCAAGGCTCGTCTAGGCGATGGGGAGAGCCTCGAAGACATCGAGGCCGAGGCGTACGCCGTAGTGAGGGAAGCGGCTCGCCGGGTGCTCGGCCAGCGCCACTTCGATGTGCAAGTCGTCGGTGCCGGGGCTCTCGACCGCCGGATGATCGCCGAGATGAGAACGGGTGAGGGCAAGACGCTGGTCTCCACGATGCCGGTGTATCTCAACGCGCTCGAGGGAAAAGGGGTGCATGTCGTCACGGTCAACGACTACCTGGCTAAGCGCGACGCCGAGTGGATGGGCGGGATCCACCGGTTCCTCGGGCTCACCGTCGGGTTGATCCAGGCCGACATGCTGCCCGACGAGCGGCGCCCGGCCTACCGGGCCGATATCACCTACGGCACCAACAACGAGTTCGGCTTCGACTACCTGCGCGACAACATGG
>CAZWKX010000028.1:0-26307 GCA_964633975.1 uncultured Acidimicrobiia bacterium
CAGCTCGATTGAGTTCAAGACGCTTGGTGCTTCTCAGGTAGCTGGGCGGGTTGCCACCCGGTACCCAATGGTGGAATTAGGTAGCGCTGGCCCTGGGGAGAGTGATCTCATCAGCGGTTCCGAGTAGATGGACGGAGTCGGGCTATGGATTCTCTGTTGCTGTGCTTCGGCTGGGGTTACTGGTCGGGTGTCCAGTGCCACACGGCCGCATCCGAATCGCCACCATACGATGCCCCATCACTCCCGACGGCGACCAACCCGGGGCCTCCTGCTACGACCGACACCATCACCTGGTTGTCGGGGCCGCCGAAGACCTCCTTGTCGTGGGGGACCCGGGTCCAGGTGAGCCCGTCGGGTGAGGTCCATACGGCTGCATCATTGTCACCGTCCGACTCGTCGAATCCGACGGCAACCAATCCCGGGCCCCCTACCACCACCGAGGCCATGAACTGGGTGCCGGGGCCGCCGAAGACTGTCTCATCGTGAGGCACTCGGGTCCAGGTGAGCCCATCAGGTGAGGTCCACACCGCCGCACCTCCCAAATCACCACCCATGTAATCGGTTCCGACGGCGACCAGCCCCGGCCCACCGGCTGCCACCGAAGACATCTCGGCGTATGCGAAGGTCGCCTCATCGTGGGGGACCCTGGTCCAGGTGAGCCCATCAGGCGAGGTCCACACTGCCGCGTTCTGACCGTCGCCCGAGGAGTCGTATCCCACAGCGACGAGCCCCGGGCCTCCCACCACCACCGAGTCCATGAACTGGGTGCCGGGGCCGCCCAAGACTGTCTCATCGTGAGGCACCCGGGTCCAGGTGAGCCCATCAGGTGAGGTCCACACCGCGGCATCCGTATCACGATCCGAGGAGGCGATTCCGACGGCGACCAGCCCCGGGCCCCCCACCGCCACTTCGTTCATCCACTGGCTGTCGGCGCCGCCGAAAACCGCCTGGTCATGCGGCACCCGGGTCCAGGTGAGCCCATCTGGCGAGGTCCACACTGCCGCATCCTCACCATCGCCTGATGAGGAGTCGTATCCCACAGCGACGAACCCAGGACCCCCCGCCACCACCGAGGCCATCCCCTGGTTCTCAGGGCCACCAAAGACCGCCTCATCGGATAGGCGGGTCCAGGTGAGCCCATCAGGTGAGGTCCACACCGCCGCGCTCCAACCACCTGACTCGTCAGTTCCGACGGCTATCAGCCCGGGACCACCCGCCGCCACCGATCTCATCTCCTGGTTATCGGCGCCACCAAAGACTGCCTCATCGTGCGGCACCCGGCTCCATCCGGCGTCTTCCCCGCCGCAGGCAACAACAGACACAACCGCCACCACCAGCAGAATCATCAGCCGCCGCATTCCTCCCCTTTCCAAAAATGGTTGATGTCACCCCAATCATCCCAGCCCCTGGATATACCCGCCAGGCCCCCAATGGTGAGATTAAGGGACACTGGCCCAGGCTGGTGCTACCTCACCCCATTCCCTCTAGGAACTTCCTCTAGGAACATTCGTGCGCGCTGGCCCACGCGGCGGCGAGCTTGCTCGAGGGGGTGAGGGGCCGTCTCCCCAGGGTGTTGTGACTCACTCTTGCCGTCGCTCAAATTGGCTCAACGGTGATTATCGGAAGCCTCGGTCGAGGGGGTTCCATCGGGCACGGTCGGTCGCCCACCCACCCCCGGTCAAGGGTCACCCTGCCCAGGTGTAGGGCGCGTGGTAACGCCAAAAGGAGCGCCGAACCACGCGGGGGAGGCATTCGCCCGAAGGTCGTTGCTCCTCATGCGTTTGCCGGCGCTCCGTCATCGAGCCTACACCTTGCGCGGATGGCCGACCCGGCCGCCATCAACTAGCCCGTCATAGACCCGCGTACGCCACACAGACCCCGGCCATCGAGGGGGTTGGGAGTGTCCCGACTCGGGGGGCGGGCGATCATGGCTCGGCTGATATGGCACTCGCCCAGGCCCGAGCCGCCCAGGCGGCGGCCAGCTGGATGAGCTGCCGGGCGGGCCGTCGCACAATCGGGCAAGATGGCGGTGGCCGGCAGGCCGGTAACGCACGAAAAGGGGTCCAGCTGATGTTGCAGCGGCTCGCCGTGGTGGCGCTCCGCCTCCGGGGCTGGCGGCTGTCCGGGGAGCCCCCCGACCTGCGCAAGTACCTCATTGTCTTCGGCCCGCATACCTGCAACTGGGAACTGCTGCTGGGGCTGCTGGCCGCCGCCGGGTTCGGCCTCAGGATCTCCTGGCTGGGCAAGCACACCATCTTCCGCTGGCCGATCGCCGGGCTGCTGCGGCACCTCGGCGGGATCCCCGTGCGCCGCGACCACCACGAGGGCCTCGTTGAGCAGGTTGTCGCTGCTTACGCTGCCGCCGATTCCCTCGTCGTTGCTATGACGCCCGAGGGCACCCGCAGTCTCACCCGGTATTGGAGGTCGGGCTTCTATCGCATGGCCCTGTGCGCCGGGGTCCCGATCGTGCTCGCCTCGATCGACCGGCCCACCAGGCGCATCACTCTCGGGCCCGTGCTCGAACTCAGCGGAGACCCCCATCGGGACATGGAGGCGATCCGCTTCTTCTACGCGAACGTCCAGGGCATCCACCCGGAGAAGACCGGACCGGTGAGGCTTCGCGAGGAGGCCGGTTCACCGGAGCAGGCCTGACCCGGTCCGGGGTCGTGGCTACCTCACTCGGTTTCCTCTAGGAACATTCGTGCACACTGGCGCAGGCGAGTGGGATGTCATCTGGCACCACCGGGTGCCGTTTCCTACCCGAGGCGAAGACGTTGCCGGCCGCACGCCGGCCGTGGAAGGGGTGCGTTGCGCACTGGGACAAACCCCCCCCTCCCCTCTCTCTGCGAAGGAGGGCTTCGGTACTCGCCCCTGAAGGGGGAGAGCGTTCTCCGTGACGAGTTTCGTTACATCCTCAAGTCAAGACCCAGCCGGTGAGTCGCAGCAGACACCGTGTGTGATTCGCAGCTCTGGGTGCCCGGCAACCTCACGGACGGCCGCCCGAAACTGACTCATTGTCAGCCCAGCTACCTCAACGGAGACTGCCATTGGAGTGCCCTCGGACAACGCCGGGTCCTCGACTCCTCTCGCCCCTTCCACAAACACACCCTGCGAATTCGTCAGGTAGTACTTGTCCTTCGTGAACTCGTTCCACACTGCCAGTTGCTCGATCAAAGCCTGCCTGCTTTCCGGATCGTCCACCGCTGCTGGATCCGGCGGATCCAAGTACAGCGGATCCTGGTGATGGCGCAGGAACAGCACCGCGGGTGCTTCGACGGGCTCGCCCTCCGGCACAGACAACCCCGTGATTGTGATCACGGACTCGCTCAGACTCCCGGAGAGCACCTCCAGGACCTCGACCTTCAGACTCCGGATTGTGAACACGTCCTCCGGCACGGACGGGTCGCCATGGAGTGTCAACTCTGGCCCCGGACCGACCGCGCGTACTTTCACGACGACGGTCGAGCTATTTGTGATCTGCCCAAGGCTTTCGAACTGCAGTAGCTCAATGGCGCCCTCCACGCCAAACCCCGCCCAGTATGCCAGTGCGGCCTCAATGTCACCGGCCGACTCGATCGTGGAGCCCGCCATCCCGGCAGGACTCGTAGCCACCGTAGTGTCCGCGTGGACGTCACTCTGCCCCACCGCCAGCGCCCCACCCCCGTCGGACCCACTAGCGCCACAGCCGCCGGTGAGAATGCACAGGCCCCACACAACAAGACACACCCACAGCTTCCCGGCTGGTGATCGGATCATCGCCCACCCCTCTCGTCCTCAGGTGTCATCCTCAGGTAACCTCGACGCTGCCGCCAATCAGTATGCGGCGTCCACTTGTGCCCTGTCTTGCGAAGAAAGATTCGGCGTAACCCCGTACATGGTGACATTTGTCATACACGAAGTGGTGTACTGGGTGCTGTGCCTCAACCCCACCGTGTGTCCCAACTCGTGGCATGCTACGTACTCTCTCCCTAGCTCGTTGAAATACTGCTGCTGGTTCGCGTTGAAGCGCACAATCTGTCCCCGGCACCACCGCAGATTCCCAAAACCTCCGATCCCCGTGTTGTCGGCAGGGCAGTCGACCCAGGCCACGAGGCCGGGATACGGGTAGTACCAGTCCCACAGACGGACATCCGGCAGGTTGTCCGTTGTTGTCCAATACGCGACCAGATCCGTCGGGTTGTAGTCCTCGTAGACGGAGTCGTACACAGCGCTGGCAATACCCGTCCAGTTGTTGCCAAATGTGTACGGTCTTACGGCGTGATAGATGTTGTTTGCAAGACTCACACACATCACCGGGTAATCGCTTCCTGGTGGCACGTAGTCGTCACTGTGCCCGTACTCGTACCCACAGCCAGTAGTCGATCCGAAATTCGCATTGGCGGCAAGCGGTATCCCCAACACGGTGACCAGGATCACCGCTCCCAGACTATGCCGCGACCACCGTCGCCCTCCAGCCGCAAGCTGCATTGGCGCCTCCCCCTCTGCCATACATTTGCAGTGGCTAACTTACCACCCCTTGCCTTGCAAGTCCCTCCAGCACAGGCAGTCCCCCGCTCCAAGGCGCCGTCTGTGCGACACCCCCCGCTGATGCCAAGAGCGGAGGGTCATGTCCGAGGATATGTAGCAGAGCCGTTCGGTAGTGACATTTACTGACGCTGGCCCAGGGGAGGGTGGCTTCATCTGGTGCCTGCTGTTGCGCTCCAGTGTGCACGGGCGGGTGGCTTGTGGTGCCACAGTTGCGGTGAGACACCTGCGAGACAACCTGCTACCAGGCTTAGGGGTTTTTCTATGCCGGGCTAGCTTCGAGCGAGCGGGGGAGGTACGTATGGGGCATTCGGTGCTTGGGCTTGGCGATAGGGACTGCCGCGGCGCCGGGCTGAAGGAGGCAAGGAGACCATGCGGTATGAGGCACCTCCTGCTATCGGGCGTGGCTGCCTTGTGCACCTTCTTCATAGCGTGCAGTGGCCCAGGCGGCGGCGTTGAGGCGACCACCACATCTCTCACAGCCGCTTCCACAACCGCGGCCGCACCCACGTCGACAGCCGAACCTGCGACCACATCAAAGCCTTCCACGACAATGGCACCGGCCGTGCCGACTGTGCCTGCAAGCGTGTCTGTCACCTCTGAGGCAGTCGCCGAGATCTTCCCTCCGTACGACTACCGGACCTCCTTCGACGAGTACGTGTACGACTACATCTGGTTGGAGGATGGGCTCGTTGTTGCGGGCCCGTCGAGTGGGCAGTACGTCGTCAAGTTCACCTGTGGCGACTATTGGCTCACCCTCTCGGGCTTCGGGGAGGAACCTGATGAGACGGCTGTGATCCTGGTCGTCGAGGCAGTGGCGGCTACGAGGGCCTGCACACCGTCGCTCTTGATCCCGCAACAGTGTCTTGGGCTGCCGGACGATGGCGTCCCCTGCCACCCCGACGACGGGAATGGCGGCTAATCGAAGCTTCGTCGGACGGGCATGCGTCAGCGGTGGCGGCAGAACGTGCCGTCACGTGCGGCCTCGACGCGTTGACTCGGTGATCACATGCACACGCAGGACCGGGGGGTAACGGAGCTGCCCGGCCGTCGGGGTCTCTGACCTCGCCGATCGGGACGTCCCGTGCTTGGACGCATACAACATCTTGCGACATTGGCCCAGCCGAGTGCCACGTCACTGGGCTTGAGGGGGAGCAGAACCGCTAGGCGATCCTGTGGTCACTCGGCCGGTTCTACTGGTCGGGTGTCCAGTACCACACCGCCGCATCCCAATCACCGCCCGAGCTGTCGAATCCAACGGCAACCAGACCCGGACCGCCCATCACCACCGATCTCATCCACTGGTCGCCAGCGCCGCCAAAGACCGCCTCATCATGCGGCACCCGGGCCTAGCCATTACTGCTGACGGGTGCTTCCGCTGTTGTGGTTGGCGTGCTCGTGGTTGTGGGGGGTGTCGTGCTGGTCGACGTCGAAGTTGCGCTTGTTGCCGTCGCGGCGGGCTGGGCGGTGGTTGTAGACGCCGCCCCGGTGTCGGCGCCGTCGCCGCAGGCAGCGACGAACATGACCGTCAGCATCAGCAGGATGGCCAATCGTCTCATGGTCCCCCTTGAGAATGGCTGCTCTGAGGGTAGTGATGCCTCAGTTTGGTCGTCAGCCCGGCAGCCTCGCCATATGCGTTCTTTTGATCCGCAGCCCAGGGGAGAGCGATGTCACCAGAACTCCTTGTGCGCGCTCCTTCCCCACCGTGGCTCGCGTCGATGCTCACCGACGCAGGAGGTGCGTGGTTGGTGGGGAACAGCGGGCGGAGAGTGAGGTCATCGCCAGTCGTCCGGAAACGCTCCTTCCCCTGAGGGTGTCGGCGGCCGCAGGCCGGTGACGGAAGGGGTGCGTTCCCAATGGTCGACGAGCACGTCGTTCGGCGTCCGGGTCCCGGTGTCCCCATCTGATCTTCAGGTGTTTGCTCCGACCGATGTTTGGGGAGAACCGCGGCGCCGGACCGGCCCAGGCGGGCGTGACGTCGGCCGGAATACCCAGACGGCGAACCCGGCGGCTTCTGCACGCTTCCGTGTGGAGCCGCAACCCTATTGGGCCGTTGGGCCCTGTGAACCTGTGAGATCCGGCAGGAGGGTATCGAACAGGAGGACGAGAAAGGGGAAGGAGGCATGCCGTGAGCCGACCAAGGAAGCTCTACTACAAGAGCCTCTTCGCCGTTGCGGCCATCTACGACACGGTGCTGGGCGTCATCTTCCTGTTCTTCGGCCGGTGGGCTTTCGACGCCTTGGACATCGCAGACAAGTACCCGGAAGGAGGGTTCCTGGCACTGATTGGGGGGTTCGTGCTGGTTCTTGGTGTCGGCTACTTCCTGATCTGGCGTGGCGATCTCTGGCGCAACCGGGATCTGGTCGCAGTGGGGGCTCTGTACAAGCTGGCCTACACCGGCGTCGGGCTCTACATCGCAATCGCCGAGGAGGTTCCTCACGCCCTGTTCCTGTGGGGATTCGGAGTGGCCGACGCGGTGTTCTTCGTGTTGATGGCCGAGTGCTGGCTGTATCTGTACCGGCGCCAATCTGCTCTTGCCGGAGCGGTGGGAGGAGCCAAGCCGGCCTGAATCAGGCTTTCACAGAATCTCTGCGGACACGACGAGCGCGCTGCCCACGATCAGTAGTCCGGTGTGCAGTGCGATGAGGGCCCACCGGCCGGTCGAGAACGGCTGGTCGAGCAGGCGAGGGACCGGCAACCATCGATACCAGAACCATCCGCCGAGTGTGCCGCCGATGAGTACCCCGGAGGTCATTAGCCACCACCCGATCTGAGCGATCGAGGAGCCTTCGAATCCGAGAGCCACGACCAGCAGTCCTGCTGAGACCATTCCGGCCGGGGCGACGAGGAGGTAGCGCCACCTCGGCCTGTTGAGGCCTGCCGCGAGCAGGAGGGGCATCGCCATCCACCCTCCGATCAGTAGGCCCGTCGTCACGGCGTCGGCATCGGCTGCTGTGAGTGCGAGAAGCCAGATGGAGCCGAGGGCGATCGCGCTAATGGCGATCAGCCTCTTGATGCGGTTCTGAAAATGCGGATCGGTGCTTTGCTCTATCGGGATCGAAGCCCTTGGCCGCAAAGATGCGCTGGACATGTGGGGCCTATTCGAGTGTGGGACCGGCGGCCAACTGGGCCTTGAAGCCGGCTCGGCGGCGCGCCGTGGCCTCCTTTGAGTACATGCGCATCCCGAGGGCTAGGCCGCGTGTTTCGAGCTCTTCAACGGACATGTGCTTCGGCCTGAAGTTGACGTCGAACAGCGTGCACTTCTCCCACGCTCCAGGTTCGAGGATGCGGTCTTCGGCCAGCAGCCGCTGGTACAGGGGTGTTCCCGGGAAGGGGGTGAGCGCGGTGATCTGCACGTCGAAGGGCAGGGTCTCCTCCACAAACTGCTCGATCGCCTCAAAGACCTCGGGCCCATCTCCATCCAGGCCGAGGATGAAGCAGGTGTTGACGGCGATGCCATGCGTTTGGATGGTCTCCACCGCCCTTCGGTAGTGATCGATCTGTCCGTGCTTCCAGTTGCGGTTCAGCTCCAGACCCATGAGGCCCTGCTCGGTCGGGCTCTCGAGGCCGATCAGAAGTTCGCGGCAGCCGGCTTCTTTCAGAAGGCGCAGCAGCTCAGTGTCTTCAGCCACCGACACGTCGGTCTCGGTGAACCAGCGCAGCCCGAGGCCACCCATGGCCTCGGCGAGCTCGCGGCCGTAGTGCTTGTTCACAAAGGTGTTGTCGTCGGCCAGCTCGACAAAGGGGTTATCGATCCAGATGTCCTTGATTGCCTTGATCTCCGCAACAACCTTGGCAACCGGCTTCTGCTTGTAGCGAGATGTGAGCAGGATCGAGCTGGCGCAGAACTCGCAGCGCCAGGGGCAGCCCCGCTGGGTCTGCACCGTCAACCGGTTGTATCGCTCTGGCTCGAGTAGGTCAAAGCGGGGGATTGGAGCATTGGAGAGGTCGTACTCAACGCCGTTCGACGAGTACACGCCGGAAACCCGACCCGCCTCCATGTCGGCGATCACACGCGGCCATGCGACCTCGCCTTCACCCACGACGACCGCGTTGCAGTGCTCCAACGCCTCATCAGGAAGGGACGAGGCGTGAAGGCCACCGATGACCGTTGGCACTCCGATGGCGCGGTACATGTCCGCCAACTGGTACGCCTCTTTGACCTGGGCCGTGTACGTGGAGAAGGCAGCCATGTCGCAGTCCGGCGGCTCATCCAGCTCGCGGATGTCCACCACCTCGACGTACTCGACCTCATGGCGGTCCGGAGTCAGAGCGGCAAGTGTCAACAGTGAAAGGCTGGGTAGTGACGCAATGGCCTTTCCCCGCTCAACAAAACCTGGGAGTGTCAGGCCAAGCTCCATGAGGACGGGGTTCTGCACCCGTATCCCACTCATGGCTATCAGTGCGATCTTCATAGCGCAACCCTTGTGTTTCGGGCCGCCGTGTCTGGCCCACGTAGGCGTTTCACCTCTCTTGAGGATGGTACGCGGCGAAGAAGCCACCTGGCGCCGAGGCATCGCGTCTGATTGATGCCTGCATCGGGCTGGGGCCGGTGTTTCGCTTCACGGTCGACGTTGCGGCGAGATGATCGTGCCTTGTCGGCGTCATCAGCCCTTGCGCCGGCCGAGTTCCGCCTTCTGCTGCTCGACCCATGCCGGGTCCATGCGCTCCAGGCGCCTCTTGCCCAGGTTCTCCCGCATCAACCAGCGCACGTCGCCGTCGCTGCGGCGGATCCAGCGTTCCATCGCCGGCTTCCCCATTCCGGGACCGGCGGCCACCGCCACGCTCCAGCAGTAGCCCATTCCTTTGCGTAGCGCCTTGAAGTCGTCGGAGCGCCGATCTTCCTGCTGCGCGATCGAGGCCGTGATCGTGTCCAGTACCGCCAGTACCGCCGCTATACGTTCGGGTGTGGACAGCAGCCGTGGCTCACAGAGGGCCGCGGCGGCGGCGCGCTGCTCCAGGCAGGTCCCCTGGGCCCATGCCTTCATCTCGGTGAGAAGCCGGTCGAAGTCGGCGTCCCCGATACGTTGCAGGGCCATCGCCACGCCCTCACGGACGCGCCAGCGCCGGTCCGAGGCGCTGGCCAGCAGTTTCGGCAGCGCTGCGTGGTTGCCCTCCAGGGCGAGACGACCTAGTCCGAGCACTCCGCAGAATGCCAAGAACTCTTCGGGTGAGTTGGTGGGTGCCCGTTCGGCATCCCATTCGAGCCAGGCTCGGATCTGGCGGGCCGTCGCCAGATCGGCGGCTGCCTTCCCGAGTTCGATGTTTCCCCTCGGTCCGGGGAGACCCGAATGTGCGGTGAGAAACGTGTCCCAATCGCTTTCCGCCGCTAAGGCCTCCCGGTACTCGTCGACTTTGCTCATTACAGGCTCCACACGTTTGCCGAAGGTCACCGGCTGTCCCGAGTAAGAGCCGGCGCGGGTCCAGAGTTGTGGAGAGTCTACGGAGGGAGCGCTTGTCTCCACCCGAACAGGAATCCCAGTGTTCAGGCCAGATGTATGGCGGGCAGCACGGCGGGCAGGGCCACGGCGGCGAGATCGCGGCAGCGGCGGTTTGCGGCGTGGCAGGTGAAAGGGCGACCTGGCCCGCTGCGTGTTCAGCAGTCCAGGGTGGCGACGATCACCCTGATGTTGTCCATGCAGATGGTTTCCTGCGAGGTGGGTGACAACTCGGAGAAGGGGCCCGGAGTCCCACTGATGTCCATGCAAATGAGTTCGATGACACGGTTTTCGGCGGCACACAGGCCAGCGGCTATTGCGCCGCCTGTTGTGGTGTGCGCCGTTGTCAGATGAAACGTGCGGGCAACGGTTCTGCCGTTCATGAAGGGGATCTCCGTTTCGGGTCCCAGGTCTGCAACTGTGGCCTCGGGGATGAGTGCAAAGGAGTAGATCTCGGTGTTGATCGTCTCGCTCAGTGGGGCTGCGGCTAGGGAAGGAGAGACAAGCCAACCGACTCCGACCATGTAATCCCGACCAGAAGTGGAGAGCATGACGAATCCCGAGCTGGCAGAAGCCTGCTGCGTGCTGGTCATGTCCGTCTCACTCAAGGCTGGCAAGTTCTCCGGGATAATGAAGGAGACCCCATAGGAGTCGTATTGGCCGGTCTGGCCCGCGATGTCCAGGGCGGCGTCGTAGAGCTGCGGCGTTTCCTCGTCGTTGTCGAGCAGCTCGAAGACGAGGGACCAGACGGCTGCGAGTACGGCCAGGGCGAGCACCGGAACTCCAATCCTGAGCCACCGGCTCTTCTTGACCTTGGGCTCCTCCGGCATGAGCCCGGGCCCTTCGGCCGTGGACGGCCCGGCGACCAGCTCCCAGCCACAGTGCGGGCAGGTCGCTTCGCCGTGGATCGGCTTGCGGCACAGGGGGCAGCGGCCGGCGCCGGAAGCGGTTCCCGTCGACGGGGGTGCAGCAGGAGAAGGTGCCTGGGTCATGTCTTTCCCGCAGTGCGGGCAGAAGCGCGCCTCACCCTCGATGATGAGGTCGCAGTGGGGGCAGGCCCGGAAACGGTGCTCCGTCATCTCCCACCTCCCCGTCGGTTGCGGAGTCTACGCGGACGGCCCTCGGCCCTGCCCGAAGAGGAACCCGAGGCCCCAAGCCAGGTGCATCGCGGGCAGGACGACGGGGAGGGCGGCGGCGGCCGGGTCTCGGCGGCGCAGCCCTTCGACCAGTGTCGTGCACACGATTCCCAACACGTACAGGCCGGGCACGATGGCTGCGGCCCAGGGCCAAGGTGTGGCCAGAAAGGCGAGCGACGCGGCCAGGGCCACGACCAGCGCCGGCGGAGCGAGCTGCCGCCAGCGCAGCGAGCGGGGATGCTTGTGCAGCATGGCCCGCTTCCAGGCTCCGTAGCCCCAGTACTGGGGCCACAGCTCCCGCAGCGACGACCGGGGTCGGTAGCCGGTGCGGAGGTCGGGATGGAAGTAGACGGTGCCGCCCGATTGCCGCAGGCGCCAGTTCAGCTCGTAGTCCTGGTTGCGGATCTGGGTCTCGTCGAAGCCGCCGACCCGTTTCAGCGACTCCCGACGAAACACGCCCAGGTAGACGGTGTCGGCCGGGCCCGGTTTGCCCCCGGTGCGGTGGCGAGCGTCGCCGACTCCCAGCGGTGTGCTCTGGGCGATGGCGATCGAGCGCTGCAGGAAAAAGACGCCTTCAGCGGCCTGGATCCCGCCGACGTTGTCGGCGCCGGTCTCCCGGAGGATCTCCACGGCACGGCGCACGTAGTGGGGGGAGAGGCGCGACTGGGCGTCGCAGCGCACGATGACCTCCCCGCGGGAGGCTTCAATGGCGGCGTTGAGGGCGCTGGGAGTGCGTCCGCTCGGGTTGGGCACGACCCGGACCCGGAGGTCGTCGGCGTACTGCTCGAGGACGTCGGCGGTGCCGTCCCGGCTGGGCCCGTGGCCGATGACGATCTCCAGGTCGCCTTCGTAGTCCTGTGCGAGAGCGGAGGCGACGGCCTCGGCGATGGTGCTCTCGGCATTGAGCACCGGCATGATCACGGAGACGGAGGGCAGGTGCCGCTCAGCCAAAGCGGTAGCCGACGGACCGCACCGTGGCGATCCACGAGGCGCGCTCCTCGCCGAGCTTGGCTCGGAGCCGCCGGACGTGTACGTCGACGGTCCTGGCCCCGCCGAAGTAGTCGTAGCCCCACACCCGGGACAGCAGCTGCTCGCGGCTCCACACTCGGGCCGGGTGTGTGGCGAAGAAGCGCAGCAGCTCGTACTCCATGTAGGTGAGATCCAGCGGGACCGCACCAAGGCGCGCCTGGTAGGTGGCCAGGTTGAGTTCGAGGTCCTTGAAGCGCACGATCTCGGCTCCCATGTCCTCGCCGGTGGTGTCGGCGAGCCGTTTCAGCCGCGCCGCCAGCTCGTCGGGGTCGATGGGCGAGACGATAAAGTCGTCGTAGGAGCCCGCTTCCAGGTGCGGCACGTCCGCCCTTGCGGTGGCCAGGAGCACCGGCGGCCCGCCCGCGTCGCGGACCCGGCGGGCCAGGGAGAGCGCCGCGGCCGGGCCCGCGCCCAGCTCGACGACCAGGGCGGCCCAGCCGGTGTCGGGCTCTCGCTCGAAAACGGCGGCTGCGTCGTCGACGGCGACCGTCTCGAAGCCTGCCGCCGCCACCGCGCTCGAGAGGGCGTCGGAAGGCTGGGCGGGGTAGATGGCGGCGAACATCACAGGATGGGCAGGTATTCGCGCAGCTCGTAGTGGGATACGTGGCGGCGGTAGCGGTCCGACTCGTGACGCTTGTTGCGCAGGAACCATTCGAAGACGTGCTCGCCGAGAGCCTCGGCGACCAGCTCCGACTGCTCCATGGCGTCGATAGCCTCGGCCAGGATGCCGGGAAGCCGGTGGATGCCGGCCGCGGCCCGCTCTTCGTGGGTGGCCTCATAGATGTTGGAGGTGGTCTCCTCCGGAAGCTCGTAGCCGTGCTCGATGCCGGCCAGGCCGGCGGCCAGTATCACCGAGAAGGCCAGGTAGGGGTTGCATGCCGGGTCGGGTGCCCGATATTCGATGCGGGCCGATGCCGGCTTGCCCTTCTTCGGCACGGGCACCCGCACCAGCGCCGACTGGTTGTTGCGGGCCCAGGTGATGTGGACCGGCGCCTCGAAACCGCCGACGAGCCGCTTGTACGAGTTGACCCACTGGTTGGTGACCGCGGTTATCTCTCGTGCGTGGGTGAGGAGGCCGGCGATGAACCCCTCGGCCGCCTTGGAGATGCCGTGCTCGTTGGCGGGCTCGTAGAAGGCGTTGTGGTCGCCTTCGAAGAGCGACAGGTGCAGGTGCAGCCCGTTGCCGTCGACGCCCTCCAGGGGTTTGGGCATGAACGTGGCGTAGATGCCGTGTTCCATGGCGACCTCCTTGACGGTGAGGCGCGTCGTCATGAAGTTGTCGGCCATGGTGAGGGCATCTGTGTAGCGGAGGTCGAGCTCGTGTTGGCTCGGCGAGA
Organism: uncultured Acidimicrobiia bacterium; assembly: GCA_964633975.1. Lineage (GTDB taxonomy): Bacteria > Actinomycetota > Acidimicrobiia > Spongiisociales > UBA11373 > CAZWKX01. The sequence continues at coordinate 13,465 of CAZWKX010000028.1, forward strand.
CCTCGTGGTGTGAGCTCTCCACGGGGATGCCGAGGGCTTCGAGGGCGGTGATGGTGGCGCGGCGGTACTCCTGGGCCACGTCGAGCGGGGTCAGGTCGAAGTAGCCGCCGTGATCGAGCACCTTGGGATCGTCGGAGGAGTCCTGGAAGTAGAAGTACTCGATCTCGGGGCCTACGTGGAAGGTGTAGCCCAGGTTGGCCGCCTTCCCCAGGTTGCGCTGCAACACCCAACGTGGGTCGCCTTCGAAAGGCTCGCCGTCGGGGCTGACGATGTTGCAGAACATACGGCCGACCGCGTTGATCTCACCCCTCCAGGGGAGGATCTGAAAGGTGGTTGGGTCGGGCCGGGCCAGCATGTCGGCTTCCTGGATCCGCGAGAAGCCGTCGATGGCCGAGCCGTCGAACTGCATGCCCTCGTCGAATGCTGTCTCCAGCTCGGCCGGGGTGATGGCGAACGACTTGAGGAACCCCAGGACGTCGGTGAACCAGAGGCGGATGAACCTCACGCCTCTCTCTTCGATCGTGCGCAGCACGTACTCTTCCTGTTTTGCCATCACGGTGACCTCCCGGGGGAATGGTAGGGAGAGGAACGGCGCACGGGAGTCATCGGCGCCGCCCCGCTGCTCGGTTGAGTTCTGCATACGGGCGTGCCCGGCACTGTGGGGCCCGGCACGGCTGCCGTTGTGGGCTGCGGTGGGGCGGAGCGCCTGTGTTCCCTGTCACAGCCTTGGTGATGTTGGGGCCGAGTCAGGGGTGTCGACCGGCAAGGGCGCACAACGAAGGCGCATCGGGGAGATGCGTCGAGGCGGAGGACGCAGTCGGCGGCGGTCCTGGCCGGCGTGAACCCGGCATAGGTTGTGGCTCGGAACACTAAACGTCGTAGTAGAGGGCAAACTCCCATGGGTGGGGCCGCAGGCGTATCTCGTCGACCTCGTGGGTGCGCTTGTAGGCGATCCAGTCGGTGATGAGGTCCTCGGTGAACACCCCACCGGCGAGCAGGAACTCGTAGTCGGCTTTGAGGGCGTCGAGGCTCTCCTCGAGCGATCCGGGCACCGAAGGCACCTGTGCCAGCTCCTCCGGGGGGAGGTCGTAGAGATCCTTGTCGACCGGCGCGCCCGGGTCCATCTTGTTGGTGATGCCGTCGAGCCCGGCCATGAGCATGGCGGCGAAGGCCAGGTACGGGTTCGCCGACGGGTCGGGGCAGCGGAACTCGAGCCGCTTGGCGGCCGGCTTGCGCGAGTACAGCGGGATTCGCACCGCCGCCGACCGGTTGCGCTGGCTGTACACCAGGTTCACCGGGGCCTCGTATCCGGGCACCAGGCGCCGGTACGAGTTGGTGGTGGGTGCGGCGAAGGCGAGGATGGCGCCGGCGTGCTTGAGCAGGCCGCCGATGTAGTAGCGGGCCATGTCGGAGAGGCCGGCGTAGCCCGATTCGTCGTAGAACAGCGGTTTGCCGTCGAGCCACAGGCTCTGGTGGGTGTGCATGCCGGAGCCGTTGTCCTGGAAGACCGGCTTGGGCATAAACGTCACCGTCTTGTTGTGGGCCCAGGCGGTGTTCTTGACGATGTACTTGAACATCGTCACGTGGTCCGCCATCTTCAGCAGGGTGTCGTAGCGGATGTCGATCTCCGCCTGCCCGGCGGTGCCCACCTCGTGGTGGTGCAGCTCGGCGGGAACCCCGGAGGCCAGCAGCAGCTTGGTCATCTCGGAGCGCAGGTCCTGGAAGTGGTCGGTTGGGGGGACCGGGAAGTACCCCTCCTTGTACCTCGGCTTGTAGGCCAGGTTGCCGCCCGGCTCGTCGGTGGCCGAGTTCCAGAAGCCTTCGATGGAGTCGACCTCGTGGAAGGCGGAGAACTGGTTCTGGTCGAAGCGGGCCGCGTCGAAGATGTAGAACTCGGCTTCGGGACCCCAGTAGGAGGTGTCGGCGATCCCGGTTCCGGTCAGGTACTCCTCGGCCTTCTTGGCCACCAGGCGCGGGTCCTTGGTGTAGGCCTGGCCGGTGACGGGGTCCTTGACGAAGCAGTAGAGGATGAGGGTCTTCAGCTCGCGGAAGGGGTCGTCGACGGCGGTGTCGGGGTCGGGCACCAGCACCATGTCCGACTCTTGGATCTCCTGGAAGCCGCGGATGGAGGACCCGTCGAAGCCGTAGCCCTCGTCGAACCCGTCCTCGTTGAGTTCGGCGGCGGGAATGGTGAAGTGCTGCACCTGCCCGGGCAGGTCGCAGAATCGCAGGTCGACGAACTCGTAGCCGCCTTCCTTGACCATCTTCATTACGTCGCTGGGGGACGCCATTGGACTACCTCCGTAGGGATTGAGGTTTTGTAGTAGAGGGTCGTTTCATGTCCATTGCGGAAATGTGAATGGTTTGTTTCGGCTCCGAGCGGCGCTCGGAACCGAAACAGAATGCAGATTGCAGGGGGAGCTGGGCGCGGCTTTCTGCATACTGCATTCTGCAATCGCGAACCCCTTGCGGGGGTTCGCTCACGTACTCGTCCCCTCCGTCGTGGTCGTCGTGGTTTCGGCGACGGTCGTCGACGTCGTGGTGTCGGTGGCGCCTTCGGTGGTCTCGTCGGTGATGCCTCCGCCGGCGGCGGACGCCTCGGCCCGAAGCTGGTCGATCAGGCCGGTCACGTTGTCGATGAGGACGCCGAACTCTGCGACCGCGCCACGCCGGGCGGAGCCGTCGTCGGAGGACAGGAGGCCGTCGATGATGTCGTCCACCTTGGGGGCGAGCTGCTGGACGGCGAGGATGAGTTCGACGTGTGTCTCGGCCAGGTCCTGGGGAACGTCGTCTGCGTTGGAGACCTGCACTATCCAGTCTTCGATGGCCAGCTTCACGTTCTCGAAGGCGGTGGAGGTCTCGTCCTGGGTGACTCCGGTGGTGCTGCGGTTCTCCCAGTCGTCGTTGATGTCGTTGATCTGCGAGAGGAACGATTGAGCCTCCTGGTCGAATGCTTCGAGCGTGACCAGGAACGCTTCGTATTCGGGGGGCAGGGTGGTCGAAGTGGTCGTCGACTGCGACGCGTCGGTGGTGGTGGAGCCTTCCTCGTGCACCGCGGGCTCCAGGCTGTTCACGAAGGTGTATGTGAGCAGCACCATGGCCGCGATGATCAGAGGCAGTATCCACCTGCCGTGTTTCGGGTCTGGGCTTACCGGCACCCCAAAAACGGTAGTCGCTCTGGGGCCTCTGTCGAACCATCCAACCGCTACGCTCGCCTGTCGTGGAGCTTCGAGGCGCGACTGCGCTGGTCACAGGCGGCGCCCGCCGTGTGGGCAAGGCGATAGCCCTGGGCCTGGCCGCCGAGGGCTGCAGCCTGATGCTGCACTACAACCGGTCGGCCGAGGAGGCCGAGGAGACCGCAAATCGGGCGCGTGAGCTGGGCGCCGAGGTGCGCCTGGTGGCTGCGGATCTCGCAGATCCGGCCCGCGCCTCCGAGATGCTGGCCGCGGCGGCGGACCTGGCGCCGGTGCGTGTGCTGATCAACAGCGCCGCCTCGTTCCCGGAGGACACGCTGGCCGATGTCACCTCGGAGGGGTGGCAGCGCTCCCTGACGGTGACCGTCGGCGGTCCGGTGTTCCTCACCCAGGCTTTTGCCGCCGCGCTGCCGGATGGTGTCGAGGGGGCGGTGGTCAACGTGACCGACTGGCGCACCGAGCGGCCCTATCCGGACCACTTCAGCTACACGGTTGCCAAGGGGGCCTTGGACACGTTCACCGTCGTCGCCGCCGAGTCGCTGGCGCCGCGCATCAGGGTGAATGCGGTGGCGCTGGGGGCGATCCAGCCTCCTGGAGGAGAGGACTCGGCCTATTTGAAGGAGTTGGCGCGGGAGATCCCCTTGCGCCGTGTGGGCGGCACCGACCCGGTGGTGAAAGCAGTGCTTTTCCTGCTGCACAACGATTTTGTCACCGGCGAGATCGTGCGCATCGACGGCGGCGCCCACCTGCGGTAGGGGCGGCCGGCCGGGTAGATTTTATGGCAGTGGACCGCATTGTCATCAAGAACCTCTTGGTGCGGGGCATCGTCGGCATCAAGCCGGACGAGCGCGAGAACACCCAGGACGTGCTCATCAACGCCACCCTGTGGACCGACACCCGTCCCGCCGCCGCCAGCGACGACATCGCCGACGCGGTCAACTACCGCACCGTGGCCAAGGCGATGATCGCCCACGTCGCCGAGGGCAAGCCGTTCCTGGTGGAGCGCCTGGCCGCCGAGCTGGTGGAGGTCTGCTTCGCCACCGACCCGCGTATCGCCGAAGTGGAGGTGTCGGTGGAGAAGCCGGGCGCCCTGCGCCATGCCGAGTCGGTGGGTGTGGTGGTGCGGCGCAAACGCGACGAGGTGGTGTGATGAGCGCCCGGGCGCTCATCGCCGTGGGTAGCAGTATCGACCCGGAGCGTAACTTGCCTGCCGGTGTGGCCGCCCTGTTGCAGCATCCGGAGATCGACGTGCTGGCGGTGAGCCCGGTGTACGAGAGCGAGCCGGTGGGGCGTCCCGGCGATCCGTGTTTCCACAACGCCGCTCTGCGGGTGGAGACGCCGCTGTGCCCGGCGGCGCTGCGTGCGCTGCTGCACAGCATCGAGGCCGAGCACGGCCGGGTACGGACCGAAGACCGCGATGCTCCGCGTACGCTCGACCTCGACCTGGCCTTGTACGAAGGGACGGACGGCGACACCCAGGGGATGCGCTATGCCGATCCGGAGATCCCGTCCCGGACCCATCTGGTTGTGCCCTTGGCCGATGTGGCGCCCGAATGGGTGCTGCCCGACACCGGCGCCACCCTGGCCGAAGCCGCCGCCGCCGTCGAGACGGGCAAAGTGCGCCGCCTGCACGACAACCTGGGTAGCACCACCCCAGGGAGAGAGGCCGGGGACTCGTCGGACGGGGCTTGACAAACCCTCAATCTTGTTCTAGAAATTATAGAACATTGTTGATTACCATCGACCCTTCGAGTTCCGCTCCCCTCTACCGGCAGATCGCCGAGGGGGTGCGTCGGGCCGTCGATCGGGAAGAGGTGAAGCCCGGTGAGAGGCTTCCCGCCGCCCGTCACCTGGCCCGGCTGCTCGAGGTCAACATGCACACGGTGCTGCGGGCATACGCCGACCTGCGCGACGAAGGCCTGGTCGAGCTGCGCCGGGGCCGTGGTGCGGTTGTCGTCGTGGGCCCCGGGGCCGGCTGGCTCTCCGAGGCGGCGAGGCGGCTGATCGCCGACGCCGAGCGGCGGGGCATCGACGGGGTCGAGGTGGTGGCTGCGGTGGCCGACGCCGCCCGCCACACCGAATAAGGAGGCAGACGTGCAAGTGAGTCCTACTAGCAGGAGGATCGCCCTCTGGCTGATTCCGGGGGCGTTGGCGGTGCTGCTCGTCGGCGTGCAGCTCTGGTTCGCCGACCGGCTCCCCGATCCGATGGCGGTGCACTGGGGCACGAGTTCCCACCCCGACGGCAGCATGGGCCAGTGGTGGTCGCTGGCCCTTCTCGGCGGCATGTTCCTCGTGGGCTGGCTGGCCCTGTTGGTGATAGAGCGGCGTCTGGGCCTGCTGTCGCCGATGTTGGCCCTGGTCTACTTCATGATGAGCCTGCTGACCGCGGTGGAGCTGATAACGGTCGAGCGCAACCTGGACGCCGCCGTGTGGTCCGATGCGGCGCCGTTCCACTGGTGGTTGATCTTGATCGTCCTCGCCATCGGCTTCGTCTTCGGCTACCTGGGCTGGGTGCTGGGCGGGGGTAAGGAGGGCATGCCGGTGCGCCGTGTGCCCGGCGTGGTGACCTCGGCCGGCTTGGTCCCGGGGAGCACCGGCGTCTGGGTGAAGACGGTGATTGCGCCTTTCCTGCTGTGGATGGCGGCCGCCCCCTTGGCCTTCCTGCCGCTCATGGCCAACAAGTACCGCTGGGCTCCGTTTGTCGCCACCGTGGTCATCGCCCTGATGGCCGCGGCCGTCGTGACCGTGTCCGAGAAGGGCCTCGTAGTAGGTCTGGGCCCGTGGGGCTGGCCCCGCCTGCGTGTGCCTCTCGAGAAGGTGGAGCGGGCCGAGGTGATCAACGTGCGGCCGGTCGCCTACGGCGGCTGGGGCCTGCGCTGGGTGCCCGGCACCATCGGCGTGATCCTGCGGAGCGGACCCGGGATTCGGGTGGTGAAGCGCAGCGGCAGGGAGTTTGTCGTCACCGTCGATGACGCCGAGCAGGGAGCCGGGCTGCTCAACGACCTAGCCGGGGTGCGCACCGGGTAGGGCAGGTGCAGACCTCTTGTTCTTGCGGTCTGGAGCGCATACCTTCGCTGCGTGGATAGCGACTCCGGTGATGTAGGCGAGGAGCACGAGGAGTTCGAGCGGATCCCCTGGTCTGAGTTGCTGCCGGCCAACCGGGGACCGGGTCGCCTGGTCTACCTTGTGGCCGGCGTGATTGGAGCTGTAGTGCTGGGCGTGATTCTGGCCCGGGCTTGGCCTGATTCGGGTGGGCTGGTGGCGCCGACCAGCACCAGTGTTGTTGCAGCGCCTGTGGCTGCCGCTAGCACGACGCTGGTCCTGCCGCCCGCCTCCGCGCTGTACAGCGAGGCCGATCTCATGGCTTTCCCGGTGGAGAGCGATGAGCTGGCCGCAGTAGCTCGGGCCGAGTGGTTTGTCGCGGACTTCTTCACTGTTGGCTTGTCGGATGGGTCTGCGGATATCAGGAATGCCCTTCCGGCACACGCCGACCTACCGGATCTTCCCCAGGACAGTGGTGGGGTTGGCGCGGTCGTCGATTGGGCTCGTGCCTTCAGGGTGGAGTCGATCGACGATGGGCTCTTTGAGGTTTCGGTGGCGTACCGCGTTGAGATGTCGTTGGAGGATGAGGCGAATCGGCGCTTGCCGGTGCGGGCGGTTGCGGTCCGTGTCTATGTTGGGCTCGACGGTGGATCGACCGTGGTGGACTTGCCGACGCCGATCCCGCTGCCAGGTGGGCCCGAGCCGGATCCATGGCCTGATGATTCCGAAGAGCTGCCGGAGGTGATCGTGTTGGGAGCGGCCGAAGCTGTCGCGGGTTGGGGGGCGGAGGCGCGTGTCGTAGCAGGACAACCCATCGAGGCTGGATGGCGGGTGGTGCTGACTGTGGCCGACGAGGCGGGTAACCGTTGGCCGGTCGTGGTGTGGCTCGACAACGAGGGTCGGCCACTCCGTGGGTGAAGGGTTGTCGGCTACGGTATAGGCGGAAGGCAGAACATGGCTAGCTCACGGCCGGTGAGACCGCCGGCTCCGCAGTGGGTGCGCGTCCTCGACGATCTGGGTGTGTCCTGGAGAGGCGTTGTCGTGATCGCCGGCGAAGAGGCATCGGCTGTCGCTGTTGCCTATCGGTCTGCGGGTGCTCCACCGGTGGCGTGCGAAGCGCCGGAGTTCGTTGTGCTAGGCGACATTGAGGTGCCGCGCCACACTGCATCGTTGGCCGATCTGCCGGACCGTTGTGCCGCCCTTGTTGTTCTCCGGCGGCCCTGGACCTCACGGCGCGAGGTGAAGCAGGTGCTGGGCCAGGCCGCACGTGCACTTGAGCTGGATGGCATGGTGGTGGCCGCCGAGATCGACGCGGCCCGTCTGCTGGAGGGCTCGAGCGTTCACTACCCCTCACGCCTGCAGTACCTCATCGATCCGGAGGCTGGTGATCGGTTGCGCGCGACCGTGGTGGAACGGACCAGGCTGGCGCTCGAAGTGGCAAGGGCAGGATTCGTCGACGTTGTCGGGCTTGACGTGGACGAGGAGCGAGGCCGGTACGGGAGCCCCGACGAGTACTGGCAGGCGGTGCGCGGTGGGGCGTGGAGGTCGCTGACCGAGGTCGCTCCGCAGCGTCGTCAGGAGATTCTGGAGGCAGTTGCGGATGATCTGCGACGGGTGGGGCCGGCCGGCGACCTGGTAGATCGGGAGCCCTGGTACGTAGTCGGAGGACGCTGCTAGCTACCCGAAGGCGGCTTTGAGTATCCGACGAGCTTCGGCTTCTATGTGTTCCCACGGGACATCCGGGGCCTTCGAGACGGTGACGAAGTCGGCGGTCATGAAGACGCTCGCAACACCGTGGAGTCCGAGCAATGAGGCAGCCACAGGATCATCCGTCTCCTGGCCGGCGGCAACAGTGATAGGCGTGTCGAAATGGACGCCGACGGTGAACTTCAGAGCGTTCGGATTTGGGGTGGCATGCGTGGAAACCGACATGCGCCTCCTCAGCGGGGCAAATCGTAGCCCCAGGAGCTCATCCTCGTCATGGATACAAAGCGGGGCCCCGCCTCCGGGGAGGCGGGGCCCCGCACCGACGGCCGCAGAGCGGAGTAGGACCCCGGGCTGTCGGGGGTGGGCGCTGAAGGGGTGCCGTCACCACCCGTAGATAGCGCCCACTAGGCCGGGGATGACCCGGCCGGCGGCACCGGCACCTCTGGACGCCGGTGCCTCAGATCTATGCGGGTCGCTGTCAGTGGCCCGGCCAGTATTCCGCCAAGGCCGGCGCCACGTTCAGGGCAAGGAAGGCGGCGACGGTCAGGGCAACAAAGGCAATGCGCCTCTTCATGGGTCCTCCTTGGCTCGCTCTGAGCTGTCTGAGCGCAGCCTCAAGGCCCGGTGTCTGTCGGGTGTCTCAAATGAAGCGGACGGCCAGAAGCGACCTTGCGCTCACGAGTTCAGAGGCGAGAAGTGCGGTTCCCTCGGGGGTTGCCTCGGGTGACGACGTGGTGCCCATTACGGCGAAGAGCCGCCAGGTCGCGACGGATTGTGGCTGAACTGGCACCGAGTACCGCTCCAAGGTCGGCGACTGTGGGAGCCGCCGCCTGCGCCGCCGCTTCATCGAGCAGACGGAGGAGGCGGTGCTGTCGGCGCGCGACCGGGTCGGCGATGCCGGCATCCGACGGGGCGGCCACCGTCCATGTGACGGTCGTCCACTCGTCGGGATGTAGCGGGCGACCCGAGGGGGCCTTTGCAGCCGCCATCCGATGCTCCACAGTGCGGGGTCGGCGTTCCAGCCAGGCCTCCACGACGACACGATGGTTGGGCACACGAGCCAGCGCGATTTCACGTTCGGCTTCGTCGAGATCGTCGAGCATGCTCATCAGGCGGCGGTAGGCCAGCTCGAGGTAGTGGTCTGCTTCGCTCGTGGATCCGGTTGCATAGAGCGCTTCGCTGTGGGCAAACGGCACCAGGTAGGCGTGCTCGGTACCGGGGCGCAGCTCGGCCACGGCGCTGCCGGTGGCCCGCACCGCCTCTTCGGTGCGGCCGGCGGCGAGCAGCAGCCTGCCCCTGAGCGCCCTGGCCTTGATGGTCACGTTCTGCATGTTCGCCTTCTCGGTGATCGCCTCCGCCTCCTCGACGTGCGTCAGACCCTCTTCGATGCGGCCGGTATCGAGTTCGAATGAGGCCAGCTCGCGCAGGGCGCCGCTGGTGAGCCAGCGGTCGCCCAGCTCCCGGGCTAAGGCCAGGGTGCGCTGGAGCAGGGCCAGGCCCCCTTCGGCATCGCCCTCCACCGCGGTGATGTTGCCTGACACCAGGAGAGCCTGGGCCTCGCCGCGCACGTCGCCGATCTCCCTGCAGATCTCGAGAGCCTGCTCGATCTCGGCCCGGGCCCGCTCGTGGTTCCCCAGGGTGGAGTGCTGAAGCCAGGCCGAGTTGCACAGCACCATGGCCCGGCCCCGGCTGCTCTCCATGTCGGAGAAGACGGCTGCGGACCGCTCGAAGGCGGCCCTGCCCTCGCCGACCCGGCACACGTAGATGAGGGCGATGGCCAGGTTCATCTCGTGCACCGCCTCGCCGTGGCGGTAGCCGATGGAGCGGCTCAGCTCGACTGCGCTCCGGTAGGCGGCCTCCGCGGCTTCGGCCTCACCCCGCTGCAGGTGCAGCGTGCCCAGCATGCCCAGCACTTCGGCCTGGCCCCGGCCGTCGTTCAGTTCCCGATAGAGAGCCAGGGCGGTCTGGAGATGCTCCTCGGCCTCGCCGAATTGCTGCAGGTCCACGAGGTTCTGACCCAAGGCGTTGCGGGCGTCGGCCTGCTGGCGGCGGTCGGCGCCCTGGAAGCCGGCGGCGGCCCTGAGGTGGACCACGCCGTCAGCGGCCCGTCCCGCATAGCAGGCGATCATGCCCAGGGTGCTCAGCGCCGCCACCTGCCGGCCGGCGTCGTTGCCGCGGCGAGCTAGATCGAGGGCCTTCTTGGCCTCGGTGACGGCTTCGGGGAACCGGTCCTGGCTGGCCAGCCACCAGGCCCTGCGCTGGTGCACGTCGCCGATCTGGGCGCCCTTGGCGTGCTGTCCCATCTGGGCCAGCGCCTGCTCCTGCTCTCCGCGGCGAGCCAGGGTGTGCAGTATCTCCTCGAGCAAGGCGGCGACGCGGAACTGATGCTGCGAAGGCGCCTGGATCTCTTTGAGCGCCTTGGCCGCCCGGGAGAGGTGCAAGGCGGCGGTGTCGTAGGCGTGGACCGCGATGGCGCGGCCGGCCGCTTTCTCCAGGTACTCGGCGGCGCGGTTGGGCATGCGGGCTTCACAGAAGTGGTGGGCCAGCACCTCCACCTGGTCGGGGCGGTGCGCCTCGACGGCGAAGGCGACGCGGCGGTGCAGATCGAGTCTCCGCGAGAGGGTCAGGTCCTCGTAGACGGTGCGACGCATCAGCTCGTGGCCCACGTGGTAGCCACTTTCGTGCTCGGTGATGAGGCGCCGGTGCAGCAGGTCGTCGACGCCGCTCAGCACCTGCTCGTCGTCGATGGCGGCGGCGGCGGCGAGCACCTCGCCCAAGGTCAGCTCGCCGTCGTGGACCGCGATGACATCGAGGGCTCTCCGGGAGTCGTCGGGGAGGCCCTTGAGGCGGGCGTGCACCAGGGCATAAACGGCGGGGGTCATGGGGATGGGGCCGGGCGCCGGCGCCACCCGCGTCTCGCTCAGCTCGTCGCTCAGGCTGCCCTGCTCGTAGAGGGCCCGCAGGGCCTCGATGACGAACAGGGGCACCCCTTCGGTCTCGGCATGGAGGCGCTGCGAGAACTCGGCGCTCACCTCGGGCAAGGCCAGGCTGCGCCGGATCAGCTCTTCGGTCTGCGCCGGCGAGCAAGCCGCCAGCGAGATCCGCTCGCAGAAAGGCCGTCGGTCGAGGGCGCGCAGCAGGTTCCATACCTCGGTCCGCTCTCGGGCTTCGGCATGCCGGTAGCTGACCGCGACGACGAGGCGGTGAGGCTCCACCCGGCCGGCGAGCTGGGCCAGCGCCTGGATGGTGTCTTCGTCGGCCCAGTGCACGTCCTCCAGCACCACGAGCGTCGGGGCCAGGCGGGCCAGGCCCACGAAGGCGAGGCTGATGGCCTCGCGCATGCGGGACTGCTCGTCGGCGGGCGACAGCGTCGCCTCCGTGATCGTGTCGTCGGCGGAGCGGAGCCTGGGAACCAGGGGAACCAGCTGCTCACGCCAGATGGGTTCGAGGTGCTGGGTGAGCTGGCGGGAGCGCAGGGAGGTGAGACCGGAGTTGAGGGCGTCGGCGAACGGGGCAAACGGCATGCCGCCGCTGGGCGGGGACCGGCCCCAGAGCACGTCCATGCCGCGCCACTGGGCATCGTCGACTACCTCCGCCAGGAGGCGGGTCTTGCCCACGCCGGACTCGCCTTCGACCAGGATCAGACTGCCCTGCCCGTCGAGGGCGGAGTCGAGGTGCTGCACCAGCGTGGACCGCTCGGCCTCACGTCCCACAAAAGGCATGCGCCCTGCGGTGTCGAAGAGGGGCGACTCGGCGGCGATGACGGTGTGGCGGCCCTCCTCACGATCGGCGAGGGTGGCCCGGTAGAGGTCCTCGGTGGCCTGCGACGTCTCGGTGTCCAGCTCCTCGGCCAGGATGCGACGGCATTGCTCGTACTGGCGGATGGCCTCGTTGTGGCGTCCCAGTAGCACGGCGAGGCGCATCACCTGGCGGTGCGCCTCCTCCCGCATCGGGTCGTGCTGAGCCAGGCGGCGGGCGTGGATCAGCGCCGCCTCGTAGTGGCCCCGGCCCATGGTGAGGTCGGTCAGCCGCTCCAAGGCTCCGAGGAAACGCTCGCGGAGGCGCTCCTGATCGGCTGTGAGCCAGTTCTCGTAGAACCCGGCCAGGAAGTCGCCCCGGTACAGGGCGACGGCCGCCTCGAGCAGATCCGCCTCCTCAGACCGGCTGGCCACCGCCGTCGGGGTGGCCTGCTCCAGCGTCCACTCGAACTCGTCGACGTCGAGCCAGAAGTCGGCGGCGGGGTGGAGACGCACGGTGTCGGTGGTGGTCAGCAGTATCGGGGTCTCGTCGCTGTAGCCGGTGCTCGAGCGGATCTGCCAGAGGGCGTGGCTCAACCGGCGGCGGGCCTTCGACTCGGGCAGGTCGGGCCAGAAGGTGCCGGCGAGCAGGTCCCGGGTGTGCGCTCGCTCCCGGTTGGTGACCAAGTAAGCGAACAGCGAGCGCGCCAGGCGCGCCGGCATCGGCTCGAGCGGCACGCCGCCGCGCCGCAGGAGGAATCCGCCGAGAAGGCTGATCTCGAGCGTTTCCATAGACGAAAGGTAGTACCTGGAGGCTGGAGGGGGCAGGGCCGGCCGTCAAAACGCAGGCGCGGGACCGAAGGCGTGGCAAGAAGGAGCGATGTTCCGCCGGCGCCGACCGTGGTTCGGCCACTCGTGTGACATCGCGGGGCCGGGCCGGCTCGGGGGCCAACACAGGTCTCTCGGTAGGCTCCGGCTGTGGGCTCGCAGCTGGTCGCCGATCTGGAGGCTGCGCTCGGGAAGGACCGGGTGCGCAGCCGGCCGCTCGAGCTCCACCTCTTCGGGAGCGACGCGGGCACAGGACGAGGCGAGGCGCTCGCCGCGGTGTTCCCGGAGAGCAGCGCCCAGGTGGCCCGGGTGGTGAGGATCGCCGCGTCGCACGG
>CAZWKX010000029.1:0-25577 GCA_964633975.1 uncultured Acidimicrobiia bacterium
CTATCGACCAGTCGACGCCGGCTCTGGGAATGACTATGCGGCCTACGACGTCGCCAGCCTCCGGCGACGGCTCCACGACGATCACCGGCTCACCCGGGGCCTCTCCGGCCGGCGAGCCCTCGATCTCATCGGCCGGAACCTCGAACGGAGCCTCCGGCCGGTCGCCGGCGTCCTCATATACGGCGACGTCCAACTCGACGGTCGCCGCACGTTCCCGGAACTGCTCCTGTAGGCCGCTCTGCGCCCTACGCGCGAGGTAGCTGGTGACCCACAACTCGTAGACAACGAACCCGAGCAAGATGAGCCCTACGGCGATCATGGTCTTGGCAACGACGCGAACCAGAGAAAAGCGCCGCCGGGGCCGCCTCTGTGCTGCGAGCTGTTCTTCAATCATCACCGGAAGCCTCCTACGAGCCGGCCGATTGCGCCGCTAGCCTGGCCCCATGCCGGTTTCCAGACGACGCAAGCCGAAGCGGGCCCGTCCCACGCCCCCGCCGCCGCCGCAGGAGAAGAAGCCATCCCCACTCTGGTATGTGGTGATCATGTTCTCGCTGATGGGTATCGGCCTGGCCGGAGTCGTGTTGAGCTACCTCGGTATCGTGCCCCGCACCGTGGATCAGTGGTACCGCTTCGCCGGCCTGGGCGCAATCGCCCTCGGCTTTCTCATGACGATGGGCTACCGCTGAATCACATCGGTGTGGTTTTCCTCACCGTTGTCCACAAAGTGGACAACTGCCCGCCGCATCATCCGAGAAGCTCGAGGACGGTGGCGTTCGCCGTTCCCCCGCCTTCACACATGGCCTGCAGCCCATAGCGGGCCCCGCGGCGCGCCATCTCGTGCACCAGCCGCGTCATGAGAATGGCCCCGCTGGCTCCAAGCGGGTGCCCGACGGCGATGGCGCCTCCGTTAACGTTCACACGCTCCCAATCGGCGCCGGTCTCGATGAGCCACGCCACCACCACCGAGGCGAACGCCTCGTTCACCTCGAACAGGCCGATGTCGCCCAGCTCCAAACCCGCAGCCTCCAGAACCTTGGCCGTTGCCGGTATCGGCCCCGTCAGCATCAAGACCGGGTCCACACCGACCACGCTGAACCCGACAAAACGCGCCAGCGGCTTCCACCCGGCAGCCTCGGCCGTATCCTCCCCGGCAATCAGCACGGCGGCGGCAGCGTCCGAGATCTGCGATGAGTTGCCCGCCGTCACCACACCGTCGGGCACGAAGGCCGGCTTGAGCGCTGCAAGCGCCTCGGGACTCGTGTCGCGGCGTATGCCCTCATCCTCACCGAACAGCCCATCCTTTGCCGCCACCGGCACGATCTGGCCGCGGAAGCGTCCCTCGTCCGTGGCTGCCGCAGCCCTCTTGTGTGAATCGAAGGAAAGGGCATCCAGCCGCTCCCTCGAAATGCTCCACTTCGACGCCACCATCTCGGCCGAGATCCCCTGGGGCACCAGAGCGCTCCCGTAGCGGCCGATGGCCTTGGGCCCGAGTGGGAAGCCGGGCCCCTGCTCGAAGGTCACCCCCATGGGCACCCGGGTCATTGATTCAACGCCACCGGCAATGACCACGTCGTAGACGCCGGCCGTCACGCCCTGAGCGGCGAAATGGGCCGCCTGCTGGCTCGACCCACACTGGCGATCTACGGTGACGCCAGGCACCTGCTCGGGGAACCCGGCAGCGAGCGCGGCCCACCGCGCTAGATTCCCCGTCTGTTCGCCCGTCTGCGACACGCATCCCCAGATGACGTCGTCAACGCGAGCCGGATCGAGCCCGTTGCGCTCCACCAGAGCTTCTAGCGTCAACGACGAGAGATCGACCGGATGCCAGTCCTTGAGGCTGCCATCCCGCTTCCCCATAGGCGTGCGCACGGCATCGACGATGACCGCGTTGCGGATGGCGCCTCCTCGGACCGACCGTGGAGATGAGGGGATTTGAACCCCTGACCCCCTGGATGCAAACCAGGTGCTCTGCCAGGCTGAGCTACATCCCCGCCGCCATCATGTTACGGGATCTGACCGGTCATTCCGGACCGGACCACAACGCGCCCGGATTCCGCCGTTTGATACACTCGCGGGTCCCTGAGGGCCTGTAGCTCAGGTGGTCAGAGCGCATCCCTGATAAGGATGAGGTCGCTGGTTCGAGTCCAGCCAGGCCCACAGAAGCAGCCTCTCCCGCCACAGCGGGAGAGGCACGAGCGGCATAGCCGCGAGCGGTGAGGGTCTTCCCCCAAACAGCGGCCCTCCCTCTAACCCCCTCCCGCTGTTGTGGGAGGAGGGACCTGAGCGGTGAGGACCTTCTACCCGGCGCGAAGAGAGCCTTCGAGCCCTTACTACATACCCCCGCTACTCCTCGGGTGCTCCCGTCAGCTCGAAGCGAAGGCCCGACAGTAGACCCTGCCGGTTGGCGTAAATCAGCCCTCCAACCGCCGCCACCAGAGACCACAGGAACGGCAATCCGAGGCCCGGGCCAACGATCTCCTCCAAATTCGGTAGCCCGATGACGAACCACGACGCCACAAAGACGATCACGCCGACGAGCGGGCCCACTAGCAGCCCCGCCACGGCTGCCTGACCGGGCGACTGCGCCTCCCGACGCTGGGCCGCCCTATAGCCGCCGAGCAGGAAGGCGAGGATCACGATCCCTATGCCCACGTACATCCATGCCGGTCGGCCGTCGTATGCCACAAAATCGTCTCCGAGGAAAAAGCGCATGGCGAAGACGAAGTACACCACCCCGACGTCGGCCCCGGTCATCAACACCGCGGCGAACAGCAGGAAGAGCACAATGGCCAGCCAGTTTCGGAACGAGTAGTCGTCACCAGCGATCTCCAGGACAGTTCCCAGAACCATGAGGCCAAGCAGCAGCGGAAGCGCGATCTTCACCACCCGACGCGCACCCGCCCACGCTGCCCCGAAGATGGGCGGCCACGAGAACTCATGGCTCACCCCGAAGTAGCCGAGAACACTGCGACCGCTCCGCCGTGCCATCACAATCCCCACCGTGACGAGGGCCGCCACCAGACCGAGGAAGAAGGCCACCGCTACGTTCCACTCAATGCCAGCGGGATCACGGAAGCCCGGCAACAGCACGGTCCCGAACTGCGAATTGACAAAGCCCACACTGTCCGGCAGCCGTTGCCCCGGCTCCAGCACCGCGGCCAGCACGGTGATCGGCACGATATAGACGAGCCCCACCTTGGCCACAAACGTGGCCCGACGCGACGGCTTCGCCGTCGCCAATAGCCTCTCCGGAGTCAAGAACCGTCCGGCCAGGGCAAACCCGAGCCAGATCCACAGAACACCGGTGAGCCAAAGCCCCACATCCTCCAGAGGGCCATGAAAGGCAAGGAACATCGTCGGAGGCGCCTTCAAAGTCTGCCCCCAAAGAACGTTCACGCCTTCCGCCGAAGCCTGCACGAACACGACCAGCAACGACACCAGATACTGAAGGGCAAAACCGATCACCAGCGCCAGGCCGGCCAGGGCCACCGCGGCAAACCAGTCCTCGGCCAGCCACTGCGGAATGCGCACCGACACGATCTGGCCCTTCGGCGCCCCCTTTCCCTCAGATGGAGGGGGCGGTGGCGGTGGTGGCGCAGCCCCGCCCTCTGCAACGGCCGCTCCACACTCAGTGCAGAACTGGGCTCCCTTCTCCAGGTCTGCACCGCATTCGGCACACTTCTTCTCCACTCCAAGCCTCCGATGTCGATCGACTTCGCAAACTAGTCGATCGGGTCCGGTTTCGCTCACGCCGGCCCAGTCGCCGCCGTCGCTTCAACCGCCCGGAAGCAGCTCAAAGGCCGCCTCCGCCACCACGGTGCCGGCCACCTGCAACTCGACGCGGTGAATACCCGGCCGATGTGTGCGCGTACTCTGGTCCTGCAACGACAGCCGGCGCCGCAACTCCAGTTCCTCGCCGGATCCCAAATCCACGCTCCTCCACTTGAAGACCTTGGGCCGCGAGCTCCCGTCCTTCTTGACATAGTGCACAACAAAGTCGATGACGAGCCGCTGCCCGTCGGTACCCGTCGACCGGAGCCGAGCCTGCAGCTCCACTTGACCGCCGACGGCCTCCCGGGCCGGCAGGCAGGTGAACGAAACCACCTCCACTGCGGCCGCGGCAGTGAAGCCCAGCACCTCCAGCGCCTCCGGGACGCCCTTTTTCACCATGGTCCTCAGCGCGTGGCGGAGCAGCCGCCCGGTCTCCGGTGTGGCATCCACGGCCCAGCGCCTCGCTACTTCGAGGGCGAGCTGTGGATGACCCTTGGAGACGTCGTTGAGATGATTGGCCACAGAGCGCCGGACATCTTCCGACGGGTCGTGGCGCAGTCTCTCGATGAGCGCTATGCCCGGAAGCGGATCCTCCTGCAGCCTCGCCACCCGCTGCCCCCACGGCAGCAACGGGCGGGTGCCCTCCGAAACCAGGCGGCGCACCGCGGCAAGGGGATGGTCCACCCAGCAATCGAGCCGCTCAAAAACCTGTTGAGGATGCCTCTGCAAAAACGGCCGTATGGCGAGCTCGCAGCTCATGAACACGGTGAGCCGCTCCATCGCATCGAGCGATTCCGTCGGATGTTCGGTCCCGTACAGCTCAATGAAGGTGGCCAGTGGCCACGCCTCCCATCCGGCGACGGGCGGGTCGCCCAGCTCAGCGGCCGCCACGCCCACCGACACCGCCTCCGGGAAGGCCGCAGGCAGCCGATCGGCCAGCCCACGAGCAACAGCGGCCATGCGGTCCTTCAGCTCCAGGTTCGACAACACCGAAGCCACTTCCCGCACAAAATCATCCAGTGGGAATCCCGGGAGCACCCTCTCTACGCGTGCACCCAGGCGCTCCACCAGTCCTGCATCCACAAAATCCTTCAAAGGCTCCGGCATGGGCCCCATGATCGTCGACGCAGCAGCAGCCCGCGCCCCTAGACCGTGTGGCAGACTGACCTCATGGCAGGACCGAGCCTTCGAAGCACCTTCAACAACTGGCGGGAGAGCGATCTCCCCTTCGGCGCCAAAGTCCGCGCCGTGCTCCGCAACAACTGGAAGAAGCTGCGCACCTGGAGCCCGTGCTGCGGCAACTATGGCGAACCCGGCTGCTGACGGGGTCCCGACGGCGGCCCGGGTCCGGGCCAAGAGCATCATCAGCACTGAGAGCGCCGGCGGCCGCCGAGTCGCCTCCGCGTCCTGCCTAACGTGGGCCCATGGAATGGATCCTCGTGACCAACGACGATGGGGCCGACACCCCCGCCCTGCCCCCGCTGGTGCGAGCCATAGAACGCCTTGCCCCCGTCCGAACCGTCGTACCTCACGTAGAGCGCAGCTGGGTGGGAAAGGCCATCACACGTTTCCAGCCCATCGAACTCGAGATCATCGAGCGCGACGGGATCCAGATCCACGCCACCACCGGCTACCCGGCCGATTGTGTGCAGCTGGGGATCAACACGCTCTTCGACGAGCCGCCCCGCCTCGTCGTCTCGGGCATCAACATCGGCTTCAACCACGGATCGGCCTACCTGCAATCGAGCGGAACCATTGGTGCCGCTCTCGAAGCCGCCATCGGCGGTATCGACGCCGTGGCCTTCTCCACCGCCTCGACCACCCGCCCCTGGAAAGAGTGGAGGCCCTGGGCCCTTAGCTCCAAATCGATGCCGATGTGGACCCGACTAGCCGATCTCGCCGCCGACATCACCGCGGCCCTCCTGCGCACGCCTCCCGGGCGGCTGGTCCTCAGCGTCAACATGCCCGACGACGCAGACGCCGAGACACCGCGCCGAATCACCTCGATCGCCGATGTCGGCTACGACCAGCTCTTCAGACGAAGCGAAGACGGCAGCTACAGGCACGACTACGGCGGCCGCCTGCGCAACTTCGCCTCACTCGACGGCACCGACATCCAGGCCGCCACAGACGGGCTGATCTCGATCACCCCGGTGGCCGCGGCCCACACCACGAGAATCCCGGAACCCTTACGGGCCGCACTCGTCGGCCGCCCGCCCGCCTCTCCCTAACCGTCTCGCTCCATCAGCTCGTCCGGGTATGGATGCAGGTAGGTCTGCGACTGCACCCAGCCGTCGCCGTGTCTGCCAACATGCGGGCGCAGCAGTTCGATCGGGACCACGAGCGGAACTCGGCCCTCGCCGTAGGACACAATCGTCTCGCCGAGCTCCGCCCTTTCGAGTTCGTCCAGCTTCCCCTCAAGACGACCGGCTAGATGCTGGAGCACTTTGAGGTGACCGCGCCGAGTCACCCGATGCCGAAGTATCTCGGCGTAGCGGAATCCATACTCGTCCAGCACCGGTACCCGACTCGGTCCACCGGCGGCACCCACCAACCTTCCCAGCTCTCGATACCTCCGCTCGTGATGAGCCAGCAAGGTCATTTCGGCGGCGGCATGAAAGACAACACACTCGGCACTCCCGGGCTCGCCGGCGCGGAAGTCCCGCCAGCGCCTCATGGCATAGAGCCGGTCTATGAGACTCTGCCGCATTGCCGGGTCGCCGAGATTCCCGGCTTCCTCAACCGGTAGCAGCGGGTTTCGCTGCATGAATGCACGCGCAAAGACCCCTACTCCCGAGCGCCGCGGTGGACCTCCATCGTCCGGATACGAGTCAACCCGCTCTACCCCACACGACGGGGAGTCCCCCTTGAACACGAAGCCGTCGAGGCCCGAGGCCTCAGACAACCACCGCTCCGTCCAGACCGTCACCTGCTCGGTCAGGTCCTGTCCCGTAGAACGGACGATCAAACGAACACCGATCGCCGCGGCGACGAGATCCATGGCCGGGCGAGGGGCGCCCAGCCCGGCCTCGACCTCCGGGCACACCGGAACCCACTCCACCCAACGCCCCAGCACGTCGGTGAGGTACCGATCACGTTTGTGCCCACCGTCGTACCTGACGGGCTGGCCGAGCAGGCATGCCGAGATACCGAGGCGGAGCCGGGCGGTCATCGGGGAAGAGTATGGCCACCCGGCTCACTCTCAAGTGGTCCGCAACGCTTCGGTCGGCGACAGGCGGGCCGCCCGCAGCGCCGGATACAGCCCGGCAAGAGCCCCAATCACGATGGCGGCAGCGAACCCGCCCACCAAGGCGATCCCGGGAATGAGCGTGCTCCAACCTCTTATCGCGGCGTACGCCGCAGTCACCCCGGCACCGAGGAGCACTCCTCCGACCCCACCCGCCGCCGCCAGCAGGAGCGCTTCTATGAGGAACTGCACTGCAACGTGCCGTTTAGTGGCACCGAGAGCCCGCCGCAGACCGATCTCAGTTCGCCGTTCCAGAACGGAGATGACCATGACGTTGGCGATCCCCACGCCTCCCACAAAAAGGGCCACCGCCCCCAGACCCAGGAACAGGTTGGTGAATGCGCTCTCCGCCGCCGCCTTCGCCTCAATAACGTCCGTCGGACGGCTCACCTCGACCTGATCTGGGTTCTCCGGGTCCACCGTTGCCGCCAGCACGCCCATGACACCATCCACCCAATCGGGCTCGACGCGCAAGTAGAGGGTCGCCGGCACTCCGTCGTAGCCGAGGTACTCCGCCGCAGCCTCTGCTCCCACAATCGCGGCGCGATCCAGGTCGGGACTCAGATCCAATGGATCAAGAATCCCTACGACACGGAACCATCGACCCCCCAGCCAGACGAGCGGATCGTCGTCAACATCTTCGATGCCGAGGCGCTCCGCCGCCACCGCGCCCAGGACTGTGACCGGGTAGGCAGCCGTCGCCTCATCGATGAAGGTCCCGCTGCTCAGGCTCCCTTCGAGCGTCTCCAGGAGATTGACGTCGGCCGCCTGCACGCCCAACCCACCACTGCGACTGGACGGGACCTTGTCGGTCCGGTACACGTTGGCGTCCACGGCTCCCACCGCCGACACCTCCTCAACGGGCCCGATACGATCGACCATCACCGTTGCTGTCTCCGGAAGCTCGCCACTTCCCAAACCGATCCCCTGACCGGCCTGAACCACCAGCAGGTTTGTGCCGAGGCGATCGAGCTGCGCCAGGAGGTCCGATTTGCTCGACTCAGATAGGCCGAGAACGGCGACCAGCGAGGCAATGCCGATCATGATCCCCAGTGCCGAGAGCGCCGCGCGCAGCTTGCGGGTATGTAATCCGACGCCAGCCGTTCTGAGCAAGTCACTCGCATGAAGCTTGCTGGGAGCCAGATCGTTCATGATCGGCCCGCCCTCGTGTCGGCCTCGATCAGACCGTCCCTCAGACGAACCTGCCGGCGAAACCGCTCGGCTATTTCCTCGTTGTGGGTAATAACCACCAGGGTCACGCCCCCCGAGTTCAGCTCTTCGAGCAGCTCCACGATGGCCTCACTCGACTTCGAATCGAGATTGCCCGTCGGCTCGTCGGCCAACACCAACGCCGGCCTACCCACCACCGCACGTGCCACGGCCACCCTCTGGCGTTCTCCGCCGGACAGCTTGCTGGCGTGCTGGTTCATACGATGCGCCAGCCCCACTCTCTCCAGCGCCGCCGCGGCCAGCTCCCGCCGCTCCGTCGCCGGACGACCCGTGTAGAGGAGGCCATCGGCCACATTGCCCAAAGCCGACTCCGTATCGAGCAGATGAAACTGCTGGAACACGAATCCGATCCGCTGCGCCCGCAAGGCCGACAACTCACGGTCCGACATCTGATCCGCATCGAAGCCATCCACCCGCACACCCCCAGAGGTGGGACGGTCGAGCGTGCCCATCAGATGCAGCAGAGTCGATTTCCCCGAGCCCGACGGTCCGACGATGCCCACCAGCTCCCCACTCTCCACCTCCAGACTCACCCCGCGAAGGGCGCGAACGGCCGGTGTTCCCGGGTACTCCTTGGTGACCTCCCGCACCTCCAGGACGGCGCTCACGGCGCCACCACCAGATCGCCAGGGGCTAGGCCGCTGCTCGACACCTCCACCAGACCGTCCGCATAGAGGCCGGGCTCGACAGCAACGAGGTGCGTGTCCCCATCGTCGGCGTTGTACACCTCTACGGCATAGCCGCCCTCGGCCAGGGCCAGCAACGCGGTCACCGGCACGGCGAGCACGTTCTGGCGCGACTCCGTGACTATCTCCACGTCGACGGGCGCCTGGTCCAAACCCGTTCCAACCGACACATCGTCGAGCAGGATGAGCACGTCGAAGGTAACGCTGCCGCTCTCGCCTCGTCGCGCCACCGATGACTTGGACACGACAGTGCCCGGCGCCTCGCTGTAGTCGGGCAAGATCACGTTCACCGGGTCACCCTCGTTCATTATCTCCTGATCGACGGCCGGCAGGTCGACCGTGACCACCACTTGCCGGCCCGAAACGGCAAGGACCTCGCTACCGTCGCGAACTGAATCACCCACGGCCAACTCTGCGTCGGCGATGCGCACCGACTCCGGCACGAACACCACCTCACCGACGTCTACCACGCCATCAGGTTCGACGCCAATATCGCCCTGCCAAGCGAGCACAGCCTCCTCGGTCTGCCAAGTGAAGACCCCGTCGGCAGGGCCCGGGGAGTATCCAAGTCGCTCAAGTGCAGCTTCGAGCTGTCGGACCACCGTCCCCTCGCTTCCGCCCACGGTCCCGGCCACCTGGGCCACCGCCGTGTTGCCCGGCGCGCTGTCCCCCACCGACGCCAGAACCTCGCTGACCACGACCTCTCCCGCAAGGAAGATCACCTCGCCTAGGTCGACCCGACCGTCCTCCGGCGCCCCTATGTCCTCCTGCCAGTCGAGCACCATCTGCTCGGTGTACCAGTCGTACTCCTCATCGACCGTCACGAGGCCATCCGGGTCGTAGCCGAGTACAACGAGCGCTTCCTCCAGCTGCTCTACGTCGGCTCCCTCAGACGGGCTCCTGCCGTACTGCAAGGCCCGGTATGCCGGCACATCTCCGTAGAGCACGACCACGGGCTCTTCATCGACGGTCGCCAACACGTCCCCCTGCTCCAGCACCTCACCCTCCTGAACGATCCCGGTGATGATGCCGCTGAGGCGGACACTGAGCGTCTCGGCCTCCGGCATCGGCGCAAAAGCGGGTAGGTCGCCGTACAACAGGACTACCGGCGATTCATCGACGTAGTACAGGACGTCGCCTTCGACCACTACGGAGCCTGCCTCCACGACGCCGGTGAGTGTCCCGTCGAGACGTGAAGTGATGGGATCGCCTTCCTCGAACCCCAGGGTCCCTCCAAACGTCTCCACACGAGCCAGATCGGTCACAACCACCTCGGTCAGCTTGAGACCTTCACCATCCACCAAGCCGCCGTCTGCACCGCCGCGCGCCACCAGCCACCAGCAAAGGCCGGCGACGACTACTACGCCAACGCCCCCGACGATGAGCCAGGTACGGCGTGACAGACTCGTCAGCCACCGCCGCCCGGTTCCCTGCTCGGACTTGTGATCGTTCACTCGCCACCTCCACTAGGTTCAGGACCACCTCCAAAACCGGGGCCGCCCGGAGACCCCTCCTCACCCATAAACTCGGAGAAGATGCTCTGACAGACCTCATTCGCCGCCTGAAATGCCGGATCGCCGAAATCCATACCACCGAACGGCCCCCTGACAACTTCCCCCTCACCCGGCTCCCCCTCAACAAGACCGGGACCGCCGAAACCCGACAGGTCGGGGTCGGGCATGTCGTAGCCGTTCTCGCGCATACACTCGGCGTACTCGACGAGCATGTCCTGCATGGCCGTCATGTCCCGCTCCTGGAACGGCATCGTGACACCCTCCAGGTATGCAGCGCAGGCGTCTTGCGCCGCTCTCATTGCCTCACGATCGAAAGTGCCCTCTCCGGGGTCGACCCTCATCTGGAGCCGCAGATTGCCGTTCTCGTCGACGGTCGGATCGTCCATGTCGACACCGTGCTCTCGCATACACTCGGTAAAATCGAGAGCCGCCTGTTCGGGATCGACCTCTTCGACCGCCGAACTACCCTCGGTCGCCTGGCCCGAATCATCCTCCAAGGAAGCAATCCCGGAGCCGCCGCCGGACGAGCACCCCGACACAACGAGAACGACGGCTGCCACAACAGCCAGTCGCTTCAACATCGATTCATCCTTTCCGTACGTGCGCTCACGATGCCTCGCCGCCATGAGCCGACCCTGAAACCGTCCTAAGAAACCGATGAGAATGCCCTCTCACCCCAGTTTCACCGGTCTTTCATACGCTTCTCATCTGAAACCGATACCGTCACGCCGAAGAGAGGACCGGTAGTGAGCCAAGCCCCCCAGCGCGTCCTCGTGGCCGAAGACGACGAAAAAGTGCGCCGCTCCGTCGAGCGAGCCCTGCGCTACGAGGGATACGACGTCGTCACCGCCGTCGACGGCGCCACCGCACTCGAGGCTCTGGACGAGCACAGCCCCGATGTCGTGATCCTGGACGTCATGATGCCCCACATCGACGGCATCGCCGTCTGCCGCCGCATGAGAGCCCGAGGCGATCGCACGCCCGTGCTAATGCTCACCGCGCGCCACGAGCTGCCCGATAGGGTTGCCGGCCTCGACGCCGGTGCCGACGACTACCTGGTCAAGCCGTACGCCCTGGAAGAACTCCTAGCTCGTCTCCGAGCCCTACTCCGACGCCAGCACTTCTCGGAAGGAGCCGAGGTGTTGCACCTCGCCGATCTGGAACTCCACCCTGCATCGCGCACCGTCAAACGCGGCCAACGCACCATCGATCTCACCAAGACCGAGTTCGACCTCCTCGAACTCCTGCTGGCCAACACCAACATCGTGATCCCGCGCGACCTCATCTACGACCGCATCTGGGGATACGACTTCGAGACCTCCTCCAACTCGCTCGACGTTTACATCGGCTACCTTCGCCGCAAGACCGAGGCGGGGGGAGAGCCGCGACTCATCCAGACCGTCCGCGGCATCGGCTACGTGGCCCGAGTCTCATGAGCCTGCGACTCCGCCTCACCCTGTTCATCGCCGCAGTGGTGGCCCTCACCGCGGCCCTCCTCTCCTGGGCGGCGTTCACATCCGCCAGCAGCGAGGCCCGCCAGGAGATCGACGACGCCCTGACCAGCCGGGCCTTGATGGCCCGAGGCTTTCGCGGCACCGACATTCCTCAGGGACTCGAACCACCGGCGGACTTTCGCCTGGGTCCCATCTCCTTCGAGAGCGACACCCGGGTACAGGTCATCGACTCCTCGGGTGAGATCCTCCTCGGTCTGCCCGATTTCTCCCTCCCGGTCGAGGACGCCGACATCGCGGTGGCCGCCCAACCCTCCCGCACGATTCTGCGCGACATCGAGGTGGACGGCGTCCACTACCGCATGATGACCACATCGGCCGGCGACGGCCTCGCCATCCAGATGGCGCGCGACATGTCCGAGACCGACGCCTTCCTCGCCGACCTGCGCTGGCGACTCATCGCCATCGGCGGCGGCGGCGTCCTCGTCGCCGCGCTCATCTCCTGGTTCATCGCCCGCCGGGCGCTGACGCCGGTGGGACGCCTCACCGATGTGATCGAACACGTAGCGACAACACAAGACCTCACCACCCCCATAGACGTCGACCAAAGCGACGAGATCGGCCGCCTCGCCACATCGTTCAACACCATGCTCAAGGCGCTCGCCACCTCGAAAGATCAGCAGCGCCGCCTCGTCGCCGATGCCGGTCACGAACTGCGCACGCCGCTGACCAGTCTGCGCACCAATATCGAAGTACTGGCCCGGTCCGATCACATGGACCCAGATCAACGGGCTGAGCTGCTATCCGATGCAACCGGAGAGCTCGCCGAGCTCTCTTCCCTGGTCGCCGAGCTGGTCGACCTCGCCGGCGACACATCCGTGGACGATCCTCCCGAGAAGCTCCCACTCAACGAAGTCGTGGCTGAAGCCGTAGCCCGCTTCTCCCGCCGCACCGGGCGTAGCGTCACGGTTGCCGCCGATCAGGCCGAGATCGAAGGACAACGAGACAGGCTGCTTCGAGCCGTCTCCAATCTCCTGGACAACGCCGACAAGTGGAGTCCCAAGGAGACCACAATCGAGATCACCGTCGAGAGAGGCCGCGTCGCCGTACGCGACCACGGATCGGGAATCGACGACTCCGATCTGCCCCACGTGTTCGACCGTTTCTACCGAGCCTCATCGGCCCGCTCCATGCCCGGATCCGGCCTCGGGCTCTCAATCGTCGACCAAGTGGCGCGGGAACACGGCGGCAGGGCCTTTGCAGAAGCCGCCGACGAGGGCGGAGCCATCGTCGGCTTCGAGATTCCCCCGGTCTAGAAGGCCTCGTCCTCCGGAGGCAAATCGGATTCCCCCGGCGGCAGCTCCGTCGGTGCAGGCTCCGGCATCGTGATGGGCACCTTGGGCTTCGTTACATCGGAACGAAGGCGATGCAGCTCGTCTCTGTCGGTCAGCAATCGACGCCGACGGCGGCGCCACAGCCACCCGGCAGTCTCAACGAGCACCACAGACGCCACGACCACGACCAGGATCACCACAAAGAGCGGAATGGTCCAATCGGCCCAGAGAAACTTGAAGACCACATCACCGGTGTTCTGCGCCGTCGCCACGGCAACGAGCACGATGAGAAGGAGCACAGCGGCCAGGCCCCAGTGGAATCCCGTCCCTACGTAGACCTTCTTGACCTTGTCCTCGGGTTGTTTGCTATCGGACATGGGTCCATTATGGCCTCCCGTCCGCCTGCTTTGGGTTCCCTGAGCGGCGCCACCACCCGCGGCGCCGTTCCGCCCGTTCGGCCGTCAGCCGCAGCTGCTGCTCCTCGTACCGCCTCAACGCCAGCCCGTAGACCTCAATATCGACCGCGTTACGTTCCTCGACCTCAGCGCGCTCGGAATCGCTCAGATGCACCAAATCACGGCTCCACCCCGCCGATACCCTCTCTCGCGGCAGAGGCCCGTCGATGGTCACCCCCCACATCTCGAAGAGGCTCACCACCGAGTTTTCGAAATCCTCGAAAATCCCAAGGAAATCCATCTCCCAAAGCGCGCTTTGTGCCGCCTCCAGGTCAACGCGACCCACCGGAGCCCTCCGCAGCACGCCTATCTGCCTGCGCAGCTCGCGCCGTGTCATCTCACCGGCCAGCACTCGCTCCTTGGCGCCGCCCAGCTCGTACCGTGCACCAAGGAAGCGCGTCTGATGGTTCGAGAAGTGCGGGTTCCTGCGGACACAATCCATAAATCCCTCATACTCAGCGGCCCGCTCCGACTTCTGCTCGTTGAGGAAGGCCCACAACGAGTACAAACGATCCAGCGGCTCTCTCACGAACGTGAACACGAACGCAGGATCAAGAAGCGCCCGGCTGAAGTAGAAGTTGTGGCCGACGTAGTAGTCGTACTGCCCCAGCCAGCGCGGCCCCTTGCCGGCAAAGGCCCCCTCGGCGTAAGAGCTCGAGAACGACCCGGGAAGGCGGCGCCGCATCAGCTTCTCGACGGTGCTGCCCCCGGTGCGGGGGATGTGCACAAAGAGGATGCGGCCCATCGGCGTCGGGATACCCTTCCGGCTGCCCTAAAGCGCCAGTGTACCGACGGTGCCCGGCGTCGCTCGGCCGACACGGTAGCCTCAAGGCATCAGCCGCATGTCGACCGCAGCACCGACTCCGAACCAGCCCTCGGACACGCCGTACGAGCCGCACGTGGGCGCGACGCGCCAGTACATGCGCGACATCATCCTCGGGGTTAACGACGGCCTCGTCTCCATGTTCCTCCTCGTCGTCGGCGTGGTCAGCGGCGGTCTGACCAGCCGTCAGGTGCTCCTCGCCGCCTTGGCTGCTTCCGTCGCCGGCGCGGTGAGCATGGCCGCCGGCGAATACGTGGCTACGAAGTCGCAAGAAGAGGTGTTCGACCGCGAGGAGGCTCTCGAGCGCAAGCACCTGCGCTACCACCGCCAGGCCGAGAAGGACGAGATTCGCAAGATGTTCGGCGATATGGGTCTCGCCACGACCGACGTGGAACACATCGTCACGACTCTCGATAGCGATGACGAAGCGTTCCTCAAGGTCATGATGGCGCTCGAGTTCGGTGTCGTCGCCGAAGAACGCCGCGCCCCGATCCGCGCTGCCGTCTTCTCCGGACTCCTCTTCGTCGCCGGGTCTCTCCCCGCCACACTCCCCTTCATATTCAGCAGCGATCCCTACACCGGCCTCTATATAGCCGCCGCCGGAGCATCCCTCGCTCTCCTCACCGTCGGTGCGCTCAAGACCCGCATCACCCACGGCAACCCGGTGCGCAGCGCCACAGAGAACCTCATCATCGCCGCCGTAGGCGCCGGCGTCAGCTGGCTCATCGGCTCCCTCTTCAGCACCTATGCTCTCTAAGCGCGCCTCGGTATCACGGCCACCTGCCCCTCCGGGCCCCGGACGACGGCCACCCTCGCCCCCGAGAAGCGAACCAGCCGCTCCGGAGTGAGGATCTCGCTCTCGTCGCCCTCCGCGACCAGCCGTCCCTCGTCGAGCAGGGCGAGCCGATCCGCATATTGCGCCGCCATGGTCAGATCATGGAGCGCGCTGAGCACGGCGATGCCTTCCTCCCGCCGCAGATGCTCAACGAGATCGAGGACCTGCTGCTGGTGCCCAATGTCCAGGCCCGTCGTCGGCTCGTCGAGGAGCAGCACCGGCGCCTCTTGAGCAATGGCCCTGGCCAGCACGACGCGCTGGCGCTCGCCACCAGACAAGCTCCCCAGCGGCCGGTCCACGAGGTCCTCCGCATGCAGGCGCCGCAGCGCCTCCATGCTCACCACCAGGTCGTGCATCTTCTCCATGGACCAGTAGCCCAGATGCGGGTGCCGGCCCAGCAGGACATACTCCCCGCAGCGCATACCCGCCGGCAGCACCGAGTTCTGCGGCACCAAGGCCACCTGCCGGGCCGCCTGCCGCCGCGCCAACCCGCGCCGGTCGACACCGTCGACCAGGATGCTCCCTTCGTAGTCCACCGTCCCCGCCACCGCCCGCAGCAAGGAACTCTTCCCCGCCCCGTTGGGCCCGATGAGCGCCACCCACTCGCCCGAGCCCACCACCAGATCCACATCGGCCACCGCACGGCGACCGTTGTAGGCCACCGACACCCCAATGATGGACACCACACTCACGCCCGCCTCCCAGACGTCCGCAACACGACGGCAAAGAATGGGCCCCCGACAAATGCCGTCACCACACCGATGGGTATCTCCATCGGCGAAAGCGCAGTGCGAGCCACCACGTCGGCAACGATCAGGAACCCCGCTCCACCAAGCACCGAAAGCGGCAGGATCGACCGGTAGCTCGTGCCCGCCATAAGCCGCACCGTGTGCGGCACCACGATGCCCACAAAACCTATGAGCCCGCTGACCGCGACGGCGGCCGCGGTTCCCAAGCTCGCCGCCGCCACGACGATGAGCCGCACTCGCCCCGTGTTCACTCCAAGCGTCTCGGCCTCCTCCTCCCCCACCGACAGCACGTCCAAGAGACGCCGATGCGTCAACAGCACGAGGATCGTCACCGCCGCGTACGGCGCCAGCAGCACCACCTCGGTCCAGCCCGCCGTGCTCAGGCGACCAAGGATCCACGAGTAGACCTCTCGCACGGTGTCGCTGTTGCGCTGCTGAACGAACGTCTGCGCCGCGGTAAAGAAGGCCGCCACGGCGACCCCGGCCAATATCAGCGTCACCCCGGTACGCCTGCCCCCGGCAGCCGCCCCCAGCACATAGGTGAGCAAGACCGCGACGATCGCCCCGGCAAAGGCGGCCACCGGTATCAAGGCATCCGAAGACCCGCCGACCGTGATCGCCAGCGTGGCCCCCAGCCCGGCTCCTGCCGCCACCCCCAACAAGTACGGATCCGCCAACGGGTTGCGGAACACCCCCTGGTACGCACCTCCGGCAACTGCAAGTGTCGCCCCCACCAAACCTCCGAGCAGCACTCGTGGCATCCGTATGTCCCAGACGATGGCAGCCAGCCGCTCGTTGAGACCCGAGTCCACCGAGACGAACGGCAACCTGTCGGCCAGCTCCTGCAGCACGTCTACCGGAGAGATAGAGACCGGCCCGATCAACACCCCAAGCAGCACTGCCCCCAGACAGAAGGCCAGAGCCGCCAGCAGCACCAGCATCCGCACGGGGCGGCCCCCTCGCCGGAGAGAGGCTGAATTGCCCATCAGCCGTATACGGCTTCGGTCACCGTCGTCATGAGCACGACTAGCCGCGGACCCCATCGCGACGCCACGTCGTCGTCCAACTCCACAACCCTGCCGCCCGTAACCGCGTCGAGCGTGCCCCACCCGGGCCGCTCCGCCACCATCGCCGACGACTGATCGCAGCACTTGATATCGGCCAGAAAGATGAAATCGGGGTTCATCTGCAGCACGTACTCGCTGCTCAGCTGCGGGAACCCGGTCCCGTCATCGACGGCATCGGCAATGTTCTCCAAGCCGAGCATGGCGAAGATCCCGCCGACGAACGTATCGGAGGTCACCGTGTAGAGGTTGGGATCGAGCTCGTAGTAGTAGGTGGGTGCCTCAACCCCTTCGGGAACCGCCCCGATCACCGCGGAGATGTCCCCCTCCATATCACCAATCAGCACCGCCGCCTCTTCCACCCGACCCACAGCCTCTCCAAGCTCCCTAATCTGATCGAAGACATCTTCCAAGGTCGACGGCGGAGAGAACAAGAGCGTGTCGATCCCAAGCGTCTCGAGGCCAGCCACGACGTCTCCGGGGTCGTAGGACAGAATCACGAGATCCGGGTCAAACGCCGCCAGGGCCTCGACGCTCACGTTGAACGCATCGACCTTCTCCGTCTCCTCAGCCGCGGCAGGGAAATTGGAGGTCATGTCGGTAGCGACGATGCGCTCGCCAACCCCCAGGGCATAGAGAATTTCCGTGTGGGAGGCCGAGGCGGACACAATCCGCTCGACCTCGGGCACCGATGCCGCACCCGCCTCACCGCCGTGGTCGTCACTGCACCCGGCAGCAACAAGAACAACGGTGAACCAGATAGCAGCCCAAAGTCGCAGCATGCTTCGCACGCGCGTACCTCCCCATCGTCCGGGGAGGAGGGGATCCAGGCCACTGGGTAGCCACCCTTCCTCCGAGAGCGTCTTTTCCGGCCCGACGGCAGGCGACCTGGCTCGTCCCCCCAATACGGGGGGCTTCACAGTTGCGGGACAGCGCCGGATTCCAACCGGCCTTCGCTCTCTCGTCCCTCGAGGGGAACCGTCGAGCCGCCCGGTCCCGCGACCGGGTGCAAACGCATCATAGGCAGCCGCCACGCACCCCTACCATTGAGGCTCATGCCCAGCCGAATTCAGCAGCTCGTAGCAGCGTTGTTCGTCATCGCCGCCGGCTTCCTGGTGCTCCACAGGCGCTCACGCGCCACGACCCCCGAGCAAGCGGAGCGCACCTGGGTGCCCGTCGATCACTGACATCGTGCGTATTGCCCTCAACGCCACCAGCGACATCGGTCACCGTGCCGGCCGCATACTCCTCGCCGAGTCGAGCCTCGACGCCCTTGGGCTCTACGGCCAGAGCCCGGGCCGAACCACCGAGGACCGCCGCATGACCGCGGTCCACGACATCTCAGGCTTCGACGTCCTGGCCGCCGACACAGATGCCCTTGCCATCGCAGCCATCGCAGCCGAAGACGGCGTCTCGTGTGTCCTCTCCGGCGACGTCGAGCCCGATGCCGAGCTCGCCGCCCGTTTCCGCTCCCGGGGCTGCACCCTCCTCGTCGGCGCCACGCTCGGACCCGGCATCGCCACCACCCTCGCCCTCCGCGAGCTGAGCCACGCCGAAGAGCAGAGTCACGTGACGATTGCGTGGACAGAGCCGGGCGGGCCGCTTCACCACGGCGAAGCAGTCCCTTTCCCCGATCCCATCGGAGCGTGCTGGGGACGGAAGCTGCCGCGGCGCGCCGGGGATCGAGTTCCCACCGATCGAATCACCGCTCCGATCAGCGGACCGTGGGCCGGCACGGTCACCCGGATCACATCCCGCGCCGGGACATCGGACCGAATCGTCGGTGTTGCCGACTACCGGGCCCATCTGGAGGCGATCGCTCTCGCCGCAGGCGCGATCGCCGTCGCTGAGGGCGACTACGGGCCCGGATTCCACCGGCCTCGAGACAACGCGGATGCCTACCTCGCCGCTGCGCTCCGGATCGGCCTGGAAGTGGCCGCCTTCGATCTCACAGGCTGACCGTCAGCCGCCCACCGCTCGCCGAGCTTCAGGTGGGCCCGGCGGCACCACTTCTGTTTCTCCAGTCGGCGGCGGCGTCATGGGCTTGACGCTGGGCAGTGGGTGAACACGCTCCTCTTTTGCCCGCCTCGGCTCGGGCGGTGGTGTCCTTCTCGAGATCCGCGGCCCCGTCGTCTCCTCGAGCACGACGAACTCGATGCCGCCGACGATGTCCGAGATGAGGTTGTAGACAACCGCCGCCAGGGTGAAGAACCCGGTCATCATGATCGTGCCGATCAAGGCCAACAACACCACGATCCGGAAGTAGACCGCACCTTCGAAGTTGAGGCCGTTGGTCAGCCCGATCTCGATGGCAAGATCGTTGAGCCGGTCGGGAATGCCGGCGTTCATGAACACCGACCAGAAAACGATCATGCCCAGCACGAATACCAACGCCATCACAGCGTTGAATACGAACGAAACCTTGAGGACCGTCCAGGGGTCAACCTTGCGGATCACCCTTCGGACTCGCTGAATCGGCATGATCTCCGGATGATCGGCGGCTCGCAGCAGTGTAACGACGCCACTCCAAAATCCGACGCGTTTGCCGCTACCCGTCCTCCGCGGCCTCCTCGGCCTCCTCCTGCGGCACAAGCGCAAAAGCCGACAGCTCCGCACCCTTGCCGACGTTCATGACCTTCACCCCACTGGCGTCCCGCTTCTGCCGACTAATCGAATCGGTCCCCGTGCGAATGACCACGCCATCTGAAGAGGTGACGAAGATCTCAGCCCCCGCCGACACCGCCCTTGCCGCCACCAGATGACCGCGCACCTTCGTCAGCTTGATGGCTCTCACCCCGAGGCCGCCACGCCGCTGCTGGGGAAACTCGCTCATCTTGGTCCTCTTGCCGTACCCGCCCGATGTCAGGAGCAGCACATTTCCTCCGTCGTCATCGGCCGCGCCCGAAACCACTTCGTCTCCCTCACGCAGCCGTATTCCACGCACGCCCATCGTGTCGCGGCCCGTGGGCCGAACCCCAGTCTCCTGAAAGCGGATGCCCTGCCCCTTCCGGGTGAACATGAGGATGTCGTTGCCTCCGCTGGTGGTCATCACCTCGACCACCTCATCGCCGGCGCCCAACTTGATGGCGATCAGCACCTGGTTGCGCGAGTCGTAGTCACCGAAGCGGCTCTTCTTCACCTGTCCCTGACGAGTCACCATCACCAGAAACTCGGAGCTTTCATAGTCCCTCGTGTCGACCACCGCCTCCACCACCTCGTCGGGTTCCATCGGCACGACCGTCTGGACCAGCACGCCCTTGTGAGTCCTCTCCTTGCGCGGGATCTCATATCCCCTCACCCGATGCACCTTGCCCTTATTGGTGAAGAAGAGAAGCAAAGAATGGGCCGTCGTGTGCACCACCTTGGTGATGACGTCGTCTTCGCGTAGCGCGGCCCCTTTCACTCCCCTGCCTCCCCGGCCCTGTCGTCGGTAGGCACTCGCGTTGACCGCCTTCACATAGCCGTTGGCCGTCACCGTCACCACAACATCCTCGTCGGCGATGAGATCCTCGAGCGAGAACTCCCCCTCATCGGGAACGACTCGGCTCCTGCGCTTGTCGGCGTACTGCTCCTTGATGTCGCCCAACTCTTTGGCAATCAGAGAACGGCGCTTGGCGGGACTACGCAGCAGGCTCTTCAGCTCCTTTATCAGCTTTTCCAGCTCACCATGCTCCTCGCGCAGCTTCCCGGTCTCGAGTGCCGTCAGCCGGCGCAGCGGCATGTCGAGGATGTGCGCCGCCTGAATCTCGGAAAGTTCAAAGCGCTCCATCAGCCTGTCGCGGGCCGCGTCCGTGTCCTCGGACGACTTGATAATCTCCACCACCTCGTCGATGTTGTCGAGAGCCACCAACAGCCCCGCAACGATGTGCGCCCTCGCCTCCGCCCTGTCCAGACGGAAGCGAGTTCGCCGCTCCACTACCTCCATCTGGTGATCGAAGTAGTAGCCGACCAGCTGCTCGATGTTCAGCGTCCGCGGCACCCCGTCCACCAGGGCAACCATGTTGACCCCAAAGGTCTCCTGCAGCTGGGTGTTCTTGAACAGCTGGTTGACCACCACTTGGGGCACGGCATCGCGCTTCAGCTCGATGACCAGCCGTGTGCCGGAACGATCCGACTCGTCGCGAAGGTCGACAATGCCCTCCAGCCGCTTCTCACGCACCAGCGTGGCGATCTTCTCCATGATGCGGTCCCGAGACACCTGATAAGGAATCTCGGTCACCACGATGGCGCTCCGATTCTTCCGGATCTCCTCGACTTCTGTGACGGCTCGCATGCGCACCGAGCCACGGCCCGTCAGCAACGCCTCCTTCACACCCTTGTTGCCGACTATCAGCGCCCCTGACGGGAAGTCGGGTCCCTTGACGAATTCCAGGAGGTCCTCGGCCGTCGCATCCGGATTCTCAATCTTGTGAATGACCGCGTCGATGACCTCACCGAGATTGTGCGGCGGTATGTTCGTGGCCATACCCACGGCAATTCCCGTCGAGCCGTTGGCCAGAAGGCACGGGAAGCGCGCCGGCAGGACCGACGGCTCTTGCCTCTCTCCGGAGTAGTTGTCCTGGAAATCGACCGTCTCTTCGTCGATCCCTTCGAGCATGTGCCCGGCGAGCTTCTCCAACCGGCATTCGGTGTATCTCATGGCCGCAGGCGGGTCATCGACCGTACCGAAGTTGCCTTGCGGCTCGATCAGCGGGTACCTGCTGGCGAACCCTTGCCCCATACGCACCAGCGCGTCGTAAATGGCATCGTTGGAGTGCGGATGGAACCAGCCCATCACGTCGCCGACCACCCGGGCGCACTTGCGGAACGGGCTGCCCGGCCTGATTCCGGCGTCGTGCATCGAATAGAGAATGCGACGATGCACCGGCTTCATTCCATCGCGCACGTCCGGTAGTGCGCGCGCCACTATCACCGACATGGCGTACTCGAGGAACGAGGACTTGACCTCGTCTTCGATGTCGACGAGCTCTACGTTGGTGCTATTACTCTCGGCCATGGGTCAGATATCGAGGAAGCGGACATCGTGGGCGTTCTGCTGGATGAAAGCGCGCCGGGCCTCCACGTTGTCGCCCATCAGAGTGTGGAAGATCTCATCGGCCATGCCCGCGTCTTCGAGCGACACCCGAAGCAGAACTCGGCGCTCCGGATCCATCGTCGTCTCCCAAAGCTGACCGGCGTTCATCTCACCGAGACCCTTGTATCGCTGCAGCGACGACCGCTTGCCGTCGAGCTGGCCCTTCATCTCTTCCAGATGCCGCTCCGTGAACGCGTAGTGGATCTCCTTGCCCACCTTGATCTGGTACAGAGGTGGCTGGGCCACGTACACGTAGCCGGCGTCGATCAGCGGCCGCATCTGCCGAAAGAAGAAGGTCAGCAGCAGCGTGCGAATGTGAGCACCGTCCACGTCGGCATCGGTGAGGATCACGATCTTGTGATAACGCGACTTCTCCAACTCGAACTCGTCGCCGATCCCCGTACCGATAGCGGTGATCAGAGCCTGGATCTCGTTGTTCTGCAGCACACGAGTCAGTCGCGCCTTCTCGACGTTGATGATCTTGCCCCTGATGGGCAGGATCGCCTGAAACTCGCTATTGCGAGCCTGCTTGGCCGAGCCGCCTGCAGAATCGCCCTCCACGATGAACAACTCACTGGCCTCAGGCTCCCTCGATGAGCAATCGGCGAGCTTGCCCGGCAGCCCGGTGGACTCCAACAGACTCTTACGCCGTGTCAGGTCCCGCGCCGCCCGTGCGGCCATACGCGCCCGCGAAGCTCCGACACACTTGTCCACGATCTTCCGAGCCTCACCCGAATGCCGGTTGAGCCACTCGGGAAGCATCCGATTGAGGACCACCTCAACATACGAACGCACATCCGTGTTGCCGAGCTTTGTCTTCGTCTGGCCTTCGAACTGCGGCTGCCGAACGCGGACCGACACAATGGCACTCAGACCCTCCCTGATGTCCTCCCCCACCAGATTGACGTCCTTCTCCTTCAGGACTCCCCTGTCGCGGGCGAACTCATTGACGGCCCGGGTCAGCGCCTTGCGAAAGCCCTCCTCATGGGTGCCTCCCTCATGGGTGTTGATGTTGTTGGCGAACGACAGAACGTTCTCGGTGTAGCCGGTGGTCCACTGCAAGGCCACATCGACCTCGGCCGTGTCACCCACATCCTCGAGGCTCAGCACATGAGCATGCAGGGGCTCGCGCTTGGCGTTGAGATGCTTGACGAAGTCGACCAACCCGCCCGAGTACTTGAAGCTGTCCGATGCCTTCTCCTCACGCTCATCAACCAACCGGATCTCGAGGCCCTTGTTAAGGAAAGCCATCTCACGGAGCCGCCCGGCCACCGTCTGGTAACTGAACTCGGTCGTCTCATCGAAGATCTTCGGATCCGGCCAGAACACGACCGTGGTTCCCCCTCGCCGCGCCGCCTTGACCTTCTCCAGCTTCCCGGCTGGCTTGCCACGCCCGAATTCCTGCCTCCATAGGGCACCATCCCGGACCACCTCAACGATGAGACGCTCCGACAACGCGTTGACCACCGACACACCGACTCCGTGCAGGCCACCCGACACCGAATAGGCCCCTGAGTCGAACTTGCCTCCAGCATGAAGGGTCGTGAGCACGGTGGTGAGAGCCGGCTCTTTCGTCTTGACATGCCGATCCACGGGGATGCCTCGGCCGTTGTCTTCCACCCTGACGCCCCCATCGGCCAAGAGCGTGATACCGATTCGAGTGCAGAACCCCGCCATCGCCTCATCGACTGAGTTGTCGACAACTTCCCAGATCAGGTGATGCAGCCCCCGAGGACCCGTAGATCCGATGTACATGGCCGGCCTGCGGCGCACCGCTTCGAGGCCTTCCAGGACGGTGATGTCCTTAGCCTCGTACGAGCTCGTCACACGGTTGGCGGCGGTCACGGAACTCCTCCGATCAGGGATCCGAACGCGCTGTTGGGGACCTGTACTCATCCATCCGATGAGCACGTGGGACCACCACTAACACACATGTAAGTATAGTCGAATGAGGGGTCGATTCCGACGTCCGTCGCTACGCAAAACGCCACGTCAGCAGCGTTTTTTGGGTCTTCCCACGATAATTCGCACCGACCCGATGAGACGACCCTCGAGGCCCTTCTCGAGTCTTTTCAGAAGCGCCTCGACCTGGTACTTCAGCAGCGTCGCATCTGCCCCGTCTTGCACCGCCACGAGCAGCTCACCGTCACGAAGACCCACGGGGTCTGTACGCGAGGCCCACGGCTCACCGGCTAGGACAGCCCACCCATCGACCAAGCGTGCCAGATCGGGCACTACGGGCATGCCAAGACGCCTAAGAACACGATCCAGCCCATCCCCCACCCGCTCCAGATCGGTCATATGCTTCCCTCTCGACGCACCGTACCGCGCTCCACCACCCAGCGCGCCCCATGCAGCGGCATGTCTTCCTCCCGAGCCGTCGAGACGAACACCTGCCCGGCAGGCAGCCTGTCGACCAGATGTCCTCCCCTTTGCCCGTCTAACTCCGAGAAGACATCATCCAACACCAGGACCGGGGATGTCTTTCGCTGTTCTCGAAGAAGATCGTATGCGGCCACACGAAACCCCACAGCCACAGCACGCTGCTCACCTTGGCTCGCCCGCGTTCGTATGTCCCTGTCCCCTAACGAGAACACGATCTCATCGCGATGTGGTCCCACCGATGTGCTACGCCTCTCCATGTCGGCGTGGCGCGCCGTGACCAGAGCCTCTTTCAGATGCTGCGCCAGCTGGCCTTCATGATCGTCCACCCCCACCGTGCCCACGCCCGTCGCTACATAGCTCCATCCCACTTCTTCCGCCCCACCTGCAATTCCCCTGTAGAACTCGGCCAGCGCCGGCCCCAAGCGACTGAGCGCCGCAACCCTTTTCAGCACCACACGCGCTCCGAGCTGCGAGACTCTCTCGTCCCACACTTCCAACGTCGGAAGATCGGCACCCCGCCCCTGCCGCCGAAGAAGCGCATTCCTCTGTCTAACGGCACGTTCGTATTCGTGCTGATCCGCTCCGGCCGCCGGCCACAGCTGCACGGCCAGGTCATCGGCGTACTCCCGGCGAAGTGCTGGTCCTCTTTTCACCACATCAAGATCATCAGGCAGAAAAGCGACGATCACCACATGCTCGGCCACGTCGGCCCGGCTCTGCGCTCTCTTCCCGTTCACCAGCACACGGCGCCGACCACCCTGCGGGATCTCAATTTCTATACGAACACCCCCCTCGCCCCACTCAAACTCCCCTCGTAGGACCGCCACCTCGGCGCCTCCACATACCAGGGCCGCGTCCGGAGAACCCCTGAAAGACCGAAGCAAACCCAAGTACCCGAGGGCCTCGAGCACCGAAGTCTTGCCGGCTCCATTACTACCGACAAGCACGTTCACGCCCGG
>CAZWKX010000030.1:0-24829 GCA_964633975.1 uncultured Acidimicrobiia bacterium
CCTTGACGACCACACGGTCGCCCAAAGGCTGCAATTTCATCGAGTCTCCCTCCTTTTGAGTTAGCACTCACTGCTTGCGGCTGCCAACTCTAGCACTCGCGTCACCTAAGTGCTAGACACGTGTACCTAATATGAGTGACTTCGTATCAGATCTGATGCGCGCCTCTGTGTGGAGATCGCAACGGTCCCTCCGCTCTCCTCGCAAGACCGGGTTCGGCCACGCCGCGGCGCCCTACGATGCCCCGCAATGACTCCCTCAGCGACCGGCTGTCCCGTTGGGCTGTTCGCCGGCCTGGTCACTATCGACGTCCACCACCTGCTCCACGCATACCCGCGACCCAACTCAAAGGTGTTGGCGGAGCGAACGGGACTGTATGCCGGCGGCCCCGTGACCAACGCCGCCGTCACCTTCGTCCACCTCGGCGGCGTGGCCCACCTCTACACGGCGGCCGGCAGCCATCGGCTGGTCGAGTTCATCCGCGACGACCTGAACCGACAAGGAGTGGAACTCGTGGACCTCTCACCAGAGCGGACCGAACCCCCGCCGGTCTCCTCGATCCTGAGCACCGGAGACGACCGAACCGTGGTCACCTCCCCTTCTCCTTCCGGACCCGGCAACCTGCCCGACGGTTTTGCCGAAGGGGCC
This sequence comes from uncultured Acidimicrobiia bacterium, assembly GCA_964633975.1. Classification (GTDB taxonomy): domain Bacteria; phylum Actinomycetota; class Acidimicrobiia; order Spongiisociales; family UBA11373; genus CAZWKX01. The sequence continues at coordinate 647 of CAZWKX010000030.1, forward strand.
GACATCCTCCTGGTGGACGGATTCCTCCCCCGGCTGGCCCTAGCCGCGGCCGCTGAAGCCCGCAGCCGGGGCATCACCGTCGTGCTCGACGGCGGCAGCTGGAAGCCCGTGCATCGGGAGCTGCTGCCTCTCATCGACGTGGCCGTGTGCTCGGCCGATTTCCACCCGCCGGGCACAACAACACTGGATGAGGTTTTTGGTGTTCTCGCCGACAGCGGTATTCGCCGCAGCGCGGTGACCCGCGGCGATAAGCCCATCGTTTTTCGAGACGGGGAGCGCTCCGGCGAGATCGAAGTGCCTCCGGTCCGAGTGGCGGACACGCTCGGCGCCGGTGACGTGTTCCACGGCGCTTTCTGCTTTGCCCTCGCCAGCGGAATCCCGTTCCCGGAAGCCCTGTGTTCGGCCGCGGAGGTCGCGTCCTCGTCTTGCCGCTGCTTCGGGACGCGCGCCTGGATGGACGCGGCGGACTGACCCGGCACTCAACCGAGGCGCAACGAGGAATCGATCTCGGCATCGGGCGCGGTGCGTTCACCGCGGCCGTAGTGGAACGCGGCGGCGGCGGCGATCATCGCTCCGTTGTCCGTGCACATCGACGGGGATGGCAGGAACACGGCGACCCCGCGCCGCGCCGCCTCGGCCTCCAGCTTCTCTCGCAGGCGACGATTGGCGAGAACGCCACCCCCGCCGGCCACTGCGGGCGCCCCGGTGGCCTCCACAGCATTGAAGGTCTTGTCGACCAGCACATCGACAATGGCTTCCTGCACCGAAGCGCAGAGGTCGGGCATGGGAGGCAGCGTGCCTTCCTCATGGGCACGCCGCACGAACGTCGTGACCGCCGTCTTCAGCCCGGAGAAGGAGAAGTCGTAGGGCCGGTCGGCGAGGGCTCTGGGGAAAGCCACCGCGTTGGGATCCCCTCCCTCGGACCCGCCATCGATGGCGGGCCCACCAGGGAAGCCGAGCCCAAGGAAGCGGGCCAGCTTGTCGAAGGCCTCGCCGGCGGCGTCGTCGATGGTGGACCCAAGGGTCTCGTAGTCGCCCCAGTCACGCATGTGCACAATCTGGCTATGGCCGCCCGAGGCGAGGACCACAACCGCCGGGGGACAGTAGTCGGCGTGCTCGAGCAGCGGCGCAAACAGGTGCCCCTCCATGTGATCTACCCCCAGGAACGGCTTCGCCAGCGCCCAGGCCAGTGTCTTCCCGTAGGCAAAGCCCACCATGAGAGCCCCGGCCAGGCCCGGCCCTCTGGTCGCTGCGACGGCATCAAGGTCCACGGGATGCACACCCGCATCGCGCAGTGCCCGGTGGGTAAGGCCGCGAATGGCCTCGACATGGGCCCTGGCCGCCACCTCCGGGACCACCCCGCCGAAGCGGGCATGCATCTCCACCTGCGACGCGAGCACACTCGAGAGCACGTCGCGCCCGCGCACCACGGCAGCGGCGGTCTCGTCGCAGGACGTTTCCAGCCCAAGAATCAGCGGGTCACCGGTCATTTGGCCGCCTCCCGGATCGCAGCGAGGCGCGCTACATACTCGGCCGAGTTCGCATCGACGACCCACATGATCAGGGCGTCCTCATCTCGGTAGTAGTTGCGGCGCAGGCCCACCGGCTCGAAACCGAACTCCTCGTAGAGCCGCCGCGCCGCTTCGTTCGACACTCGAACCTCGAGAGTGAGGTTGGTGGCGCCATCTTCGAGAGCGGCCTCTACGAGCCGAAGCAAGAGGAGCTTGCCCAGTTCTTGCCCCCGCGCAGAAGGCTCCACCGCCAGAGTGACGATGTGGGCATCCTCTTCGACGCGCAGCAGCCCTGCATAGCCGACCACAAAGCCGGCGCGCTCGGCGACCAAATAGATGCGATCGGAGCGCTCCACCTCCTCGGCGAAGACCGAGGCCGGCCAAGGCTGGGGAAAGACCTTCGCCTCGAGTTCGGCCACGGGAGCCACATCACCCGTTTCCATGCAGCGGATCCTCGTCGTCACGGCGACCATGGGCCCTCCGTACGGAAGTCGGACCAGTTGATGTGCACGTCGGGCTCCCGCAGGTACTCGGGGCGGACCTCGTCGGGGCTGGGGAAGCTGTCCCGCTCTGCAAGGCCACGTGCTATCTCGATCAGCGCGGCGGCTTCCGGATAGCGGGGCCGGCCGGTGCGCAGCCCGTGCAGCCCCTGGAGCGTGCCGGCGGGCAAGATCGGCCAGTCCCCCACCACCAGCTTGTCGCTCCCATCCGACTCGAGCGAGCCCCGGAGACCCTCAGGAGTCAGCAGCTCGATCCCCCCGTCCCTCATGACGCCACCGGGGACCGGCCGATAGGGTGCTGCCGCCACCTCGCCCCGCCGGGTGTCGACGATGGACCAGATGCGCCGGTGCGCAGTTGTCGCCTGCAGAGCCACGGCATCGAGCGAACACACCGGAGCCAGCCTGGCCCCCACCGCGCCGGCGAGCGCCTGTGCCGTGGAGAGACCCGCTCTGATGCCGCCGAATAGGCCTGGGCCTACATCGACGGCGACGACATCGATCTCCTGGGGCTTCCATCCGGCCTGGGCGAAGCTGAACTCGAGCGCGGGCACGAGGAACCCCAGGTGACCGCGCCGATCCACCCGACCTGCCGAAGCCACGATCTGACCGCCGTCGCCCAACGCCACCGAGGACGCTGCCGTGGACGTCTCGATGGCAACGATCTTCATGAAACCAGCTCCTTGATGGGACGGATGGACCACGAGCCCCGGGGCACAAGCTGCACGGAGCGGACGTCGCCGTCCTCCACTGAGATCTTCACCAGCAGGTGGTCTTCGGGGAACGACTGCTCGACGGCATTGCCCCACTCGACCACCAGCACGCCCTCCTCGGCTTCGGAGAGCAGGTCGAGGTCTTCCAGCTCGGCCGAGGAGCCTATACGGTAGAGGTCGGCGTGCACAAGATCGATCAGGCCCTCGTAGCGGCGAACGAGCACGAATGAAGGGCTGACCACACGCTCATCGACACCGAGCCCTTCGGCGATTCCCGATGCAAACACGGTCTTGCCCGTCCCGAGCGCGCCGGCAAGCAGCACGACGTCGCCGGCGTGCAGCATGCTGGCGAGGCGCCGTCCCAGAGCTCGAGTGTCGGCCGCCTCGGGGCAGCGGATCTCCAGCTTCACTGGAACAGCTCCAACTGCTCGGTAGCCGGATCGGCCACGGCCACCGCCTGCTCCAGCGCTGCCTTTATCAGCTTGAAATCGGCGCGGATCTGCTCCATCGAGCCTTCGCCGCCGCGCAACACCGCTGCGGGGTGGAGCGTGGGCACCAAGTAGCGGTTCCACCACGGGTAGACCTGCCCTCGCAGCCGAGTGATGCCGACTTCGCGTTTCAGCAGCAGCTTGGTGGCGAAGTTGCCGAGCGTCACAACGACGGCGGGATCGATGAGCGAGAGCTGCTGGCGCAGGTAATCCTTGCACGCTTCTATCTCATCGGCCTGTGGGTCGCGGTTGCCCGGGGGCCGGCACTTGAGGACGTTGCCGATGTACACGTCCGCTCGACCGAGCCCGATCTCGCCGAGCAGCCGATCAAGAAGTCTGCCGGCCGGGCCGACAAACGGCTCCCCCAGGCGGTCCTCGTGATAGCCGGGCGCCTCCCCGACGAACATGACCTCGGCACGGGGATTGCCGACGCCGAAAACCACCTGCGTCCGCGTCTGGGCCAAAGGGCACTTGGTACACGATGAGGCAGCCCGAGCCAGCTCCTCGAGCTGAGACACCGCCTCGTCGCTCATGCGCCTTCCTCCATCGCCGCGACACCCGCAACCGGCTTGGCGGCGCGCATGGCCGCCTCGATAGCCCGTGCCACCACCACAAACGCCGCTTCCGCAACAGCGTCCGGATCACCGTCACCGCCTCCGCACGACACCGCAAAGACGGCATCGCCATCATATCGAGTGTGCCCGGGGCGGAGACAGACGGCGAGGGCATCCTGGCCTCGCACGCACAACCGTGTCAGCATCGAACGATCGAGCCGCGCATCCGTGGCCACCACCGCGAGCGTCGTGTTCTCCAGAGGCCTCGGCTCGGCCCATTCGGCAGACGCCCCCCCGGTCAACGGCTCCCCCCCGAGGGTGAACACATCACCGACGGCGTTGACCACGACGACGGCCCCCACGACGACGCCGCCCTCCCTCACTGCCGCCGAACCCACGCCACCCTTGCGCCGGTACTGAAATCCGCGCCATCCGGCCACCGTGGCGCCCGTTCCTGCTCCCACGTTCCCCATCACGACGGGATCCGAGGTTGCGGCCAGGAAGGCGGCGGCCCCCGCCTCGGGCCCGGGCCTCGCCCCGGAATCCCCAATGCCGAGATCGAACAGGACTGCCGCCGGCACGATGGGAACAACGCCAAACGGAGTTGTATGGCCCCGGCCCTGCTTCTCCAGCTCGGTCACCACCCCGTCGACTGCGGCCAGGCCGAATGCGCTTCCTCCGCACAGAGCTATGGCCTGAACCGTCTCCACCTTCATCCCAGGACGCAGCAGCGCCACCTCACGAGTGCCGGGCGCCGCCCCCCTGATCTCAACGGTGGCAACGTTCGGTTCGGGGAAGGTGACGACGGTGACGCCGGTGAGCCCAGCTCCATCGGTCCAATGTCCGACCCGAACCCCGGGAACATCGGTGATGGTCATTGCACGTAGCGGCGCGGCATGCGGGGCCCAAAGCCACAGGTGATCTCGTAGTTGATCGTGCCCAGGCGCTCGGCCCACTCGTCGGCGGTGATCTCCTCCTCGCCCTGGCGACCCAGTAGGACCACCTCGTCGCCCACCTCCACCGGGTCGTCCCCCATGTCGACAACGATCAGGTCCATGGTCACAGTCCCGGCGAGCGGGTAGCGCCGGCCCCGCACCAACACTTCCCCTCCCGTCTCACCAAGGCGGCGCACGAACCCATCCGCGTAGCCGATGGGCACAGTGGCCACCGCGGCCGCGGCGGACAATGCTCGGCGCCTCCCGTACGACGGCCGCGACCCGGCGGGAAGCCTGCGCAGATGGCTCACCTCGGATACGACACGCATCGCCGGGCGCAGATCGAAGACGGGGGCGAACCCGGGGGCGGGCCGCAGCCCGTAGACGCCGATACCGACCCGAACCATATCCAGGCGCGACGCCGGACGGCCCAGCGCGCCGCCCGTATTGGCGGCATGGATCATCTCCGGCTCGATACCGGCTTCGGCCAGCCTCTCGACGAAGCTGCCCAACGATTCCAGCTGTGCGGCAGTGAAACCGCCGTCCTCCTCAGCGACGGCAAAGTGGGTCCACACGCCCTCCAGGCGTAATCCTGCACCGACGACATCCCGGGCCAGGGCGAAGGCCGTCTCCTCGTCGGCTCCGACTCGGTGCATGCCGGTGTCCAGCTTGACGTGCACAGCCAGACCGTCCGGAGCCACCGCAGTCAGGGCGTCGAGGAACTCGGGGCGGTACACCGTGGGCGTCAGGTTCCAGCGCACGGCCTCCACGGCGTCGGACGGAAGCGGCTCGGACAGCAGAAGCACGGGTGCTTCGATGCCCGCCTCCCGCAGCCGCGCTCCTTCGGAGACGAGTGCCACCGCCAGCCAGGAGGCGCCACCCTCCAGGGCAGCCTCGGCCGAAGGCACGTCGCCGTGCCCGTACCCGTCGGCTTTGACCACGGCACAAACCAGCGAAGGAGCCACAGCGGTGGCGATCACGGAGACGTTGTGACGGATCGCCGCGAGATCGATCTCCACCCACGTCGGCCTCACTGCGCCCATCTCCCCACGTGCTCGACGAGCCGGCTCGCCGTCACCGTGGTGACACCGGCCAGATCCGCGGCGGCAACCCCATGCCGGAAGGCGGCAGAACGCGCCGCAGTCTCCGGGTCCAGACCACGCGCCACCAGGGCGGCGACCATCCCGGTGAGAACGTCACCGCTGCCGAGCGTTGCCAGCTCGGGGCCGCCGGATGCCACCACCCAGCGCTCGCTGCCGGCGACCACAGTGGGGCTGCCCTTGAGCAGCACCACGGCTCCGGTCTCCTCGGCCAGCGTTGCCGCGGTGCCGTAGCCCGCCTCGGAGCCGCTCAGCCGCAGGAACTCGCCGGGGTGAGGCGTGATGACGGTCGGATGGCTGCGCGCCGTCAGACCGTCGACGCTGGTGGCATTGATGCCGTCGGCATCCAGCACCAGGGGACGGTCCCAGCCGGCGAGCAAGGCCGCCACGAAGCCCTCAACGCCGGGTCCGAGCCCGGGGCCGAGTGCCATCACATCGAAACGTTCGCCGGCCTCGAGCACGGCGTCGGCGTCGGCGGCCGCAAAAGATTCGCCCTTGCCGACGCCGACGGTCGTCAGCGAAAGATCGGCGGCCGCCAGCTCAGGTCGAAGCGCATCGGGACAGGCAAGGCGCACATACCCGGCGCCGAAGCCGAGCGCTCCACGAGCCGCCAGCGCAGCCGCCCCTCCCAACCCACGGGAGCCTCCGACCACCAGAACCGTGCCCGCAGACCACTTGTGGGCGCGCCGAGGCCTGCGAGGAACCGCGGCGTCCTCTTCTTCGCAGAGCAGCAGCACCGGATCCCCCCCGTCCAGACCGATGTCGACGATCTCGACGCAGCCGCATCGCTCCGGCCCCTCTCCCAGCACGTGGCCTACTTTCAACGCGTGGAAGGTGACAGTGCGCTCGGCGGTGAAGACGGCGCCGTCGACGCTGCCGTCGGCCCCGTTGAGGCCGCTGGGCAGATCGACGGCCAGCACTGACGCCGGGTGCTCGGTCCAGGCCGGCAGCGGGTCGGCGAGCCTGCCGCGAAACCCTGACCCAAACAGACCGTCGATGAGCAAATCGCAGGGCTCGGGCTCGCCGATGGGGCACACGCGTACACCCCGGGCCTTGGCGGCCGATGCGGCCCGACCCGCAGGCGAGCCGCCCTTGGGCTCACCCAGGGCCCGAACCTCCACGTCCACGCCGCGTCGCTTCAGGTGGCGAGCCGCGACGTAGGCGTCACCGCCGTTGTTGCCCGGTCCAGCGAGGGCAAGCACACGACTCCCATACCCGGCACCCATACGCACGGCGGCCAGGGCGACGCCGAATCCGGCCCGCTCCATAAGAGTGTCGACCGGGTCACCGGCGGCCGCGTCGAGACGGGCCGACTCTTCGGGAGTGATGATCGGCTTCATGATCGATGGGCTCGGAGCACGCCTGGATGGTACCGGCGCCCCGGCCGGTTAGCCTTGCCGCCGATGCGTCGCTCACCCCTACACCATTTGCTCAACGTCGTGCGCGGATTCCTGATGGGTTCCGCCGACATCGTGCCTGGGGTATCCGGCGGCACGATGGCCCTCGTGCTCGGCATCTACGAACGTTTGGTCCACAACATCCGCACGGCGGCTGGCGGCATCAGCTCCCTGCTCCGAGGCCGGATGGGCCGGGCACGGCGCCAGTTCGGCGACGTGGAGTGGCTCTTCCTGGTGTTTCTCGCCGCCGGTATCGGGCTCGCCCTCTTCAGCCTCGCCGCTCTCATCGAGCATCTCCTGGAGGATGAGCCTCAGGCCACCGCCGCGGCCTTCTTCGGTCTCGTCGCCGGGTCGATCACGATTGCCTGGCGCCTGGTGCGCCGCTGGGACCCTCTCCGCCTCTCCGTGCTGGTGGCGGTGGCGCTGGCCGCCTTCTTCCTCCTGGGCCTTCGTTCCGAGGACGTCACCGAGCCGGCGCTCTGGATGTACTTCGCCGCAGGGGTGTTGGCGATCGTGGCCATGATCCTGCCCGGGATCTCGGGCTCGTTCGTCCTGCTCATGATTGGCATGTACGAAGCAGTACTCACCGCGGTCAACCAAAGGGATCTCGGCATACTGGCCGTGTTCATCGTCGGCGCCGCCATCGGCCTCGCCGCCTTCTCCACGCTGCTCGACCGGCTGCTGCGCGACCACCACGACACCGTCATGGCCGTGCTCATCGGGCTCATGGCCGGCTCGCTGCGTGTGCTGTGGCCCTGGCCGGACGGCACCGACACCGCCCGCCTGGCTCGCCCGGTCGACTGGGTGGTGCCGTTGATAGCCGCGGCTACGGGACTAGTGGTGGTGCTGGTGATCGGGTGGGCAGGGCAGAGGACTCAGAGCAGAGAAATCAGAACTCAGAATTCAGATCGCGTTGCGCCATTTCCAGACTCTGAACTCTGAACTCTGCAGTCGGCCCTACGGGCCGACTGCTACCGCCACAACCAGCGCCGCCTCGTCCGTGTGCGTCACGGTCACGTGCACCTCGGTGACGCCGAGCTCCTCCGCCCGGTCCCTAGCCGTGCCCCGCAGCACGACCCGAGGCTGGCCGCCTCCGGTTATCTCGATATCTCTCCACCTGATGCTGCGCCACCCGCGGCCCAGGCTCTTCATCACCGCCTCCTTGCCGGCAAAGCGGGCGGCGAGCCGGCGCTCGGGCCGAGCGAAACGGAACGCGTAGACGCGCTCGCTCTCCGTGAAGCATCGCTCCGGAAACTGCTCGTAGCGGGTGAGCAGCCTCTTCACCCGCTCGATCTCGGCGATGTCGACTCCCAATCCGACAACCCGCATGAACTCTCCTACTCGACCGTGACGCTCTTGGCCAGATTGCGGGGCTGGTCGATGTCGTGACCGCGAGCTGCCGCCACGTGATAGGCAAGCAGCTGGAGTAGCACGGCGGAGAGCACCGGGCTGAACAGATCCGGCACACGTGGGATCCTCAGAACCTGATCGGCGTGCTTCGCAACCTCCTCGTCGTCCTCGTAGGCCACGGCCAAGGTGAAGGCGTAGCGCGCCTTCACCTCCTGCATCGCCGACACCGTCTTGTCGTAGACGGCGCCCTGGGTCAGCACGACCACCACGGGCGTGCCCTCGGTGACCAGCGCCAGAGTGCCGTGCTTGAGCTCGCCCGCCGGCATCGCCTCCGAGTGCACGTAGGAGATCTCCTTCATCTTCAGCGATCCCTCCATGGCAACGGCGTAATCGAGACCGCGGCCGATGAAATAGACGTCATCGTGGCCGGCGAGTCGGCCTGCGACGACCCGCACGGCCTCATCGGCCTCGAGCGTCTCCGCCACCTTGCCCGGCAGGAGACGAAGCTGCGAGGCGAGCCAGTCGGCCTCCTGCTCACCGACATTTCCCATCTGCACACCGAAGGCAAGCGCCATCAGGTACTCCCCGACCAGCATGGCCAGATATGCCTTGGTCGAGGCGACGGCGATCTCGGGGCCGGCCCGCACGTAGAGCACATCGTCAGCGTCGCGGCTGAGCGTCGAGCCGACGACATTGGTGAGGGCGAGCACCCGCGAACCCCGTTCGGCGGCAAGCTCCGCCGCGGCGAGTGTGTCCGCCGTCTCGCCGGACTGGCTGATGGCGACGGTCAGCGAGCCGGGTGCGATCAGTGGGTCCCGGTACCTCAGCTCGTGGGCATATGCCACCTCGACGGGCACTCGCAGCAGACGCTCGAAGACCTCCTTGCCCACCATGCCGGCGTGGAACGCCGTGCCACACGCCGTGATCCAGATCTTCTCGAGCGAGCCGACGAGCTTGGGTACGTCCACACTGTCCAGGACGACGCCGGCACCGTCGAGCAGGCGCCCGCTCAGGGTGTCGGCGATGACCCGCGGCTGTTCGAAGATCTCCTTGAGCATGAAGTGGGGATAGCCGCCCCGCTCGGCCTGCTCGGCATCCCAGGTTATGTCGAGGAACTCCCTCTCGACCGGCTCACCTTCGAGCGTCTCGATCTTCACGCCGTCGCGGGTCACATCGACGACTTCCCCGTTGTCGACCACGGCGATGTTCCGAGTGTGGTGAAGGATGGCGGGTATGTCCGATGCCAGGAACATCTCTCCGTCGCCGTACCCGATCACGAGAGGGCTGATCATGCGCACGGCGACGATGCGGCCGGGTTCCCTGCTCGAGATGACGACGAGGGCGTAGGCACCTTGTGCCCGCTTCACCGCCCGGCGGACCGCTTCGAGCAAATCGCCGTCGTACTCCTCGGCGATCAGATGAGCCAACACCTCGGTATCGGTGTCGGAGGAGAAGTCGGCGCCGCGGGCCGCCAGCTCGTCACGCAGGTCCAGGAAGTTCTCGATGATGCCGTTGTGCACCACGGCGATCTCGCCACTGGGATCGGTGTGGGGATGGGCGTTGCGGTCGCTCGGCGCACCATGGGTAGCCCAGCGGGTGTGACCGATACCCACGTGCCCCGGAGCCGGGGCGCCTTCGAGCAGCTCGTCGAGACGGGCCAGCTTGCCTTCCGTCTTTCGCACGACGAGCCCGCCACCGTCACACACCGCGATGCCGGCTGAGTCGTAGCCGCGGTACTCCAGGCGCCGCAGGCCATCGATGAGGATGGGGGCGGCCGGACGACCTCCGACGTAGCCCATGATTCCGCACACGAGCGCGTCTCCCTTCACATGGGAGACCGGGAACCGCGAGCAGGATCGCTCCGGACCCTGCCTCACACCGGGCCGGGCTCTACCTCCGAGGTCGCCCTCGGGCTCTAACCCGAACCGTCACGACCGTGAGCGGCCGAGAGGGCATCCGCCGACTGCTCGATACTCCCTCTTCCTCGTCACCTCGATGAGGACAGGCGCTTCGACGTCGGTCTCCGGTCTCGTCTTCGGTTGTATCGGCGGCACAGGGCCACCTGGAGACACATTAGCCCTGTTCAGGCACAGCGCTGCCGAGCTCTCGCCGCACCACCCCGACCAGCTCGTCTGCGATGGCTGCAGCTTCGTGTGCCGTGGATGCTTCCACCATGACCCGCACCAGAGACTCCGTGCCGGATGGACGCACAAGCACCCGGCCCTCGTTGCCGAGGCGCTTCTGCATCGTCTCGACGGCACGCCACACCGGCTCCGCGTCGGGCAAGCGCTCTTTCACACGCACTTGCACGTTGCGCAGCACCTGAGGGTATTCGGTCATGATTCGACGCAGCTCACGCAGTGGGCTGCCCTCGGCTGCCACAACCTCAAGCAACCGCATGGCCGTGAGCAGGCCGTCACCGGTGGGCTCACCTCCGAAGATCACATGGCCGCTCTGCTCGCCGCCAAGCACGGCCCCGGTGCGCCGCATCACGTCGAGCACGTGGCGGTCGCCCACCGGCGTTTCCTCCACTTTGATGCCCATGCTCCTCATCGCGAGCCGGAAGCCGAGGTTCGACATCACGGTCACCACCACAACATTGCCTGGGAGCGCGTCCATCTGACGAAGACGCTTGGCCACGATCGCCATGATGACGTCACCGTTGGCGGGGACGCCGTCCTCGTCTATGGCGACGAGCCGATCGGCGTCGCCGTCGAAGGCGAGGCCGATGCGCCCCTTGGCCTGCTTGGCCAGGAACGATGGATTTGTGGCCCCGCAGCCCTCGTTGATGTTCATGCCGCTCGGCTCGGCCGCGTAGGTGGTCACGTCGGCCCCGAGTCGATGGAAGAGCCGTGGAGCGGCTACAAAGGCGGATCCGTTGGCGCAATCGAGCCCCACCGATATCCCGTTCAGGGACAGATCGGCCGCCTGAGCCAGATGGTCGAGGTACCGATCCAAAGCATCGGGCATGCCGACGTTCATGCCGATCCTCTCGCCCTCCACCGGCACCGAGGGCGGGCCATGCCGATAGCGCGCCTCGATGGCCGCTTCTCGTTCGGAATCCAGCTTGCTTCCGTCCTCGGCGAAGAACTTGATGCCGTTGTCGGATGCCGGGTTGTGGCTGGCGCTCACCATGACGCCGTAGCGTCCCCACGTCACCCGAGTGAGGTACGAAACGGCCCCCACCGGCACGATACCGAGATCGACGGTGTCCAAGCCGGCAGCATGGAAGCCCGACTGCACCGCGGCCACGAGCATCTGCCCGGAGCGCCGGGTGTCGCGACCCACAAGCACCGTCCCCGTGCATCCGTCGCCGGCGGCACGAGCCAGACCCATGACCAGCTCGGGAGTCAGATCGACGTTGGCGCATCCGCGCACACCGTCGGTGCCGAACAGGGAGGTGCCGTTCATGTCGTCCCTTCGGCCGGTGCCGCCAGGCGCATCTAGCGCTTCGTGTACTGGGGGGCCCGACGCGCCTTGCGAAGACCGTACTTCTTGCGTTCGACTACCCGCGCGTCACGGCTGAGCATGCCGGCCTTCTTCAGAGAATGCCGCAATTCCGGGTTCACCACGACCAGAGCACGCGCGATGCCGAGACGGAGAGCGTCGGTCTGGCCGGTGAGACCCCCACCCTCGAGGGAGGCCTTGATATCGAACCGCCCTTCCATACCGACCGACCTGATCGGCTCCAGCACCCGCAGCCGCTGCGCCATGCTCGGGAAGTAGGCCTCGAGCGCGCGGCCGTTCAGCGATATCTCTCCGCTGCCGTCGTAGATGCGTACCCGCGCCACGGAGGACTTGCGGCGGCCGACTGTCTGGGCGAGGGGCTTCGGCATCAAGAGACCTTTCGTATGTCGAGTTCCATGGGCTTGGGAGCCTGAGCCCGATGGGGATGATCGGGCCCGGCGTAGACCTTCAGCTTCTTCAGCATGCGGCGGCCGAGGCGGTTCTTGGGCAGCATGCCCCGCACGGCCTGCTCCAAGATGCGCTCCGGGTGCCTCGCCAGGATTTCGGCATAGCTCTTGCCGGTGAGCCCACCCGGATGGCCGGAGTGATGGAAGTAGCGCTTGTCCTCCGCCTTTTTGCCCGTCACCGCCACCTTCTCCGCATTGACGACGACGACGTAGTCGCCGGTATCCATATGCGGAGCGAAGATCGCCTTGTGTTTTCCGCGCAGCACCTTCGCCACCTCGCTGGCCAGCCGCCCCAGCGGCAAATCGGTGGCGTCCGCCACCCACCACGAGCGCTCGACGTCGGCGGGCCGAGGCGTAAACGTCTTCTGCGATCTCATCGGTTCCTCTGCAAGGTGGACCGTGCCTCTGGGCACGGGAAAGCGCCCCGCAGCGGGGGCGACGGGCAATGGTATCCGACCCCCGGCGCCACCGCAATTCTCCCGGAACGGGGCGTAGCGTCCTGCGGGAATCCGCAAAACTGGTGGAGATGATGCCATGAGACTCCCCTGGGCCCGCTACCTGGACGAGATACGCCTCCAAGGCGACATGCTGCTCGCCGCCGCCGAGGACATGGGAGCGCCGGTTCCTTCGTGCCCCGGATGGGACGTGCGCCACGTGGTTGCCCACACCGGGATGGTTCACCGCCACAAGGAGCGCATCGTCCGCGAACGGCTCCAGACTCAACCTGAGAAGATGGCACCTCCTGAGGGCGACGACGCCGTGGTCGGCTGGTATGCGGAAGGACTCGACATGCTCGTCGACACGCTCGCCGCCACCGATCCGACGGTGCGGGTCTATACCTGGTACGCCCCCGACCAGAGCGCCGGATTCTGGTACCGGCGCATGGCCCACGAGACCGCGGTGCACCGGGCCGACGTCGAGCTTGCCCGGAACTCTCCGACCCCGCTGGCCCAGGATCTCGCCGCCGACGGCGTCGACGAGGTGCTGGGCCCGACCATCTGCGGCGACGAGCCGGATGGATTCCATGCAGATGGACGCAAGGTGATGCTCGCCATGCCCGACGCCGGGGCGCAACTTCACCTGCTCCTCGGCGAGGGCGAGAACGGGCCGGGCTGGGTTCTCGCCGATGGCGCAGCCGACGATGCCGTCACGCGTATCCGCGCCCCGGCGTCGGACTTCGATCTCTGGACATGGGGCCGCTTGCCCGCGGACGTGCTGGAGGTCGAGGGAGACACGTCGCTGGTCGACTGGATTCGCAGGATCGTGAGCGAAGGAACGTAGTAGGGGGAAGAGTCCAGGCTTCAGAGATCAGAGTCGGCACGGCGCGTTCTGAGCTCTGCTAATACTCGACGCTCCACAGCGTCAGCCCGTGCGGCGGCGCGGCTCCTCGAGCCGCGTTGCGGTCGCGGGCCTCGATGATCCCCGGCATCTCTTGCGCACCGAGCCGGCCCCGTCCCACCTCGACGCACAGCGCCACCATGGATCGCACCATCTGGTGACAGAAGGCGACGGCATTCACCTCGAAGACGAGGACTCCCTCATCCCTCCGCCATGCGGCGGTATTGACGACACGAACCGTCGTCTTGTCTTCCGCAGCCCGGCACAACGAGGCGTAGTCGAGCTCACCGACAAAAAAAGCCGCCGCCTCGTTCATGGCATGCACATCGAGCGGCCCGGGGACGTGCCACGCCGTCCAGCGCCGGGCGGGGTCGGGTACCCGACCCTCGTCCACCACGTAGCGATAGGTCCGCGACCGGGCCGAGAAGCGAGCGTCGAAGTCGTCGGCGACCTCCACCATTGCCGTGACCACCACCTCCGGCGCCAGCCGCTTGTTGACGGCACGCTGCACCCGGGTCACATCGACGGGCCTATCGACGCAGAACGACACCACCTGCCCCCGAGCATGCACCCCGGCATCCGTGCGCCCGGCGACCACGGTGGACACGTCATGACGCAGCACGATGGCAAGCACCTCCTCCAGCTCCCCCTGCACGGTCCGCACACCCGGGTTGGCCGCGTAGCCGCGGAAGCCGGAACCGTCGTAGGCGAGATCGATGCGGTACGTGGGCATCAGATGCGGAACAGGTACATGACCACCAGCCAGACGGCCCACCCGCCCCCGGCGGCGACGAACGCCTTCTCCGGCTCCAGCTCGAGGGCGGACCGGGCGACCATCCATAGACAGGCCACGAGCCACGCCGACAAGATGAAGTTGGCCCTGAGATGGGAAAAGACGAGGCTCAGCGGAATGGCCAGCAGCAGCGGAGGGAAGCCGAGGCTGGCGGCGGCCAACACACCCCCAAACGAGCCATAGCCGTCGAGGAGGCGCCGGCCTATCAGGTACACGAGCCCGGAGAGGATGATCCAACTGATCACCCCGCCGATGGTGAAGCGCAGCCCCTGGATGAAGCTGACCCCTCGAAGAACGGCAACTAGAGCCTGCACGATGTACACAGCGGCGACGATCATCAGGCCGTCGGCGGCGCCGTCCGGCGACAACACCATACGCACGTAGGCGTCACGCCGAAGGAAGGCGCCGCGCAGGATGGTCCGCGTCATTTCCCGACCATGGCCGGATCAGCATAGGTAAGAGCCGTGCCGCGGCGGCCGTCGGTGATATCTCACCGGCAGAGCCAGAGTCCAGGATTCAGAAGCCAGAACGCGCAATACCGACTCTGAACTCTGAGATCTGAGTTCTCTCTACCCCTCCTCAGCACTTGCTCGCAGGCGTTCCACGAGCTGCTCGCGAGAAGCGGGCAGGGCAAAGAGCACGATGATGTCGCCGCCCCTCAACTCGGTGCCGCCATCGGGCACCAGAGTCTCGCCGTCCCGGCGCACCGAGACGATCGTGCAGCCGTGAGGAATGGGGATCTCCTTGACGGCGCGGCCGTCGGCCACCGACCCGACCGGGATCTCCACATCGAAGAAGCGGGCTTCGGGCTCCCGCTCCACCCTCTCGTGCTCCCCGGTCCACTCGTCGGCTCGCAGACGATCGGCCAGCTGGTCCCTGGCGGCCCGGCGGCTGAAGATGGTGAGTACGTCGCCGGCTTCGAGAACGGTATGGCCGTGAGGCACCCTGATCTCGGCGCCTCGGCGGACTGAGACAATGGTGCAGCCCTGGGGGATCGGGACCTCACGCACCCGCCGACCGTCGGCTACCGAGCCGGGCGGAATCTCGATGTCACTGAACGAGGCTTCAGGATGGGTGCGGGCACGAAGCCGCTCCCGACCCATCTCGTGGTGCACCTCCTGGCCGAGGGCCAGGTGATAGGCGGCCACCGCGTCCCCCCGGCGGAAGACGCCGACGAGGCGCCGCGGATTGTCCTCGGCAACAACCGGGATGATCCCAACGCCGAGTGAAGCCATACGCTCGAGCGCCTCCGAGACCGCACTGCTCGGCACCAGGGTGGTGGGGCGAGGCGTCATCGCATCGCCGGCGGAGACCAGGTCCGAGGGACCTCCCGTCCGCAGAATGTCGGTGGTGGTGATGACGCCGACGAGCTTCTCCGATTCCACCACAGGCATGCTGCGCTGCCTGGTGCGATCGAAAAGCCCTTGCACCTGCGCGGTCGTCATGTCGGTCGACACGCTGGCATCCACCGCCGAAGCCACGTCGCCGATGCGGACGGTGTCGAGCAGATCGATCTCGCTGTGCCGCCGCAGGCGGATGCCTCGGCGGGCCAGCGACATGGCGTAGACGCTGTCCCGGTGCACCCGGTCCCCGGCGAACGTCGCCAACGAAGCAGCGAGCATGAGCGGGAGCACGAGCCCGTAGTCCCCGGTCACCTCAAAAACGATCAGGATCGAGGTGAGCGGCGCCCTGGCCACGGCCGAGAACATGGCCGCCATGCCGACGATGGCAAAAGCCCCCGGCTCCAGCTGCGGGCCGTGCCACACCGGCGCCACCAGGGCTGCAAAGCCGGCGCCGAGAGCCGCCCCTATAAAGAGGCTCGGCATAAAGACGCCGCCGTATCCCCCGACCCCGAGGGTCAGCGAGGTTGCGGCGATCTTGTACCCGACGAGGGCGAGCACGGACCACCAGACGACGCTGGTGCCGGTTGTCAGGTCGAGGAAGCTGGCCACTACGTTCTGGCCGGTACCGAGGATATCGGGCTCGACAAAACCGATCCCGGCCACCACCAGCCCGAACAGGACTGGGCGAAGCCACGGAGGCCCTTTGTGTCGCACCGCCTCACCGGTGGCGAGACACCGCAGGAAGAGCCATCCGACCACCACGGCCAGCGCACCGAGGGCGGCGTAGAGCAGAAGTTCGCTGGGATGGTTGAGCTTGTGCGGATAGGCGCTGAGAATGCGCTCCTCACCAACGATGCTGCTCGTCGTCACGGCGGCCGTGACCGAAGCGACGACGACTGCATTCAGGTGGCGGATGGCGAAGTTGCCGAGGATCACCTCGATGGCAAAGAGCATCCCGGCGATAGGGGCGTTGAACGAAGCTGCGATGGCGGCCCCGGCGCCGGCGGCCACGAGGCTGCGCACCTGGTCTTCCCCGAGCCCGGTGTGACGGGCGAGAGAGGACCCGATGGTGCCGCCGATCTGCGCGATAGGGCCCTCCCGTCCCACCGACCCGCCCAGGCCGATGACGAGAGAACCGGCCGCCAGCTTGAGTGGGACTCCCCGAGTAGGCATGTAGCCCGAACGGATGGCGACGGCGGCCATCACCTCGGGCACGCCGTCGGCGTTCACCTCGGGATAGCGTCGGCCCATGGCCCACGCAACGAACAGCCCGAACGGCAAGGCAACGAGCACCACCAGCTTTATGCCCCCGATCTCGGCTCCCAGAACCCCAACCGTGCCGATCTGCCCGCTCAACCACTCTGCCAGCCATTTGACGCCCTCAATGGCACCGATGAACGCGGCGGCGGCGAGGCCGACGGTGACGCCGACGATCACCGCCAGCCCCAAGAAGGCGGCAGTGCCCCGCGGCCGGAGCGCGGAACGCAGGACAGACCAGAGGCGGGTCATCATGACAGAGCGACGATACCGCGACCACGCTCGTGCCCATCACACCGACAGACGGCGGCGCCGCTCATGTTTGTCGAGCGCGAGCCACCGAGCGTGGCCTAGACCAGCTCGATGACTGCCATCTCGGCCCCGTCGCCGCGACGCGGTCCGAGCCTAACGATGCGGGTGTAGCCGCCGGGACGGTTCGTATAGCGCGGGGCCAGGTCATCGAAGAGCTTGGTCACCACCTCCGCGTCCTCGATCTCGGCGAGGATCTGGCGACGGTCGTGCAGCGAGCCATCCCTGGCTTTGGTGATGAGCTTCTCGGCGAACGGCCGCAGCAGCTTGGCCCTGGACACCGTGGTGGTGATGCGCTCTTCCGAGAACAGCTCCTGAGCGAGATTGCGCAGCATGGCCTTCTGGTGAGCAGCGGTGCCACCGAGCCGAGGCCCTTTCTTCGGGCGGGGCATCAGCCGGGCGCCTCCTCATCCCGAGCAGAGCGCAGCGAGAGCCCCAGCTCGTCGAGCTTCGCGGTGACTTCCTCGAGGCTCTTCTGACCGAAGTTCGTGATGTTGAGCAGATCCTCCTCCGTCTTCAGCACCAGCTCGCCCACAGTCTGGATCTGAGCCCGGCGGAGGCAGTTGCGGGGCCGCTCCGACAGGTCGAGGGCCTCGATGGGAAGCTCCAGATCCGGCGATGCGGACTCTGCGGCGACCACGTCGCCGAGCTCGAGCCCAATGCCCTCACCGACTTCGGCGAACAGGCCCAGCAGCTCACCCAGCGTCTTTCCGGCGGAAGAGACGGCTTCACGAGGAGTCACCGAACCGTCGGTCTGCACGTCGATGACCAGCTTGTCGAAGTTGGTCATCTGCCCGACCTGAGTGCTCTCGACTGCGTAGGCGACCTTGCGCACCGGCGAAAAGACTGAATCGATCGGGATAGTGCCGATGGCGTCACCCTTTGCGTTCTTGTCCGACGATCGGTACCCGACGCCGCGTTCGGCCATCATCTCGACCTCGAGCCGGCCCGACGCCGCCAAGGTGGCGATGTGAAGGTCGCCGTTGACCACCTCGACTCCGGCAGGCACCTTGAGGTCGCCGGCGGTGACCTCGCCTTTGCCTTTCGCCGAAAGGTAGAGGGTCTGCGGCTCCTCGACCTCGATCCGTAGGACAACCTGCTTGAGGTTGAGAATGAGATCGACGACATCCTCCACAACACCCTCGATGGTGGAGAACTCGTGCTGCACCCCTTCGATACGGACAATGGTGATGGCCGCCCCCGGAATCCGAGACAGGAGAGTACGGCGCAGCGTATTGCCGAGCGTGTAGCCGAATCCGGGCTCGAGAGGCTCGACGATGAAACGCGAGCGGGTCTCTGCTACCTGCTCCTCTTCGATATGTGGACGCTGGACGATGAGCACATGGGCCCCCTACTTCGAGTACAGCTCGACGATGAGCTGCTCCTGTACCTGGGTGTCGATTTGGGCTCGGTTCGGGAGGTCGTGGACGACGATCCTGCGGGCATCGCCGTTCACTTCCATCCATTCCGGCTTGGGCCGGTCACGCGACGTGTCGAGCGAGTGCTGGACGACGAGCAGCTCCTTACTTCGATCACGGAGCCGGACCTCGTCGTCCCGGCGCACCCGGTACGACGGCACATTGACCTTGTGGTCGTTGACGAGGAAATGGCCATGTGAAACCAGCTGGCGCGCCTGAGCCCGCGATCCGGCGAATCCGGCACGGAAGACAACGTTGTCGAGGCGGCTCTCAAGAATGCGCAGCAGGTTCTCGCCGGTGATGCCCCGTTGGCGGGCGGCCTCCTTGTAGTAGTTGCGGAACTGTCGCTCGAGGATCCCGTAGATGCGGCGAGCCTTCTGCTTCTCCCGAAGCTGGATCATGTACTGGCTCTCGCGGATGCGGCCCCGACCGTGCTCACCCGGCGGGTACGGCTTGCGCTCGACGGCGCACTTCCCGCTCTCGCACCGGGCACCCTTGAGGAAGAGCTTCGTGCGCTCCCTGCGGCAGAGCTTGCAGGCAGGCCCTGTGTAGCGTGCCATGCCCTAGTTCCTCCGTCGTTTCTTCAGCCGCACGCCGTTGTGCGGAATGGGGGTGACATCACGGATGCCCGTCACCTCCATGCCCATGGTCTGGAGGGTGCGGATGGCGGTGTCCCGGCCCGAGCCGGAGCCTCTCACGATGACATCGATCTTCCGCATGCCCCACTCGCCGGCGCGCCGGGCCGCCTGCTCGGCCGCCACCTGGGCCGCGTACGGGGTGGATTTGCGGGATCCCTTGAAGCCGACCGTGCCACCCGAGGTCCACACGAGCGTGTTGCCGTCGAGGTCGGTGATGTTGATGATCGTGTTGTTGAAGCTGGCAGTGATGTGCGCCTGGCCGTGCAGGACGCTCCTGCGCTCCCTCCGCCGCGTCTGCTTCTTCTCTGCCAAGTAGACCTCCGCGAACCTCAGTGTTTCCGTGCCTTCTTCTTGCCGGCGATCGCCTGGCGAGGACCCTTGCGGGTACGAGCGTTCGTGTGTGTGCGCTGGCCGTGGACCGGGAGCCCGCGGCGGTGCCGCACTCCCTGGTACGAGCCGATCTCGATCTTGCGCTTGATGTTCTGCGTCACCTCGCGCCTGAGGTCGCCTTCGACTCGGAAGTTCGCATCGATGTACTGACGGATCTTGACAACCTCGTCGTCGGTGAGATCCCGTATCTTCGTGTTCCGGTCGATCTTGAGGGCATCGCAGGTCTCACAAGCCAGGCTGCGACCCACACCGAAGATGTACGTGAGCCCCACTTCGAGCCGCTTGTCCCTGGGTAGATCGACCCCTGCAATACGCGCCATCTACGTCATCCCTGTCGCTGCTTGTGGCGAGGATTGGAGCAGATCACCCAAACGCGGCCGTCGCGCCGGATGATCCGGCACTTCTCGCACAACTTCTTCACCGACGGCCGCACCTTCACGGGACTGTCTCCACGGGCCGGAGTCATCGAGCGCAACCGGTCGCTTCTGCACCGGGAACTCGACGACGGCTGCCCGACAACGTCGCCTTCACTTGCCTGCAAACACACGAAATGGACCCCGAAGGGCCGGACGGCAAGAGTACCGGACGCACCGGGGTAGGACAAATCATCGAAGTTGCCGCCGGGTAGGACTTCACGGCGCCTACGGGCGCGTCACAGGCCTCACTGAGACAGGGAAAGAGCCAAGAGTCCACAGCTCAGAAGGAGTCAAGAACTCAGAGTTCAGGGCCCGCATTCTGCATTCTGCCTATGGAACCGTCAGCACCTCCGGGCCCTCCGCCGTGATGGCGATGGCGTGCTCGAAGTGCGCCGAGAGTGACCCGTCGGCGGTGACCACCGACCAGCCGTCCCTCAGCAGCCGGGTGGCTCCGTCACCGAAGTTGAACATGGGTTCGATGCAGATCGCCATGCCCTCCTTCAACTTGAGGCCGCTCCCCGGTTCGCCGTAGTTGAGCACCTGGGGCTCTTCGTGCATCTGGCGGCCGATGCCGTGGCCGGTGTACTCCCTCACGACGCCGTACCCGGCCTCGTTGGCCACCGATTCGACCGCATGTCCTATGTCACCCAGGCGCCGGCCCGGCCGGCACTGCTCGATGCCGGCCCACAAGGCGCGCTCCGTGGCATCCAGCAGTTCTTGGGCCTCCTTGCTGATCTCCCCGATCCCGAAGCTGATGGCTGCGTCCGCATGCCAGCCCTCGAAGATCGTGCCCACGTCGACGGCGAGGATGTCGCCCTCCTTGAGGGCCCTGCGATCGGGAATGCCGTGAACGATGACGTTGTTGGGCGAAAGGCAAATAGTCGCCGGGTAGCCGCGATAGTTCAGGAACGAGGGCAGGCAGCCTCGCTTCTCGATGATCCCGGCGGCCAGCCCGTCGAGCTCGACGAGCCTGACTCCGGGCAGCGCCGCCTCTCTCACCCTGTCGTGGACTTCGGCCACAACCTTGCCGGCGGCTCGCATCTTGGCGAACTCCTCGGGACTCTTGATGGTGATCATGCCTCGGCCAGGGTTCGGGTCACACGGGCGAAGATGTCCTCTACTGTGCCCATGCCGTCGACCGAACGGAGAATGCCCCTCTCCTCGTAGTAGGCGATCAGCGGCTCGGTGACCTCCCGGTACACGCGGAGGCGATTACGCACCGTCTCCTCAGTGTCATCCGCCCTGCCCTCCCGTCGTCCTCGCTTCAGAATGCGCTCCACGACCTCCTCCTCGCGCACCTCGAGGTTGACCACCACCTGGAGAGGGCGATCGGCCAGCACGCCGTCGAGGGCCTCGGCCTGTGGAACGGTGCGGGGGAACCCATCGAGCAGGAAGCCGCAAGCGGCGTCCTCACGTGCGAGCCTCTCCTCGATCATGGCGATCATGATGTCGTCGGACACCAACTCGCCCGCTTCCATGATGGCCTGTGCCTGCCTGCCCAGTTCGGTTGCGTCGGCCACATGGCCTCGCAGCATCTCACCGGTGGACACATGGGGTATGCCGAGAGCCCGGCACACCATCGCCGCCTGGGTCCCCTTGCCTGCCCCCGGTGCCCCCAGCAGAAGCAGCCGCCGACCCATCAGCGGAGGAACCCCTCGTAGTTGCGCATGAGGAGCTGGCTTTCGATCTGCTTCATGGTCTCCAAAGCCACACCGACCACGATGAGGATCGAGACGCCGCTGAGGCCGAGCCTGATCTTCCACAGGATGGCGACGATCGAGGGCAGCACGGCGACAATGGCGAGAAAGAGCGATCCGGGCAGCGTGATTCGGCTGACGATCTGCTCCAGATAACGCGTGGTCTGCGACCCGGGCCTGATGCCGGGCACAAACCCGCCCTGGCGCTGGATCATCTCGGATTGGCGCTGCGGGTCGAACTGGATGGCGGTGTAGAAGTAGGTGAAGAACACGATGAGCAGGCCGAACGTGACCACGTACCACCACGACGCTCCGCTCGCCAAGTTGCTCTCGACGAACCTGCGCACGGCACCCCAGAACCCTGCATCGGAGCTGGGGATGGCGGTGACGACCATCGCCGGCATGTAGAGCACGCTCGAAGCGAAGATGACCGGGATGACTCCGGCGGTGTTGACCTTCAGCGGGATGTAGGTGCTCTGGCCCCCCAGAACCCTGCGGCCCCGGACCCGCTTGGAGAACTGGATGGGGATACGGCGCTGCCCCTGATCGACGAAGATGATGCCGGCCACCAGCAGCACGAACATGACGACGACGACGAGGAAGCGTATGCCGCTGGTCGACGTCTGCACCCTGGTGAACTGAGCCGGCAGCTGGCTGACGATGCTGACGAAGATGATCAGCGACATGCCGTTGCCCACGCCGCGCAGGGTGATGAGCTCTCCGAGCCACATGATGAAGGCGGTGCCGGCGGTGAGGGTGAGCGTTATGAGCAGCACTCGGCCGGCGCTGTAGTTCGGGATCAGATCGTTGCCACCGGTCAAGACACCGTTGTGGAAGAGGGCAGAGAGACCGGCACTCTGAAGCATGGCGAGGACGACGGTGAGGTAGCGGGTCCATTGCGTCACCACCTTGCGCCCGCGCTCACCCTCTTCCTGGAGCTTCTGCAGGCGGGGAATCACCACCGCCAGCAGCTGCATGATGATCGTAGAGGTGATATAGGGCATGATCCCGAGGGTGAAAACCGAGAAGGACTCGAGTGCGCCTCCGGAAAACAGGTTGAGCAGACCGACGATGCCCTGTTGGGCCGCCTCCTCGGCAAACGACTTCACCGCATCCAGGTCGATCCCGGGAACCGGGACCGTGGTCCCGAGGCGGTAGATGAGGAAGATGAAGAGGGTGAAGAGGATCTTGTTCCGGAGATCCCGGATCCGGAACATGTTGCGGTAGACGGCAAGCATCAGCGATCGTCCCTGCTGGGCCCGGTGGAGCTTATCGCAGCAGCGGCCGACACCCTGCCGATCACTCGATGACCTCGACCTTGCCCCCTGCGGCCTGAATACGCTCCACGGCACCGACGCTGAAAGCATGAGCCCGCACCGTCAGCTCCTTCTCCAGCTCCCCCTCGCCGAGCACTTTGACGCGACCCCGCTTCTTCACGAGGCCCTTGGCCCGCAGCTCGTCGGGCCCAACCGTCGCGCCCTTCCTGAAGACGTTGAGCCTCCCCACGTTGACGACCGCGAAGTACTCCTTGTTGGGCCGCTTGAAGCCGCGCAGCTTGGGCAGGCGCCTGTAGATGGGCATCTGCCCACCTTCAAACCAGTTGGGCATACTTCCACGCGCCTTGGCGCCCTTGGTGCCGCGTCCCGCGGTCTTACCCCGCCGGCCCGCCTCACCGCGCCCAACGCGGATACGCTGCTTCTTGGAGCCGGGCGCCGGCTTCAGGTGATGTAGCTTCATACCTCCTCCACCTCCACCAGGTGTTGCACGCGGGAGATCAGCCCCCGCACATCGGGGCTGTCGGGACGCTCCACCGTCTGGCGGATCTTGCGTAGGCCGAGAGTGCGAATGCAGGCACGGGTCTTCGGCTTCTCACCGATGACGCTGTGTGCCAGCGTGATGCGCAGGATCTTCTTCTTCGCCATCGTCTCCCCGTCCTAGGGCTCGGCGCCCGGCTCAGCGCGCAGCTTCTCGGCGGTGCGGAAGGCACTCAGCAACCCCGGCGGAGTGACCTCCTCCGGGGTCTTGCCCCGCTTGGAGGCCACCTCGTCGGGCCGCTGCTGTGAGAACAGCGCCTGCATGGTCGCCTTGGCCACATTCACATGCGTCGGCGATCCCAGCGACTTGG
>CAZWKX010000031.1:0-23843 GCA_964633975.1 uncultured Acidimicrobiia bacterium
ACCACTCCAGTACGCGATCATCGATGAGGTGGACTCGATCCTGATCGACGAGGCCCGGACGCCGCTGATCATTAGCGGCCGGGTCTCCGATCTGGCCAAGTGGTACCGCGACTTCGCCCGCATCGTGCAGCGGCTGCGGCGCGACGTGCACTACGAGGTGGACGAGGCGAAGCGGCAGGTGCTCTCAACGGAGGAGGGCGTGGCTCGGGTCGAGCAGATCCTCGGTGTGGACAACATGTACGACCACACCAACGTCGACCTGGTGCACCACCTCGACGTCGCGCTGCGGGCAAAGGAGCTGTACGGGCACGACGTCGACTACGTCGTCGCCAACGGCGAGGTGAAGATCGTCGACGAGTTCACCGGCCGCATCCTTGAGGGACGCCGCTATTCCGAGGGCCTGCACCAGGCCATCGAGGCAAAGGAAGGCGTGCGCATCAAGGAGGAGAACCAGACCCTCGCCACCATCACCCTGCAGAACTACTTCCGCATGTACGAGAAGCTCGCCGGCATGACCGGGACCGCTCTCACCGAGGCTGGGGAGTTCTATGAGATCTACGGTCTCACCGTCCTCGAGGTGCCCACGAACGAGCCGGTGATCCGGGCGGACCAGCCCGATGTGGTGTACATGACGGAGCGAGCCAAGTTCAACGCCGTGGTGGAGGATCTCCTCGAGCGCTACGAGGCGGGCCAGCCTGTGCTCATCGGCACGATCTCCATCGAGAAGTCGGAGCTGCTCTCTTCGATGCTGAAGAACCGGGGCGTGCCCCATGAGGTGCTGAACGCCAAGTACCACGAGCGGGAGGCGGCGATCATCGCCCAGGCCGGCCGTCTGAAGAGCCTGACGGTGGCGACCAACATGGCCGGCCGCGGCGTGGACATCCGTCTCGGCGGGAATCCCGAGGAGCTGGCCAAGCTCGAGCTGCGCAAGCTCGGCATCGAAGAGGACGCCGCCGAATACGAGACGGAGTACCGGGAGGTCTTCGAGCGCTTCAAGGCGGAGACCGCGGCGGAGCGGGAGAAAATTGTGGAGCTCGGCGGCCTCTACGTTCTCGGCACGGAGCGCCACGAGTCCCGCCGTATCGACAACCAGCTTCGGGGCCGCTCAGGCCGGCAGGGGGATCCCGGTGAATCCCGCTTCTTTCTGTCGCTGGAGGACGATCTCATGCGGCGATTCTCCGGAGAGCGGGTGCAGGGGCTCATGAGGCGGCTGCGTATCCCCGAGGAGATTCCCATCGAGCACAACATGGTGACCAAATCGATCGAGCGGGCGCAGCACCAGGTCGAATCGCAGAACTTCGAGATCCGCAAGAACGTCCTCCAATACGACGAGGTGATGAACCGCCAGCGCGAGGTCATCTACGAGTGGCGCAGCGGAGTGCTCCGGGGAGAAGACACCGAGGAGCTGGTACGAGAGTGGATCGCCGCGATCATCGCCGACGAGGTGTCGATGGTGATCAGCGACGAGCTGGCGCCGGAGGACTGGGATTGGGATGAGCTGCAGAAGCGGCTGTTGCGCTTCTACGAGCCGGGGCTGAGCAAGGCCGACGTGATCACCGCCGGAGTGGATGCGGCCGAGGTTGCCGGGCGTTTCGTCGAGGATGCGCAGCAGGCGTACTCGCGGCGCACCGAGGAGATCGGCGCAAGCCTGCTGCGCCGGCTGGAGCGGACGGTGGTGCTCTCCATCATCGACAGTAAATGGCGGGAGCATCTGGCCGAGATGGATTACCTGCGTGCGGGCATCGGCCTGCGGGCTATGGGCCAGCGCGATCCCCTGGTCGAGTACCAGCGTGAGGGGTACGACATGTTTGCCGAGATGGCGGCGAGCATCAAGGAAGACACGGTTCGATACCTGTTCCACGCCCAGGTCGTGGAGCAGCAGGCCAGGCCCGATCCGGTCGTGCGGTTGCAGGGAACCGGAGGGGCCGCTCTCAAGCGCCAGGCCAAGGCCAAGGACAAGATAGGGCGCAACGATCCCTGCCCGTGCGGCAGCGGGAAGAAGTACAAGAGGTGCCACGGCGCGGTGGCGGAGGCAAGTGGGGGATAGAGAGAGTCCAGACCTCAGAGTTCAGATTTCAGAACGCGCCATACCGACTCTGAATTCTGAATTCTGAATTCTGCGACCACAATGCACCTATCACATGTCCAGCACCATTGACCGCGACCCCCGCTCCCTGATTGCCGAGCTTCGTGCCCGTCTCGACGACGCCCGGAGGTTCCTTTGACGTCGACACGAAGGCCGCCGAGCTCGATCATCTGAGGGAGCAGGCCTCGGCTCGGGACCTCTGGGACGATCAGGAGCGGGCTCTCGCACTCACCAGACGCCTGTCGCGTTTCGAGGCCGTGGTCGGCCAGGTGGCGCGCCTCAGCGCCGCGCTCGACGACGCCGAGGTCTTGCTCGACTTGGCCGCCGAGGAGAACGACTCCGAGACCGCCGCCGCCGTGGAGCGGGACTTGGGGGCCGTCGAGCGCGAGCTGGCGGCGCTGGAACGGGAGAGCCTCTACTTCGGCGAATACGACTACCGTCCGGCCATTCTCAGTATCCACGCCGGGGCCGGGGGCGTCGATGCCGCGGATTGGGCCGAGATGCTTCTTCGCATGTACCTGCGCCACCTGGAGCAGCACGGCTTCGACGTCGAGGTCGACGAAGTCCTCGAGGCCGAGGAGGCGGGTATCCGCTCGGCCACGCTGACCGTGCGCGGCGACCATCCGTACGGCGATTTGGAATCGGAGCGTGGAGTGCACCGGCTGGTGCGTATCAGTCCTTTCGACGCCGCCTCGCGTCGGCATACTTCGTTTGCCGGTGTCGACGTCATTCCGGAGGTCGAGGTAGCCGAGGTGGAGATCGACCCCGACGACCTGCGCATCGAGACTTTCCGCTCGCAGGGGGCCGGCGGCCAGCACGTGAACGTGACCGACTCGGCGGTTCGTATCACCCACATGCCCACCGGTGTCGTGGTGACCTGCCAGGCGGAGCGTTCCCAGCTGCAGAACAGGCACCGGGCCATGGCGCTGCTGGCGGCCCGGCTCGCCGAGCTGGCCCGTCAGGAGCGCGACGCCGAGGTCGACGAGATCAGGGGCGAGCAGGGCGAAGCCGCCTGGGGCCGGCAGATCCGCAGCTACGTGCTCCAGCCCTATCAGCAGGTGAAGGATCTGCGTACCGACGTCGAGGTGGGCAATGTGCAGGGGGTGCTGGATGGGGATCTCAGTCCCTTCGTCGAGGCGTACCTGCACTGGCGGAGGGCGCAGCAGGAGCGCTAGCCCTCCGGGTCTGATTCAGGGTGATTGCCGATTGCCGCGCGGGAAAGTTGCTGGTAGCTTGGGAGTGTCATCAAGGGGGGGAACATGAGCTTGGGATGGGCCGCACTAGCAGGTCTGGGGATTGCAGTCCTGGTGGCCGATTTCGTGTTGGCGTTTGTGTCCCTGAGCAGGGGTCGCCGTGCTCATTTCTGGATCCCGGTGGTGGGTGTTCTCGTCTCCGTGGCGCTGTTCGCCGGTGTCGCAGGAGAGACATCTGGCTACGCGCTGCTCGGAGCCGGGATCGTGTTTCTCTTTGTGGTAGTTCCGGTGACGCTGTCGGGATGGCTCGCTGTTCTGCTCGTCGTGGTCTTGCGGCCGCCAAGAAAGCGTGGGGAAGCCGCTCTGCCCGTAGAGCGGCGCCGCCGCTCGACGCGCCGGGCTCCACCACCACCACCTCCGCCACCACCACCTCCGCCACCGCCGTAGCCGGCAGGGTTGGATGAAGCGGGTACCGCATGGAGCTTGGTGACTCAGGGCATGTGGGGCGCGGTGTAGAGAGAGCGAATGTGGTTTCTGACTGGTATTGCTGTTCTGCTTCTGCTGATCTTTGTCCCTCTGTCACTGGCTGCGTGGGCCAGGGGATACCGTGGCCATTGCTGGATTCCAGCCGTCGGTGTCTTGTGCTTCGGCCTGGTGCTGGTCGTGGGTGCCGGCTCGGGTGACGCGGAAATGATGCTGGGAATCGTCCCGGCCCTTCTGTACGGCGCTTCTCTGTTGACACTCGTTGTGTGGCTGTTGGCTCTCGTGCGTGCCTTGACGGGGCCGCGGAAGAAGGGCCAGCATGCGGAAACGGCGGCTTCTGAGCAGGGGGAGCATTCCTAGAGGCATGGCCAGGCCGCGGGCCGGTGCAGCCTCCGAGCCGGCCATGTCGATCTGCCGATGGTCGTCCAGTGGGCTTTGTGCTTGGGTCTGGCCTCTTTAGCCGCGCCGATCTGGGCAATCGTCTGCATTTCACCCTTGCGTTACTAACCTCCCTGGGGCGCCCGCTATGGAATCGAATGCAGTCGATCGCGGGCTTCAGCGCCGCAGGAAGGGCCTCTCATGATCAAGCTTGAGGGTGTCACCAAGGTCTACGACGACGTCACCGTCGCCGTCAAGAACGTGACCTTGGACATCGCGAAGGGGGAGTTTGTCTTCCTGGTAGGGCCCTCGGGCTCGGGCAAATCCACGATCATCCGGCTCCTTCTCCGGCAGGAGCCTCCCACCGAGGGTGAAATCTGGGTGGCGGGCAAACACCTCAACAAGCTTCCGAGCTGGAAGGTGCCCCTGCTGCGGCGATCGATGGGCACGGTCTTCCAGGACTTCAAGCTGCTTCCGAACAAGACCGTCTACGAGAACGTCGCGTTTGCACTCGAGGTGATTGGGCGGCCCAAGCACGTGATCCAGGCTCAGGTGCCCCAGGTGCTGCGTCTCGTCGACCTTGCCACCAAGGCCGACCGCATGCCGCAACAGCTCTCCGGCGGTGAACAGCAGCGTGTCTCCATCGCCAGGGCGTTCGTGAATCGTCCCCTCATCTTGTTCGCCGACGAGCCCACGGGGAACCTGGATCCGGGTACCTCGGTGGGCATCATGCGCTTGCTCGACCGAATCAATCGAACGGGAACGACCGTGGTGATGGCCACCCACGATCATGCCATCGTGGATGCTATGCGCCGGCGTGTCGTGGCGCTGCAACGGGGCGCCGTGGTGCGGGACGAGCGCGGCGGCGTCTACCAGGAGAGTGCAGCACCGGTTGCTTCGCCCGCCGAGGACGAGTCCGGGGAGTAGCCGTGCGTTTCCAATACATCCTCACCAACACCACGCAGGGCATCAGGCGCAATCCGCTGGTAGTGGCCAGCGCCGTGCTCGTCGTCTTCGTCATGCTGTCCCTCGTCTTCGGGGCCATTCTCGTTCGTTGGTCCATCAACGAGGATCTGACGGTCTGGACCCAAGGCGTGCGCGTGATCGCTTATCTCAGCGACGAGCTGGAGGGCGACGAGGTCACATCGCTGCAAAACCAGATCGCATCTTGGGAGGGGGTCGAGGAGGTCATCTTCTTTTCGAAGTCGGAGGCTCTCGAAGAGGCCCGCGAGTTTTTGGCTAGCGACCATCCGGACGCCCTAGCCATCATCGAGGAGGATCCCTCGATCCTCCCCACCTCGCTGCGCATCAAGCCCACCGAAGCGGCCGACTACAAGGAGATCAGGGATCGAATCCTTGTGATGCCCGGGGTGGCCAAGGTCAGGGTGGCGGAAGAGGCGATCGACAAGTTGGTGAAACGATCCCAGCAGTGGAGCTTGTTCGCGATGTGGATCGGCTTTGTCATCGGGGCGGCCGCCGTGGTGCTCATCGCCAACACCATCCGTATGGCGGTTTGGGCCCGCCGCGAGGAGCTGGCCATCATGAAGCTCGTCGGCGCCGGCAACTGGTATGTGCGCCTGCCCTTCCTTCTCGAAGGCTTCTTCGAAGGCCTGGTGGGGGCGGCGCTGGCCATCGGTGTCATCATCGTGGCCCACCAGGGCATCATCGAGCTCCTTCAGACGAGCCTCGACTCGGAAGCGGTCGAGCTGGGCGGTGTGTTTCTTTGGACTCGGTCACTCGCCGTGCTCTTTTTTGGGGCGGCCGCCGGTGTAGCAGGTGCCGCCTTCGGCATGGTGGGCCTGCTGAGGGACTAGACGTGCGGCGTGTCGGTGCAGCCGCCGCCTTATGCACCGTCTTGGTGCTGGCCGCGGCTCCCCGCGCCGGCGCCGATCTTTCCAGCGAGCTGGCCGAAGTCTCCGATCGGATCGACGGTATCCGCAGCCGAGTGTCGACGGCCCGGGATCAGCGGACCGACCTCGTCAACGACGTGCTCGACGCCGCGGCCCGGCTGGAGGAGCTGGTGGGCGAGCTCGACGGTGCACATCGCCGCATCGAGGAGACCCGGGCCGCCATCGCCGCGGCCGAGACCGAAAACGCCGCTCTGGCCGAGGTCATCGAGGTTGGAGAGGCGAATCTGGCCGACATGAGGGCCGAGATCGCGGGAGTCGAGGCTTCAGCACGACACCAGGCCGTCGAGATCTACATGTCGGCGGAGCGGGGCCCTTCGCTGTCCCTTCTGGCCGCGAAAGACGCCGAGGCGATCCTCATCAGCCAGGAGTACACCGAGAGGGTGCAGGAGGCGGCTCTTCGTGACGTGCGCACCTTGGAGCGGCTGCGCGCCGAGGAGCAGCGGCGTGTCGCCGTCATCGAGCAGGCCCGTACCCAGCTCGCCGAGCAGGTGGCACGTCTCGGGCAGCAGCGCGCCGAGCAGGAGCAGGAAGCGGAAGCCCTCGAGGCGAGGAGCGACGAGGTCGAGGCCGAGCTGGCCACGCAGCGGGCCCTCCTCGATCAGCTCGACTCGGAGATTGCCTACTTCGAGAACGAGCTCGTTGCTCTAGAGGCGGAGGGAGAGAACCTCAGGGTGCTCATTGTCCTGGAGCAGAGCGGCGGCGGAGATGCACCGGGCATCCTGGCCTGGCCGGTTTCGGGCCCGATCGTGTCCCCCTTCGGCTACCGGGTGCACCCGATATACGGCGATGTGCGGATGCATACCGGCGTCGACATCGATGCCGCCTGTGGTGTGCCCATCATTGCCGCCTCGGGGGGTAGGGTCTTCTTGGCCGACTGGAAGGGCGGCTACGGCCTCACCGTGATGATCGATCATGGTGGGGGCATGTCCACCCTATACGGTCATATGAGCGCGGTGGCCGTCGGCTACGGTCAGGAGGTGGCCGTGGGTCAAGTCATCGGCTACGTCGGTTCCACCGGCGTTTCCACCGGTTGCCATGTGCATTTCGAGGTTCGTCTGTTTGGGGATCCCGTCGACCCGGTTCCCTATCTGTGATGGCGACGAAGACGATTGTCACCAACCGCAGGGCCGCACGTGACTACGAGGTGGTCGAGACTTACGAGGCCGGCCTGGTTCTACGCGGCTCTGAGGTGAAGAGCTTGCGTCAGGGAAGGGCGGACCTCAAGGACTCCTACGCCGTGGTGCAGCGAGGTGAGATCTGGCTGGTGGGAGCCTACGTGGCTCCGTATGTGTTCTCCCGCGAGGGCGGCCATGACCCGGAACGCACGCGCAAGCTGCTGCTGCATCGGCACGAGATCGACCGCATCGCCGGCAAGGTGGCCGAGCGCGGACTCACGCTGGTGCCGCTGCGCCTCTACTTCAAGGAAGGCACGGCCAAGGTGGAGCTGGGTTTGGCCAAGGGCAGGGCGCGCTACGACAAGCGGGAGAAGCTGCGGCGCCGGCAGGCCGACCGCGAGATGGAGCGGGCGATGCGCCATAGAAGCATTGATTGACCTTGGGCCAATCAATGCAGAATTCAGACTTCAGAGCTCAGAGTCGCGAGGGAGGTGGACCTTCGATTCTGAACTCTGGATTCCGAACTCTTTCCTTCCGGAATGCCTCTTTGCTTCCGATAGTTGTACAGTGAAATAGCGCTTCGCGCCCACGGGGGTGACATGGTTTCGACTCTGAGGGTTGAGGCGCCGGAAGCGAGCCGAGGTCTCCGGATCCTCGCTAATCAGCCGGAACACATGCAAGTGCCGACGACAACTTGGCACTGGCTGCCTAACCAAGCAGCCCGTCCACCCGAGGGGTGCCCTCCTCGTCGGGACCGGGCGTCACAATGAGGGATGCCCCTGCCGGGGCTCCGGGACCGGCAGGTCAAGCACTCACCGGATAGGGCGGCGGGATACGCGCCGATAGCGTCCCGCCCGCCCGAACACTCGCTATCGGCTGCGCTCGGAGATGCCGACGCTGAAGCCTCAGAGGACCGGGGTTCGACTCCCCGCACCTCCACGGAGCGGCCCCTGCGGGGGCCGCTCCTCATTTGACATGGGAGATGCTGGCCGTGGTAGCTGGGGACGGGTTTCGGGTGCCGCTCAATGGGGGGCTGTCGGCTTGTGGGAATCCCGCTGTCTCCCTGTTCTGTCACGCGTACGTATGTGGAGAGCCGGCAGGCTGGGCTCTTGCCGGATAGGGCGGCGGGATACGCGCCGATAGCGTCCCGCCCGCCCGAACACTCGCTATCGGCTGCGCTCGGAGATGCCGACGCTGAAGCCTCAGAGGACCGGGGTTCGACTCCCCGCACCTCCACGGAGCGGCCCCTGCGGGGCCCCTCCTCAGTCTGAGGGCCCGGTGCCCCTGCGCCGGCGTGGATACACGGCTCCCACCGCCAGCATCAGAGCGACGGCCGCGGCAAACAGCGCCGGGCCCACGACGGTGATATCGAAGGCGTCGACGAGAAGCTTCATGCCGGCGGGAAGCAGCAGCACTCCCAACGCCCCCGAAGTCGATTGCAGGCCGATGGCGGTGGCGACACGGTCGGCGCCGACCCGGCCAGGGGTGAGGGACATCATCGCCGGGAACACCGGGGAGAGGCCGGCGCCCATGATGACGAGTGCGATACCTGTGGTCCAGGTGGCCGGTGCCCACCAGAGCAGCCATGTTCCCAGGAGGGCCAGCGTGGTCCCTCCCCCCAGCGCCCGCGCCGGATGGAGCTGGCGCCCCAAGACGCCGATGAGGACACGGCCGGTCGCCAGGCTGGCCCAGAACGCGCTGACCAGGAGCCCGGCCGTGATGCCGCTCATGCCGCGGGCCTCGGTGAACAAGGTATAGGACCAATAGCCGGTTGCCTGCTCGAAGCCGGTGTACAGGGCGAACAGCGCCACCGGCGCCACGAAGGCGGTCCAAGACGCGGACGGGCGCCTTGTGGGATTCGGTGCGGGCGCTGGGGACGGCGGCTCGCCCCAGAGTCTCACCGTGGCCAAGTAGGTGAGCAGCATGCAGGTCTGCAGCACCAGCAACACCGCGTAGCCGAAACGCCACGACCCTACGGTGTTGAGTGCCGCGGTGATCAGCTGAGGCGCGAGGGTGGCGCCGATGCCGAAGCCGGCGTGCGTCAGGTTCATGCCGCGCTGGTTGCCGGTGAGGGCCATGTGCACGTTGAAGGTGTTGCCGATGATGGCGCCACCGGCGCCCCCGACAAAGGCTCCGCTGACGAGAAGTAGCCACTGCTCCGCAGTGGCGTAAGCGGCGAGTCCGAGCAATATGCACACGGTGCCGGCGACGAGCAGGGGCCCGGCGCCGAAACGACGCCACAGCTTGCCGCAGAGGAGGCTGGCGCCGGCGTAGCCGGCCATGGCGCCTGCCACGAGGATGCCGAGGTCCGAGATGGGGCGGGCGAACGTCTCGGCTATGGAGGGCCAGGCGATGGCTGTGGCGCCGCTCCCGATACCGACGGCGAGGTATCCACAGACGGCGATGGTGAGGAGGAGGCCCACGGCGGGCAACGCTAACGGATCGGTGCGCCGGTGCGTGTGCTTGTCGGGACGCTGCAGGTGGCAGCCGGTGGCGGCGGAGGCCGTGGCATCTCGTCTAGCGTTCCTAGATATGCGATGGTTCGCCGTGGGGACGGAGCCGGTTGGAGTGATCGCCATCGGGCAGGTGCCGACCGGGGTGGTCGCTTTGGGGCAGGGAGCCACTGGGATCGTCGCAGTGGGCCAGCTGGCCCGTGGGGTGGTGGCAATTGGCCAGGTGAGCATCGGGGCGTTCGCGTTCGGGCAGGCAGCGCTGGGTGCCGCCTGGGCCGGAGGGATGCTGGCCCTGGGCGGAACCAGCAGCTTCTCGATGCTGGGCTACGGGCCACTTGGCCGCTGGGTGCCCTGGCGGCGCGGCTTCCCCGAGGTTGCGCCGTTTGCCGGCCAGGTGGCGACGGCGGGTCGGCTCTTGCTGTTTTTGGGCCTCGTCGCCGCGGTCGTGCTGCTGGCGCTGCTGCCCATGTTCGATGCCGTCATCGGCTCGAAGTCCCTCTTCGGCTGACCCTGCTGCGCCGGGCTCAGCACCGCCCTGTTGGCTCCGCCTGCTGCCACCACCGGGCCGCAAAGTGAATCGTGCGGCCAGTGCCAGGCCGGAGGCGTCGGCGAAGGTAGGCGGGCGTATCAGGTGAGCGCCTGCAGCAGCCACAGCACCGCCATGCCGGCACCGATGGTGAAAAACATGTTGCGTGTCCACCAGGCGACGCCGGCGGCAACCAGCCCGGCCAGTAGGCGCTCGTTGCCGAGGGTGAGGTCGATGGGGCCGTCGGGGCGGAAGAGCGCTGGAGCGGTGAGGGCGGCCAGCACCGCCGAGGGTACAAAACGCAGCACGCGCAGCGCCGCTTCGGGCACCCGCTCCACTCGTCCCACCAGCCCGATGAACGAGAAGCGAAGCAGGAGCGTCCCGGCGCCGATGCTCACGATGACGAGCCAGGCTTCCCAGTCGGTGAGCATGGTCAGGCTCCCCTCAAGCGTTCGAAGATGACCCCGGCAAGGATGCCGATGACAGAGGCAACGGGGAGAGCCAGGTGGTAAGGGAGGCTGGCGCCGAGCACAACGACCAGCGCGCTCGCCCCCGCCGCCACCACCGTGCCGAGGTCGCGCAAGGCCAGGACCAGCAGGGATAGGAAGACGAGGGGTACGGCGAAGTCGAGCGACCACGTGGTGGGAACGCTTGCGCCGAGCACGACGCCGATCAGGGTGCAGATCTGCCATACGACCCATAGCGGTGTGGCCGTTCCCAGGTAGAAGGCGACTCGGTCGGAGAGGCCGGCGGGGTGCTCGGCGTACTCGGTGATGGAGACTGCGTAGGACTGGTCGGTGAGCACGTAGGCGAGGCCGAGCCTTCCGGGCACACTGACCCCGCGCAGGTGCGGCGCCAAGCTGGCGCTGTACATGATCATGCGGGTGTTGATGACCAGGGCGGTCAGCACGATCACGAGGAGGCGGGCGTCTTCAACGATGAGACCGAGGGCGGCGAGCTGGCTGGCCCCGGCGAAGACGATCATCGACATGCCGACCGCCTTCACCGGCCCAAAGCCTGCCTCCGACGCGGCTACTCCGGCAACGAGCCCAAAGGGCACGATGCCGAGGATGACCGGTGAGATGCGTATCACACCGGCGGCGTAGGCGGAGCGCAGCGACCTTTCGCCCATGAGGCGGGCAGCGTACCCACAACTCGGAGGGGGGACTTCACGCTTCGAGCTTCTTGGTCGTGTCCCGCCGGGTAGCCTCTGGTCAGCTCGATTGCGGAGGGAGCATGCGCCGCTTGTCTGCCATCGTCCTGACGGCCCTTATTGTTCTGGCCGCGTGCGGTGACGACGGCGAGGGGGTGGCAGACACCACGGCTCCCGGCCTGCCGACCACTATGGAGGCAGTGCCCGGCGAGCTGCCTCCGCCCGGTCCCGAGGTGTTCACCGGGCTGGCTCGATTGGTGAATCTCTACGTGGATGGAGCGGGGGAGACCATCGAGGTCGACGTCTGGGCGCATCGTTCATTCGAATACGGGCCGGTTCTGCTGGCTGAGGGTGTCGGCTTTGCCGAGTCCTCCGGCTACTTCGCCACGCCGGAGACGATGAGCGTGATCATCGTCCCTGCCGGCGCCGGCCCGGACGCCGAAGAGATCGGGACGATGTTTAGTCCTTCCGAGGGAGACCAGGAGACGAGTCTCCTTATCTGGGACGGTGAGGGCTACGGCGCGTCCGTGCTCCTGTTTCAGGAGGTCGCCACCGATCCGATCTTCGACCTTCCCGAGATACCCGGGCCCGGCGAGGGGCTCATCGTCCTTCAAGCCAATCAGCTCTACGCCCAGGCCGGCGACGATCTACTCCGGTCGTCGTTCTATGTGGGCGCTCCAGGCACGGGCGAGTGCCTGCCGCAGATATTGCCGGAGGGCCTGCAGGACGCAATCCTCGGCGGGACCCAGTCCACCCAACACGTGCTTCCGGCGGGGGCGGCATCGTTCACACTGCACAGCTGGCCTTCAGCCGGCGGTGAAGGGCCGTGCTCGTCGGATCCGGCGTATGGTCCATTCGAGGTGACCGTCCCGAATGGAGGCGCCGGCTGGGTCTTCCTCTACAGCACCGACGGGCTTGCCACCATCGAGCTACTCGAGGCGCCCTGGGCGCAGTAGCCCTCACGGACGAAGCAGCTTCCCCAGGCGGCGTGAAGCTACGGCGACGCCCACTGCGCCCATGCCGAGGAGAACGGCGACGTGTCCGGCGAGGCTCCAGTCGAAGACGCCGAGTGTCAGGGCCCGGATGATCTCGACACCGTGGTACAGGGGGGAGAACCGGGTGAATGTCTGGAAGGCCGGCGGGTACACGTCCAGCGGGTAGAACGTCGCCGAGAAGAGGAAGAGCGGCATGGTCACGAGAGTGACGTAGTCGAAGTCCTCCCACGAGCGCATGAAGGTGGTGGCCGCCATGCCACATGCGCCGAAGGCAAAGCCGATGAGGATGGCGGTTGGCAGAGCGAGGATTCCCCACGGCGACTTCATCAGGCCCATGGAGGCCATCACGACGAGGAAGCCGCCGGCATACAGTGCGCCCCTCGCCAGTGACCAGGTGATTTCCCCGACGGCGATGTCGGCCGGCTGCAGCGGCGTGGAGAGTATCGCCTCGTAGATCCTGCCGTACTTGAGCTTGAAGAAGATGTTGAAGGTCGACTCGAGCACGGCGCCGTTCATCGCCGCCGAGGCCAGCAAGGCCGGCGCCACGAAGGCGGCATACTCCACCGGCTCGCCGCCGGGCCCGGTCAGGTCGCCCACCAACTTGCCGATGCCGATGCCGATCGAGAAGAGATAGAAGAGCGGCTCGACGAAGCCGGAAAACACGATGATCCAGGCGCGTCGGTACACGAGCAGGTTGCGCTCGAGGATGTGGCCGGCCCCGCGGCCCAGCCGCATCGGTGGTGGGGCGACGCGGGCGATCAGCGCGGCAGACCCGGTCACAGGACCAGCCTCCTGCGAAACAGGCGCACGGCGAGGATCGTGCCGGCCACGCTCCAAAAGAGCAGGTAGGCGACGCTTATCGCCGGGTGCAGGTCGAAGGGAAGGCCGAGCGCAGCGGAGCGGCACAGGGAGACCCCGTGCCAGAGGGGCGTGATGTAGGCGAAGGGCTCCGCGGCATCGGGAAGTTGCTCGATGGGGAAGAACGTCCCGGAGAACAGGAACAGGGGCATGATGCCGAAGCGGAACAGTGTGACCAGCCCTGTCTCGTGCTCGAGCCGAGCCGTGTAGGCGGTGATTGCGGCGGCGAACGCCGCCCCGGTCAGGATCGCCGGCGGCATTGCCAGCAGCGCCCCCCGGAGGCTGGTGGCATCGAAGAGCCACATGATCAGCGCGAATACGACGACGCTGAAGGTCACCCGCAGCGCCGCCCATGCGATGTGGCCCAGGACCAGGTCGCGTACACCGATGGGTGTTGCCAGGGTGGCGTGGTACGTCTTGCGCCACTTCATGCCCGCCATGACGGGGTATGAGGAGGCTCCGGCTGCGGTCTGCATGGCGATGGCGGCCAGCAGGCCGGGTGCAAGGAAGGTCAGGTATGGGATGTCGAGAGTGCTGCTGCCGCCGCTTCCTTGGTCGATGAGTTTTCCGAGGCCGACCCCCATGGCCAGGAGATAGAGGACGGGGGTGAGGAAGTTCGAAAAGACGCTGGCTCGCCAGGTGCGCCGGTAGTACCGGGCGTGGCCTTCGATCACGCGCAGGGGCGGGGCCGACATCACTCGATCAGGGTTCGGCCGGTGAGGCGCAGGAAGACGTCTTCGAGCGTCGAGCGCCGACTGACCGTGCTCTCGGGCATGATGCCCCGCTCGGTCACTTCGACGGCGGTGCGATCGGCGTCGTCGGTGTACAGGAGCACTCGGTCGGGCAGGATCTCGCTGTTCTCTGCGATGCCCTCTAGGCGTTCGATGGCGCGCTCTTGCTCGCCGACCGGGAAGCGGAGTTCCAGCACCTCACGCGGGGAGTAGCGGGCGATGAGCTGCCGCGGCGAGTCCTCGGCGGCGATCTTGCCCTTGTCCATGATGACGAGGCGGTCGCAGAGCTGCTCCGCCTCGTCCATGTAGTGAGTGGTGATGACGAGGGTCACCCCCTGCTGCTTGAGCCTGTAGAGGCGGTCCCACAGCAGGTGGCGTGCCTGCGGGTCGAGCCCTGTGGTCGGTTCGTCGAGTATAAGGAGATCGGGCTGGTTCATGAGACCGCGGGCGATGGTCAGGCGGCGCTTCATGCCGCCGGAGAGCGGCTCCACGGTGTCGTTGCGCCGTTCGGTCAGCTCGGCGAAGTCGAGGAGCTCTTCGACTCGCTCGTCGATGACTCGCTTGGGCATCCCGAAGTAGCGGCCGTAGATGAGGAGGTTCTCGTAGACGGAGAGCTCGTGGTCGAGGTTCTCCTCTTGGGGCACGACGCCGAGCCGGGCCCGGATGGCAGGTCCGTCGGTGTCCGGGTCCATGCCCAGAACCCGCAGATAGCCTTCGGTCACGGGCGAGGTGGCTCCGATCATGCGCATGGTGGAGGACTTGCCGGCGCCGTTCGGTCCCAGAAACCCGAACGCCTCACCGGGCTGGACGTCGAAGTCGATGGCGTCGACCGCGGTGAACGACCCGAACCTCTTGGTGAGGCCGCGAGCGGTAACGAGAGCCTCTGACATGGCCCGAGCACGGTAGTGGATTTCAGAAGGCGTGTTCCCCCGCCGTGGTGCGGAGGAGAATCGAGAGTTCAGAATTCAGAAACGGTCCAACGCGACTCTGAATTCTGAGTTCTTGCCGCCGGGGCCTAGAGGTGCTCGGTCAGGGCTCAGGTGGGCTCTCCTGCAGCCATGCCGTCCCGCTACGAAGGCGGAAGCCGCCGCCTTCCTTCGAGAGTTCGGCGCCGTCGGGGCCGGCGACGAGATACAGCTGGGCGCCCTCCGGGTACAGCGTGGTCGTCAGGTTCATCTCGACGCCGAGTGTGGCGGCGTTGGGGTCGGGTGAGTCGGAGTCCTGGAACAGAGTGTCGGCGACGACCGCGCCGGGACCGAGGCGGGTGCGTTCGAAGCAGAACATGCAGACCTTGCCGTCGATGACGGTGGCGTGGCCCGTGACCGTGATTTGCAGCGTCTCCGTCTCATCGCCCAGGGCGAAGGAGATCTCTCCGTTGGCCACGTGCGTGGATATGCCCGGCACGGGCACGACCATCTCCTTGGTCAGGAGTGTGGCGTCGCTGGGGATGTCGAGCCGATCGGGCGTCGCTCCCCTCCCGCCGCACGCGACCAGTGCGAGGGCGAGCACGCAGAGCAGCAACTGTCGTGCGCCGGTCACGGAGTCCTTCATCGTCACCCAAAGCAGGGCGCTGAAGCATCGCTCGCTCCATCATCGGCGGGCGGTCTATTCACGAGTCGCGATGAGCTCGGCCTGAGAAGCCGCTCGATGTCTGCAGGCGACCCGCATCCATCTAGTTTCCGGGGTCTCGTCTGGGGTGATTGCCTAGGCTGATTCGCGAGTGGAGGAGAGAAACCGTGAGTGACCGAATGGCCCGCATATTGATCGGTGGCGCCTCCGTGGTTGCCGTGCTGCTCGTCGTGCTCATCGTGGTGCTCGTCACCCGCGAAGACGGTGGCGCGGCGTCGGCCACGACGAACGAGTCGACCACCACCGAGATGACGACCACTACCGAGCTGACGACCACTACCGAGCCGGCCGCTACGACCGCAGCGCCCACAACGACCGCGGCCCCGGCCACCACCGCAGCGCCGACGACGACGGTCGCGGTGGCATGCCCCGGGGTGGGGGTGGGCCCGATTCCGACCGGTGCCGCGGAAGTGACGCCGCTGGCCGGCGATTTCGACGGCGACGGCACGCAGGATCGCTTCGTCACCTACGTCGATTCCGGCGGGTTGGCCTGGGCGCGGGTCGAACTCTCCTACGGCTATGCGACGCAGGTCCGAGTCCCGGGGACCACCGGCGTCATCGACTCGCGGGTCAACAACTTCGGAGCGCCGGGCGACATCGGCATCACACTGTCGATCGGCTCTCCTTCGACACGGGTGGCACGTTTCTACGCCATGTACGGGTGCAGCCTCGACCTGGTTACAAAGGGCAGCGGGGACGTGGCCGAGTTCTCCATAGGCAACCTGGCCATGTACAAGTCCGGCGTCACCTGCACCAGCGCCGGCCTCGCCGCCACCGAGGCCAGCGACATCGGCGGGAGCCAGTGGGAGGTGTCGTCCGTGACCTACCTGTGGGTTCCCGGCCTGGGTGAGCTTCAGGGGAGCATGGGCGCCAGTGCCATCTTCACGAGCCCTGCGGACGATGATGTGATCAACGGCGCAGCCCAGTTCAACTGCTGACACTTGGGTGTCGGCGCTGTAGGGTCGGTTTGTTGTGGCTTGCGGCGACCCACCGGACATCTTCGCCCTCTGCAGCGACCTCGTCGACGAGTATGCCGACGCGTCGCCGGTGCGGGCCACCTACGCGGGCATAGCCGGGCACGATCACGGGTGGGACGACTTCTCGGCCGAGGGGGGTGAGGCCAGGAGGGCTCTGCTGGCCTTCCAGCGGGACCGGGTGTGTGCCACGGCCGATTCCGACGACGCCTGGGCGGCCTTTGCCAAGATCGTGGCCGCGGCTGCGCTCGAGGACGAACTCGCCGGCTACGAGACCGACGAGCACCTGAGAGATCTCAACAGTGTGGCGAGCCCTCTGCAGGATATGCACGACGTGTTTGACCACATGGCCAAGGAGACCGCCGCTCATTGGGAGGCGGTCTCGGCTCGTTTGGCGGCCCTGCCCGCCGCCGCAGAAGGGTATCGGCGCGGTCTGGAGGAGGGCCGACGGCGTGGGCTGGCGGTGGCTAGGCGTCAGGTGGTCGAGGCAGTTCGGCAGGCCCGGAATCACGCCGGCGAAGAATCCTCGTTGCTGGTGCTCGAGAAGCTTTATGCAGAGGCCGGCGCCGGGGACGACCTTGCCGAGGGCCTGGCCGAAGGGGTGCGTGAAGCTAGGGGCGCTTTTTCTGGGCTGGCCGACTATTTGGAGAGCGATTACATGCCTTCCGCGGCCGCGGAGGATGCCGTCGGTGAGGAGCGCTACCTGCGGCTCGCCCGGCGTCATCTTGGCTCGGTGGTCGATCCCGCCGAGGTCTATGTGTGGGGATGGTCGGAGGTGGAGCGCCTGCGTCACCGTATGGACGAGATGGCCGAAGAGATCGTGCCGGGAGCCTCGCTTCGAGACGTGATTGCACTGCTCCATTCCGATCCGAAGCGTGCCGCGCCATTGCCGGAGTTCCGGCTGCTCATGCTCAAGCGCCAGGAGGCGGCGATGAGAGCTCTCGACGGGATCCATTTCGATGTCCCGGATGCCGTTCGTTCCGTGGATGTCGCGCTGACGCCTCCCGGCGGGCCGCTGGGTGTGTACTACGTGGCGCCGAGCGAGGACTTCTCGCGGCGCGGTTGTGTGTGGTGGTCACTCGGCGACCGTGAGCGAGTGCCGCTGTTCGATCAGGTGAGCACGGCCTACCACGAGGGTTTCCCCGGCCATCATCTGCAAATGGGGTTCCAGGTGTGCTCGCCGGCCCACCTCAGCCGTTTCCACAAGCTGTTGGTCTGGTATCCGGGAAGCGGTGAAGGATGGGCTCTGTATGCCGAGGAGCTCATGGAGGAGCTCGGCTTTCTGGAGCGGCCCGACTACGTGATGGGCAAGCTGGCCTCGGAGATGCTGCGGGCCTGCCGGGTGGTCATCGACACCGGCCTGCATTTGTTCATGGAGATCCCGAAGGACCAGCCCTTCCATCCGGGAGAGGCCTGGACCTTCGACATCGGTGTGGAGATGCTGGTGGACTACGCGGCCCAAGATCTCGAGGTGGCGGTGACCGAGATGAACCGCTACCTGGGTTGGCCCGGTCAGGCCATCTCCTACAAGGTGGGGCAAAGGGTCATCGAGGGCTTGCGTGCCGACGCGCAGGTCCAGCATGGCAGCGGCTTCTCTTTGAAGGCGTTCCACGCCAGGGTGTTGGAGGTCGGCGCGATCGGGCTCGACGTGCTGCGCGGCTACGTGTCCGGGTTCTGAGCGCCGGCTCGGGTGGGCCGGCGCCGGCCCCTACACTCGCCCTGGTGAGGCTCAGGATCCTTGGCTCCAACGGCACGTACCCGACGCCGGGTCGGCCGGCCTCCGGGTATCTCGTGGAGCACGGTGGCACTCTGCTCATGGTCGACGCCGGCCCGGGTACGGTGGCGGCCCTTCAGGAGGTGGCGTCGGCCGGCGACTTGCACGCCCTCGTCGTCAGCCATGTGCACCCGGACCACTGCTCCGACGTATATGCGCTGTTCAATCTGATGCGTTTTGGGCTCGAGCCGCGCTCCGCGTTGACCGCCCTGGCTCCGGAAGGCGCAGTGGAGCGCCTCGCCGCCTTCCTGGGCGCCGGCGCCGACCACGATTTCCATCGCCTCTTCGCTTGGCGGGCCGTGCGGGCGGGTGATCGCACCGTGATCGGCGAGATCGAGCTGAAGTTCGGTGCCGCCGATCATCCGGTGCCTACGCTGGTCACGCGGTTCACCGCCTCGGGCCGCAGTCTCGTCTACTCGGCCGATTCCGGTCCGGGCGGTGATCTCTCCGCGATGGCCTCTGGTGCCGATGTCCTGCTCTGCGAGGCAACGTTCCAGGGCGATTCCGACCCCTGGCCCTATCACCTTTCGGCGCACCGCGCGGGGGAGCTGGCTAGGGAGGCCGGAGTCGGGCGCCTGGTTCTGACGCACGTGGCACCTATCTTGGATCCGGCGCGGTCCGTGGCGGAGGCGCAGGAGGTCTTCAGCGGCCCGGTCGAGTGGGCCGCTCCGGGAATGGAGGTGGTGGTGTGAGAAGCGACCGCGGCGCCCATCAGATGCGGCCCGTCAGCATCGTGCGCGGCTACACCGAGATGACTCCCGGATCGGTGCTCATCGGGATGGGACGGACTCGGGTGTTGTGCACCGCTTCGCTGGACAGAGAGGTGCCGCCGTGGATGAGGGGACAGGGCCGGGGGTGGGTCACGGCCGAGTACTCGATGCTGCCGGGGTCGTCGCCGGAGCGGGTACCGCGAAGTGCCATCGGCAGAGGCCGCACCAAGGAGATCCAGCGGCTCGTCGGGCGATCGCTCCGGGCGATAGTCGACCTCGATGCGCTGGGGGAGATGACGGTGCGTGTCGACTGCGACGTCTTGCAGGCCGACGGAGGCACCCGTGCCGCCGCGATCACCGGAGCGTGGGTGGCGCTGCACGATGCGCTGGCCGGCGCATCGGCGGGCGCGTCTCCGCGGGCCATCACCGATCACTGCGCCGCCGTCAGCGTCGGAATCGTCGGTGAGGAGGTGCTCCTCGATCTCGACTACGAAGAGGACGTGGCCGCTCAAGTCGACTGCAACGTCGTGATGACCGGACGAGGAGGCCTTGTAGAGATCCAGGGCAGCGCTGAGGGACGCTCCTTCTCGCGAGAGCAGCTCGATGCTCTCATCGATGTCGCCGCGGCCGGAATCGTGGATCTCGTCGCCGCGCAGCGACAGGCTCTCGAGGGATGATGCGGCTGCCGCATCGTCTCGTCATCGGGACGAAGAATCTGGGCAAGCTTCGTGAGGCCAGGGCCGTGATCGCCGAGGTGCTGCCCGAGATCGAGATCGTCGAAGATGCCACTTGGCCCGACGTTGCCGAGTCCGGCGCGACGCTGGAGGAGAACGCCCTCATCAAGGCTCGCGCCGTGTGTGCCGCCATGGGCCTCGGCGCCATAGCCGACGACACCGGGCTCGAGGTCGAAGCCTTGGGAGGGGCTCCAGGGGTGAGGAGCGCCAGGTATGCGGGGCCCGACGGCGACGATGCGGCCAATCGGCGGCTCTTGCTGGCCGAGCTGGCGGATCACAGCCGGAGAGCGGCCCGGTTCCGCACCGTTGTTGCCGTCGTCTCTCCAGAGGGCGAGGAGGCTACGGTCGAGGGGGTCTTGGAGGGGACCATCACGCAAGAGGA
Organism: uncultured Acidimicrobiia bacterium; assembly: GCA_964633975.1. Classification (GTDB taxonomy): domain Bacteria; phylum Actinomycetota; class Acidimicrobiia; order Spongiisociales; family UBA11373; genus CAZWKX01. The sequence continues at coordinate 20,085 of CAZWKX010000031.1, forward strand.
GCGCGGCAGCGGAGGCTTCGGGTACGACTCCGTGTTCGAGGTCGACGGCCGGACTCTGGCCGAGCTGGACGACGAGGAGAAGAACCGTCTAAGCCATCGCGGGCGGGCGCTGCGTGCACTGGCCGAGCTCTACAACCTCGAGGCTGGGTAGCCCTGGCTCCACTTCAATCCGAGCCCGCACGGCCACGGGTACCCGCCGCCGGCATGACATCCGGGCCGTGATCAGCCACTGGCAGCGGGTCTTGGGCCTGGCGGCGGTGCTTGCCGGCGCCACGGCTTGTGGAGGCTTGGCCGCTCAGAGCACGATCGGAACGGCTTTCTACTACCGAGGCGGTGGTAGAAGCCTGTGGCGATGCCGTGGCGGGGCTCTCCGACGATTACACGTACGTCATCGGCGAGGTGAACGGTGACTACGCCGCCGGGTCCGGCTATCGCTGGGTCATCAACGGTGAGATCGTCGAGGGGGGGAAAATCGCCGAGCTTCTGTATCTCTCCTTTGCCAAGGGCACCGAAGGCGCCGCCGGGGAGATCCCCCTCGAAAGCAGGGTGTGAGCCTGACTGAGGGCAGGTGGAACTCGGCTCTGGACTTGGCGCCCGACGGAATCCTGTCCTACTCGCGGGAGGGCAACTTCGATCTCGCCGAGGGAACCGTGGAGATGTGGCTGGCACTGCGGGCGGATGGGGATGATCCCCTGTACCAGGAGGGATGGCACGCCTTCTTCGCCTCCCACGACGGCGAGGACTCCATCTCGATGGTCCGGGCCAATGAGAGAGTCGCCGATGCCCGGCTGCAGTTCCTTGTCGGCGACGCCACGGGCACTGTCTGGATCGACGACGTGTACATGGGTGAGGCCGTCCCGATCGTCCTCCGGCGCCAGTTCGACAACGGTCTGGTCCTGCTCAATGCATCGTCTGAAACCCAGACCATCGAGGTGGGACCCGGATATCGACGGCTCGTCGGGCAGCAGGCTCCACGCTACGAGTACATCGTGGACGATGCGGACCCCGGTTTCTCGGCGACGTGGGAGTGGACGCTCGCCACCCTCGACGGCGGGGAATGGCGCGCCGCGGGACCGTTCTTCGACGATTGGGGCTGGGGTTGCCGGGTGGCCGACTGCGCCCGAATCCGGAGGTTGGAGTGGCGAAGCCGTGTTTGAGGTCTTCTCCGAGGGCCGGCTGGTCGCATCGACCGTGCTCGACCGGCGCGTCGAAGGGGATCAATGGCACGAGATAGCCGAGGTGAGCCTGAGCCCGTGAGGAAGCAGCTACGTGCGGCTCCGTTGCGCCGATGAGCCACCGTGTGTCGCCGACGCGGTGTACGTGCGCTCATCGGCCCGGTACAACGACGGCTCGCCGGCGCAGACGGTGACGCTCCAGCTTATGGACGGAGTCGTGCTGGCGAGAGTCGAGTAGGCGCCGGGCGTCATCGGCAGATTCAGCCGGCGGAGTCCGGCATGGGCCCGCTCAAGGCGGATAATGTTGGATCATGGAAACCAGCAACACTCAGCCCGTGTGGCGGCCCCAATGCATCGTCGTCGGTATCGACGGATCGGAGCAGAGCATTCGGGCGGCCCGTGTAGCCGTCGATCTGGCCCGCCGCAGCAACGGTTCGCTGCATCTGGTCACCGTGGTGCGGCCACCTGAAGGGTGGTGGGGGATCGTGGGCGCTCCGCCCCCGGCCGACGTGCTGGCCTCCTCGATGAGCGACGCGCAGCGCACGATTCTGGACGCCGCGGTGGGACAGCTCGATCTCGAGGGAATCACTTGGGAGGCCTTGGAGGACATCGGCGAGCCGGCATCGGCCCTGGCCGAGATGTGCCGCAACTTGGAGGCCGATCTGCTGGTGGTGGGGCGGCGGGGCGCAGGCATCGTCGAACGGCTGGTGATGGGGTCCGTGGCAGATCGCGCCGCCCACTACGCTCCCTGCCCAGTGCTCATCGTGCCCTGATCATCAGGAGGGAGATGCTGAAGACAGCGGGAAAGGCCGTGCGGAGCTCTTGGGCGCTCCTCTTGGCTTCGATTCTCGGCGCGTGTGTGGGCGCCACGGCGACGACGACATCGACCACGACCACGACGACATCGACCACGACCACGACCGTCGCCACCACCACGGTCGCCACCACGACCACGACCATGGCACCCGTGACTGTTTTTCCCAGCCTTCCTGCCGCAGAGAGCCGAAGCCTCGTCCCCTGGAGCGACGTCGGCGCAGGGTGGGTGCTGGCCCTCTATTCGGGCTCCGTCTACCCGGAGTCCGGTCCCACGGTCCTGTACTTGGTGAGCCCGGATGGGATCCTGTACGAGATCCTGGCCTGGGAGGCGTATGAGCCTGCTCCCTTGGTGATCGACGATTGGTCACCGGTGCAGGAGAGGGCCCTGCTTCGCTACGGAGGGTTCCCGAATCTCCACAAGGGGATTCGCCTGCTTTCCCTCGAGAGTGGTGACGAGACCTCCCTGATCGTGGTTCCCGAGTCGTCTGAGATCTCGGCCCGGCTCACCGAGCCGACGGGGAGCAACATCCTCAAGTACCTGGACGACGGCTCGGAGGAGACGCTGGAAGTGCTGTACCCGGATGGGGCGGTTTACTCGTTGCTGACCAGCCAGCCGAGTGATTCCTTGGTGCCGCTCACGTGGCTTTCCAGTGCCGCCGGGTCGCCGGTGGTCATCGGAGACGCCGACGGGCTGCATGTGTTCTCCATCCGGGGCGATCGCCTGAGTGACCTCGATGCTCCGGGAGAGGGCTGCCGTCCGGCAAGTTGGTGGGACGAGGAGACGATCCTTGCGTCGTGCATCCCGCGACGTGTGGCCAACGCAGGTGGCGTCTACCGGCAGCTGTGGCTGGTTCCCTTGGACGGCGGGGTTGCCCTCAATCTGACGAGTGTCCCTGCGAGCCCGGGCGAGGACGACTTCGGCTACCTGGATGCTTGGCGGGCGGGTGACCAGGTCTACATGCAGTGGACGGGTGGCTGTTCCGAGGCCCGTGTCGATCTGCTGTACGGCGGGGGAGTCTTGCCGGTGCAGGCTGAGGGCCAGCAGCAGATCATTGGCGTGGAGGGAGCCAACCTCATGCTGCATATGTGGGATGGCTGCGATGAGCTTCACGGCAACGTGCGGCTGGTGTCGCCGGACGGCGAAGTGCTCGCCACCCTGTTCCCGCGCTTCGAGGGTGTCTACGGGGTCGTCTCGGCGGTGATGGCGGGGTAGAAGAAGATTCCAGAACTCAGAGTTCAGAATCGGTAGTGAACGCTGTCGCGACTCTGGACTCTGAATTCTGAAATCTAGATTCTTGATGCGGCCGGTAGAGGAACCTCATCGCTCGCGGCTGCGCCGCTCCCGCCTCTCCCCCTGTAGCGGGAGAGGCGGGGAGGTGTGCGGGCGGTGGGACTCGAACCCACATCGGGATGAACCCACCGGATCCTAAGTCCGGCGCCTGTTCCAGTTCGGCTACGCCCGCGCGGAAGGGACCTTAGTGATTCGAGCGGGTGCGGCAGTCCACAAGAATCGAGAGTTCAGGGTCGGTATCGGACACTCGGCGTTTTGTATTCTGAATCCTGAATTTTGAGGGTCGTTCGGGACTCAAAACCTGAGGAGTGCCGCCGAAGGCGGCTTCCCGGATAGGACTCGAAGCAGAGTGACCGCCACCGAAGGCGGCTGTCTGCTTTTTGCCCCTCTTTGGTGGGTCGCCCGGGACTCGAACCCGGAGTCTGCGGATTAAGAGTCCGTTGCTCTGCCAAATTGAGCTAGCGACCCGGAGACAGC
>CAZWKX010000032.1:0-23671 GCA_964633975.1 uncultured Acidimicrobiia bacterium
GGTTGGTTGCGGCAATGAGAATGACCCCGGTCTTCACGTCGAAGCCGTCCATCTCGACCAGCAGCTGGTTGAGCGTCTGCTCCCGCTCGTCGTGGCCGCCGCCGAGGCCGGCGCCGCGGTGCCGGCCCACCGCGTCGATCTCGTCCATGAACACGATGGCCGGCGCCTGTGCCTTGGCCTGTTCGAACAGGTCGCGCACCCGGCTGGCACCGACACCGACGAACATCTCGACGAAGTCGGAGCCGGAGATGGAAAAGAACGGAACCCCGGCCTCGCCGGCGACGGCCCGCGCCAAAAGAGTCTTCCCGGTGCCGGGCGGCCCGTAGAGCAGCACGCCCCTGGGGATCTTCGCTCCCATGGCGCGGAACTTCTGCGGCCGGCTGAGGAAGTCCTTGATCTCCTGCAGCTCCTCGACGGCCTCATCGATACCGGCCACATCCTTGAAAGTGACCTTGGGCTGATCGCGCGTCACCTGCTTGGCCCGCGCCTTGCCGAACGACATGACCCGGTTGCCGCCGCCCTGAAGACGCATGAGGATGAAGATGAAGAGCCCGAAGATGAGCAAGTAGGGCAGGATCGTCCCGAGGAACCACTGCCACGCAGAGGGATTCTCGGCGTCCACCTCGATACTGATACCTGAGTCGACGAGCAGGGCGGTGAGATCCGCCTCGTAGCCGTCGGGGTACGAGGCCGTGAAGTTCTCGCCGGTATTGGTCTTGCCCTCGACGACGTTCGACTGCTGCTTGATGGTCACAGAGGCCACCGCGCCCGAAGCCGCCCTCGCCTCGAGAACGTCCAGCGTCCATTCCTCGGGGGCAGCTGCGCTGGTGAGGAAGTAGTTCACCGCCCAGACGGCGGCGAGCAGCACCAGCACGTAGATCAGCACCGTGCGTGCAGTACGGCTCACGGTCCTCCTCGACTCGGGGGTGGGTGGCTACACGATCATGGTATTCGCGTCCTCAGGGTATGCCGAGGCCGCAACACTTCTGGCAGACTCATCGGAGACTCCAAGCGCCCTCCTTAGCCGTGCTCCGGCTCGTCGTCCTCCTCCATAAGGGCCACGTAGGGCAGGTTGCGGTACTGCCCTACGTAGTCGAGGCCGTATCCGATCACGAAATCGGGCGGGATCTCGAAACCCACGTAGCGGCACTTCACCGGGACCTGCTGCATTCCCGCCTTCACCAGCAGGGCGGCGATCTCCAGCGACGCCGGCTTGCGCACCTCCAGGTTGCGCTGCAGATACCGCAGGGTCAGGCCGGAGTCGATGATGTCCTCGACGATGAGCACATGGCAGTCGACGATCTCCTGGTCGAGATCCTTGAGGATACGAACCACCCCGGAGGTCCGCGTGGCGGCTCCATAGGACGACACCGCCATGAAGTCCATATCGATGGGGAGATCGATGTGCCGGCACAGGTCGGCCATCACCATGAAGGCGCCCTTGAGCACGGCGACCAGGAACAGATCCTTGCCGGCGTAGTCGCGGCTGATCTCGGCGCCCATCTCCGCCAGGCGCCCTTCGATCTCCTCCGCCGACACCAGCACCTTGCCGATCTTCACCGCACCTCCCTCGCCGTCAGCAGGAGCGTATCCGCTCCACCAGGAGCCGCGTCCGCAGCCATCCGAACCGACACCAGCCAGACGATTGTCCCATCCCGCTCCACCACGGGCCAGCTGCGGCGCAGCCGGGGCGGCACGCCCACTTCTCGCAGGGCTTCGGCCACCTCCTTCGAGCCTTCTGCCATCGCCACGGTGTCTCCTGCACAGGCCGCCCGCAGCACCAATGGACCGCCGCCCGGCTCGACCAGGGCGTGGCGCCGGCCCAGCGGCACGGGCACCGGAGCAGCAGGCAGCAGCAAGGCATCGATCACCCAGCCGCCGAACCGGGCCGATCCGGGAACGGGAAGGGACGCGGCATCCGGAGGCACCGGATCGCCCGCACCGTGAACCGCCACCCAGGGACCCTCACGGGCCGCCAGGTTGCCGCCGCTCAGCGACAGACGCTCGGCGGCGCCGGCGGCCACGTCGAGAACGGCCTCGACATCGCGCCGACCCCCCGGATACGGGCAGAGAACGACGCGCAGCGCCCGTCGCACCACCCTTGCCGCCACCGGCACCGGCAGCACGACCAGTGCCGCCGCCGGGATTCGCACCGCGTCCTCATCGAGCCGCAGCGGGACTTTGCAGGCCCGGCTCTCCAGCTCGGCGTCGTCGGCGGCGAGAAAGACGCCGGCCCGGGCCAATCTGTCCCGCACCGAGGGGCCGAACCGGCCCTCCAGGTACGGGATCACCTCGTGCCGCAGCTCGTTGCGGCGCAGCGACACGTCGAGGTTCGAGGGATCGTCGGCGTAGGGAAGGCCAAGCTCGTCGGCCACCCGGCGCACCTCGGCGCGACTCACCTCCAGAAGAGGCCGAAGCCAAGGGGGACGCTCGGCCGGGATGCCGGCAAGCCCGGAGGCGCCGGATCCACGCACCAGATTGCCCAGCACCGTCTCGGCCTGATCGTCGGAAGTGTGGCCGCTGAGCAGCACTTCATCTGCAGTGGCCTCGCCCTCCAGAGCTCGATAGCGGGCCTGGCGCAGCGTGGCCTCGGAATCATCGTCGGAGGGCGCCACAACCACCCGGTGCTCGATGCCCAGGGCGGCCGCCAACTTCCCCGCCGCCTCCACGAGAGGCCCGGAGACCGCCAGGCCGTGATCGACCGTCACTGCACGCACCGGCCGCCCTTCGGCAACGGCCAGCCAGGCGCACACGGCACTGTCGGCTCCCCCGCTGAGAGCAACAACAAGAGGCTTCGAAGGCAACCGCGAGCCGGCACGCTCCAAGACCGAGCGCTGCAGCGGCGTCAGGCCACCCGTTCCAGCCATAGCTGTGGCTTCTTGATCTCCTCCAGGGTGGGCAGGTTCCCCGGTCCTTCCCACACCCGATCGATGGTTCTGAACCCGGCGTGGCGCTCGACCGCCTCGATGAAACGCTCACCGAGCTCGTACTGCTTCATCTTCATCTCCAGCCCGCTGGCGCGCAGAAACGCTGCCATGCGGGGATCCTTGCGGCGCACCTTGAGGATGCGAGACATCCGATGCTGGCTGACCAGCTCCCTGGCCCCGATTCGGTCCATCACCACGTGGCCGTGCCCCTCCAGCAGCGACATGAGCGCCTGCACCTCGTCGATGAGCTGCCTCTGATCCGGTGTCGCCAGAAGCCCCATGATCCCGGCCTCGTCCATGACCGGGCGCCCCTGGCGAGCCGCCTTCCGTAGCTCGCCCGTGACCCGCCTGATCTGCCCCGGCTCGGGGACCGACGCCTCGATGAGACGCGACACGAGCCCAAAGAAGTACTCCCGCAGCCAGGGCACTCCGGTGAACTGGAGGCGATGGGTACATTCGTGAAGGGCCACCCAGAAACGGAACTCGGAAGGACGCAGCTCGTGGGCGCGCTCCAGCATCATCACGTTGGCGCCGACGAACATGACCATGTCACCGCTCTCGCCGTCGGCGCGGGGCACGACCAGCTCGTACTGGCCAAGAACACGTCGCGCCAGCACACCGACGAGAGCCCCCAGCTCCGCCCCCACCAGCCGGCTGGCCAGCCTCCGCCCCAGGCCGCCGCCACGAGTGGCGAGCTTGGCCTCGGCAGGACCGAGGAGTTTCCCGAACGCCTCGACGTTCGCCTGGGCCCAGCCCCGCCTGGTCACCACGAGCACTTCGGGATGACCCCGCCATTCGAGCCCGGTCTCGGCCACTGCCAGCTCTGCGGCGCGGGCGACCAGCTCCGGGGCCTGGCGGGCAAAGAGCACCTGGTGATAGGTGTCCTCGAGCGGATGCCCGCCCGCCATGCGCCCGGCGATGCGGGAAGCCAGCGGCCAGTGAATGGAGCTCACCGGACGGTGAGACGCTGTCGGATCACGACCGGCAAGGATAGGGCCGGGGTGATACCTGCGGAAACGGCCTCAGCGCCGCCCGTCAGGACTCGGGCACAACGCGGCCGCGCAGCCGGGGGAACCGGGTGGGGGCGTGGGCGTAGCAGTACTCCCGCTTGTTGTAGCGGGAAAGCTGGGTCGGGCAGCCGGGGTGAGCGCACATGCGCTGCTCGTCGTTCACCTTGGGCGCACGCGGCTTGCTCTTGACTCGGTTACCTCTGAGGATTTCGGAGGACATGCTTCACTCTTTATCGGCAGGTGATTCCGGGCACCTTACTCCCCGCTCGAGCCGCCCCCGGATTCCTGCCTGAGAAGGGCTCTCAGCCGATCATGGACGTCGGGCGGCAGCTCCTCGGAACAGCTCCTGCGCACCTTCTCCTTGAGGCCGTGCTCGAAGGCGTAGCCGCGATCGCAGCCCGGGCAGTAGCGCAGGTGCCAGCGAACACGGATGCGGCGGATCCAGGTGATCTCGCCGTCCAAGTACATGTACAGCTGCTTGTGCGCCTTCTCGCAGTACCGGCTCATTGGCTGAGGATCCCCCGATCTTCCGCCACTCTCCACAACGCCTGCTGGAGCGCCTTTCTTCCCCGATGGAGCCGCGACATCACGGTGCCGATGGGCACTTCCATGATCTCGGCGATCTCCTTGTACGAGAAGCCCTCGACGTCGGCGAGCAGCACCGGTATGCGGTAGTTGTCCGGGAGCGACTCCACGGCCTGCTTCACGTCCTCGTCGACGAAGCGCTCCAGAGCCTCCTCCTCGGCGCTGCGCTCCGCCCCGCCGATGGCGTTTGCCCCAACACGCCGATACAAGTAGAGGTCCTCGACGTCGCCCAGCTCCACCTCGGCAGGCCGGCGGCTCTCCCGCCGGTACTTGTTGATATACGTGTTGGTGAGGATCCGGTAGAGCCAGGCCCGCAGGTTGGTGCCCTTTTTGAAGGTGTGGTACCCGCGGTACGCCCTGAGCAGAGCCTCCTGGAGTACATCCTCGGCGTCGGTCGGGTTGCGCGTCATGCGCAGAGCCGCCGAGTACAGCTTCGGCGCGATCGGCATGACATCTTCTTCGAAGGTGGCCCGGTCGGCCATGGCGCTCCCTCGACCCGACGAACCGCGGCAGGTTACCAACGTCCACCCTCGGCCGGTACCATGCGCAACCGCGCCGGAGTAGCTCAGAGGTAGAGCAGCTCACTCGTAATGAGCAGGCCCGGGGTTCGAATCCCCGCTCCGGCTCCGACCCCTAGCCGGCAGCCTGGTCTGGGAAGACGATCTGAAGGCCGCGAATCGACTCTCCGGCGTTCGGCATCAGGCTCAACTCCATAAAAGTGCGGCCCGGGTAGCGGCGATCCTCATAGATCTCGGCGAGGATGTCCGGTGGCAGCAGGCTCGCCACCTTGAACATCTCGCGGCGCGTATCCATGGAGGTGCCGACAAAACGGACGAAACCACTCGTATCCACCTGCTCCACCAGGCGGGCAGCAACCTCACGTCGCCAGGCTCGCCGGGACCTCGCCTCGGGGAAGATCGGCATGCGCCCTCACCTCGACGGAATCACACACCTGTGATTGTATGTGACAGGATCCCGGCGGCCTGGCCTTTTCGCGGCCAAAACATTCAGCCGGGGAACGGAGCCGCCGACACGAGCGCCACCACCAGATCGACCGCCGACTCGACGGCGGCGGCCACCCCCTCGGTCATCGACCCACCGATGGTGAGAGAGTCCCCCGCCTCGACGGCAACGATGACGACGTCGTCCGGCACGGGCTGGCCCAGTTTCCGCGCCAGATCGAGAGCCTCGAAGATCCCCACGTAGTGGGGCGAGCCACCCGGTGACGTTGTCACCTTCTTCTCCCGCAGCACGAGCAGGCTGCCCGGTTCCTCAGTGCCCGTGACCACGGTATCGACGACAAGGAGGCGCCGCGCCCCGACCACAACATCCATGAGGTAGAGCCCGTACAGCGCCGTCTGCACGATCTCGACGGTGCCGATCTCCGGGTGCTCGACGAACGTCACCGTCGCTGCCGGGTCCGGGGACTCCCCACCGGCGGCCCCGCCAAGACGCTCAGCCAGGCGCCGGCCCACCTCCAGGCCGAAGGCGTCGTCGGCTACGAGGTCGTTGCCCAGGCAGAGCACCCGGACGGGGCGATCGTTGCCAGTTCTGCTACTGCCTGTGGAGGCTTCCATCAGAATCGCGCTGGAGCGTCGAGATGATCTCGCCGTCGCTGCCCCGCACCTGGAGCAGCAAAGGCATGCTGCCGGGCAGCGAGTGGGTGGCGCACGCATGACACGGGTCGTAGGCGCGGAAAGCCATCTCCACCTTGTTGAGGATGCCGTCGGACACTTCGCCCTTCGAGATGAGGCCCTTTGCCGCCTTCTCGACGCTCATGGCGATACGAGCCGAGTTGTTCTGGGTGGCCACGATGAGATTGGCCTTCTCGATGACACCACGCTCGTCGGTCTGATAGTGGTGGAACAGCGTGCCCCGCGGCGCCTCGACGACCCCCACCCCTTCCCTCGGCGTCTCCGTGGGCAGCACACGCACCTCCGGATCGATCAGCTCGGGATCGTCGGCGAGTTCCTTCAGCCGCTCGGCGGCGTAGATCAGCTCGACGACGCGAGCCCAGTGGTTGGCCAGGGTGTGGTGCACCGGACCTCCGCCGAGCGTAGTGAACATCTCTTCGAAGGCCTCCTGGGCCACCGGCGTCGCCATGCCCGAGGCGGCGTTGAGCCGGGCCAGAGGAGCCACCGAGAAGATGCCGCTCTCGGCGCCGTCGGTGAACCCCTGCCACCCGATAGGTTTCAGGTAGCAGAACTTCACGTACGACCACGGCTCGACGTGCTCGGCGATGTAATCGAGGTAGTCGCCCGAGTCGAACACGACGTACTCGGCGCCGTCGGGCCTGACTACACGAATGCGGCCGTCGTAGAAGTTGGGCCGGTTCTTCTCGTCGACAAGCCCCATGTAGTAGGTCTCATGGGTGAAAGCATCGGAGACGATGAGGTCGACGTAGGCCTTCTCCGCCAGCACGACGTCGCGGAAGAGCTGCAGCGTGAACTTGCCGAACTCCACGGCGTCGGCAGCGGTCTTGGCGATCTCCTTCTGCTGCTCGGCGGTGACACGTTTGGCCACGCCCCCCGGAAGTCCGAGAACGGGGTGAATCACCTTGCCGCCGACCATCGAGATGATCTCGCGCAGCCGGCGACGCATGGCGATGACGGTGCGGCCCGCCTCCTCACCCACTTTGGCGATCACCCCCAGGATGTTCCGGTCTGCGGCCGGGGCCTCGGGGCCGACGACAAAGTCGGGGCCGCCGAGGAAGTAGAAGTGCAGAGCGTGGTCCTCGGCCATAAACGCCGAATACACCAGCTCCCTGATCTTGCGGCCGGCGGGCGGGGGCTCCACCTTGTAGAGGTCGTCGAGGGTCTTTGTCGCCGCCATGTGGTGAGCGGTGGGGCAGACACCACAGATACGCGACGTGATCTGCGGCATGTCCTCAGCGGGACGCCCCTCGGCGAACTTCTCGAAGCCGCGCAGCTCGGGAATCTGGAAGTACGCCCGATCGACGTCACCGGCCTCGTCGAGGAAGATGTCGATCTTCCCGTGCCCCTCGAGACGCGTGATCGGGTCCACGGTGATACGGCGGCGAAGATACGCCGCGTTGGCCCGGTCGGAGGCCTCCTTCAAGATCTTTTTCGTCTCATTACTCATCAGGCTCTCCTCAGGCCTCGAGGGCCGTCGTCTTGCGCCGCCGCAGCGACGAGGCGGGCAGGCTGTACCGATAGAACGTGCCAACCGGGTCGGGAATCGTGTCGAGCACCTTGTCGATGGCCTCGGGATCGTCGGCTCCGATCATCGAGGCGATCGCTGAGAGGAATTTGGCGCCCTGGTCGTGCACCCGGCTGGTGGGCCCAAAACACCCGGTGCACGGCATGTTGCCTTCCACACAGAGAGCCCCGCATCCGGCGCGGGTCGCCGGGCCCATACACAGCAGGCCTTGCGCCAGCAGACAGGTTCCTTCGTCGGCCAGCACCTGATGCGGACGCTTGAACTCGATGAAGCTGAGGTCCTCGGGTTTGGTGTCGATCCGAGAGCATTCGTCGCACAGGGCCACGTCGGGAGCAAGAACCGTGCCCGGTGGGGGCAGTTCACCGCTCAGCAGCGTCTTCACCGCATCGGCGATGACGTTCGGGGTGGGGGCACACCCGGGGATGGCGTATTCGACGTCCACAACCTGGTCGAGGGTCCGAACCGTGTCGAAAAAGCCGGGCAGCTCCAGCTCGTGGCCGTCATCCCTGGAGCAGGTCTGGGGAAAAACCCGATCGGGGTTCACCGTGCTCGGCGTCTCCACATAGACCCGCTCGAACACCGAACGGCGGTCCCACAGGTTGGCCAGGCCGGGAATGCCTCCAAGATGCGAGCACGACCCAAACGCCACCATCACCTGCGACTTGCGGCGCAGCAGCTCGACCATCTCCTGCTGCTCGGTGGTGCGGATGGCGCCGTTGACGAACGAAGCGAATATCGAGCCGTCGTCCATGGCCTCGACGTGCTCACGTTTGAAGTCGAGCGCCACCGGCCAGAACACGATATCCACGGCGGCGACCACGTCGAGGATGGCCTCAGCGAGATCGACGACCGCCTCCTCACATCCACCACACGAAGCGCACCAGTAGAAGGCGACCTTCGGTTTTTCTGTCACGCCGTCACCTCCTCTGCCGCGCTCATGGCGTCCAGGTCCTCGTCGGGCACCTTGAGCCGGGCCGGGCCCAGCGCCGAGAGCTGCTCGGCCATCTCGTTCATGACGTCGCGCAGCTTGTCGGCCTCGGCCGCCGAGATCCACTCCAAACGAAGCCTCTCCTCCTCGAGACCCAGATCATCGAGGACCCGTTTCAGGAGCCGGTACCGGCGTAGTGCCTTGTAGTTGCCCTCCTGGTAGTGGCAGTCGCCCGGGTGGCAGCCTCCGATGAGCACGCCGTCGGCTCCTTGGGCAAAAGCATCGACCACAAACTGGGGATCGACGCGGCCCGAGCACATGACCCGGATGACGCGAGCGTTAGATGCGTATTTCATGCGCGAAGTGCCGGCGAGATCGGCCGCCATGTACGTGCACCAGTTGCAGAAGAAAGCGACGATCTTGGGCTCGTAGCCGTTGGACGGCTTCTTCGCCACGGTCTGCTCGGTCTTCTCAGACATCGGCCAGCACCCCCAGGATCTCCTCGTAGATCTCTTCGTCTTCGAACAGGTTCTGTCGGATCGCTCCCGACGGGCAGGCGGCCACACAGGTGCCGCAGCCCTTGCACAGGATCGGGTTGATCTCGGCCTTGCCTTCGACCCGTGAGATGGCGCTGAAGGGACACAACGGTATGCAGGTCTTGCATCCGGAGCAGTCCTCCCTCACCACGTAGGCCGTGTTCGGCTCCATCTTCACCGACCCGGCGTCGATGAGCGCCATCGCCTCGGCGGCGGCGGCGCCCGCCTGTGCCACGGTGTCGGGGATGTCCTTGGGTCCTTGGCAGGCCCCCGCCAGGAAGATGCCGTCGGTGAACGTGCTCACCGGAGCCAGCTTGGGGTGGCGCTCCATGAAGAAGCCGCCGCTGGCGCAGGTGATGTTGAAGATCCGCCGCACGTCCTCGGCGTCCGCCTGCGGCTCGATGCCGGTGGCCAGCACCACCATGTCGACGGGGATCTTGCGCATCCTGCCGAGCAGGGTGTCCTCGGCTTGCAGCACGACACGCGCGCTATCCGTACCCTCGGGGAAGATGTCGGCCACCTTGCCCCTGATGAAGTGCACGCCCTCCTCGCCGACCCTGTTGTAGAACTCCTCGAAACCCTTTCCGGGGGTGCGCATGTCGATGTAGAAGTTGTAGATCTCGGCGCCGGTCTTCTCCTTGAGCAGGTGCGCCAGCTTCAGCGAGTACATGCAGCAAACCCGGGAGCAGTAGGCGTTCGTGTTCAGGTCCCGGCTGCCCACACAGTGCACGATGCCGATCGACTCCGGCTTGCGTCCGTCGCGCAGTACCACCTCGCCTTCGGTCGGTCCGGAGGAGTTCACCAGGCGTTCCACCTCGAGTGCGGTATATACCGCGTCGTACCTGCCGTAGCCGTAGTAGGGGATACGCTTGGCGTCGAAGGCGTTGAAGCCGGTGGCGAGGATGATCGTTCCCACATCGACCTCATCGAATGTCTCGGTCTGCTGGAAGTCGATGGCGTTGCGATCCGCGCACACCTCTACGCACGTCTTCTTGCATTTCCCGGTGCGGAATTCGATACAGGCGTCCGGATCGATGGTGACTATCTGCGGCACCGCCTGCGGGAAGGGGATGTAGATCGGCTTGCGTTTGCTCAGCCCCAGATTGAAGTCGTCGGGGGTCTTGCCCCGGCGGAACACGCACACCTCGATGCACTCGAGGCAGCCGACACATGCGTCCTCGATGATGAACCGTGGCCTGTGCCGGACCTTCACCTTGTAGTTCCCCACGTAGCCGTCGACCTCGTCCACCTCGGAGTAGGTCCACAGCTTGATGTTGGGGTGTGATCCAACCTCCGTCATCTTCGGGGTGAGGATGCAGGCGGCACAGTCGAGAGTAGGGAAGGTCTTGTCGAACTTCGCCATGTGCCCGCCGATGGAAGGCTCCCTCTCGACCAGATAGACCTTCTTGCCCGCGTTCGCCAGGGTGAGCGCGGCGTGGATACCGGCGATGCCGGCTCCCACCACCATCACATCGGGGTTGACGTCGACCTTCAGCATCTCGAGCGGCTTGTGGAAGCGCACCCGGTGCACCGCGGCTCGAATCAGGTCCTTCGCCTTCGCCGTGGCTTCCGCGCCGTCCTCGTGCACCCAGGCGTCGTGCTCCCGGATGTTGACCATCTGGAAGTAGAAGGGGTTGATCCCCCCTTCCTCGGTGGCCCTGCGGAAGGTCGCCTCGTGCAGGTTGGGAGAACATGCGGCAACAACGACCCTTTGCAGGTTGTTGTTGCGGATGTCCTCCTTGATGAGCTCCTGGCCCGGATCGGAGCACATGTACTTGTAAGTGCGGGCGACGGCAACCCCGGGGAGGCCCGCGGCGAACTCGGCCACCGCCTCGACGTCCACGGTGCCTGCGATGTTCGTGCCGCAGTGGCAAACGTAGACGCCGATCCTGCTGTCACCGTTGCTTGCGGGTCCGCTCACGGCTGTTCGCTCCTGTCCATAGGTCGGGTGACCTCCTCAACGAGTTCTATGACATCCTTGACTTCCAAGGCGCCCTCCAGACCGGTGGTCTTCACGGCATCCTGGAACATAACGAGGTCTTTGGGGCAACTGACCACCAGCGTGCCCACGCCCTCGAGGCCGGCCGCCTCTCGGACCCGGCTCTCGGCCGGCCGTTCGACGATGCCCGGGGTGTCCTCCATCCAGATACGGCCGCCACCCGCACCGCAGCACAGCGCCCCGGCCCGATTACGCGGCATTTCCACCAGCCGGGCCCCAAGCCCGCGCAGCAGCCGCCGCGGCTCATCGAACACCCCGTTGTAGCGACCCAGGTAGCAGGGGTCGTGATAGGTGACGGCGGCGTCGAGGCTCCGTGTCGGAGCGATCACTCCCCCATCGAGGAGATCGACGAGAAGCTGCGTGTAGTGGATCACCTCTCGGGCCCCCGACCCGTTGCCGTCTGCGTATTCGCGGCGCAGGGCGTGGTAGGTATGCGGGTCGGTGGTGACGATCTTGCGGTAGGTGGCGCCTCCGAGAGCTTCGAGGTTCTTCTCCATCTGCATCTCGAAGAGGCCCTCCTCACCGATGCGCCGGACGTCCGTGCCGGCATTCTGCTCGGCTTCGTAGAGGATGCCGAAATCGACGCCGGCGGCATGGAGCACCCGGGCCACCCTCCTGGTGTTCTCCTGAGTACGGGGATCGAATGATGCGTAGTCGCCGACGAACCAGAGGTACTCGACCGGCTCCCTGCGAGCATCCTTCACCTCGAACGGCAGGTCGCTCGTCCAGCGGGCACGGGCACGGGGTGAAGTCCCGAACGAGTTGCCGTAGCGCATCACGTTCATGAGGGTGTCCTGCACACCGGCCTCGATCTCGCCCTCGGCGACCAGGTGCCTCCGCATCTGCAGGATCAGAGGCAGGTGCTGGATGCCGAGTGGGCAAATGTCGTCGCAGGCGAGACACGTGGTGCACGCCCACAGCCACTCCGCTGGAACCATGTCGGTCAGCACCGGCGCCGCCGCCGCCGTGCCGGGCGCCGCACGAGGAAGCGGCAGCGACTTGGCCGCACCGGCGCGCAGGCTCAGGATCAGATCGCGCGGCGACAGCGGGAATCCGGCGTTTGTGGCCGGACAGGCGGCGTGACAGCGTCCGCAGCGGATGCAGGCGTCCAGCATGGCAAGCTCGCCGCGGCTGAGATCGGTGAGGTGATCGTAGCCTCCGCTGACCGTGTCGACGGCGTCGGGGAACCCGCCCACGACCTCAGGCCTGATCGCCAGGCTGTACCAGCCGGCCAGCATGTGCCAAGCCTTCGAAAACGGCAAGTAGGCGACGAAGACGAGCGCGGTGATGGCGTGGAAGACCCACAGGTATGCGTAGGCCGTCTCGGCGCCGGCGCTCGACACCCCCGCGTCGCCGAGCCACCCGTTCACGATCCAGCCGGTGAACGACCACCCCTCGAACGACGGCTGGGTGGCGTGGATGCGTAGCCCTTCCACGATGAACCCGCCGATGCCGGCGGCCAGTAGCAGAAGCAGGAAAGCGAGGTCGTCCAGCCTCACCATGCGGCCGGTGGGGAAACCCTCCACGTCGTCCCGATCCTCCACCCGCAGCTCCGGAGGCCGCAGCACCAGCCGCCGGAACATCAACACCGCCAGCCCGGCGATCAGCAGCACGCCGCAGAGGTCGGCCAGCCAGGAGAACACGAGATAGAAGGTCCCGTGCATAAACGTCCACTCCGGGAGGAGCGGGTGCAGGATGTCGGCGTCGACGAGCACAACGAGCGTGGCGACGAAGAGCCCGGCGAATCCAAAAAAGACGGCGGCGTGGGCCAATCCGGCAACGGGGTGATCGCGCATGATCCTGCGATGGGAGAACACGGACACCGCACCACCCAGGAACCGGCGTATCGACGGCCGATTCGCCCGGTCCTTCCGGCCTGAGCGATACCGCAGCCACTTGCGGCGAACGGCGGCGAAGAACACTACCAGTGTGCCTAGGGCGACGACGTAGAACGTCACCTTGAGCCAGAGAGGCAAGGTGTAGAAGTAGGACCGCGTCTCCTCGGCCGCGTAGAGCATCGCCGCTTCCATCAGCCTCCCTTGACCTCGGCCGCTCGCTCGATCAAGGCCGGTACCACCTCGAGAAGGTCTTCGGTGCTACCGAAGTGCGCCGCGTTGAAGATGGGTGCATCCGGGTCGGTGTTGATGGCGATGATGAGCTCGGAGTCGCGCATGCCCTCCAGGTGCTCTGGAGCGCCGCTGATGCCGAGCGCGAAGTACAGCCTCGGCTTGACTGTGACCCCCGACTTGCCCACCTGCCGCGACAAAGGCAGCCATCCCTGGTCGATGGCCGGCCGCGAGCCGCAGACGGCTCCGCCCAGAAGCCCGGCCAACTCCTCGGCAAGGTCGACGTTGGCCGCACCTTGCAGGCCGCGGCCCACGGACACGAGCGTGTCCTGCTGGGTTATGTCGACGTCGCCGGCTTCCGGCTCGACGTATCGAAGGAAAGCCACTGCGGCCTGGGCACCGTCGACCGCCAGATCCTTCACCTCGGGAGATCCGGCGGAACGCCCGGCATCTGCCGACCTGGCGCCCGGCAGGACCCCGAAGACAACCGGAGCGGCGGAGACCTTGACGGTCGCCTCCATCTTGCCTCCGTACAGCACACAGGTCGCCTCGATCTCGTCACCGGCAACGGCGACGTTGCGGCAGAAGTTGACCAGCGGCGCCCCGATACGCGCCGGAAGCAGCCCGGCCAGATCCCAAGAGACGTTGGTCAGAGCAACGAGCACACACCGGGGCCCGCTCGTCTCGATCACCTCGGCGACGAGCCGGCTGCGCCCACCGGCCTCGGGTTCGGCCAGGGCGGGAGCCTCGGCGAGGTAGACGCTGTCGGCGGCCCCCAGCTCGCCGACCAGCCCGGACACTCCGTCTCCGGCTAGGAACACCTCGAGCTTGCCACCGAAGCCGTCGGCGAGCTCCCTGCCGAGAGCAAGCAGCTCGAAGGTGGCGTCGGAGATCCCGCCCCGCCAGGTCTCAGCCATCACAAGAACGTTGTCAGCCATGCCTGCCCCTCCTCACAGCAACCCTCGTTCGGACAGGATCTCGCAGATACGGGCGGCCACCGCCTCGGGGTCGCCCTCGATCATCTCGGCCCGGTCCGCCGGCTGCGGCTTCAGCATCTCCTCGATATCGAAGGACGGCACCTCGGGCCCCGGAGCCGCCGCCACCGTCTCTATCTCCGCCGACTTCATCGCGGCGCGCACCTTGGCCACGGGCACATAGCGCGGCGGCTTCTCGGCGCCCTGCACACCAATCACGGCGGGCAGGGAAACCTCGTACTCGCCGAGCACTCCGCCGGCGAACTCCTTGGCCACCAGGGCTTTGCCGTCCTGCGGCGCCACCCGGCCCACCAGGCCCACGTAGGGCAGGCCGAGCGCCTGGGCCAGGGCGGGAGCGAGGAAGCCGTCCAGGTCGTCGATGGCCTGGCAGCCGGTCAGTATGAGATCGGCCGGCAGCAGATCACCCGCGCCGGGCAGCGTCCCGGCCAGCACCCCGGCCGCCCGCCGGGTACTCAAATTGTCACCCCCGCCTTCGATCTTCACCGCCCGGTCGGCGCCCTTGGCCAGAGCGGTGAACAGCACGTCGTCGACATCGGGCGCCTCGAGGGCAACGGCCGTGACCGTGCCCCCGTGACGCTCCTTGAGGATGAGCGCCTCCTCCAAGGCGTGATCATCGCTCTCGTTGACGATGAGGCGCAGGAAGTCGAGGTCGAGCGACCTGCCGTCGGCGGCAACCTCGAGTTCCTCGACGATGTCGGGCACCATCTTCAGCAGCACCAAGATCTTCATGGCACCAACCCGCCCTCCTCGTGTTTGTCATCCATTGTCGAATCAATCCTCCAGCGCCTCGGCGACGATCTCCATGACGTCCTTGACCACCAGGCGATCATCGTGGCCGAGCACCTTGACGGAATCCTCAAAACGGGGCACTTCGTACGGGCACGAAACGGCGAGCACGTCGGCCCCAGTCGCAACGGCCTCCTCGACACGCCGGTCGGAAAGACGGTCGTATCCCTTTGCCTTGTAGAACGTGTCCAGCCACATCCCACCGCCCCCTCCGCCGCAGCAGATGGCATTGATGCCCGTGTGTGCCATCTCGACGACCTCGACTCCAGGAATGGCATCGAGGATCAGCCGGGGCTCGTCGTAGTAGCCGTTGTGGCGGCCGAGCACACAGGAATCGTGGTAGGTGACCTTGTAGCTCAGCTTCTTTGTCAGCTTCGGCTTGAGCTGATCGATGTGCCGCGCCACAAACGGCGTCGTCTGCTCGACCGGGACCGAGAGCCCCAGCGGCGGGTAGAGAAAACGGAAGGCATCGAACGCATGCGGATCCGAGGTGACGACACGGCCGAACTCGTACTTGCCCAGGATCTTCATGTTGTCGTCGCGCAGCTTGTCGAAGAGGCCGGTCTCCCCGGAGAGGCGGGCGCACTCGCCGGCGCATTTCTCCTCATTGCCGAGGATGGCAAAATCGACCCCGAGGGCGACGAGGACCTTGGCGGTGGCCCGGGCGTTGTCCTGGCCCCTGGGGTAGTAGGAGGCGTAGCACTCGACGATCCACAGCGTCTCGACCGGCCGCTTGACATCACGAATGATGGGGACCTCCACCTCGGATGTCTCCACCCAGGCCGCTCGTTTCCGCGGCGACTCTCCCATCGGGTTCCCGTAACGCAGCGTGGCCTCGAGGGCGCTCTGCAGCTCGGCAGGCACTTCAGGGAGATTGAGAAAAACCTGCTCCTTGACCAGAGGCAGGAGCACATCGGTGAGCCGGATCTCGCGAGGACACTTGGCCCAGCAGGCGTAGCAGGTAACGCAGCCGAGGAGATCGTCGCTGGCGAGCACCTCTCCGATGAGCCCGGCACGCAGCTTGTTGATCAGCTTGCGCGGGGTGTTGACCATCACGCTGCCGTAAGGACACGTTCCTGCACAGATGCCGCACTGGATACAGCTAAGGGCTCTGCGGCCAGCGGGGGTCTCGAGAAGGGTGTCGAGTGTGAGACCGGTGTCCTCGAGAACCATCGCTTGGGCCATCACGCATCTCCTTGGGTTATCCCCGCGGCACGACCACTTGCCATGCCGCCGCCGGCGCCCTAAACGTCCCGGGCTGCGCCGAGCCGCATAGCCCAATCGCCGGGCCGCGGCCACCCGGATGGGACACTAACTGACTCTCGCGGCGCCGAAGCCGGCAGACGCGCCGAGAGGCCCGGGCATCCCCCCGAGCCTCCCCGCGAGCCACGTCTCCGACGACGATCACACTGTCGGCCGGCCCCCAGGAGCCTCGAAGTTCCCATGCCTGCCGACTGCATGCCCATTAGGTCCAGAAGACTGTGTCCCGATCGGCTCGTCGCAACGTAGGCCGGACAAAGCACCCGGCTCTAGGGCCGAACGGCACCTAGCGGGCTCCACAGACCCCCGCTTCGGTCCCTAGCCACCGAGTGCCGCGGCCAGGGCCGACTCCAGATCCTCATGGACGAAGGAGAAGCCGTCCTCGAGCAGCAGCTGCGGGCGCACTGCCTGCCCGTTGAAGAGCAACGCATCGGCCAGCTCGCTCCCCAGGACGACACGGAACACCCACCTTGGATACCGCAGCCAGACGGGCCGACCCAGCACCCGTCCTACCGCCTTCATGAACGCCTTGCTTCGCACCGGCCGCGGGGCCACGAGGTTCACCGGCCCCGAGACCCCGGATTCCAGGAGGTGAACGATGGCCCGCACCTCGTCCTCGAGGGAGATCCAGGGCCAGAGCTGGCTGCCCGGGCCAACCCAGCCCCCCAACCCCCAGCGGTACGGGCTGAACCAAGCCGGACCGAGTGGCGTCAGCAGGCGCGCCAGCGCCCCGCCACCGCCGAGCACCATCCCGCTGCGAAGGACAACGACACGGATGCCCGCGGCCGAGGCGGGCGACGTGGCCTCCTCCCAATCCACGCAGAGCTTCGCCAGGAAGCCCGAGCCGGGTCCGCTCCGCTCGGACAGCTCCTCCTCTCCACGGTCCCCGTAGTAGCCGACCGCCGAGGCATTGAGGAGCACACGCGGCCGCCGCTCCAGCGCGGCGAGCGTCCTAGCCAGCAGCGAGGTAGCTGCGACCCGGCTCTCGTAGACGAGCGCCTTCTCAGTCCTCGTCCAGCGCCGCGCCCCGATGCTGCGCCCGGCCAAGTTGACCACGGCGTCGACCCCCTCGAGAGAAGCGGCGTCGACGAAGCCGGCGGCAGGATCCCAACCGGCGCCTGCTCCCTCGTGCCCGGCAGAGCCTCCGGGCCGGGGACGCAGCAGCCGGCTCACACTGTGGCCGGCCTCGCCGAGAGCAGCCACGAGCCTGGTCCCGATCATTCCGCTGGAGCCGGCGACGACGACGTGCATCGCATCCTTTCGTCGCTACGAGGCGAGTTCCCGATGGCGAGCCAGCACCGCGGCGTCGACCCGGCGTCTCCACTCCTCCATCATGCGGCGGTGGGAACGCGCCATGCCTCCGTAGTCGCCGGGGTAGATGGGCTCGCACACCGTGATGTGAATAGACCGACGACGGATCTGCCGCGAGCCCCGCCCCATGGCCTGGTCGGAGCCGACGATCGCGACTGGAAGCAGCGGCACACCCACTCGACGCGCCAGCCAGGCGGCCCCGGCCTTGGGTTCAACCTCGCCCCAATTCCACACGCGCACACCCTCCGGGAACAGGCCAACGGTGCCGCCGGACTCGAGCTCGGCGATGGCGAGCCGCAGGGCACTCAGTGCCACACCGGTTCGGGTCATGGGGATCGCCCCCAGCCAGAAGGTGAGCCAGTCGAAGAACCACGACTTCCCGTACAGCTCATCCACGGCCAGATAGCGAATGGGCCGGCCTACCGCCAGGCTCACGATCACCGGATCCAGATGGGAGAAGTGGTTGGCGGCGACCACGAGCGGACCCTCCGGCACACGCTCGCTCCCGTCGAACGAAAAGGGGAAGTACCAGCCGAACAAACGGCGACCGGGACGAACGGTCCCCGCCCACACACGGTAGGCGGCAAACGGGAAGCCGGGCCTAAGACGGGGTTCCAAGATCGGCAAAGAGCGCGGCAAAGGCGAGCTCGGCGCGCTGGTTGGCTTCCAGAGCCTGGACAGTGGCCAGGACACGCCGCGCCCGCTCGACGGCGACCAGCGGGGTGATGGCGGCGAAGCCCGTGGCGGGCACATCCTGATTCCTCACCGGGGCACCGTACTGCGCTGCGGCGGCGTCCCGGTACCACGAGGCGAGAATCTCGAGGCCGGTGACGTGGAGAGCGGCAGCCGCCCGTCTGCGCTCCCTCTCATGGCGTTCGGTGAGAGAACGATCACCCCCGGAACGTCCCTTCTCGGTTTCCTGGCGCTCCTCGAGCCCGGCCAGCAGAGGCGCAGCGGCATCGACCAGCTCGGAGGCCAGACGAAATGCCGCTCCCGTCTTGTCGGTGAGACGCTCCGGCACCGACAGCCACAGCCGTCTGTAGGCGGCGACCTCGGGCCGAGTAGCCAGAAGGAGGGCCAGGCCGGGCCGCCCTCCAGACGTCGCCGCCGCCCGTTCCGCTTGCTCGGCGTCGACGCCCCGTTCACACAGGGCGGCGGCCACGGCCTTCTCGGTAACCCGGCCGAAGACGATGGTGCGAGAGCGGCTGGCGACGGTGGCGGGGAGATCGTCCTCGGACTCGGCGACCAGGACGAACACGGTCGACGGCGTCGGCTCTTCGAGCGTCTTCAGCAGAGCGTTCGCCGCCCCGTCGGTCATGAGACCGGCCTCCTCGAAGAGGAACACCTTGCGTGCCGACTCGACGGGCGTGAGGACCGCCCGAGCCACCGTCTCCCTGGCTCGCTCCACGGTGAGAGCCGTATTCCCGTCGGGCTCCACCAGCATCAGATCGGGATGGCTTCCCTGAACGGCGCGCCGGAAACAGTCCTCGTCCATCTCGGGGCACAGGAGCAGAGCGGCGAATCGGCGCGCCACGGTCGCCTTGCCCACGCCTCCCGGGCCCACGAACAGATAGGCCTGGGCCGGCTTCTCCACCTCGCCGGTGAGCAAGGCAACCACCTGGCCGTGGCCGATCACATCCGCGAAGGCTTTCACCACCCCGCCAGCACCTCCTCCGCCGCCGCGGCCACCACCTCATCGAAACCCCTGGCTGCGTCGACAACTACAAAACGCTCGGGCTCGGCGGCGGCGAGGGTCTCGTAGGCGGCGGCGACGCGTGCCTGCAGATCGACACCTTCCACACTTATGCGGTCGGCCGCGTCCTCGCGGGCGAGCCCTGCTGCGGGCTCGATCCGCAGCAGGACGACGAGTTCCGGCCATACCCCGCCCAGGCCGGCCTCGTTGACCCGCCGCACCTCGTCGATGCCCAGCCCACGAGCTCCGCCCTGATAGGCGAGTGACGAGTACACGCTGCGATCACTCACCACGGCGCGTCCCGCCTCGAGGGCGGGCCCCACGACCTCGGCGGCGAGCTGGGCCCGGGCCGCGGCAAAAAGAAGGGCCTCGGTCCAATCGCAGAGGACCCCGTCGCGGCCCAGCAGGACCCGGCGGATCGCCTCCCCTGCGGCGGTGCCCCCCGGCTCCCGCACCCAGAGGACGTCGAAGCCTCGGTCTTCGAGCCCGTCGGCGACGGCGCGGGCCACGGTCGTCTTGCCGGCACCGTCGATACCCTCGAAAGCGACGTAACGCCGGGTCATCCCGCGGAATCCTCCTTCTCGCCGATCTCAGCGCCCGCCGCCTCGACGAGACCGGCCTGCTCGGGCTCCCCGGCCGGCTCGCCGTTGTCGTTGACCGGCTCGCCGGCTGCCGATCGACGGTAGGCCCGGAAGGCGTTTGTCACCGCCTCGAAAGCGGTGCGGCGCTCGATGTGACCCATCTCCACCAGCGTCTTGCGCACCCTCCACAGTGCCATCGTCCCGCTGAAGAAGATGGTGCCGCCTCCGAGGAGAAGCACCATCCGTTTACCTTCCGAGAGGAGACCGGGCAGCCGGTGGTCCAAGACGACGGCAAGGGGAAGCGCCACCGCCATCGAGGTGAGAAGGCCGATGCGCATGAGGGAGAACAATGCGGCAAAGGTCCTCCCCCGAACCTCGTCGATGGCCTGCTCGTGCAGGTGGGCGAAGCCGAGCACGTAGGCGGAGCCGGCCCCCATCCCCATGACCGAGATCCAGCCCACACCTCCGAAGATCGTCTTGATCAGACCGGCTGCGCCGAGGGCGAACCCGGTGATGAGCAACGCGAACGAGAACGATATGTCCTTGTGCTGCAGCCGAGGGCCGAAGATGGTCACGAGAATGATGCCCAGACCGGCCCCCAGCCCGAACGCGGTGAGCAGGGCCGGGAAGCCCGCCTTTCCGGCGTTCAGCACATCCACGGAGTACGGCTTGCCCAGCACGACCACGATGCCCCCGCCGGCGAGCGCGGCGGTGAACGCCAGCACCACGGGCCGCACCCGGCGGTGCGTGGCGATGAAGACGACCCCGTCGCGCAGGTCCCGCAGCGGCGCCGTCAGGTTCAGCCTCCCTCGGCGCCTGCGCTCCTCCGGAAGCTGCCGGCGCCCGATGGGCAGAGTGAAGATGAACGCCGCCGACGCCAAGTAGGTGAAGGAGTCGACCAGGAAGGCGAGCGCCTCCTGCCCGTGCTCGCCGGAAATCCGTCCCCACATGGTGAAGTGAGGGCCGAACGGGGCAACAAGAAGGAAGACGGCGGCCCCGAGCGGGAACGTGCCGTAGGCGGCGCTCAGGGAGAGGCTGTTGGCCTGCACCAGCTCGTTCTTCTGCACCAGCGTCGGCACGCTGGCTTCCTTCGCCGGCTGGAAGACGAGGGTCAACGCCTCCAGGGCCAGGTTCACGAGAACGAGGTACTGGATGGACCGGGCGAACACGAGACTGAACATGAGCACGGCCCGACCCACCTCGACCGTGATCATGGAGTACTTGCGGTTCACCCGATCGGCTATGACTCCGCCGACGGCGGCGAAGAAGAGCCCGGGCAGGATACGCGACACCAGTGCGAGCACGATGCCGCTGCCGCCGGCGAGCTCCTCGGCGAGCGAGAGTGTGGCGAGGATGCCGACCCAGTCACCGGTGCTGCTGACGAAACCGGCCTTCCACAGACGCGAAAACGGGCCCGACTTCATCAAGGCCCACGTCGAACGTGGAGGCGGCTCGTTCACCCGGAGAGCGTATCAGAGGCGCCGCGGTCTAAGCCCCGGGGCAGGGCTTGATGTCCTTCCCCTCGGACTCGAGCTTCCGGCGACGCGCCCGGAGCAGCTCCGCGGCCCGCTCCAGCGTGATGCTCTCCACGGAGTCCCGTCGCTGCAGTGAGGCATTCACCGAACCATCGGTGACGTATGGGCCAAACCGCCCGTCTTTGACCACGACGGCACAGCCCGTGTCCGGATCGGCACCGAGCTCGCGCAGCGGGCCCGCTGACGGGGAGCCGCGCCGGCGCTTCGGCTGGGCGAACAAGGCGACGGCTTCCTGGAGGCCGATGGTGAAGATCTGCTCCTCCGTGTCGAGGCTGCGCGTCTCGGCGCCCC
Organism: uncultured Acidimicrobiia bacterium; assembly: GCA_964633975.1. Lineage (GTDB taxonomy): Bacteria > Actinomycetota > Acidimicrobiia > Spongiisociales > UBA11373 > CAZWKX01. The sequence goes on from CAZWKX010000032.1 coordinate 21,684, forward strand.
TCTTGAGATACGGGCCGTAGCGCCCGTTCTGGGCGGTGATCTCATCACCTTCGGGGTCCGTGCCCACAACACGCGGCAGGGCCAGCAGGCTCAGCGCTTCCTCGAGCGTCACCGTCTCCGGCAACATGGAGGCAAACAGAGAAGCCGTCCTGGGTTTGCCTGCGGTCTCGTCCGCCCTGCCCAGCTGCACATAGGGGCCGAAACGTCCCTTGCGAGCGAGGACCTCATGCCCGCTGTCGGGATCGACGCCGAGCACCAGGTCCCCGTTGGGCTCCTCCAGAAGCTCTTCCGCCTTCTCCACGGTCAGCTCGTCGGGAGGCAGCTCTTCCGGCACGCTCGCCCGGCCCCCGTCCCGCTCCAGGAAAGGCCCATAGCGGCCCACCCTCACGGTGATACCGACCTCGGGGTCGCCAATCGAGATAGCGTTCACCTCCCGGGGGTCGGCCTCCTCCAGAGCGCGGGCGACCAGATCGACCAGACCGGCGTGCCCGTCGCCGAAGTAGAACTCGGAGAGATAGGGCACCATCTCAGCCCCACCCGAGGCGATCGAGTCGAGATCGTCCTCCATTCGAGCCGTGAAGGCGTAGTCGACGAGCTCGGCGAACTGCTTCTCGAGCAGGCGCACGGTGGCAAAGGCGGTGAATGTCGGAATCAGGGCAGAGCCCCTCTTCCAGACGTACCCGCGCTCCTGGATGGTGCCGATGATGGAGGCATAGGTCGAAGGCCTCCCGATTCCCAGCTCCTCGAGCCGGCGCACCAGCGAGGCCTCGGTGTACCGGTGAGGGGGTTTGGTCTCGTGGCCCTTGGCCTCGAGCGACTCCACCCCCAACGCATCGCCCTCGGCCACGGCGGGCAGACGCCGCTCCTGGTCTTCCATCTCGGCATCGGGATCATCTGAGCGCTCCACGTAGACCCGCAGGAAGCCGGGGAACGTGATCACCTTGCCGGACGTGCCGAACTCGGCGTCGCGTCCCGTCGCCGACCGAGCCCCGAGGCGCACCTGGACGCTCTCACCCGTGGCGTCCGCCATCTGCGACGCCACGGTGCGTTTCCATATCAACTCGTAAAGACGGGCCTCATCGGCGCCGAGGCGGCCCGCCACATCCTCGGGACTGCGGAAGCTGTCGCCGGCCGGGCGGATGGCCTCGTGGGCCTCCTGGGCGTTCTTCACCTTGCTCTGATAGGCGCGCGGGGACCCCGGCAGGTAGTCGGCGCCGAACCGAACGGCAACTACCGAGCGGGCTGCCGCCACCGCCGTGTCGGACAACGAGACGGAATCGGTGCGCATGTAGGTGATGTACCCGCCCTCGTAGAGGCGCTGCGCCACCTGCATGGTGCGCTGTGAGGTGAAGCGGAGCTGGCGGCCTGCCTCCTGCTGCAGCGTCGAGGTCCGGAAGGGGGCATACGGGGAGCGGCGGTAGGGCTTGCGCTCCACCGAACGCACGGAGAAATCGGCCCCGGCCAGGTCGTCGACCAGCTCGCGAGCCCCCACCTCATCGAGCACCACGGCGGACCCGTTCTGCAGGGTGCCTGTGCCATCGAAGTCTTTGCCGCCGGCGACGCGAGCCCCGTCCAGCGCGACGAGGCCGGCGCGGAAGCTCCCCTGCTCGCCATCCACCGTGGTGAACTCGCCTTCGACGTCCCAGAAGGACGCGGCACGGAAGCGCATCCGTTCGCGCTCCCGGTCGACGACGATGCGTATGGCCGGACTCTGCACTCGTCCCGCAGAGAGGCCGCTGCCCACGATCTTCCAGAGCACCGGCGACACCTCGTAGCCGAAGAGGCGGTCCAGGATGCGCCGCGTCTCCTGCGCATCGACGAGGCGGCGGTCCAGGTCACGTGGATCCCGCAGTGCCGCTTCGATGGCCTGGCGGGTGATCTCGTGGAAGACCATCCGGTGCACCGGGACCCTGGGGCTGAGCACCTCGGTCAGATGCCAGGCGATGGACTCCCCTCCCGATCCTCGTCCGTTGCCAGGTAGAGCTCGT
>CAZWKX010000033.1:0-22284 GCA_964633975.1 uncultured Acidimicrobiia bacterium
AGCCGCCCCCATCGTCCAGCGGTCCAGGACGCCGGCCTTTCAAGCCGGTAACACGGGTTCGAATCCCGTTGGGGGCACACGGGGACGTGGTGAAGCCTGGAGTTCACGCCGGCCTGTCAAGCCGGAGATCGCGGGTTCAAATCCCGTCGTCCCCGCCAGAGTGTCCACCAGGGCGCCTGGTCAGGTAGCTCAGTTGGAAGAGCGCAGGTCTGAAAAACCTGAGGCCGGCGGTTCAATCCCGCCCCTGACCACTACGAAACCCCCCGATCCTCAAGGGGTTCCGGAATCCAGAATTCAGTTTTCAGAGGCGGCATAACGCGATCTGGATTCTGGACTCTGAATTCTCATGTTTCTGCCAGGCCGAGTTCCTTCTCCGACTCGACCACGTCGGCCCCCCAATCGAAACCGCAGTCTTTGCAGAAGTACTCGCGGCGAAGCTGCGAATACCGCCTGTGCGTGAACAGGCGCCACACCAAGTAGGCGGGAGCGGCGAAGAGATAAAAGACGATGTAGATGACCCCCATGCTGAACATGAGCCCCGACGCGATCAGGGTGTCCCAGCGGAACCCGTAGAACCGCCTTACGTATTTCCCCGTGTCGGGATCGACCCAGCCCCACATCTCGACGATCACGCTGTCTCCACCACACGCGGGACATCGACTGTCGGCCATAGCCCTCTCCATCGCGGCCGCTCCAGGCATGCTATCTGCTCTCCGCCGTGCGGTCGCCCTTGCCGGATGCGTCCCGTCCCGCCTACCCTCGCGAGATGAAGAACCGGAAGCTGCTGGGCATCGTCATCGGGCTGATCGGCGTTGCCGTAATCGTTGTTGCTTTTCTCGCCGACTACATAGGACTCAGCAGTGGGTCCTCAGCCAACTCGTTCGGCCAGCGGCAGATGCTGCTCGCCGGCTTCGGCGGGCTCATGGTGATTGCGGGAGCCATCGTCGCCTTCTTTCGCCGACCCTGAGCCGCCCTCTGCTCAGTTGAGGTACGCGAGCGACTGCGCGTGTGCCCATCGCGAGATGACCTCGGCGTAATGCTCTCCGGCTCGCTCCAGATCCCCCTTCTCGAGGGCATCCAGGCTTGCACTCACCTCAGCAGCCGACTCGTCCAGCGCCAGCTCGACATCGTCGAAGAGCGAGACGACGTCCCCGTAGTCGAGCTCGACAACTGCGTCGTTCGGGAACGGCTCCATCCAGCGGCGTAGGTCAGCCACCTGATCGACGATCACGTCATCGAACCCGGCAGCCTCAAGAACCCGAACCGCTCTATCCAAACGAGCCATCGCCTTCACGCGGCGCGTCTGGTACTTGACGAAAAGGCCTTGCTCCCCCTCGGCTACCACTCTCTCCGAGCCGTCGAAGGCGGCAAACCACCGAAGCGGGACACAGAACGGCGACGTGAGGATGTGGGATCGAGCCTCGGGTATGCGGGATTGCATGCGCTCCAACTCTTTGGCGGCGCGGGATGCAATCGCCTCCGGCACCAGAACCTGGGCGACCGGTCCGTCGTATGCGTTGCGGAAGGCCAACAGGCCCTCGAGCATGCGCAACCTGGGATAGCGGGGGCACACGTAGGGCGAGCCTTCGAAATCGATGACGAAGGCGTCATCACGCGCCGATTCATGCCAGACGCCGTAGACACCCCGGGTCAGCACACGAGGCTGCGAAGGCGCCGCCTGGTGCTCCCGGTATCCCTCAACGGCGTCGCGAGGTACATACACACGGAGATAGGCGGACCGGGACACAAGCGGGAATGGTACCCACGACGCGGTCTCTTGCTCCCAGGTGCGCTGGATCTGGGCTTTGGTAGTGTGCAGACAGGATCCCTTCGAAGGGAGCAGAGCCGTTGGGGGTGTTCGATGCCATCGGTGACCGTGGCCACGAAGAGGTGATCTTTGGGCATGATGCGGTCTCCGGCCTCAGGACGGTAATCGCCATCCATTCGACGGCCCTAGGTCCCGCCCTCGGCGGGACCCGTTTCCATCCCTTTGCCTCGGAGCAGGAGGCGCTCGCCGACGCGCTGTGTCTCTCCGAAGCGATGACCTACAAGGCCGCCGTGGCCGGACTCGACCTCGGAGGGGGTAAGGCAGTCATCATCGGCGATCCCCTCAAGGACAAGACGGAGCGCCTGTGGCGCGCCTACGGCCGCGTCGTCGATTCGCTGCACGGCCGCTTCATCGCCGCCGCCGACGTCGGCAGCGACGACATCGACATGGAGATCGTCAAACGCGAGACGCGCTGGGTCGTGGGAACACGCGTCCGCGAAGGCGGCGCCGGCGACCCGTCACCTGCCACCGCGCGCGGTCTCATTGGTGCCCTGCGAGCCGTCTCCCGCTTCCTCTGGGACACCGAGGAGCTCGCCGGCCGCAGGGTCGCGGTGATGGGCGTGGGCAAGGTGGGCGGCGACTTCGTGCGGCGCCTCACCGAGGCCGACGTCTCCTGTGTCGTTGCCGACACCTACCCTCCCGCCATCGAGCGCATCACCGCCCAATTCGACGTAGAAGTCGTGGATCCCGAAAGCATCTACGAGGTCTCCTGCGACGTCTTCTCACCGTGCTCGCTGGGCGGCGCCCTCAACAAGGAGACCATTCCGCGACTCAAGTGCAGCGCAGTCGTCGGCGCCGCCAACAACCAGCTCGCCACCGGCAAGGACGCCTCCCTGCTCGAAGAGCTGGGGATCCTCTACGCTCCCGACTTCGTCGTGAACGGGGGAGGACTCATCAACGTGGCCGAGGAGATCCACGGATTCGAGGAGGCGCGGGCCGGGGCGCACATCGACAAGGTCTACGACAACACGCGGCGGGTTCTCGAAACCGCCGCCGAGAAGAAGATCTCACCACACGCCGCCGCCCGCGAGATCGCCGAAGAGCGAATCCGCGGCGTCGGCAGTCTCCGTCTCTGGAGGCGCAGCGGAGATGACCGAAACTAACCTGCGGCCGTCCCCCGGCGGCGATCCCGCTCGGATCACGGCAGACGTCTCGCGGAAAGGAGGGGGAGAGTTGGCCATCGGCATCGATCCCACAGCGGATCATCTCGGGCTCGGGCTCAGCGACGAGACAATCCTCGAGATGTACCGCTTAATGGTCCTGGCCCGACACCTCGACGACCGCATGTGGGTCCTCAACCGGCAGGGCCGGGCCCCGTTTGTCGTCTCCTCCGCAGGGCACGAGGGCGCCCAAGTGGGCGCAGCCCTCGCCTTCGATCCGGCCGTCGACTGGCTGCTCCCCTACTACCGCGACGTCGGTTTTATGCTCGCCATCGGTATGACCCCAGAGGAGATCCTGCTGGGCGTCTTCTCCAAGGCGACCGATCCGTCGAGCGGCGGCCGCCAGATGCCCAACCACTGGTCGCATCGCCCTCTCAACGTCTTCAGCCACTCCTCGGTCATCGCCACCCAATTCCCCCATGCCGTGGGCATCGCCGCCGAACTCCAGCGCACCGGCCACGATGCGGCCGTCTTCGTCTCCAGCGGCGAGGGCGCAACCTCCATGGGCGATTTCCATGAGGCGCTCAACTTCGCCGCGCTGCATCATCTGCCCGTCGTCTTCTTCATCGAGAACAATCAATACGCCATCTCGGTGCCTGAGCTGGACGAGGTCGCAGGTGACCTCGCCGAGCGAGCCCACTCATACGGCATGCACGGTCTGTCCGTCGACGGAAACGACGTGATCGAGGTGTACGCAGCCACTCGCCACGCGGCGGAGCGGGCCAGGGACGGCTCGGGGCCCACACTCATCGAGGCCCGAACCTACCGCTACTACGCACACACCTCCGATGACGACGACCGCCTCTACCGCTCCACGGAGGAGGTGGAGATGTGGCGTCGCTACGACCCCATCGCCATCCTCAGGCAGTATCTGATCGAAAGCCGTCTGCTCCCCGAGGATCTGGAAGCCGACATCGACCAGGCCGCCACGGATGCCGTCGCCGCCGCCATGACGAGGGCCGAAGCGGCTCCCGACCCCGTCGACCCCCACACCTTCGTCTACGCCAAGCCCATCGAGAACACGGTTCCCGCCAAGTTCGTGGAGTCGCCGCCGGACGGAGAGGAGGTCAATCTCATCACGTCCATCAACAGGACCCTCCATGAGCTCATGGCCGAATACCCGGACACCGTTGTTATGGGCGAGGACGTCGCCGATCCCAAAGGCGGCGTCTTCAAAGCCACCGTGGGCCTCACCGACACGTTTGGGAAGGAGCGGGCCTTCAACACGCCCATCGCCGAATCATCCATCGTGGGCACGGCCATCGGCATGGCCGCCGCTGGAGCGCGTCCCATCCCCGAGATCCAGTTCGCCGACTTTATCCATCCGGCTTTCAACCAGATCATCTCGGAGGCCGCCCGCCTCCACTATCGGTCGGCCGGGGCCTGGACCTGCCCCCTCGTGATTCGTACGCCGTACGGCGGCGGTATCCACGGCGCCCTGTACCACAGCCAGTCGATCGAGGCCTTCTACGCCCACGTCCCCGGACTCAAGGTGGTCGTTCCCTCGACGCCGGCCGACGCCAAAGGGCTACTGCGCAGCGCCGTCGAGGATCCCGACCCCGTGCTCTTCCTGGAGCCCAAAAAGCTATATCGGCTGGCCACAGGGCCCTATCCCGCAGGACCTCACCGTGTCGCCATCGGCACCGCGGCCCTGCGCCGCCGTGGGAGCGACCTCACCATCGTTGCCTACGGCACCATGGCCCACTTCGCCCTGGAGGCTGCAGCACTTCTCGCCGCGCAAGGCACGGAAGCCGAAGTGCTGGATCTCCGCACCATCCGTCCCCTGGACTGGGCCTCCCTCGAGGCGGCGGTGCAGCGGACCGGCAAGGTGCTCGTCGTGCACGAGGACAACGGCTTTGCCGGTTTTGGAGCTGAGATCGTCGCCCAGATCACCGAGCGGGCCTTCGAGTGGCTCGATGCTCCGGTACGGCGCTATGCCGGCCCGGAGATACCCGCCTTCCCGTTCTCTGCGGTGCTCGAGGATCAGGTGATGCCCAGCGTGGCCGGAATAATGGAACGGGCCCTCGACCTCGCCGCGTTCTGACGCGACACCAGTCTCCTATCCTGCCGCGCCGTGAATCTCTCCATCCGCCCAGGGCGGCCCGACGACCAGGTGGCCATCGAAGCCTTCACTCGTGGCACCTTCGAGTGGGGCGACTACGTGGCCCACGTATACGAGGAGTGGCTCGCCGACACCACCGGCCGAACCTTCATCGCCGAAGTGAACGGCAGTCCCGTCGGGTTGGCCCGAGTCGCCTCGCTCTCGGACCAAGAAGTCTGGTTCCAGGGAGTGCGAGTCCACCCCGAACACCGTCGTCAAGGTGTCGGCACGGCTCTTGCCGCCCAAGCCTGCGAGTGGGCCCAGAGCAACGGAGCACGGGTCATCCGCCTCGCCGTGGAAAGCTGGAACCGCCCGGCGCGCACCCAATTCGAGAGATCGGGGTTCCGTCCGGTCAACCGCTGGGTCGCCGCAGAGCGGGCTGTGGGCGAAGGTTCCCCGGTTCCGGAAGGCAACGGCGGAAAGCGGGTGCCCACAGCCGAAAGGCTACGCCCGGCGCCCGCGGCAGAAGCTTCGGCAGCCATGATGTCGTGGGTCTCCGGACCGCTCAGCCGAGCCGCCCGCAACATGTTCGCCACCAACTGGACGTGGCGCCGGCTCACCCCCGACGATCTCACCGACGCAGCCCGACGCAGGGTCCTGTGGGAGGGCCGCCCAGGATGGGCCATGGCCCGGGTGAACGACGATACGTTCGACGTCTCCTGGCTGGAGACCGCGCCGGACGATGCTGCGGCCATGGCTCACGCCCTCATCGACTGCGCCGCCGATACCGGAGTGGAACGCCTGCTCGCCGTCGTCCCCAGCATCACCTGGCTACGCCAAGCGTTTCAGCGGCTCGGGTGCCGCATCCACCCGATGTGGGTGTATGCACGAGCGGTGTGACACTGCTCGTGCAAAGTTCAGAACTCAGAGCCGCGCAGTATTCTGAATTCTGAGCTCTCCTAGCTTCTGAGCCCAGGGTCAGAAGGCAGGAGACGCGTACGTCATCAGCGTCTCCATGTAGTTCGACCGCTCGAACGCGGAAGGATCGGGCACGGCCTTCTGGCTCAGTGAGCCTTTGGCCTGCTCGACCGACTCGTATTCGTGCTCGTCGAACCACCGAGTCACCCCCTGCCTCACCAGCGACAGATGCCCTGGGCCCTGCCGCAGCAGAGCCGAGGCCATCATCGTGGCGTCGGCGCCGGCCAGAATCAGTTTCACCACGTCCTCCGCGGTATGCACCCCGGTGGTGGCCGCCAGCGAGGCATCGATGCGGCCCCGGAGGATGGCGATCCAGCGCAGTGGCACCCGCAGCTCCGTTGAGGTACTGAGCTCCACCCTTGGAGCCACCTCGAGACGCTCTAGGTCGATGTCGGGCTGGTAGAAGCGGTTGAACAACACGAGGCCGTCGGCCCCGGCGTCGACCAGCCGCCTGGCCATGTTCGCCATCGACGAGAAGAAGGGGCCCACCTTCACCGCCAGCGGTATCTCGACGGCCGAGCGCACCGCCTCGACCAGGTCCAGGTAGCGGCGCTCCACCTGCTCCCCCGTCTCCTCCACGTCGGCCGCAATGAAGTAGACGTTGAGCTCCAGAGCCGACGCTCCCGCCTCTTCGAGCCGTGCGGCATAGGCGGTCCACCCACCCCGCGTGACGCCGTTGAGGCTGGCGATCACCGGCACCGACAGCTCGGCCCGGGCAGTTTTGATCAGATTGAGATAGGGGCCGGGACCGGTGTTGTAGCCCTCCGCCAGCTCGGGCAGGTAACCGCCCGGCGCCTCTGCGAACGACTCGGCGCCGTACTCGAGGGCTTCGTGGATCTGCAACTCCTCGTGCTCGATCTGTTCCTCGAACAGCGAAGGCAGCACAATCGCCGCCGCTCCCGCTTCCTCGAGCCGGAAGGCCATCTCGACGGTGCGGCTCAGCGGGGACGCCGAGGCCACCAGAGGACTGGCCAGCTTCAATCCGAGATACGTGGTCTCTAGGTTCACGCTCATTCGGTCACATCCTCTCCGGGAAGGCCGCGCTCCATGCCGGCGAGCTGCTCGTAGAGCCTCCACCGCTCATCGATGTCCTGCTGCGCCGCCGCGAGCAGCTTCTCGGCATGCTCGGGATGCGATCTCATGAGCATGGCGTAGCGGGCTTCCGTCGTGGCGAACTCCTTGAACGGCTTGCTCGGGGCACGGCTGTCAACCGACAGCGGATGCTCCTCTGTCATCGCCTGCCTCGGGTCGAAGCGGTACAGCTGCCAGTAGCCGGTTGCCACCGCGTCCTCCTGGTGCTCCGCCTGGCGCGACATGTCGATGCCGTGTGCGATGCAGGGGCAGTAGGCGATGACCAGCGACGGACCCGAATAGGACTCGGCCTCGACGATGGCTCTGATCGTCTGGCGCATGTTGGCCCCGATTGCGATCTGCGCCACGTAGACGTTGCCGTACGACATGGCGATCATGCCCAGGTCCTTCTTGCCGGTGGCCTTGCCGCTGCTGGCGAACCTGGCCACCGCGGCCCGTGGGGTCGCCTTGGACGCCTGGCCGCCCGTGTTCGAGTACACCTCCGTGTCCAGCACGAGCACGTTGACGTCCCGCCCGCTGGCGAGCACGTGATCCAGGCCGCCGAACCCGATGTCGTACGCCCAGCCGTCGCCACCCATAATCCAGATGCTCTTGCGCACGAGGGAATCGAGCAGCGGCAGGGCCCATTTGGCCCGCCCGGACCCATCGGCCTCCAGGCGCTCCCTGATGGCCGCAATCCGCTCCCGTTGGGCGGCAATCTCGACCTCAGTGGTCTGCTCCGCCCCGACGGTGGCGTCGATCAGCTCTCTGCCGAGCACGTCGACGAGGCCCTCGAGGGCGGCGGCAGCCGCTTCCGCCCTCTGGTCGACGGCCAGGCGCATGCCGAGACCGAACTCGGCATTGTCCTCGAACAGCGAGTTCGACCAAGTGGGCCCCCTGCCTTGGGCGTTTTTGGTCCAGGGCGTCGTCGGCAGATTGCCACCGTAGATCGACGAGCAGCCGGTGGCATTGGCCACCATGAGCCGGTCCCCAAACAGCTGCGACACCAGCTTCACGTACGGCGTCTCGCCGCAGCCGGCACAAGCTCCGGAGTACTCGAAGAGCGGCTGGAGGGCCTGGGAGCCCTTGATGCTGAGAGGGTTCGCCGTGCTGCGGTCGATCTCGGGCAGCGACAGGAAAAACTCGTAGCGCTCCCGTTCCCGCTCCAAGTGATCGTCCTTCGGCTCCATGTTGATGGCCTTGTGCTTCACCTCTTCCTTGCTCTTGGCCGGGCAGATGTTCACGCACACCCCGCACCCGGTGCAGTCGTCCGGCGCAACCTGGATGGTGAGCAGCTTGTCGGCGAACTCCTTGCCTTTCGGCTCCCTGGACAGGAAACCCTCCGGAGCGTCCTTCAGCTCCGACCCGTCGTAGTACTTGACCCGGATGGCCGCGTGCGGGCACACGAGGGCGCAGCGGGCACAGTCGATGCAGATCTCCGGGTCCCAGATGGGGATCTCCATGGCGATCGACCGCTTCTCGTACTGGGTGGTGCCGGTGGGGAACGTGCCGTCGACCGGCATGGCGCTCACCGGTAGCAGGTCGCCCTTCCCGGCGATGATCATCGCGGTCACCCTCTGCACGAAGTCGGGGGCGTCCGCCGGCACGGGTGATTCCATGTGCCTCTTGCTGGTCGCCTTCTTTGGCACCTCGACTTCGTGCATCGCCTCGATGGCGGCGTCGACGGCGGCGTAGTTGCGTTTGACTACGGCCTCACCGCGCTTGCCGTAGGTCTTCTTGATGGATTCTTTGATCTCGTCGACCGCCTGTTTCTTGGGCAGCACCTCGGTGAGAGCGAAGAAGCAGGTCTGGAGCACGGTGTTGATGCGGCCACCGAGGCCGGCCTTGTCAGCGACGTCATAGCCGTCCACGACGAACAGCTTCAGCTTCTTGTCGATGATCTGCTCCTGCACCTCCAGGGGGAGGTGATCCCAGGTCTCGTCCCCGTAAGGGCTGTTGAGCAGGAACGTCGCCCCCGGCTCGGCCCGACCCAACACATCGATGCGCTCGAGCAGACCGAACTGGTGACAGGCGACAAACGACGCCCGGTCGATGAGATAGGCCGCATCAATACGATTCGGCCCAAACCGAAGGTGTGACACCGTGGCCGACCCCGACTTCTTCGAGTCGTAGACGAAGTAGCCCTGGGCGAACATCGGGGTGTTCTCACCGATGATCTTCACCGAGTTCTTGTTGGCCCCCACCGTGCCGTCGGCGCCGAGGCCGAAGAACAGGGCCCGCACTTCGCCGTCCGGTGAAGGCACCCATGCACGGTCGTAGTCGAGGCTCAGGTGGCTGACGTCGTCGACGATGCCGACCGTGAAGTGCTGCTTCGGCGACTCCTGAGCCAGCTCGTCGAGCGCGGCCTTGGCCATCGCCGGGGTGAACTCCTTCGAGGAGAGTCCGTAGCGCCCGCCGATGATGCGGGGCACCTTCGCCAGGGGGAACGTGCCGGCCCCGGCGGCCTCGGCCACGGCGGTGACCACGTCCTGGTACAAGGGCTCGCCTAGGGCCCCGGGCTCCTTGGTGCGGTCGAGCACGGCAATCCCCTTGACCGTCTTGGGCAGCGCGGCCAGGAACGCCTCCTCGTCGAAGGGCCTGTAGAGGTGCACTTTCACCACGCCCACCTTCTCGCCCGCCGAGACCAGCGCCTCGACCGCCTCTTCGGCGGCACCCACGGCGGACGCCATGAGCACGAGCACCCGTTCGGCGTCGGGAGCGCCGGCGTAGTCGAAGAGGTGATACCGACGCCCGGTCAGCTCGCCGAGCTGATCCATGGCCGCCTGCACCTTCGCCGGCACGGCTTCGTAATAGAGATTGCAGGCCTCACGTGCCTGGAAGAACACGTCGGGGTTCTGCGCCGTCCCGCGGAGCACCGGGTGCTCGGGATCCATGGCCCGTGCCCGATGCGCGGTGATGGCCTCCTCGTCCACGAGGGACCGCAGATCGTCCTCAGTGAGCCGTTCGATCTTGGCCACCTCGCTCGACGTGCGGAAGCCGTCGAAGAAGTGGATGAAGGGAACCCGCGAAGTGAGGGTCGCGGCATGGGCCACCGCCGCCATGTCCTGCGCTTCCTGAACCGAGGAGGAGGCGAGCATGGCGAAGCCGGTCTGCCGGGCGGCCATGACGTCGCTGTGATCACCGAAGATCGAAAGGGCGTGAGTGGCCACCGTGCGAGCCGACACGTGGATGACGCCCGACGACAGCTCACCGGCGATCTTGTACATGTTGGGGAGCATCAGAAGCAGGCCCTGGGATGCGGTGAACGTCGTGGTCAGAGCGCCGGCCTGGATGGCACCGTGGCAGGCGCCGGCGGCCCCGCCCTCGCTCTGCATCTCTATGACGTCGGGGACCGTGCCCCAGATATTCGGCTGACCCGCCGACGACCAGTCGTCGGCATGCTCACCCATGGAAGATGAGGGGGTGATGGGGTAGATGGCAATGACTTCGCTGAGCCTGTGGCCCACGTAAGCGGTGGCCTCATTGCCGTCCACCGTCACGATCGGTCGTTTCACGGCGTGTTCCTCTCTCACTCGATCCGGCCATACGATCCCGCGCAGTAGCGCTCGTTTGCAGGGGGTTAGGTCCTACCCCAGGGGACAGAAGGCCCCACTCGGCATAAGGGTACAAGCGATGCGGAAGGCCCATGCCGGCCCAGCGTACGCCGGACCGGGCACTCCGTCGCCACCATCGGCGAGCCCGGCCTGTGCCAAGGAGCCCCTCCCACCCTCCAGGCCTGGCCCAACGGCGCATGCTTCCTCCGGCCGTCTCCCACCAATCAAGCGAGAGTCACGATTGCCGGCCGTCAACTCCGCAGCTCACCAACCACCACGATCTGCTCGGCGCCGACCCTCTATCACCTCCTCAGGGCCGGTGAACACGAAGCCGTCGACCCCGCGCCGCTGTAGGTCGTCGAGCGGGACCATCCCCTCTATGGCGGCACCGTGTCTTGCTCCGCCGCCGAGGTCCCACGGAACAAGCGCACTTGCAGCTACCGTAACGCCGCCATGCGCTTCACGCTGCGCGATCTCGTGCAGGCCGGGCCGCCCCACGAAGGTCCGGAGGGAGCCGGGAAGCTCCCATGGGACGAGCCCGACTTCTCCGAACGTATGCTTGCCGAACATCTCTCACAGCGCCACGACCTCGCCTCCCGACGGCTCGATGCGATCGACCGTCACGTCACCTGGCTCCACCACACCGTTGCCGGAAGCCAGCCGGGCAAGGTGCTGGACCTGGGCTGCGGGCCCGGCCTGTACACGGAGCGCCTCGCCGCCCTGGGGCACGAGTGCGTCGGCATCGACTTCTCCCCGGCGTCGATCCGCTATGCGACCCAGCAGGCCGGCAGGCTCGGCCTCAACTGCACCTACCGGCTCGAGGACCTGCGTTCCGCCGAATTCGGAGACGGGAACATGCTGGTTCTCTTCCTATTCGGCGAACTGAACACCTTCACGCCGACGGAGGCCGAAGCTTTGCTCAAGAAGGCGGCCTCAAGCCTTGCCGACCATGCCGCCCTCGTGCTCGAGGTGCACACCATCGAGTGCGTTCGGGCCATCGGCGCCGCCCCCTCCACCTGGTATCGGTCCGAGGGCGGTCTCTTCTCGCCGGAGCCCCACCTGGTGCTCACCGAGTCGAACTGGGACGAGGAGCAAACGAAGGCAACCGAGCACCACTGGGTGATGACCACAGCGGAAGCTGATATCTCCCGATACGCCTCGACCCTCTACGGCTACACCGACCCCGAGTACGACAGCCTGCTCCGCCGATCTGGACTGATACGAGTCGCTCGATTCGGTGACCTAGAAGGCGCCGATCGCATCGACGGCGATCTCGAGGTGATCACCGCCACCCATCCCGACCGCTGAGCGGACGGCACTAGATGATCTTGTCGTGGGTGCCCGCCACCTGGCGCAGCGGATCGGTCTGTCCGGTGTGATAGATGTCGTGGAAGTAGATGAAACGCAGCGAATCGTGCAGCCTGCGGCCATCTTCCAGCTCCCTCGACAGGTCCTCGTCCGACATCGCCGCCAGGCCCTTCGCTTACCAGCCGCTGCCCCTCCTCCAGCAGGTCGATGAGCCGCTCCAGTGGCACGACGCCCGGCCCGTCCTCGGTGATGGCCTCCGACTCCCATCGGTAGCGATCAGTTTCGGCCTTCTCCAACAACAGCTCCCTGCCGCTCAGCACACGTCGCCCTCTCGCTGCCTCGATCCCACGCTAGACCAGCACGGGAACTGCGGCGCGGCCGGACCCGTCTAAACATCGTGGAGGACCATGCCGAAAACCGACCGGTGACATGGGTCCAAGAACTTGTTACGATCCCGGTCTCGACATGAAGACGATGACCGTATCCGCTTGCTGCTGTTGTTGTGCCAAGCACAGCGCGGGCGAATGCCGTCGTTTCTAGCCACAACCTCCCAACAGGACGACACAGCGGCCCGCGGTGAACCACCCGGGCCGTTTCTCGTGGAGGAGCCAAATGACACAGATCTACTCAGACATAACCGAGACCGTCGGCCGGACCCCGCTCGTCGAGCTGAGCCGCCTGGCGCCGGAGGGTGGCGCGCGCCTGGTCGGCAAGCTCGAGATGTTCAATCCCCTTTCGAGCGTCAAGGACCGAATCGGCGTCAACATGATCAACGCCGCCGAGGACGAGGGCCGCATCACCCCCGGCGAGACGACACTGGTAGAGCCGACCAGCGGCAACACCGGAATCGGCCTCGCCTTCGCCTCCGCAGCCAAGGGCTACCGGCTGATTCTCACGATGCCCGACACCTTGAGCATCGAACGGCGCAGCCTGCTCGCCATGCTCGGCGCCCAGCTGGTGCTCACGCCCGGCCAGGAGTTCATGAAGGGCGCCATCGCCAAGGCTCAGGAGATCGTCGACGCCACACCCGGCGCGGTCATGCTGGACCAGTTCCGGAACCCGGCCAATCCCGACGCCCACCGCCGCACCACAGGCGAGGAGATCTGGGCCGACACCGACGGCACCGTGGACTTCTTCGTCGCCGGTGTCGGCACGGGAGGCACCATCACCGGAGTGGGTGAGGTGCTCAAGGCGCACCGGCCCGGGCTGCAGGTGGTGGCGGTGGAACCAGCCGATTCGCCGGTGCTTTCCGGCGGCGAGCCCGGCTCCCACAAGATCCAGGGCATCGGGCCCGGCTTCATCCCCGAAGTGCTGAACGTCGAGATCATCGACGAGGTCGTGACGGTGACCAACGAAGACGCGTTTGCCACCGCCAGGCGGCTCGCCCGATCTGAGGGAATCCTCGCCGGCATCTCTTCCGGCGCGGCGGCGTGGGCCGCCCTCCAGTTGGCGGCCCGGCCCGAAAACATCGACAAGCTCATCGTCGTGCTGCTCCCCGACACCGGAGAGCGCTACATAACGACCGCTCTCTTCGAGGAGGTGGCATCGTGACTGCCGACAAGCCGGGCCTCTGGGATCGGACCCGTGAGGACGTACGCGCCGTGTTCGACCGCGACCCGGCGGCACGCAGCGTGCCCGAGGTGCTCACCTGCTACCCGGGCCTGCATGCAATCTGGATACACCGCCTGGCCCACCGGATGTGGACCGCCGGCTTCCGCCTGCCGGCACGGCTACTCAGCCACCTGAACCGGGCTTTCACCGGCATCGAGATACACCCCGGCGCCGTCATCGGCCGGCGCTTTGTCATCGATCACGGCATGGGCGTCGTCATCGGCGAGACCACCGAGATCGGCGACGACGTCATGCTGTACCAAGGCGTCACGCTCGGCGGCACCAGCATGGAGAAGGCGAAACGCCACCCGACCCTGTGCGACGGAGTCGTCGTAGGCGCCGGCGCCAAGGTGCTGGGAGCCGTCACCGTCGGTGAAGGCGCCCACGTCGGCGCCGGCGCCATCGTGGTGCGCGACGTTCCCGCCCACGCCACCGTCGTCGGCCTGGCCGGGCGCGTGCTCGACAAGAAGCGCAAGGGTGAGAAGCCCATGACCGTCGGCATCGCCGAGAGCAAGGCCGACCACGATGTGCGGGTGCTGGAGGTGCTGGTGGAGAAGGTGTCCGAGCTGGAAGGCCGCATCGAGAACGGGGCTATTGCCGCGCTGCGCAACGGCGACGACAACTACTCCGAAGGCGGCGGCATCTAGCGGGGAGCCATAGGCCGTGGAGCCGGCTTCTCCATGTGGACCAGCTCGAGGGCACCATGCAGAGACTCCCGGCGCGTCTCGTGGTAGCCGAAACGGCGGTAGAGGCGCAGATTGGCTTCGCTGCGGTCCCCGGTGAACAGCTCGAAACGGTCGACTCTGCCGACCAGACGCTCCTCGATCTCGGCCAGGAGCCTCGTGCCCAGGCCCCGACCCTGAAGATCGGGGGCCACGATGAGCCGCCCTATGTGTCCGGTGCGACCATCGACGCGGGCCCGCACCGAGCCGACCACCCGCCCACCGGCGATCGCCTTGAGGGTGAGGCATTCGGCCAGCTCGGCCCTGAGCTCGTCCAGCGTCTGGGTCAGCGGCGGAATGTCCGGGTCGCCGTAGAGCAGCGCCTCACTCACGTAGGCGGCCCGCTGGAGAATGAGGACCTCTCCGATGTCCTCGACACCAGCTTCAACGATCTCTACGTCACTCACGGGGCCATTCCGGTGGTTCCGGCTCGACGCCGGCAGGCTCTCACCCTGTCAACAACCTCCGGAAGAGAGCCGGCTAGTCCATCACTTCCGCCGGCGACGCTACAACGGCCTGTGCCTCGCGTGCCGGATAGGCCACCTGGAAGAACCCGTACCAGGCCAGGCAGGCAAAAGCCACCAAGCCGATCCCTATGCCGAGGAGCAGCAAACCAAAACCGACATCAAAGCCTCCCGGCGCTCCCGTGACGAACTGGGCGGACACGCTCGTTTCCCGATAGAACTCGATGCAGGCGGCGGCCACGAACAAGCCGCCTTGGCACAGCAGCCAGAAGCCGGAGAGCGCAAGGCCGACACCGGGCAGCAAACGCGATCCTTCGCCGGGCGTCGCCAGAAACACCGATGGCAGCATGATCACGATGGCCCCCAGCACGGCAGGCGCAACCAGCCCAAGCTCGGCCAGCGCCAGGATGTGGTCCCCGGTGCTCAGCACGTTGGGCGCCACAAGCACCGCGATCATCAGTCCAATCCAAGACAGGATCGTCGCCAGCAGAACCGTCAAACCGACACTGGTAGCGACAGGCTTCCAGCCGCCGTCTCCGTCCTTCATCCGAACACCTCCGTCCAAGCGTGGGCCCAAGCGTACGACACACGGCCCCAGCGTGCCGCCATCCCCGCCGTGCGAGCAGGCGCATGGGGGCGTAATCTGCGCCTGCTGACCGATCCGCAGCTGCGCCGATACCGGTGACGGCTCTTGGACTGAAGAAAGGGAGCCAGCAATGCGCACACGCAAGGCCAGGACGCCGATCATGATCCTCTGTCTGCTGATGCTTCTGGCGCTCGTCGCCGCCTGCAGCGACAACACGTCGATCTTGCCGGGGGACGGTGACGGGGGAGAGACCACTACCACGGCCGCCGGGACCGAGACCACCGCCGGTCCCGAGGAGACGACCACGACGGCAACACCTGCGACTGAGGAACCGACCACGACGGCGGCGCCGCTGCCCACCGCAGCCGACAGCCTGGCCGCCTTCTTTGCCGCGGCCGAAGATCTCGACAACCGGATCGTCAACGCCGCCAACACGTTCAATGCCGGCTTCGACGAAAGCGCTATGACCCTGTCCGGTACCGGAACGTCGGCGGTGAACGCCCTCAATGCGGGACCGGTAGCCGAACTCATCCCCGCCGGGCTGTCACCGAACCTCGAGCGCGCCGTGCTGGCCGTCTACGCCGACCTGGACAGCCGCATCGCCGCCATGCAGCAAGCGGCCAGTCACATGTTCCCCACCGAACACGACTACGTCATGGACTGTCTGGCACTCGGCGGAACGTCCTTCTACCGCTTCGACAACGACCTGAACCAGGCCAAGGCGCTGGCGGCGTTGGAGCCGCCGCCCACCGCAGCTCCCGACTCGGAGGCGGCCGGTGTCCTGGCCGTGCGCATCGCCGCCATCCACTCGATGAACTTCGGGTGTGAATCGTGTGGAGGGGTGCAGTACGACTCCCACATACCGGTCGACTGGGCAGGCCGAACGGTCGCCGGCGGTGTGAATTTCGACGCCAACTTCGTCGGCGGGTCGTGGGTGATCCTCATCTACGCCTGCTGAGAGAAGCGACTCACGCGGCCCTGAAGAACACCTGATGGTGACCGGTGGCACCGTCGGGCATGGCGTAGTGCTGCTCGGCGGTCTGGATCTCTCCATCGCCGCCGATGGCCCGCACCTCGAGCTGGTGCTCGCCTACGGCAACCTCGAACCGGCCCCGCCACTGCACCCAGGATCGGTCGGACAGCGGCGTGCTCAACTCCATTGCAGCCCAGGGACCTTCGTCGAGACGCACCTCGGCGCCGTCGATGCCTTGCAACGACGCCCAGGCCACCCCGGCCACGGTGATGGTGCCCGCCTCCACCTGGGCGCCCCGGCGCGGCACGTCGATCCTCGACTGAAGCTTCATCGGCGCCTCTTTCGCCCAGCCCCTCACGATCCAGTAGGCGTCGAAGTCGCCCCAGCCCGCCAGCTCGATCTCCGACAGCCATTTGGTCGCAGACACGTAGCCGTACAGGCCGGGCACGATGAGCCGTGCCGGGTATCCGTGCTCGCGCGGCAGCGGCTCGCCGTTCATGGTCAGGGCCACCAGCGGCTCCCTGCCGTCGTAGACCAGCTCGGTGGGAAAGCCAACGGTGAAGCCGTCGATGGAACGGCCCACCACCTGGGTCCCCTCCGGCTGCACGCCGGCTTGATCCAGGATGTCCGCCAAGCGGGCGCCGGCCCAGCGAGCGTTGCCGATGAGATACCCGCCCACACCGTTCGACACGCACGCCAGCGTGGCGTACTGCTCCAACAGACGCATATCGAGCAGATCCTGGTACGACAACTCAAGCTGCCGGTCGGTGAGGCCGCCGACCCGCAAGCTCCAGGTGGCGGCGTTGATCTCCGGCACGGCCAGCGCCGTGTCGATCCGGAAGAAATCCTCGTTTGGCACCACGATCGGGGTGAGGCCGGGCACGTCGAACGAGGACGACGGACCCAAATGAGACAGCAGCGGCGACGAGGAGGGCAAACCTTCCGCTGGGGGCGGCTCCGACACCGAGCCGACAAGCCAGCGGCCTACGGCACCGGCTCCGGCGGCAAGCAGGCCGGCTGTAGCCGCCAAGCCGATGAAGCGGCGGCGCTCTGGATCGAAGGCTCGATCGTCGCCCTCCGCCGTCTTCTCGTATCGCGCCATCCGCAGCAGCGCCCAGAGGACGCCGATGCCCGCGCCAGTTGCCACCACTTCCGCCCCGGACGTCGCCCAAGCGTTGACCAGCGGCTGCCCAACACCCGCCGCCAGCCCGAGACCGCCGAAGACCACAAAGAGCGCAGCCCCGACCATGAACCAGCGAGCCGCCAGAACCCCGGCGAGCCATCCGAGGCCTAGGGCGATGATCACCGTGCCGACGGTGAGGGCGTCCTTGTCACCCGTGCCGAACACGCTGATGGCGAATTCCTTCAGCCATCCGGGCACGTGATCAACGACGAACCCACCCACCGAAGCCAACGGCGAAGGCACAGACGAAAACGCCCCGGCCAGTAGCTCGCCGATCCCGAGGGCAACTCCGGCGGAGACGAGCCCCGAAACACCGGCTCGGGCCGCAGGCAGCTTCCCAGGCATGTCGGGAAGATAGGGGAGGGCGTGTCACAAACCGGAGGAGAGATCTCAGAATGCAAATGGCAGAGCCGAGGTCGGCGACGACACCTCTGCAGCCTGATGAGCGCGTGTGTCTCGTCTGCCGCTGCCACCAGGTGCTTCAGCCGCCGCAGTCGGCTTCCACCGTGCCCAACGTGGTGCCGGCCGACACGCCGGCCAGGAGGTCGGCCACACCGGCTCGCACGGCCGGCGCGTCGACTATCGGGAGGTTCATGTAGTTGAGGCCCTCGACGTACGGGTACGACGAGATGGAGAATGTGGCTATGTCGTCGGCTTGCAGCGAGCCAACCGCCTCAATGATGTAGGGGAGGTAGTCGAGCGGGATGTTGGTCGTCGTCGAGGTGCGAATCGCCTCGCTGATGACCGGGAAGCGCAATAGCAGCGTCGTCATGTTGATCTCGGCCGCAACGTCGCGCATCATGCAATGCTGCCGCCGCATCCTCTCTTGGGCTCCGGTGGTGCGATCTCGCACGTAGGCGAGCGCCTGATGACCGTCGAGAACGTACTCCCCCGGCTCGACGGTGATACGGACCGGCTCCTCGCCCTCCCTGGCCGGCGAGTAGGCCACATCCATGCTCTCGGTCACGGTCACATGCACGCCGCCGAGGGCATCCACCAGATCCACGAAGCCGGCGAAGTCCACCAGCACGTAGTAGTCGATCTCGATGCCGAGCAGCCGTGACAGCGTTTGGCGGAGCGCCTCCATCCCCGGATCCGGCGCGTCGGGAAACGTGTGCACCCAGTTGTGAGTGTGTACGTACAGGTAGTTGATGCGGTCGGCGTAGCAGTCGCAGGGCTCCATCTCAGGCTGCGGCGGCAGCTCGGCCCCGGAAGCCCGCGCCTCGGCCAGGTCCTCCGCATACGCCCGATCCTCGTGCCATTGCTGCACCTGGATCATGGTGTTCGCTCGGGACCACGCCGGGGGCAGTGGAACGTCGACGAGATCCCGATACACGCTGATGAGCGCAGCCTTGCCGGTCACCAGATCCACGCTGGCCACGATCATCACATCGGTGCGCAGATCTTGTCGGCCCGGCCCGAAGTCGCCCCCGGCCAGCAGCACAGTGAGGCGATCACCCAACGGGCTGTCCGCAGCGACGGTGCTCGAGGTGGGCGCCACCGTCGAGGTGCTGGTGCCGACGATTGTGGTCGAAGGCGCCGGCGTGGTGGTGGTCGAGGACGACAGGGTGGGCCCCAGGTCGGCGTCGGGATCCTGGGCCAGGAGCTGCTCTTCCCGCTCGGCAAGCGACGGCACGGAGTCGCCGCCGAATACCGTCTCCAGGGTGCCGAGCGCCTCGGTGGCGTACCAGTGCACGATGACGTGCGGTACCAACAGCACGGCCACCAGCAAGAGCACTGCGGCCCGCCAGGCCCACGTGGCCACCGATCCACCGGCGGGAGCCCGCCGGTGGAGCCACGCATCTCCTACCGCGACCAGTCGCTCGAGTGCCAGTGCGGCGTTCAACGCGACCAGGGCCCACAGCCACCGCGGCTGCACGAGCAACTTGGCCACGCCGACGCTGCCTTCCCGGCTCACGGCCACCAGAACGACGATCAGGATGCCTATGCCGGTCAGCGCCGGCAGGGCCAACAGCAGCCCGCGCCATCGGCGGCCATCGAACCATTGACCGAGCCCGGGCAGGAGCGCGGAGAGAAACGCCGACCTCTCGGCTTGAGGTGCCCCAAAACGACGACTCGACATCGGTGGTCCCGCCACGAAGTACCTCCCATCCGGAACGCTACTGCTGCGGCCCAAATAGCAGCGTGCGGCAGACCGGCAAGAGGGCTAGGAGTCCAGAATTCAGAATCCAAACGGCAGAAAGGCGTACAGCACCAGCATTCTGCATTCTGGCCTCCGATGCCTCCGACCCTGCTGCTCAAAGACGCTCGGCGTACAGCTCCACCGGGTGTGCTACACGGAATCTGCGACCCAAGTAGGCCCGCAGCTGCATCTCGCAGCCGGCATTTGCCGAAGCCACGATCGTCGCGCCCGAAGCCCGCACCAGGTCGGCGATGCGCCGCCCCAGCGCCGCCGACTCTTTCGGGTGTGCCACCGCCCAGGCCCCGGCCGCCCCGCAGCAGAGGCCGTCGGGATCGATCTCCACCACTTCATAGCCCGCCGCCTCCACGATCAGGCGCGGCTCCTCGACGATCCGCTGCGCCTGGCGCAGATGGCAAGGGTCCTGCAGCGCCACCCTGCCGGCCGCCGACCGCAGCCGGGGCAGCCGTCCCACGCAGATGGCCTCCGCTACCACCTCGGTGATGTCACGCACCCGGGCCGCCAGCTCGGCGCCCTCCTCCCCGGCCCAGTGTTCGTAGTCCTTCAGCTGTGCGCCGCAGCCCGCCACGTCGGCCACGATGATGTCCGCCCCACGAAACGCGTCGACGTTGCGGGCCGCCAGCTCCGCCGCCTCGGCGGCAGCCCCCTCGTGAGCGGCCAAGGCGCCGCAGCAGGTCTGCCGAGCGGGCACGATCACCCGGTACCCGGCCCGCCGCAGCAGCTCGATCGTCACCTCATGCAGCCCCCCGAACCAGGGCTCAGCAACACACCCAGCCAGCAGGCCCGCCGTCCCCGTCTCCTCCCCGTATGCGGGCAGGTCGAGCCCACGCACCCGGCGAGCAAAGAAAGGAACCCGCCGCAGACCGGCCACGTTGCGCCAGCGGCCCCGCAGCCAGAGGCGAGCACCCAGCCTCTGCAACAGCGCCAGCTCGAAGGTTGCCACCCTTACCAGCGGCGGCGAAGCGACCCAGCGCCCGAAGACGCGCCGGCGCCACCTTCCGGCGTACCCGGCCTCCGCCAACTCCGAGCGGGCCCCCGTCACCGCCCTGCCGAAGGGCACCAGCGCCGGGCACGCCGCCTCGCAGGCTCGGCATTGCAGGCACAGGTCGATGATGCCGGCGAAGGTCTCGTCGAGCGGCGCCACACCGTCGGCCACGGCAGCCATGGCCAGGAGTCGCCCCCGCGGCGAGGCGGTTTCGTCGCCGGTGAGCCGGAAGGTGGGGCACACCGGCAGGCAGAGGCCACATGAGATGCACCGCTCCACCTCGGCCGGGGTCGGCGCCCAGGGTGTACGCCAGACCATCACAGCCCTCCGGGAAGGCGGCCCGGGTTCAGCACGCCCGCCGGGTCGAAAGCGGCCTTCAGGCGCTGCTGCAGCTCGATGGTGTCCGGAACCGCCCCCCAAGGGTCGAGCTGCCGGTACACGTCGTCCGGCGTCGATACCAGAACCAGCGCACCGCCGACACCCTCGGCCCATGCCCGAAGCCGGCTCAGCCCGGCGACGTCGGCCACAGCGAACCCGCCCAGCACCTCGCCGACCCCAAAAGCGGCCCTGTAACAGACGGCGCCGTCCAGCAGGCACACCGCCCGGCGGGTCAAGGCCGGCGGAACCCGGATCGACGCCAGGACCGGAGCCGCCGCAGGCTCGGGCCATCGGTGCCCGTCGAGCGCCTCGCCGCTCAGCGCCGCCGCCTGCGCCGCCACATCGTCCTCGGCGCCTTCGAGGTACACCATCGCCCTGCCGTCGGCCTCCACCACGGCGAGGGGCCGGTGCAGGACCCGCAGCGCCTCTTCCGGGTCGTCCACCTGCACCGTGGAGCGGGTCGATGGCGCCGGCCACAGCCGCAGGCACACTTGGGTGAGCACCCCCAACGTCCCGAATGAACCGGTGGCCACACGAGCCAGCCCATAGCCGGCGGCGTTCTTCACCACCCGGGCCCCGCCGTGCACGATCCGGCCGTCGCCGGTGGCCAGCACCACCTCGAGCACCCTGTTGCGGGTGGGGCCGTAGCGGAGCCGCCGCCACCCGGAGATCCCGGCGGCGACGCAGCCGCCTACCGTGGCTTCGCCGGGCGCCTCGGGCAGCAAGGCCGTCTGCCCGGCTTGGGCCACGTGCCGCTCCAGGTCGGCCACCCGGACCCCGGCCTCGACCACGACGGTGAGATCCTCCGGCTGCCAGTCCACGATGCGATTCAGGCCGCCGGTCGACAGCAGCAGGCCGGGTGACACCCGGCCGCCGAGACCTTGGTGTGTGCCGCCGCCCCAGGGAACGACTGTGACCGCCCGTTCGGAGGCGGCGGCGAGGACCGCAGCCACCTGCTCGGGCCGCTCCGGCACCAGAGTCAGCCCGGCGTCGGGGACGCCGGCGACGGAGGCGGCCAGGTCCCGAAATCGGCGCCGCAGAGCCTTCATGCCTCCACCTCCGGCAGCACCTTGCCGGGGTTGAGCAGCCCTTCCGGGTCGAAGGCGTCCCGCACCCGCCGCAGGGCCTCCAAGTCGTCGGGAGAGAACTGGAGCGGCATCAGATCTCGCTTGTCCATGCCGATGCCGTGTTCACCCGAGACCGACCCTCCCAGGCGCACCGCGGCGGCGGCGATCTCGGCCGAGGCTGCCTCCACCACCTTCTCGGCGGCGTGGTCCTCGG
>CAZWKX010000034.1:0-22111 GCA_964633975.1 uncultured Acidimicrobiia bacterium
CCGCATAATCCGCGAACACCTCCAAATTCGTCCCCAAAAACGAAGCAGGAGGCAACTCCCAATCCTCATCGCCGGGCCGCAGAAGAGTGGTCGGCGGCCCGGCTTCGGAAGTGGATGGCTGGCAGCCGGGCTCGACGCATTGCCCAGCGGTGCTCGTGGTGGCTTGATCCGACGCGGATCCCGCACAGCCCGCAATACACAGAAGCAGAGCAGCGGCCAGGATGGCCCGGCTAGGCGTCATCGTTGAGCCTGTCGGCAGCATGAAACTCGGGAAGCTGAAGGATCCAAAGACGAGGGCCAGTGTACCCCGGGGTGTGTTGGAGACTGTGGCCGGCCCTCGACGGGAGCAAGCCCCGAAGTCCGACGCCCAGAACCGCGAGACGGCTCGAGTACTGGCCCTGAGCCTGCCGTGCTCTCCGGGATCCCTTCGGAATCGCGAGACGGGCGCCTCGATGCCTCCGCCTTCTGCAATCTGCCTTCTGCATTCTGTCTCCCCGAAATCCGCGGTCCATCGTGTCCCGCCTCTTACTCTCCCCTCATGAATGCCGGCGAGCGGCCTTTGCCATCCGAGGTCGATCGGTGGGGGATCCCGCGCTGGGTGATGCGTCTCGTGCTGATCCTGGTCGGTGTGGTGGTGACCCTCTTCGCCGCCTATCACATCTTGCGGCAGCTGCGCAGCCTCATCGTCATGCTGGTGTTCGCACTGTTTCTCTCTATCGCCCTCGAGCCCGGTGTCAACTACCTGCACCGCAGGGGGTGGCGGCGCGGTCTGGCCACCGGCGCCATTTTCCTCGTCGTGCTTGTGGTGTCGGGGCTCTTCATCGGCTTGATGATCCCGCTCATCATCGACCAGGTCGGCAACTTCATGGACAGGCTTCCGGGCTACATCGACAAGGCCGGTGAGCTGGCGGCGCGGTGGTTCGGCTTCGAGTTCTCCAGCGAGAAGATCCGCCAGGCTGTCGCCGATGCCCAGATCAACCTTGCTGACGTCGCCAACGACGTGGCCGGGAGTGTGTTCGGTGTTGGCGCGACGCTGCTGGCCACTCTGTTCCAGCTTCTGACCGTCGGCCTCTTCACCTTCTACATGACCGCGGAGGGGCCGAAACTCCGGCGCGCGGTGTGCTCACTGCTTCCGCCGGAGCGGCAGCGTGAGGTGCTGCGGGTTCTCGACATCGCCATAGAGAAGACCGGCGGCTACTTCTACTCGCGGGCCTTGCTCGCCCTCATCGCCTCGGCCCTGGCGTGGGCGGTGTTTACCGTCACCGGCCTCCCTTTCGCCTTGGCGCTGGCCCTTTGGATGGGCGTGCTGTCTCAATTTGTCCCCGTGGTGGGGACCTACATCGGCGGGGCTTTGCCCCTTCTCATCGGGCTCTTCTCGGGGTGGCAGGAGGCGCTCGTCGTGTTCTCGTTCATCGTTGTGTATCAGCTCATTGAGAACTACTTCCTCAGCCCGAAGATCACAGCTCACACCATGGCGCTGCATCCGGCGGTTGCGTTCGGCGCCGTGATCGCCGGTGCCACGCTTCTCGGCGTTCCCGGCACTCTCATGGCGCTTCCGGTTGCGGCGACGTTTCAGGCCTTCATCAGCACCTACCTGCGGCGGCATGAGGTGGTCGAGTCTCAGCTGACCGAAAGAGGCCCGGAGGGGGAAGGCAAAGACGCGCCGAAGCAGAAGAAGAACAGAAGGCCGGCGGAGGCGTAGAGAGTTCAGAATTGAGACATCAGAGGCGGTATCGCGGTGTTCTGGCGACTCCGAACTCTGAGCCTGCCTTCTAGAGAGCCAGCACCTCCGGCTCTATGGCGAACACCCCTTGCGCTCCCGCGGTGGCGCTTCCCGCAAGGCCTGCCACGGTGGGCAGCACGTGGTCGGCGTAGAAGCGGGCCGTGGCCAGCTTGGCCCTGAAAAACTCGTCGTCTTCGGCCTCCAGCTGACGTGCCGCCGCCAGAGCGGAGAGGCCGTGGGCCCAGCCGCCGGCGGTGATGCCGGTCATCTCGAGGAAAGGGGAGGCTCCGGCCAGAGCATCGTTGGGGTTCTCCATCAGGCGGCCGCTGAGGTAGAGGCCTGCATCTTCAACCGCATCGAGGGCGTAGCCGAGTTGGTCTCCGATGCGGGCGAGATCTTCGGACCGGCACAGCTCTGTGGCCACGCCGCGCATGTCCGCCAACAAGGATGCGACCGCAGCACCATTGCGCATGGGCAGGCGGCGAGCAACCAGGTCCAGGGCCTGGATGCCGTTGGTGCCTTCGTAGATGGGGGCGATCCTGGCGTCGCGGAACCACTGTGCCGCGCCGGTCTCTTCGATGTACCCCACGCCACCGTGGATCTGTATTCCGAGTGAGGTGAGGGTGACGCCGAGGTCGCTGCCCCAGGCCTTGCATGTCGGGATGAGGATCGACGCACGTTCTGCCGCGGCGGCGCGCTTGTCGGCTTCTGGGTGGTGCATGGAAAAGTCGATGGCCTCGGCAGTCTTGTACATGACGCCGCGCATGGCCTCGATCTGGCTCTTCATGAGCATTAGCAGGCGGCGCACGTCGGGGTGCTCGACTATGAGGCTCGACTCGGTCTTGGGGGCGCCGACCGCCCGACCCTGCCTGCGCTCTCGGGCGTAGGCGAGAGACTGCTGGAAGGCACGTTCGGCGACGGCCAAGCCCTCCATGCCCACGTGAAGGCGGGCGTTGTTCATCATCGTGAACATGGCCTTCAGTCCTTGGTTCTCCTCCCCGACGAGGTAGCCGACCGCGCCGCCCTCGTCGCCAAACGAGAGCACGCACGTGGGGCTGGCGTGAATGCCCAGCTTGTGCTCCACCGAGACGCAAGTGATGTCGTTACGTTCGCCGAGACTCCCATCGGGGCGGGGGAGGAACTTGGGGACTATGAAGCAGGAGATGCCCTTGGTCCCTTGCGGAGCGTCCGGAGTTCGGGCCAGGACCAGGTGGATTATGTTCTCGGTGAGATCGTGCTCGCCCCAGGTGGTGAAGATCTTGTTCCCGGTGATGAGATAGCTGCCGTCACCGGCGGGCACGGCCTTGGTGGTGAGGGCTCCGAGGTCGCTTCCTGCCTGTGGCTCGGTGAGCGCCATCGTGCTACTCCACTCGCCGGTCACGAGCTTGGGTAGGAAGAGAGCCTTCTGTTCGGAGGTGCCGAAGAGGATGAGCAGCTCGTTGGCGGCGAAGGTGAGCACGGGGCACAGCGAAAAGGCCATGTCGGCGGAGGTGAGCATCTCGGCGATGGCAAAGCCCATGACGAAAGGCATGGCGCCACCACCCCACTGCTCGGGGAACGCTACTCCCGGCCACCCCGCCTCGACGAGGCGGCGGTAGGCATCGGCGTAGCCGTCGGGTGTGGTCACGCCGCCGTCGGCGTTCTGGTGGGACCCCTGGACATCGGCACGCCGGGCCAGAGGGGCCACGACCTCGGCGACGAACCGCCCGGCTTCCTCGAGAGCCCCGTTGACTACCGCCGGATCGGCATGTGGGAAGGACCCGGTGGCACGGAGCCCGTTGAAGTCGACGACGTCGCGGAGGACGAATTGGATGTCTCGGATCGGGGGTCGGTATTCGCTCATCGGACTCCTCCGTGCGTGTGGCAGCCAGCAGCGTAGAGCGTGTCACGGGGTCCAACCCAGAAGAGAGGGGCGCCCGCCGGCGGGCGCCCCTCTGGGCGGATGCGGCACGGGGGGACCGGGAAGTGCCGCTGGGAGTGCTAGCCGTCGAGACCCTGGCGAACCTGGGTGCAGTCGCCGAGCTGGATTCGGTTCGTGTCACGCGAGTGTGTCTGGGTCTGCGTCTGGTCCTGCTCGCGCGATTGGGTCTGGGTCTGGGCGCCGTCGCCGTCACCCTGATCCTGCTGATTCTGATTCTGCTGGCCCTCCATGTCCTGACCCTGCTGATTCTGATTCTGGGTGGCGTCGTCGTTGCCCGGGCCCTGCTGATTCTGGCCCTGCTGATTCTGATTCTGGGTGGCGTCGTCGTTGCCCGGGCCCTGCTGATTCTGGCTCTGCTGGCCCTCCTGCGTCTGGGTCTGCGTCTGGGAGCCCTCACCCTCGAGTTCCTGCTGAATGCGGGCTTGCTCTCGGATCTGGGCCTCTACCTTGTCGAGTTCGTCCTGGCCGACGAAATTGTGCTCAATGAAATTGTCGACGGGCTCGGGAAGGATGTTGGCGGCGCCGGCGCCGGCGGTGGCGGCAGCCACTGCGGCAACGCCGATGACGATCTTTCCGATGAGTGTCGAGAAGAGTCCTGCAAACACGGTTCTCCTCCTCCAGGTGGCCGGGGAGCGCCGGCTCGGGACCGGGGACTGCGCCGGGAGGCTGGCCGCTGCCTCTGCAGCTCGCAGCACGTGGGTCCCGGCCGTCTCCGTGTCGACGGATGCCGTTGCTTCCTGACGGATGCGTTCGATCACTCCAGCCCAGGCTGCGAGGCCGGGTGTCTCCCGGCCTGTGAGGAGAGCCTCGACGTCTTCGTCGCTGAGGGGCTCGAAGTTGCTCATGACACCCTCGTAACCGTCGGCCCGGCTCACAGGGGTACGCCTTCCGCTTCGATTAGCTGGCGCAGCCTCTCCAGGCCGCGGCGCTGCAGAGCCTTCACTGCTCCGGTTCTCTTGCCCATGGTGTGGGCGACTTCTGCGATCGTGAGATCGCCGAGTATGCGCAGCAGCAGCACAGTGCGCTGGTCCGTAGTCAGCCGATCGAGCAGTGCCACGACTCTTTCGGTACCCAACGCGGCCATGGCCTCCTGTTCGACGTCGCCGTTCGCGCCGGCTCGGTCGACATCGCCCGGCTCCACCGGGCGGCGCGAGCGGTAGCGGCGTTCGTCGATGAGCCGATGGTGGGCGACGGTGAATACCCAGGAGCGGAACGACCGGGCGTCGCCCTTGAATGAACGGATGTTGCGGGCCACCTGAATGAATACCTCGCCGAGCAGATCCTCGGGCTCGATTGCTCCACGATTCCTCAGATAGCCGAGCACGGGTCCGGACAGGTCGCCGTACAGGCGCGACCAAGCCCATTCGGCACCGGCCTGGGCGGCCTCGACCGTCGTCTCGAACTCAGCAGGATCCACGATGCAGCAACTCTTGTTGTGTAACCGATGGTCTCTTCGGTTTGGTTACGGGTGTGATGGAGGAGGGCGGCATCAATCGGACGGCTCGGATGTCCCAACGAGTGCTTCCAGAAGGCGTCTCACTCGTCTTGCGATGTCGTCGCGCACATTGCGCACCAGATCGATGTCGCCACCGTGCGGGTCGGTGACGTCCCAGTCCTCATAGCGCTTGCCCGGGTAGTGGGGGCACTCGTCGCCGCAGCCCATGGTGATCACGATGTCGGCACTGCGTACCATCTCGTCGTTCCATGGACGAGGGGTTGCCGCGCCCAAGTCAACGCCGGCTTCGGCCATAGCGACTACCGCAGCCGGATTGACCCGTTCTGCCGGAGTCGATCCGGCGGAGAGCACGGTGACTCGGTCTCCGGCCAGATGGCGCAGCCAAGCCGCCGCCATCTGCGAGCGGCCGGCGTTGTGTACACACAGGAAGAGCACGGTGGGCTTGTGGTGGGCCATGTCTGGGCTCCCTATCTCAGCAGACCGGTCGCGGTAGCGTCTTCGCATGCCGAAGATCGTGTTCGTCTGCACCGGGAACATCTGCCGTTCCTCCATGGCGGAGGCGATCGCCAGAAGCAGGGCGCAGGGGGACTCCGGTCCGACTTTCGACAGCGCCGGCCTCTATTCACTGATCGGCGCTCCTGCCCAACCGAACGCGATAGAGGCGGCGTCCGAGATCGGTGTCGACCTGACACCGCATCGGGCGCGGTCCATCACCAGAGAGATGGCCGAGGGGGCCGATGCCATCTACGTCATGACCTCTTCACATCGTGATGCCTTGCTGGCGATGGAGCCGGATCTAGCGGAGAAGGTGGAGCTGCTCGACCCGGACGGCCGGGACATCGCCGATCCCTACGGGCGTGACATCGAGGCCTACCGGCGGGCGCGTGACCAGATCGTGGAGGCGATCGAGTCGCGCCTCGGAGCTTGGACGACCTAGGCCGAGTTCATCCTGCCGGAGCGTGGCCGGCTCGGTGGCGACGAGGTGATTGGCCGCGGCGGTGCCGTGCTAGGGGACGCGTCGGGTGTTGCGTCGGCGCAGGATGGGCGGTCCGGCCCAGGTGAGCAGCAGCCCAAGAGCGGCCCCGCCGACGCCGATACCCGCATACACCTTGGCCGCCGTTGTCCCGAAGCATGCGTCTCGTGCCGCTTCGGTCTCTTCGAGGCCGCAGGGAAGCCCGACCGCCACGAAGAACCCGATGAGCAGAAGGATGGTGATGGTGGTCTGCAGCGCGATCCGAGCACCCCTGCGCATCGGTGCTCCCGCCGGCAGGGCCGGCCGTCGGCGCAGATGCGGGGCGGCGCTGATTGCCAGCGAGGCGGAGGCAAGGTAGGCAGCCATGATCCACAAGGCCATGCCGTAGCCGAGCCTGATGAAGCGGAACTCCTGCCTCGAGAAGGTGAACGTAGTCAGATTGACTATCGGAAGTGGGATGGCGGCCACAGTCGTGGCTGCCACCAACACCCTCAGCCAGACGGGGATTTTGCCCGTGGCCGGCGCTTCGCCCGCGGGCCAGAGAAGGACGGCGAGTGCCACGACTCCCAGAGCCAGCGCCGAGATCACTGCGGCAAGTCCGGTGAAAGCGGGGCCAGAGCCCCACCAGTAGAGGTCGCTGGCAAGCAGCTGGTTGACGCCGCGCTGGCCGGCCGTGTTGAACAGATCCCAGCCGGAGGTGGTTTCTCCGTAAATGGGATCGAGCCAGGGCAGGAACGCGGTCCAGAGCGCAAGGGCGGTGAAGGCGAGCGCGGCGGCGGCAAATCCTCGCCGCATCCGCACGGTTATGGGCGCCAACGTTCGGCCCTTCGGTGGTGCGGGCGGAGGTGGAGGCGCCACGGTGGTGGAGTCGGGGGGTGAGGGCTCGGGGGCAGGCTGTCGGAGGCTGCTATCCACGTGCATGTCGGTGAGCGGGCCGCCGCACGTGGAGCATGTGTCTTCTTCGGTGGCGGTGATCACCAGGTGACACGCTTGGCAGTACCCGAGTCGGCTCAGCTCGAACTCGGCTCTGCAGTGGCGGCATACTCGGGCCTGGATCCTTATTCGATTGCCACAGCGCGGGCACTTTTTGGTATCGGAGTCTGACTGGTCGCTCGTGGGCACCCCCATTTCGGCACTTCCCTACGCTAGTCCTGGGGTAGGGCCGGCGAGCCCGGGTCGGCGCGGGGTGGGGCGGCAGGTGAGGCGAACCGAGCACGGGTCGATAGCGTGGCACTCGAGGAGTCGGGCACGGTGATACGCGCCGGATTTTGAACGCCGGTCCGGGCTGCGTAGCCTCCTTGCCGCTGTGGGCTACGTCATCGAGGTGGAGCGCCTGAAAAAGGCCTACGGCGAGGTCATCGCTGTCGATGAAGTGTCCTTCGCCGTTGAAGAGGGTGAGATCTTCGGCATCCTCGGTCCCAACGGCGCAGGCAAGACGACGGCCGTCGAGTGCCTCCAAGGCTTGAGGCGCCCCGATGCCGGCCGGCTGCGGGTACTCGGACTCGACCCGCAGCGCGGGGAGCGCGAGCTGAGAGGCCGGATCGGCTCGCAGCTGCAGGAATCCAGCCTGCCTGACCGCATCAGGGTGTGGGAGGCCCTGGACCTCTTCGCCTCTCTGAGCCCGAAGGCTGCCGACTGGGAAGGGCTCATCGGGCAGTGGGGGCTCGCTTCGAAACGAAACGCGTCGTTTTCGAGCCTCTCAGGGGGGCAACGACAGCGCCTTTTTGTGGCCCTCGCCCTGGTCAACAACCCCGAAGTCGTGTTCCTGGACGAGATGACCACAGGCCTCGATCCGGCGTCTCGCCGAGTCGCCTGGGACCTCGTCGCCGCCATCAGGGAGCGGGGTACGACGGTGGTCCTCGTCACGCACTTCATGGACGAGGCAGAGCGCCTGTGTGACCGCCTGGCCGTCTTCGACTCGGGTCATGTGGTTGCCATGGGCCGGCCTCAGGACCTCATCAACGAGTACGCCCCGCAGGTGCTGGTGCGTTTCAGCGCGGACCGTGCCGACCTGGGCTTCCTGGAAGAGCTGGCGCAGGTCGACTCGGTGAAACGAAGTCGCAACAGGGTCGAGGTATCGGGCAGTGGTCCGGTGTTGGCACTGGTAGCGGCCGCGCTCGTGGAGCGGGGTATTGTGCCCACCGACCTACGTGCGGAGCGGGCCAGCCTCGAAGACGTCTTCCTCGCCTTGACCGGAGGCCGATTCGAAGAGGAGGCGGCGACGTGAGGACGACCACGAAGCTGGCCCTCGTCGAGCTGAAGCTGTTCAGCCGGGAGCCGCTGACCGTGGTCTTCGCCCTGGCCCTGCCTCTGATGACGCTGTTTGTTCTCGGTGGGGTCTTCGGCAACGAGGCCGACCCCGAGTTCTATCGGGGTTTTGGACCGGTCAACTACTACACCCCCGCATACGTCGGCCTCGTCCTGGCCTCCATCGGGGTGCTGAGCATCCCCATTCATCTCGCCGGCAATCGTGAACGCGGCGTGTTGCGGCGGTTCCGAGCCTTTTCGGTGTCGCTGTGGGCGGTCGTGGGCGCTGAGGTGCTGGTGAGCCTGTGCATCGCCGTGGTGAGCGCTTTTGTGCTCGTTGTGGCGTCGGTCCTGGTGTACGACGTGAGTTGGCCTCAGTCCCCGGCCCTCTACGTCGCCGCCTTCGGCGTGAGTTCGCTCTGCTTCGCCTCGATCGGCGTGTTGCTCGGCTCGCTGATGCCCAGCGCCCGCGCCGCCCAAGCGGGCGGCATGCTGCTGTGGTTCACCATGATGTTCGTCGGCGGCGTCGGACCGCCGCCGGAGGTGCTCAACACACTGCTACGGATCATCGGCGACTACACGCCGCTCAAGCACGTCGTGATCGCGCTGCAGGATCCGTGGCTCGGCCTCGGGTGGAATTGGGGTGAGATCGGGATCCTGACCGCGGTGGTGCTGGTTTGTGGACTGGCGACCGAGTACACCTTCAGGTGGGAGTGAGCCGACTTCGCTGGAGCCGGAGCCGCCAAGATCCAGATGGCAGCCGGCAGAACGTCGGCGCCGAATGTTCTTTCGCCTTCTGCATTCTGCGTTGTGTCTTCAGCCCCCTTTTGGGCGGCAGTGATTGCAGGGTCGGTAGCCCGCTGCCTCCGCTTGGCCAGCGTTGGCGAACTCGACGCGGTGCGACTCGGTGATGTGCAGGGCGTGACGGCAGCCGGGGTAGCAGTAGATCCGGGTCGTGTTGCTGCCCAGGAGCCGCACGCCCCGGCCCGCCTGTCTCTCGTAGGCGGCGGTGTCGAGCCCTTCCGCCTCGAGGAGGCGGCGCTTGTTCTTGTCCTCGCCGAGCGAGTACCGGCCCAGGCGGCCGTCCGACCGAACCACACGGTGGCAGGGCACCAGGAAAGGCACGGGGTTTGTGGCCAGGGCCCGCCCCACCGCCCGCACTGCCTTCGGGTTGCCGATCTCGTGGGCCACCCAGGCATAGGGGCGGACCTCGCCGAGTGGGATTTCCGCAGTCTTGTGCAGCACGGAGGCGTGGAAAGGGCTCAGGCCGCGCAGGTCGAGGGAAAGGTCACCTGTATGGCCCGTCTCGATGCCTCGGGCAAGAGATGCGGAAAGGGTTGCCGGGGCGTCGGCGGCATATGCGGGACGGCCGAAACGCTCCCGGAATCTCCGTTCGAAGGCGTCGGGTGTCTCTGCGATGTCGATGAACGAGATCCCATGCTCGTTGAAGGCGATGTACAGGGGTCCTAGAGGGCTGGAGCTG
This sequence comes from uncultured Acidimicrobiia bacterium, assembly GCA_964633975.1. Lineage (GTDB taxonomy): Bacteria > Actinomycetota > Acidimicrobiia > Spongiisociales > UBA11373 > CAZWKX01. The sequence continues at coordinate 9,804 of CAZWKX010000034.1, forward strand.
GTCACATAGCCGTCGGCTAGGCCGGTTTTGAGGAGCACGGCGGGGAGCATGGTCTCCGGCGCCGCCTCACGCAAGCCGGCCAGTCGATCCGTCAGTCGGTTGTCCATTGTGCCTCCTCCAGGTCGTGTCGCAGGCGGGCCAGACCTCGGTGCACGTCGGCCTTGACCGTCCCCACCGGGCGGTCCAGTGCTTTGGCGATCTCGGTGTACGTGAGGCCGACGACGTGGCGGAGTGCCACCGCCAGTCGCATTTGCCAGGGCAGCGTCGACAGGTGGCCGGCGAGAGTCGAGCGCTCGTCGGCGGCGATTGCATCGTGCTCCGGTCCGGCGTCGGTGGCGTGCAGCGTCTCGGGCAGCGGGGTCTCGGGGTGCCGGGCCCTGGTTCGAGCCCGATTGCGGCACAGGTTGACGGCGATGGTCCATAGCCATGCCCGGAGCCGAAGGGCCATGATGCGATCCGTCGAGTAGCCGTCGAGAGCGCGGTAGGCCCGGACGAACGTCTCCTGGGTCACGTCCTCGGCGTCGGGCCGGTTTCCGGTGAGCCGGATGGCGCCGGAGAAGATGTCGTCTTGTGTGGCGCGCACCAGGTCGGGGAAGGCGGCGCCGACGTCGGCGGCCAGGGCCGCCGCCAGCTCCCCGAGGTCCTGGTGGCCCAACATGCGGCTCATTCACCTCCAAGAACACCGGACGAAGCCGCCGGGTTGCACGTGTAGCGTTGCAGTACCGTCAGCATGCTCGCGTCGAGGGAGTCACCATGCCCATCGGAAACGCCATCGTCAGTGGAGTGCTGCGCTCGCCGCTGCACCGGATGATGAGCCGCTCACTGATGCTGCTCAAGTACAGGGGTCGCCGCACCGGAAAGGAGTACACCATCCCTGTGGGCTACGTGCGCAACGGCGACGAGATCATTGTGCTGGCCGGCAGGGCCGACACCAAGTCGTGGTGGAGGGGCATGCGGGGGCCGCAGCAGGTTGAGGCCTGTCTCGGGCGCACCTGGAAGAAGGGCGTGGCCCGGGCGGTCGAGAGAGAGGATGCCGTGGAGCGCATGAGGGTCTACCTCGAGGCCCAGCCGCGAATGGCCAAGATGCTGAGGGTGGTGCGGGATGCCGAAGGCAAGATCTCGATTGAGGGGGCCCGCCGCGCCGTCGAGGGCAGCGTGGTTGTGGTGATTCAGCTCGGGGGCGAGAAGCGGGACAGTACCGCATGAGCAGCGGCGCCGGCTTGGCGTTGTCTGTCGTCATCGTGGCTGTGTTGTTTGCGTTCTGGGTGATGCTGTCCGTCTGTCGGGGTACGAGCAGACGAATGCTTGGGAAGATACGTGGGGGCTTACCTGGGGTGGGGCGCTGGCCAGGAACGCCGCTTTTCCACGGGACGAGATCGGCAGGAAGCTGGGCCTGGCCTTCGGGCCGGAGCCGCCGCGGCTGAGCGGCACCGTCGACGGCTTTGCGGTGGAGGTGACTATCGGTGGCCGGTCGTCGGGTGCTATCGGGGACCAGGGGCGCCGCCAGTGAGTGGGGGGCATTCACACTGCGGCCGCGCTTGGGGCATTCAGGGAGTTCATCGATGACGACTACAGGCCGGAGAGCCTCTCCGGAGTGGACAGGATCTGGTACCGCGTTGGTTATCGCCCCGCGGGCCTGGGTGGGTCGATTGGGGGCGGCAGGGTCAAACGTCTGGGGCTGGGGAAGGCGCGGCGAGGCGTCTTCGGAACGTTGGACCTCGGCGAGGGCTCAAGGCGAGAGGGTCGGCTAGGTGGCCGGCCGGCCGCTGCCAGCACCCTGCTGGAGGGGTTCCGCAACGTGCACCGACACCGACATCACCGTGGAGCATGAGCCATGGGACCGATCTCTGCAGAGGGCGCTTCTGATCATCGATCGTATGGTGGAGGCAGCCAGCACTCTGACCGGCTTATCGCGTAGGTCGCAGGAGCAGCCGCCGGACGTGGAGGCCGAGGAGCCCGCCCACCCAGCGCCGCCGGCGAGCTTCGGGGCCTTCGAGGCCCCGGAACGTGTCGCCGGCCGGAGTGTGGGGCCGTCGCCGGGGGACGTGGCCGTCGAAGTTTTTGGTCCAGGCCGGTCTTCGTTTGAGGTGGAGAGGATCTTTGCGGATCGGTTTGCGGGTCGGGAGGTGTTCTGGCACGGCGCCTTGAAGCAAGTGGTGACGGTACGTTCGGATCTGAGTTTCGGTGGCGGGCCGGGGACCAAGGCGTTGATGACGGTGCACAGGTTGCCGGCCGACCTGTATGGGGGTCGGGATGTGGATGCGGTGGTGTGGCTGCCCGTGGAGTCCTATGAGCACCTGCGGGATGGGGTTGGGGAGGAGATCTCATTCCGGGGGGTTCTGCTGCGTTGTGATCCGCTGCCACGGAGCCTGTATGTGGCGGAAGGCGGGCCGATCGAAGCGTAGGGGCGCGCCGGTATGGCGGCTGCCCTTACAGCAGGCTTTAGGCGAGCGCAAGCGGCCCATCTGCTCTACGGTGCGGCCATGACGCCGCCTCGCCTGGCCGTGATCCAGACGCTCGCAGATGCCGTGGTCTCTCTGCGGCGGCCTCATCCGGTGCGGGTGGCCATCGACGGCATCGACAATGCCGGCAAGACCGTGCTGGCCGACGAGATGGCCGCGTTGGTGGAGAGACGGGGACGCCCGGTGTTGCGAGCCTCCATCGACGGGTTTCATCGACCGCGGGCCGAGCGGCTTCGGCGCGGGGCTCTGTCGGCGGAGGGCTACTACTACGACTCGTTCGATTACGGCGCGCTGCGCCGCTGTCTGCTCGAACCCCTTGGTCCAGGCGGCGACCTGGTGTGCCGTACCGCCGTCTTCGACCTCGAAGCCGACACCACCGTGGAGCCCGGGCCGACGGCGGTGTCCACCGACACCGTGCTTCTCTTCGACGGGGTGTTCCTGCAGCGCCCCGAGCTGGGGTACTGCTGGGATCTCGTCGTCTTAGTCGAGGTCTCGTTCGAGGAGGCGCTGCGCCGGGCCCGGATACGTGATGAAGGCCGATTCGGCGACGAGCTGGAAACGAGGTACCTGAAGCGATACCTGCCGGGCCAGCGCCTCTATCTCGAGCAGTGCCGTCCGATGGAGCACGCCGACTTCATCGTCGATAACAGCAGGCCAGAGCAGCCGCGGCTGCTGGCCCAGACGTAGCTGGGGGCGGCTCCACAGGAGCCGCCCCCAGCAAGACGCAGACGGACATTACGCCAGTGTGGGAGTCCTCTGTTGTATCTGTTGTGTCGTCACTCGGGCACCGTGGTGGTCGTGGTCGTCGTCGACGTTGTGGTGGTCGTCGTGGTGCTGGTCGTAGTCGTAGTGGGCTCCGGTTCGAGCCTGGTGAAGTACAGGGCTTTGTACACGGTCCAGGGCTCGTTGTGCGCCTTGACGAGGAACTGCACGCCGAAGGGTGCGCTGTTGAAGCACACCTCGACTCCCCAGGTGCCATTGCCGGCAACGGTCGTCGTGTTCCAGCCGTAGGTGCCCTCCGGGTAGCTGCCCACCCAAATGGCGTCACCCGGGATGCCGGTGCCGCTGTAGTAGACGCAGGCGTTGGTACTGGCGTACTCGACCGGGCTCGCCGTGAAGAGAGCACATCCGCTGCCCTGAGTCGGTGTGAAAGTGAAGGCGATCTTCTGGCCTGCACCGTTGATGGCCTTCACCGTGAATCCGGAGTTGCAGTAGGCGCCCGAGACGTCGTACTCGATACGGGCATCCCAAGTACCGTCCGATTCGACGGTGACCTCGGTCCAGCCGAAGGTCCCGTCTGGGTAGTGACCCACCCAAATGGTGTCGCCGGGCTCTCCGGTGCCCCAGTACTCGCCTACCGGCGGGTTGACGTTGGGGACCGTTCCCTGGTGGGCGGTGAAGCCATACCCGCTGCAGCCGTCGCCAACGACCTTGAGCTCGAAGAACTGGTAGCCGGTCCAGTCCTCGTCGTGGGCCTTCACACTGAACCACTGCTCGCATGGGGCGTTGGGGAACTCGACCCAGACTTCCCATTGGCCGTTTGCGCCGACGGTGGTGGTGGCGTGACCGTAGGCTCCTTCGTTGCCCCAGGAGCCGACCCAGACAGTCGTACCGGGTATACCGGTGCCCCAGTAGAGGTTCTTCGGCGGATTGCCGTCGATGACCTCCCACTTCTGGCTGGCGGTGAACTCGTACGAGATGCACCCCTCTCCCCAGACTCTGAAGGTGAACGCCTGGTACACGGTCCACGGGACGTCGTGGGCCTTGACCGTAAAGCTGCTGCAGGCGGGGGCATTGGGGAACTCGACCCACACGGCCCATTGGCCGTTCTCGTTGACGGTGGTCGTCGCTGAGCCGTAGTCGTAGCCGTAGGAGCCGACCCAGATGGTGGTTCCCGGCTCGCCAATGCCGTAGTAGTACGACCTGGGCGGGCTGGCATCACTCGAGCTGTACTGCTGGTGGGCGGTGAAGACGCCGTCGCCTCCGGGTTCTGTGGTCGATGTGACGTCACCCGGCCCGCCGGGCTCACAATCGGCCCAGGGCGGGCAGTAGCCGACCGGCTCGAAGGCGCCGCCGTCTCCGGACGATCCGTTGCCGCCGCCGACGAAGACGGGCGTCGAACCGGGCATCGAGCTCGTGGTGTCGCCGAGAGTGGTTGCTACCGATGTGTCGCCGGCAGCGTCGTCGCCGCCGACGACCCCGGGCAGGGCGTACACCGCCGACCCGATGAGGGCGACGATGAGCAGGGTGAAGGCGAACGCGCCCACCCTGCCGAGGCGTCGTTGGTGGATGATTGATCCGATCCCGGCCGGCAAAGCCGCCTTGGCCACGCTCGACTTGAGCGACCGGACCGCCCGGGAAGCGCGGGATTCGAGCGTCATACCTTCGCCTCCATACTCTCACCCAGGCGACGGGCCAGGGCGGCCCGCCCCTTGTGCAGGTGAACCTTGACCGTGCTCTGAGTGCATCCGAGGACCTCGGCTATGTCGGCGACGGCCCTGTCTTCGAGGTAGAAGAGGGCGATGGCCTGGGCCTGGCGTGTGGGGAGGGAGCGAACCGCCTTCCAGAACGCCTCGTCCTCCGCCGGCATACGCGGGATGAAGGAGTGCCGCGGCTTCAGCCGGGCGAGTGCCTTCGCTTCACGTGCCTTGGTCCTGAAGAAGGAAGCCGACAGGTTGGCCACCACCCGACGCACCCAAGCTCCTGGGTGCTCGTAGCGTCCGACCTGCTCCCAGCTGCGGTGAGCTGCCAGGAACGCGTCTTGGGCGATGTCTTCCGCAGCCACGCGGCTTCCTGATAGGGCAAATGCGAGGCCCACCACGGGCCGGTACTCGCTCCGGTAGAACTGTTCAAAGTCGCCCAGGGCGCGAACCGGCCGCAGGTGCGGGTGCATCTCTTTGAGTGTGCGGTCCCTCACCGTGCGTTCCTCGCGGGTCTGTTGCACGGTCATCGGTGGTTAATCGTTGGAGAAGCCTCTGAGGTTTACTCGCGAGTAGCTTGATCGGCCGCGCTCGCATGAGGCTGAAGACCGGACCCGGTTCTCGCCATGAGTGTGAGAGGCTAGAAGGTCCTCGGGAGAAGGCGCTCGGCTAGCTGCAGGTAGCCAGCGACGTGAGGCCCAGAGCGCGGGCAAGGGCGGCGCGTGTGTTGGGTCCCACCTTGCCGTCGACGAAGATGCCGGCCGCCTCTTGGAACTCGCTCACCGCCGACGCGGTGCGGTCCCCATAGACGCCGTCGATGGGTCCCGGGTCGTGGCCGGCCACTCGGAGCCACTGCTGCAGCTCGCGCACCTCGGGCCCCCGGGCTTGGCCTGGCCGCAGGATGGCGCCGCCGGGGTCGGCAAGCGAGGAGAAACCAGACCCGCCCGCAATGGTCCTGATGGCCGCCCTGGTCTGCGACCCGACGACGCCGTCGACGCTGAGGCTCTGGGCTCTCTGAAACGACCGGACTCCCGAGTCTGTCCGCGAGCCGAAGGCTCCGTCGACGGGGCCGGCCTCATGGCCCTTGAGATTCAGGAAGCCTTGCAGCTCCGATACCTCGGTGCCCGTTGCGCCCCGGCGCAGCAGCCGGGAGCCGTTGAGCAGCGTATCGAGGGGGATGTTGCTGGTGGGTGTGCAGACCGGAGCCGCGCCCTGTGCGGCTCGCAGAGCCTGGTACGGGTTCACGATGACGCCGTTGGGGTCGCGGAGCTCGAAGTGGAGGTGAGGTGCAGTGCTCTCGGCGTTGCCGCTGTCGCCGACCCAGCCTATGAGCTGGCCCGCCTCGACGTGGACCCCGACCGTGATGCCGGGGGCTATGCCCCAGCCCCGACCGTCGTCGGTGCCGGGGTTGTCGTTGTTGAGGTGAATGTAGCTGGTCTCCCATCCGTCGTCGTGGCGGATGCCGAGGGTGCAGCACTTGTCGTCCCTTATGTACTGGGCTCGCGTCTCCCCGTTGACGCGGATGATGGTGCCGGAGGCGGCGGCCACCACCGGGGTCATCTTGTCGGCCATCAGGTCTTGGGCATGGTGGTCGCCGTTGGAGCGGGCGGCATAGAAGGAGTCGCTGTACGTGGCCCTTCCTGCGACCGGGAAGACGAGTGGATAGTCGACCATCTCCCCGTATTGATGGCCTGTAGCTTCGGCCCTGGCGTCGAAGGAGAACATGACCGCAGTGACCACCAGGATGCAGGTGATCGTCAACGCGGTGCGTCGGTTCACCGTCAACATGACTCCTCATTCGGCCGACGTCGCTCCAACTTATCCACAAGGCTAGCCGAGTCGCGAAAACGGTATTAATCGGCTTCTCAGCGTACTCTCAGTGAGTCTCGGTCCGAAAGGGGTCCGGAGCGATCCGGCCCCTGCCCGGCTTGTTGGCGTCTGTCATACTTCGGTTGGACTCTGATGGCCGAGAGAGAGGGCCATCATGCGGATTACCTACCCGTATCAGGCCGAGAGGCTCGGGGCGGTGCGCGTGTACGCGCTCCAGCAGGTCTTCGAGTTGGACTCGGAGCCGGCATCGCCGGAGGGCGACACTTCCTGGGGCACCACGGTCAGCCATGTGCCTTCGGAGGCCATCATCGATGTGCAGCGGCGCATGGCCATCGTCGTGCCGTGCCGTGACGAGAAGCTCAAGGTGCTCGAGGGGGTGCTCACCGGTATTCCGCATTCCTGTCTGCTCATCTTCGTCTCCAACAGTTCCAGGGATCCCGTCGACAGGTACGTGTCGGAGCGAGACACTGTCGAACGCTTCTGTCGCTTCGCCCAGCGCAGCGCCGTCGCCGTTCACCAGCGGGACCCGGCCCTGGCTCGAGCTTTCGTCAAGGCCGGCCTTCCCGAGATCGTGACCCCGGAGGGCCTGGTCAGGGACGGCAAGGGGGAGGGCATGGTCGCCGGCACCATGCTCGCGCTCCTCGCCGGGAAGGACTATGTGGGCTTCATAGACGCCGACAACTACGTGCCCGGCTCCATCACCGAGTACGTCAAGGCGTACGCTGCCGATTTCCATCTGGCGCACAGTCCCTACGCCATGGTGCGCATCAGCTGGCGCAGCAAACCCAAGGTATTGGACGGCACCTTGTTCTTCACTCGTTGGGGCCGCACCTCGTCGACGACCAACCGCTTCTTCAATGAGCTCATCGGTGACCACACCGGATTCGGCACCGAAGCGGTCTCGACCGGCAACGCCGGTGAACATGCGATCACGCTCGAACTCGCCCTCAAGCTGCGTTTTGCCTCGGGCTACGCCGTGGAGCCCTACGAGCTGCTCTACCTCTTCGAGCAGTACGGCGACATCGACCCGGAGGCCAGGGGCCCTGTCGACGACCCCGAGCTGATGCACGACGGGATACAGGTCTTCCAGGTGGAGACCTGCAATCCGCACTTCCACGAGGACAAGGGCCGGGAACACGTAGAGAGCATGCGCCGGCTGTCCCTCAATGTGCTGTGCCATTCCTCGATTTGCCCGCCTCGGCTGCGCGAGGAGATTGCCGCGTTCCTGTCCGATGGGGCTCCTGCGGTTCCGCCTCCCGAGCTGGGGCCCATCTATCCGCCTCTGGCAGGTGTCGACTCGGATGTCTTCCTTGCCGTGCTCGCCGAGGAGGCCCAGAGCTTCGAGCAGATCGTGCATCCGGAGCGGGGCCGCGCCCGGGGTCGGACGCCTATAGCGCTCTCATAGGCCTGCGGGCCGAGGCTCTCTGCAGGACGGAGACGGCACTGGCAGAATCGCCTGATGGAGCGCCCTGACCGCTCGAAGGCTGCAGACGAGAAGACGAGCCTGGCCGAGTTCCTCGACTACCTGAGAGCCACGATCTTGTGGAAGGTTGAGCGCCTCGAATCCAAGGATACGGCCGGCCGGCCGATCCCCACCACGACGTTGACGCTGGCGGGAATCGTGAAGCACCTTGCTCTAGTCGAGGACTACTGGTTCCAGGGCGTCTTCCTCGGTGCGGGCCTCCCCGAGCCGTGGGCGAGCGCGCCGTTTGACGCCGACCATGACTGGGAATTCCATTCGGCTGTCGACGAAGACCCGGCCGATACTCGGGCGCTCTACCAGGCGGCGTGTGAACGGAGCCGGAAGGTGCTTGCACAGACGACACTCGACGGGCTCTCTGTTGGGGTCCGTGACGGTGAGCCATTCTCGATGCGCTGGATCATGCTGCACATGATCGAGGAAACGGCGCGCCACGCCGGACACGCAGACTTGCTGCGTGAAGCGATCGACGGCGAGACAGGGGAATAGCGGCCGGCTGCGGCCTAGCTGCACCCCATCGAGTTGCCGCAGTTGAGGCACTTGTAGCAGGAGCCGTTGCGCACGGTGATGTGGCCGCAGACGTCGCAGAGGGGGGCATCGCCCATCATCGAGCCGAGCCTCGCCTGCAGTGAGCTGACCTGGGTGGCTGTGCCATCTCGAGCCCTTCCGATTGGGGCCGCAGCCTTCGGCGCTCTGGGCCGGCTCTGTCCGTTGCCGCTCCCGGCTCTGCTCGTGGAGGCCGGGTCTGAGCTCGCCACCGCCGGATGTGAGATTGGGGCTGTCTGTGCTGGAAGGTCGTCAGGGAGATCGTCAGGCCCGTCCTTGGGATCGATCGGCTGCACTTCCGACAGCTCCAACTGAAGGCCGGCGTCGACGGCGAGACCACTGGGCGGCTCGGGGAGCTCCCCGTCGTCGGCGGGAGGGACCTGCACGAGATCGGTGCGTCCCAGGTACTCCATGCCGAGAGCCCTGAACACGTAGTCGATGATCGAGTTGGCCATCCTGATGTTGGGGTGGCCCTCGACGAGGCCGCGGGGCTCGAAGGTATGGAACGTGAAGGTGTCGACGAACTCCTCGAGCGGCACCCCGTACTGGAGGCCCTTGGAGACCGCGATGGCGAAGCAGGAGAGTATCCCGCGTAACGTAGCTCCCTCCTTGGCCAGGTCGATGAAGAGCTCCCCCAGAGTGCCGTCGTCGTACTCGCCGGTGCGGAGAAACACCTTGTGTCCTCCGACTCGCGCCTCCTGGGTCCACCCGCGTCGGCGTGAGGGGAGGAGGAACCTGGGCCGAGTCATGCCCTGATAGGCCTCCGACGGGCTCAAGCCGGGTGCAAAGATGCCGGTGACGACGCGGGCCTGCGTCTCTATGGCTTTGGCGAGCGCCTCCGGTTCTTCCTCGAGGGTGTCGCCCTCGTCGGAGGAGACCGACAGAGGCTGGCTGGCTTTGGAGCCGTCCCGGTACAGCGCCATCGCCTTCAGGCCGAGTTTCCATGAGAGCATGAGGGCTTCAGAGATGTCCTCGACCGTCACATCACCCGGCATGTTTATGGTCTTTGAGATGGCTCCCGAGATGAACGGCTGCACCGCGGCCATGGCCTTTATGTGGCCGGTGTGATGGATGAAGCGGGAGCCGTGCCGGCCGTTCCGGTTGGCGGTGTCGAAGATGGGGAGGTGCTCATCTCGTATGTGGGGGGCGCCTTCGATCGTCTGATGCCCGCAGATGTGATCATTGGCGGCACGCACATGCTCGCTGCTGAAGCCGAGCTCGGTGAGCAGATCGAAGTTCGGTGAGAGCTCGCCGTCGATGCCGAGCTTGACCAGAGTCTCCTGACCGAGTGCCGAGAGATTGAAGGCGTGCTTCAGCTCGAACACTCCAGGGAGGGTGCGCTCGATCGTCTCGATGTCGTCGTTGGTGAGCCCTTTCGCCCGGAGGGTCTCCTTGTTGATGAGGGGGGCGCCGTCGAGGGTGAGGGTGCCGATGACGTACTCCATGATCTCGCGGAGCTGCTCGTCTGAGTACTCGAGGTTGTGCAGTGCCGGCTCCACGGATCGGTTGGCGATTTTGAAGTAGCCGCCTCCGGCAAGCTTCTTGAACTTGACCAGAGCGAAGTCCGGCTCGATGCCGGTGGTGTCGCAGTCCATGAGCAGCCCGATCGTGCCGGTCGGGGCGAGCACCGAGACTTGGGCGTTGCGGAATCCGTGCCGCTCGCCCATGCTCAGTGCCGAGTCCCATGAGTCGCGCGCCGCCTCGACGAGCGCGGCTGGGCAGTGTTCGGGCTGTATGCCCACGACGCGGTGGCTCACTTGTTCGTACTCGTCGGGAGGTGCGTCGTAGGCAGCACGCCGATGATTGCGGATGACCCGAAGCATGGATTCGCGGTTCTCGTCGAAGCGGGGGAAGGGGCCGACCACGGAGGCGAGCTCCGCCGAGGTGGTGTAGGAGTCGCCGGTGAGCACCGCCGTCAGAGCTGCGGCTATGGCGCGGCCCTCTTCAGAGTCGTATGGAATGCCGCTGCGCATCAGCAGGGAGCCCAGATTGGCGTAGCCGAGCCCGAGAGTCCTGTAGTCGTAGGAGCCCTGGGCAATCTCCTTCGAGGGGAAGTGGGCCATCGTCACCGAGATCTCAAGGACGATGGTCCAAAGACGGATGGCGTGCTTGTAGGTCTCAATGTTGAAGATGCCGTGGTCATCGTCGAAGAAGGAGACGAGGTTGAGGCTGGCCAGGTTGCAGGCAGTGTTATCGAGGAACATGTACTCCGAGCAGGGATTTGAGGCTCGGATGCGGCCGCCGGCGGGGCACGTGTGCCACTCATTGATGGTGGAGTCGAATTGGACTCCCGGATCCGCACATGCCCAGGCGGCGTCGACGATCTGGTGCCAAAGGTCGCGTGCTTGCACGCTCTTCATCACCGTACCGTCTGTGCGGGCGGTGAGGTTCCACTCGGCGTCGTCGAGAACGGCCTGGATGAAATCGTTGGACACCCGCACCGAGTTATTGGCGTTTTGACCCGACACCGTCTGGTAGGCCTCGCCGTTGAAATCGGCCGGGTACCCGGCATTGATCAACGCCCGGACCTTCTCTTCTTCAACCTTCTTCCAGGTGATGAACTCTTCGATGTCGGGGTGGTCGATGTCGAGGATGACCATCTTCGCGGCACGCCTGGTCGTGCCTCCCGATTTGATGGCTCCGGCGGCCCGGTCTCCGATTCGGAGGAACGACATGACGCCCGAGGAGCGGCCGCCTCCCGAGAGCGGCTCATTCTCGGCGCGGATCTTGGAGAAATTGGTGCCGGTGCCCGAGCCGAACTTGAAGAGACGTGCTTCTCGGGTCCAGAGATCCATGATGCCGCCCTCGTTGACGAGGTCGTCTTCTATGGACTGGATGAAGCATGCGTGTGGGGCGGGACGGGAGTAGGAGTCGGGGGAGGGGACCAGGCGGCCGGTGTCAGGGTCGACGTACCAGAAGCCCTGCGGAGGGCCGGTGAGGCCGTATGTGTGGTGGATGCCGGTGTTGAACCACTGTGGGCTGTTCGGTGCTGCTATTTGGTTGACCAGCGTGTAGGAGATCTCGTCCTCGAAGCTCTGCGCATCGTTCGTTGAGGCGAAGTACCCGTAGCGCTGGCCCCACCACCGCCAGGTGCTGGCGAGGCGCCGGATGACCTGGCGCGCCGAGCGTTCCGGTCCGAGGACCACATTGCCGTCGGCGCCGACGATGGGTTGTCCTGTCTCGTCGAGCTGTGGAACGCCTGCCTTGCGGAAGTACTTCGACACCATGATGTCGGCTGCGACCTGGGACCAAGAGGTTGGTATCTCGGCGTCCGACATCTCGAAGACGATCGATCCGTCCGGATTGGCGATTCGGGAGTCGCGTTTGCCCCAGGAAACCGAGTTGAGAGGGTCTTCGTCTGGTTTCGTGAAGAGCCGAGTGATGCGAAGTCCCGTATCTGTGGCCATGGCTCCCTTCCTGAGGCAGCGCCTCTTTTGTCCCGGCCCCCGCCGGACTTATCCACATCCACAAGATGTTGTGGCGTCGCCGGGGAGGCGCACAACATGTTGTTGAAGGGGGAACACAAGTGTAATTACACGTGTGTCGTCCAGTCAAGGAGCTTTCCGGCGG
>CAZWKX010000035.1:0-2376 GCA_964633975.1 uncultured Acidimicrobiia bacterium
CGCCCAGGTGATGGAGGTCGGGGTGCAGCTGGAGATCTGAGGAGCGGAGCGACTAAGCAGCCGCACTCCCGTCAACGGCTTCTCGGAAGCAGCATTCGTCACCGAGGGCCGATCCAGGACTTCTAACCAACCGGGTCGCCGCAGTCGGTGAACCAGCGCAGCTCATCATCGGCGAGCACCAGATGCAGCTCGGTCTCGCCGCCGGCCTGGCTGTTGTAAAGCGTCACCGCGTAGGCCTCGGCAAACGGGGTGGTGACGTCGTCGAGTGTCCAATCCCAGGGCTCGGGCCCGGTGACACCCCGAAACTCGAGCACCAGGTCCGGGATCTCCAACGTCTCGACATAGGTGCGGCACTGCTCTTCGCCGTAGCGATCCAGCACCGCCGGGTGAAGCCGGTCGAGGAGGAACACCTCGTCGCCGACCCGCAGAGCCTCGCCCATGTCGATGATGAAGCCGTCGACGTCGGGCTCCGCAAGTGCAGCAGTCGTTGTCGTTGTGGTCGTCGGCGCCAATGTGGTGCTCTCAGCAGAAGAGGACGCCGTCGATTCCGCCGCCGGCGGCTCGTCGCCCTCGGAGAAGAACAACCCGAGGATCCCCACCAGCAGCAGCACGATCCCAGCCGCGGCCGCGGTGGCAGGGACCCAAACGCTGCACCGGTACCAGACCGGGACTCTCTGGCTGCTCACCGCACTCTCCGCCTCTTTGCGTCTTCGGCCGTCTCCAAGGTCACCTTCTGCAGCTGCCACCGGTAGAAGCTCCGCTCCCGTGCCGAAAGGCCGGCGATCATCTCAACGAACCGCTTCCCCGCAAGCAGTGCCGTCGCCGGATGTGGAGCAGAGCGGGCCAGATCGAAGTCGAGCAGGACCCGGTCCTGCTCGTCACGTCCTATGCCGACTTCGTCGAGGGTCTGGCGCAGCGCCTGCTCACGGGCCAGGAACGAGGCGGCGAACCGGCTGTTGTCCCGCATCATCTCGAGCGCAGCGGCCAGCCAGGGCTCATCGCCGAGCGGGAAGCTGTCGCGCATCTCCCGGAACGCCTGGGAATACCGCCGTGGGTCGGAGCGGCTGTGCTGCTCCACCGCGGTGAACAGCGTGGAGCGGTACCCGGCGGCCATGAGCATCCAGCTCGTCGCCAGCCGAGCCGTCCGTCCGTTCCCGTCGGCAAACGGGTGGATGAGCAGAAGGTCCATGTGTAAACGGGTGGCCGCCAGCAGCGGCGGCTCCACTCCGTCGCGGGAGCGGGCCAGCGCCGCTTCGACGAATCGGGGGATGTCCGGGTGGTACGCGGTCAGACACGGGCGACCGACCCGGGCTCCGGTGGTGCGGTAGGCCCCGCCGTCGCCGGTCACGCGCCGATGCAGATCCAGCAGCAGCTCGGCGCTCACCCCCGCCGGCTGGGGCCGGTCCCAGTCCAGCCCGGCGAGGTAGTCGAAGGCGGCGGCCACCCTTCTTCGCCTCTTGGCGTCGCGTCCCCGAACAAGTTCGCGTCGAACCGGGCCACTCCACCGTGCCGGGCGCGATAGTTCCCGATCGACGATGAGCCTCTGCCGCTCGATCTCTTCGAGCAGCGGGTCGATGCGGTCGCGGGGCAGGCTCATCTCCCCACCCCCTTCACACATGCCTCGTAGGCCGCCTGGGCCACATCGGCCTCGGCTCGCGCCTCTTCGGCCCCCGCCTCGGCTTCGGCGGCGTCGGCCGCGGCGCGTTCGGCCTGGGCACAGGCCGCCGATGCCTCACCCTGGGCCGCGCTCAGCTCCTGCTGCAGCCAGGTCATCCTGGTGTGGTACTCCGGGGCGTCGGTCCGCGGCTCCAGATCGGCTAGGAGCGCTTGCGCCCCGGCCACCCTCTGCCGGGCCTGGTCGCATGCAGTCTGTGCCCGCTCGGCCATCTGCCGAAGCTCCGCAACCCGGTACTCCCAGAGCACCGCGTCGCGCCGCAGCTCCTGCCACCTGCGGCGCAGACGGCTGCAATCGGGAGGGGTCGGCGTGCGGTCGGCTACGTAGGCCGGACCCTGGATGATGCGCGGGACGGTGGCGGCGGGCCAGTAGACGAGCCGGCCGTCCTCGGTCTCCACCAGATAGCCGGCGGCGGAGTCCGTCGCCTCGGCCTCCGTGGTGGTCCTTTCGGCAGCAGCCGTCGTGGTGGTAGAGGTCGTGGTGGTGGTCGTCGTCGTGGTTGTGGTCTCTTCGACCTCGGTCTTCTCCTCCTCCACTGCGGCCGGCTTCTCCGGCTTCTTGCCGAGATGGTCGATGATCCCCCGCCTGTATCCGTGCAAACGTTTCATGAAGCGCAGGTACATCCAGAGCCAGAACAGCCCCATTGCGCTGAGGCCGAGCCCAACGACCACCAGGAACCACCACCAGAACCTCGAGACGGC
>CAZWKX010000035.1:2476-20250 GCA_964633975.1 uncultured Acidimicrobiia bacterium
GTCGATCGATTCCCGACCTGCGTCCGGGTAGGTGAACGGGAGCGTGGAATCGTCGGGGATCTCCGGGAAGGTGAGGGCGGCCACGGTGTCGGGCTGGTCCGGGGTGTCGGACCGCGTCTTGAAGATGCCGATCCGTATGCCTGCAAAGGCGGTCGGGTCGTGCACGGCGTACACGACCGCTCGATCCGAGATGGCTACGCGGGCGTTGTGGTCTCGGGATTCCCAGGTTCCACTGCCCTCGTCGTAGGAGAGGTGATCGAGATCGATCCAGGCGCCATCGATGTAGCGCAGGACGTACGCATCACCCAGATAGGCAAACAGGTCCTTCCCGTAGTAGGGAACGAAGTCGCCTTCAGAGCCCAGGAAGATCTCGTAGTTGTACGCGCCGCTGAGGTCGTCGGGGAAGGGCGAATCGAAGCCGAAGGCGAAGAGGTTGAAACCGTCGCTGAACGCGGCGCCGGTGCCGTCGTCGGTGGGCGAGCAGCCCACCCGGTAGCCGTCGTGTTGTCCGCATCCGAAGGGGCCGCCGGTGCCGAAGAAGTCACCGATGCTCAGGCCGCCGTCGCTGAGGGAGTCGGTGCTGATCCAGGCGCTGCCGAAGCTGCCGATCTGAACATCGAGCGGCACGGTGTTGGGACCGCCGTAGGGACTGAACGGATCGGACGGCGGCACCTCTATAAAAGCGCCGGCGTCGTCCATGCGGTCACCAAGGCCCATGTCGGGGAACAGGATGTCGACCAGCGAGTAGACCGGTGCCGGCACCGCCGACGCCGAGAACGCGGGAATCCCCAGGGCCAGCAGGACGGCGAGCACGGCGAAGACCAGGCGGCGGATCCGCGTGCGGGCCGATGCCTCCGCCCTGCTTCCGAGATCCTTGACAGCTCTTCGCACCGCCGGCCCCAGCTAGGCAGGTGCGTCCCACCCTAGGCGAGGAGGGCTGGAAGTGGCTGAAGGCGGCACTCGCAGCCGCTCGTCGCCACCCGGTTCCCGGTCGAGGGCAAGACGCCCGAGCAGATCCTGACCATGAAGCGTGGCGTGATTCTGGAACGACGTGCCGAGTACCACGAGTTCTGGAAGGACCACGTCCAGGACAAGTGAGTCACTCCGGCGAGACCCGGGTACAGCCACCGGCCGAGGAAATGGGCCATGGCAACGAACGACGCGCTCAATCGCCGGGCCGTTCAAGGTTCCAAGCGGCTGACCGTGGCGACATCGTCGAAAGCTCGGTCGAACGAGACGATGCCATTCACGTCGGAAGCTTCGGCGCCGGACACCAGGTAGGCGTCGGTGAAGTCGAGCCCGTCGACCTCGTACACCTCTAGCGCTCTCAGCAGCAGGGCTGGATGGACCACAGATATCGGTTCAAAGGCGATCACCGAGCGCACCAGCTGTGCCACCTGCTCGGCTGGCACCTCGTAGAAGGATTCGAGCACATAGACCATCTCGGCCACGATCAGGTCGGCCAGAAGAAGCTGATCGGCAGCCATGAGGAATGGGGTGGCGCGCGCCGCCATCTCGGGAGGATCGCCGGTGAGATGCCTGATCAGAACGTTGGTGTCGATGAATGCGCTCATCGCGCTGCATCGGAGCGGGCCCGGCGGGTCCGGCTTCGCACCTCGTCGCAGGGCACACCACGTTTCTCCGCGGCGACCTCAACGGCGCCCGCCAGATCCAACAGGTGAGGCGTTCTGGCCAGAACCGCCCGGTGCTCCTCGACCCGAAAGACAACGTGATCGCCTTCGGCGATATCGAGCGCCTCACGCACCGCTTTCGGGAGGTCCCTGCCCTTTCGACGTGACCCGAGCCCCGATGTCCATCGTGCTCTTTACTTCGCCTCACAAGTAAGGACACCGAGCCGACAGCCGAGGTCAAAACCTACGATCAGCGACCGCGACGCCGATGCCCCCGGCCTCTCCCCTACGGCACCGACTCCAGCACCTCGATCAGCGCCTCCACGCTCTCCTCGTTGCGATCCCAATCCTTGGGCCGCATGAAGTCGAAGGCGGGGAGGCCGCTGAGCCGCAGCAGCTGCTGCGGGTTGGTGCCGGGGCCGCCGACGGAGCGGGACTCGGCCAGGCAGCGCAGCCGATTGGTGACGCCGCACCGGTCGACCCGGATCTCGTCGCCCCAGGCCGGGAACACCCACCCGCCGAGCGGAACCCGGTCGGCCACAGGCTCGAGGTTGAGACGCCACCGCTCCCGCCGGCCGACCACACCGAGGTCTTGGCCCAGGCGGAAGTGCTTCGCCGCGGAGCGCCGCAGGTCCAGGGTGCGGGGCCCGGCATAGATGAGGTGGTCCCGATCGACTACCAGCACGTCGTCGGTCACCACCGGGTGACCCCTCATCGCAAACGAGGCCGCAAGGGCGCTCTTGCCGACTTCCCGTCCCCCCACGATGCCCCAGACGCGCCCCGCCAGCACGACACCGCCGGAGTGGAACGGGAGCCAGCCACGCCACAGCGCGTGCACTGACGCCACCGGCGCCAGGTACGGATGCACCAGCTCCTCCGCGGTCAGTGGCACCGGCACGGCAAACAGGGCCGCAGGCGGCTGCCGTGTAATGAGCACACGCCCGCCGGTGATCAGTGCGAGGTCGGCATCGTCCGCGCCTACACGGAGATCGGCCGCCTCACCGGGCCCGATCTCCTGCCGGACCTCGATCTCCGGCCAGTCGGCAGGAACATGGTTGAGCAGCGGGTATGCGTCGTCGACGCCCACGATACGAAAGCCGTAGGCGCCGAAGGCGGAATGATCTGGAGCTACGGTCATATCACGTGCCGGCAACGGACGCCGCACAGCATCCTGGTCTCATGCCGTCTGGGTTGGCAAGTGGAGTCTCTGCGGCGCCTCACCGCATCGACGCTCCGCAGAGGGATTCTCAACGGGATGGCGCTAGCCACGAATGCCGCAGCCCCCTGTCCCGCAGTACGTCGTCGTCGGTCGAATGATCACGGACAGGAAGGAGAACTCCTCGCTCTCCGTCAGCTCCTGGACCGTGCCCAGTCGGACGAGACCCGGAGGCTCGTAGTCACCCACTCGCAGCGGCATCTGCGGAGATGGCCGATCGTCTTTGTCTCTGGACGGCATGGACGCCTTCCCCTCTCGAGCGGGGTAGTCCTCCCCGCGTGACCAACACGTGGCAGGCCCGTTTCCGGGCCGGTAAGACAGTGTACGCCCTGCGGAAGAAGGCGGCTCGGCCGATTAGGCCCTGAAGATCGACGGTGGGCGACCGGGCCGCGCTATGCCATGCCCAGAACGGGAGCCGGCGCCAGGGCACACACGCCACCATCGGGTGGTGTCCGCCCCTCGCCGTCGTTCAGTCCCCCGCTACTAGAAGTCCTGCGTGCCGTTCGTGATCGAGCAGTAGGGGATCTCGGTCTCGGTCAGCTCGGCCACAGAGCCAAGCACGATCAGGACCGGAGCTTCGTATGCCATCGATGCCTCTCCTCCGTCGGACTCACTCCCCATCGCGGCACGATCCGTGCCGCCTCCGTCGCCGCCCGAACACCAGAAGTGATCAAACGACCTCCTACACCGAGTGTAGTTAGCGGACACGCGCCGTGGCCAATGAGATTCCGGTCGCGCTGCCCACTATTCGGGTCGGAGCGCGCCGGCTGCCAATCGTTGCGTCGACCACCCGCGCCGGCAGGTCGACAACCGCCTTGGTAGCCGGTCGAACGCAGCTCGCGCCGTGTCCTCATCTTCGCCATGTCGGCCGGACCCGCCGGACGGCCGAGCGGCATCTCCGGAATCGGCAATGCGCAGCTCGCCGGCGGCAGATCGGCACATGCTCCATGCGCCGAGATTCGGCACCGCGCCGGGCATCTTGATCAAGCGACCCAAGACGCGGAAGCAGCGCTTCCGCTCGTTTCACCGAGCCGAGGCGCTGCCTTCCGATTCTCGTTTGGTTGTATCCGAGTGGTCTAGTGCCACCAGCGGAAGCCGCCTGGGCAACCGCCCGTGACGGAGGTATTAAAGTTCTCACACTCCGTCAGCTCGGCAACAGAACCCAACACGGTAAGCACCGGAGGTTCGTACATACTTTCCCTCTCCACCTTGTCCGTAGACGTCATCAACGCCTCTGCACCTTGGGCTTGCGCCCCCATCTCAACACTGAGCGTGTTGCCTTCCTACGTCTCAGATGCACCATCGGTGCTCTGACAACTCCGACACGGAGTGTAGTAGCTGAACACGTCCCGTGGCCAATCGGCATCAGTCCTCTGCTGGCCGCCCTAGCCTTCTTCGATCGCTGCCGGGTGGGAAAGCCCACCGCCGGCACCCCGGCCGGTCGTCACCACAGCGAGGACCATGTCCCCGCTCGACGACCCTCCTCCGGGACCCGCTCGGCTCTGCCAAACCCGGCAGAACCAAACCGCAAGAGCACACACGGTGACCCCGCCGACCACCCTGATGTGACTCTCCAGTGCTCGCTGTCGAGGCGTCACCGGTCATGTCACATCGGACGCCGCGCGCCACCCTTGGCCGCTCTTCGCGTCGATCCTTTGAAGGCCGGTCCCTGGGCCCGTCAGGCTAGCTGCAGCCAACTGCTCCAAACGAGTCGTTCAGGCCGGTCACCGACGTGAAGTAGTCATTGCACTCCGTCAGATCGATAACCGTGCCGAGCACGACCAACGCTGGAGGTTCGTACACCATGGACGCCATAAACGCCCCTCCTCCTAGTTTTCCTCCTCCGCCGGCAAAACAACGCACCGGCGGCTCCTGACACGGAGTGTAGCCAATTCGCTGCGCGCGTGCAGTGGCGAGCCGGCTACTTCACCCGGCCACGGGCAGTGGCGACACGGTGGCCCAAACCGGCCAATACCAGGCTCCGAGTCGAAGACACGCCCCACGCCGCCGTCGGCAGGGGGCGCTCCGCATGGCGTCAGTCGAAACGCGACCTCCGCCCTATGGTCGGCCTGGGGAACGGCGTGTAGAGGTCGGCCACGTCGTCACTGTCGTTGATCACCCGCCCATCCCGCTCCAGCCAGGCGTGGAAGCTCAGATTGCCCTCTTCCCTACGGCAGCCGAACCGCATTTCGGTGTCAATCCCCTTGCGCTGCAACAAATATGACAGCACAACCGACCTTTCCAGACAGTCCGGTCTCCAGACGCCGCCCCTGCCCGCCGCCTCGACCAGCCCGGCGGCGGCGCGCGCTTGCTGGACCATATCGGCGACCTCTGCCGGGTGCCGCCTTCGCGCCCGCTCGGCGCGGCGCTCCAAAAACCACTGGACCCGATCGAGACCCCACACCTTCATGGCCACCGCGACCGACGGGATCGCCACCAGGGCGTGCAGCAGCGTCCGCCTTTCACCCACCGAGAGCGCGAAGAATTTCTTAAATCTCTTAACCATCACTGCCTGTGGTTTGTGCGTCGCGGTCCAAGCATCCGGCTTTTCGCCCTCCCGGCCGGCCCCCGGCCTCGCCAGGCGGCAACACCTGGATCGTCGCATTCTGGCAGCTCCCCCGGCTCAGCCGCGTCCACGTTTCGGTGGTCGCGCCGCACCACAGGTCATAGGGCCACCGGCCGGGGCGGTAGGCTCCCGGCAGAGAACAGCAAGCACCAGTGCCGAAGGGCGGAACCGGTCGGAACCATGCTTCACGTCGACCAGGTCACGAAGGTCTACAAGCCGCCGCCCCCGCTGCTGCGGCCGTTCGTGCGCACCGCGGTCAAGGAGTCGGTTCTCGCCCTCGCTGACGTCTCCTTCCGGGTCGAGGCCGGCGGCATCGTGGGGCTGGTGGGGCCCAACGGAGCCGGCAAGACCACGCTCATCCGCATCATCACCACCTTGCTCGAGCCCACCTCGGGCACGGTGACACTCGATGACCTACACGTGGACCGCGACGGCCACGAGTTCCGCAGACGCATCGGCCTGGTCCTCTCCGACGACCGCGGCCTCTACTGGCGGCTCACCGGACGCCAGAACCTCCACTTTTTCGGCGTGATGGCTGGCTTGAAGCGAGCCGAGGCGGTGCGTCGCACCACCGAGCTGATGCAGGAGGTGGGCCTGGCCGGCAGGGACAAGCTGGTTTTCGGCTATTCGGCGGGCATGCGCACCCGTCTGAGCCTGGCCCGGGCCCTTCTCATCGACCCTCCCTTGCTCGTGCTCGACGAGCCGACCCGCAGCCTCGACCCGGTGGCCACGCGAGAGGTCGGGGACATGCTGCGCAGGCTGGCGGCAAGAGGGCACGCCGTCCTGCTCTCGAGCCACCGGCTCGACGAGGTCGCCGACGTGTGCACCAAGGTCGTTGCCCTCGTCGGCGGGACGATCCGATTCGAGGGCGCGCCGGCGGAGCTGGCCGCGGACCGGGCCGGATCGATGGAGGCGCTGGTTCGCCTCCTGACTCAGGACACCGAACCGGCATGACGGCTCAGACGACGCCCCGCTTTGCCGCCTCGATACCCGAACGCATCGGCGCCATTGCCCGGCGCGACATCACCATCGAGAAGTCCTACCACTTCAGGCTGTTCCTCCAGTTCTTCAACGCCCTGTTCACCGTGGCCACCTTCTTCTTCCTCTCCAAGCTCGTCGGCAGCTCCGAGTACCTGCAGCAGTACCGGGGCGGCTACTTCACCTTCGCCCTGGTCGGCGTCCTGGTCACGCAGTCGTCTTACCTGGGCCTGCGCACTTTCAGCTCGACGATCACACGGGAGCAGGACGCCGGGACCCTAGAGATCCTGCTCTCCACGCCGACCCGCCTTCCCACCCTCATGGCGGGCACGCTGATCATTCCCGCCGTGTTCACCGCAGTCGAGCTGGCGCTGTGGTTCACCATCGCCGTCGTGTTCTTCGATGTCAGGTTCCCCATCATCGGGCTGCTCATCGGCCTGCCCATCCTGGTTCTCACCCTGCTGGTCTTCTGCTCGATCGGGATCTTCGCCGCGGCCTTCATCGTCCTCACCAAGAAGGGCGAGCCCTTCACCCTGGTGGCCACCCAGGCGACCACCTTCCTCGCCGGAGCCATGTTCCCGGTAGCCCTGCTGCCCGGCACCCTCCAGGTGTTCGCCCACATGGTCCCCGCCTACTACTCGCTGACCGCCTTGCGCGCCGTGCTTCTCAGCGGCCACGGCTTCGTCGACACCATCGACGAGATGCTGGTGCTGGCCGCCTTCGCCGTCGTGTTCCTCCCCTTGTCGATGGTGACGCTCCGCAGGGCGATCCGGTCTGCACGGGTCACCGGCACCCTGGCCAACTACTGATCCCCACAGTTCCGGGCCGGTCTCCTGCCCCTATGATTCAGCAACGGCCCCGGCGACAGGAGTGACGTCGAAGTGACAGACGCAAGCGACAGCCCAGGTGAGGAGCGGGTCTACCGGCTGCGTGCCGATGCTCTCGAATGGCTCGAGGCCGACGACGAGGTCATCGCCCTCGACGCCGCCCAGTCTCAGTACCTGGCCACGAACCCGTCCGGTGCGCTGCTGTGGCGAGCGTTGGGCAAAGGCGCCACCCGCGCCCAGCTCGCCAAGGTGCTGGCCGACGCGTACGACATCCCCCTGGAACGCGCCGAGGCCGACGCAGGCGCCTATCTCGAAGCCCTGGCCCAACAGAAGCTGCTGACCGAAGAGGCCGGCGACTAGGGCCCGCCCCTCGCCGGCATCCGGCTCGATGGGCCTCTCGCGGAGGTCGGCGCGTTAGTCTGGCCTGCAAGATGCCGCGTCCGCATCCTGCGCTCATCGAACTCGCGGCCGGACGACCGCTGCCTTCCATCGACGACCCCGTAGAGCTGCTGCACTCTGCAGCGGAGCATCGAATGAGGGGCCTGCTATGGAGCGCCCACCAGGCGGGGCAGGCGGAGCTACCACCCGACCTGACCCAACGACTGGCCCGGCGGGAGCTGCTCGCCGAGGCCTGGAACAAGCAGCTCTGGAAGACGCTGCTGGACGTGCAGGACCGTCTCGAGGGCATCGGCGCCGAGACGTTGGTGGCCAAGGGCGTCGTCGCCGAGGCTCGCTGGTACGACAGGCTGGGGGAACGCCCGGCCGACGACATCGACCTCATGATCGCCCCCAAGGACATCCACCGGATCGCCGAGATCATCCGGCTGCTCCAACCCGACCACGAGACGGCGGATCTGTATCAGCGCCTGATGGAGCGGGGATGGATCCAATCGGTCGACCTTCACGTCGACCCGGGCATCTGGGTCGACATCCACACCGACATCATGAAGGTGGAGGTCGCCACGCGCCAGCTCCAGCTGATCTGGGACCGCACCGTTGCCGTGCCCACTCCGGACGGGGAGCGCACGGTGCGGGCCCTCGATCCGGAGACCTCCCTGATCCAGCTCCTCCTGCACTTGAACAAGGATCGCTTCTCCCGACTGCTCGGGTTTGTCGACGTGCTGCGCATCATCGAACTCGAAGACCTCGACTGGGACTTCATCGACGAGTTCCTGCGCGTCGAGGGTTTCGACACACACGCCTACCTTGCCCTCGCGGTGGTGGCGGAGGAGCTGGCCGTCGACATCCCGCTGCCCGGCAAACCGAAGGGGTGGCGGTCCTGGGTTTGGCGGGCGCTGTGGCACCGCCGGGTGCGACTCGACGCCGACATCGGTCTCAACCGAAGACACCGCCGGCAGTTCTGGATGCCCTTCCTGGCCAAAGGCCGGGCGGGTGAAGCGTTCGGCCCCTGGCGTCGGCGCGCCTGCCCGCCCAAGGACCTCATGACCATCCATCACCCGGAGGGCAAAGGCTCCTACCTGCGTCGCCTCATCTCCAGCCGCCGGCAGAAGGCGGCGGAGCGTCGGCAGACGATCAAGAAGCTGCGGCAGGCGGCCAAGGAAGAGAGCCGCTGAGGGCGGGCCCACCGTCCAAGGTCGGTGAATGCAGGCCCCGGCGCCGACACCGGCGCTCCGAAGCGCCCCGTGAGGCGCCGTCCCGTCCGATCACGATGCTCCCCGACACCGGTTTGCGGCAGGCATCGAGCGGATATGTTTCAGGGAGAACCGGTGGCCGGCCCACGAGTGGGCGATCGAGCCGCGGGCGTCGCGGCGTGGAGGCCGGCGAGCCCGATAGGTTTTGCAGGATCCGAGGCCCGGAATCGAAGGAGCAGCCATGAGTGACGACCAGATCAGCGTGACCAAGACCGAACGGCCCATGCGGCTCGGGATGATCGGCCTCGGCCGGATGGGATCCAATCTGGTTCGCCGCCTCATGCTCGCCGGGCACAAATGTGTCGTGTACGACCTGAACCGCGCCGCGGTCCAGGCAATGGAGGGCGAAGGGGCGGACGGCGCCGAATCGATCGCCGAACTCGTCGCAGCGCTCCCGACTCCTCGGGCCCTATGGATCATGGTGCCGGCCGCTGCCGTCCAGCCTGTGATCGATGAGCTCCTCGGACTGCTCGACAAGGGCGACGCTGTGATCGACGGCGGCAACTCGTACTACCGGGACGATCTCGTTCGATCGCGCCTGCTCGCCGAACACGAGCTCCACTTCGTCGACTGTGGAACCAGCGGCGGGGTGTGGGGCCTGGCACGCGGCTACTGCCTGATGATCGGAGGTGAGCCGGAGGTCGTGGAACGCCTCGATCCCATCTTCGCCTCGATCGCCCCGGGACGCGCAGTCGCCGACCCAACCCCCAGCCGGACTCGCGCAGGGACGGCTCCCGACGGGTACTACCACTGTGGACCCAGCGGAGCAGGCCACTTCGTCAAGATGGTCCACAACGGGATTGAATACGGAATGATGGGGGCGATAGCCGAGGGGTTCGCCATCCTCGGCCGAGCCGACGCGGGCCGGCAGGATCGGGCCGCCGACGCCGAGACTGCTCCCGTCGGCGATCCCGACGCGTACCAGTACCGGTTCGACCTGGCCGAGGTGGCCGAAGTGTGGCGAAGGGGCACCGTGATCAGCTCATGGCTCGTGGATCTCGTCGCCGACGCGCTCGCCGCCGACCCCGACCTGGCCGGATATGCCGGCCGTGTTTCCGACTCCGGCGAAGGACGCTGGACGGTGATCGCTTCCATCGAGGAGGGCGTGCCGGCGCCCGTGATCACAACCGCCCTCCAGGAGCGCCTCTACTCGCGTGACCTGGCGGACTTCGCCGACAAGATGCTGTCGGCCATGCGCCGCCAGTTCGGAGGCCACCTCGAGAAAGCCACCTGATTCACGGTCCAGCCTCAGATCGCCGCGCCGCTGGCTTCCGGTCTTGCGGGCCGGGCCGATCCCGGTGCGCTTAGGAAGGATTCAGCCAGCTCCGTCCTTCGCCGAGGAACCCGGCGGCCCCGGCGGGGCCCCAGCTTCCCTGCGGATACACGATCGGGGGCTCCGAAGGGTCGATGATCTCGGCGACGATCCTCCAGGCCTCCTCCACCGCGTCCTCGTGAGCGAACTGGGACCGGTCACATGCGAGGGCATCCTTCAGCACCCGCTCGTAGGCGAGCGGGATCCGGCCGAAAACGCTCTCGTAGTCGACCGAAAGCGGCGTGGTGGTGAGGCGGAGGCCGTCACCGGGAAGTTTCGTCTGCACGCAGAGGTCGACGCCGTCGGAGGGGCCGATCTTGAAGACGAGCCTGTCCGCGGCCGGTCGATCCTCTTGCGTGGAGAACGACAGGGGCGGTGGCGACTTGAAGACCACCACCGCCTGTGTCGCCGTCGTCGCCAGCGCCTTGCCGGCCCGGATGAAGAACGGGACACCCTTCCACCGAGGCGAGTCGATGGCCAGCCGGAGCGCAACGTAGGTGGGGACCGGTGAGTCTGCGGCAACCTGCTCGACCTCCCGGTATCCCTCGTATTGGCCGTACAGAACGTCGGCCTGAGACACCCCCTCTGTCGCCGCCAGCACCCTGAAGCGCTCGGCGCCGAAAGCCTCCGCGGAAGGCGCGTTCGGCGATTCCATCGTGAGCAGGCAGATCACCTGAAGCAGGTGGTTCTGGATCACGTCCCGTACCACTCCGAGGGACTCATAGAGACGACCTCGGCCCCCGACTCCGAACGACTCCGCCATCGTCACCTGGACGTGGTCGACGAACCGGCCGTTCCATGCGGCATCGAAGATCGGGTTGGCGTACCGGAACGCAAGCAGGTGCTCCACCGATTCCTTGCCGAGGAAGTGGTCGATGCGGTAGATCGACTCCTCGGAGACGAACTTGTGCAGGACACCGTTGAGATGGCGGGCCGTGGTCAGGTCCCGCGCAAACGGCTTCTCCACCAGGATCCGGGCTCGCTGCATCAGACCGGCATCGTCGAGCCGCGACACGACGGACTCGAACATCTCCGGCGGGATGGCCAGGTAGTGCAGGAGCCGATCCTCGGGATGTACCGCGGAGGCGAGCCGGGTGAAAGTCTCCCGATCGCCGTAGTCCCCGTGAACGTATGCGAGCCGGGAGAGCAGCCTGCTGCGAATCGTCGGGTCGGTCTCTGCGATTGCCGCCGCGACGGCGCCGTCGACGTGATGCCTGAACCGGGCGACATCCCAGGAGTCGAGTGCCACGCCAACGATCCGCTGATCCAAGACACCACGCTCCTCCAGGCGATACAACGCAGGGAAGAGCATCTTGCGGGCCAAGTCGCCGGTGGCGCCGAACATCATGATCACGTCGATGGCGCTCACCGGATCTCCTCTCGGCCGGCCGCGAGGGAACAGACCCTCACCCAGCGTCCCAGGCCGAGCGTGAACCCGGCCGGGCATGCGGGACAGAGAGCGGTTCCACACGCCCGCTTGGCAATCGACGCCCAACGGGGTTCGATTCCGGGCCATCCCGGTGCTCGTCCGTTCACGAAGCACTCCTCGGATGCGGAGCCAAGCTCGGCGGGATGCGCCATGCCGCCCCCGGCTCCCGGACCCGTTCCCGGCCATGCACAGGGACATCCCGACGCAACCGATAGGTGGAGCGGTCGCGCCCGCCGGTCGGCTCGGCGAACCGGTCGGCGGCTGTCACCACCACGACGCCGCCGTGTGAGATGGTGCACCCTGGAGTCCCGGCCGGGCCGACCTCGACACCGTCGGGGATGGCCACGTTCTCGCCGAGGATGGCGCCCCTGACGATCGCGCCGCGTCCCACCACCACCCCGTCGAGCAGCACGGAATCCTCGACACGAGCGCCCGCGCCGATGAGCACGCCACTCGTCACGACGCTGCGGCGCACCGTGGCGCCCTCTATCTTCGGGACGCCAAGGTCGGCGGGTCGGAGCGCCAAATCGGGCCCGGTCGACCCACTGCGTCCCGGATGCCCGTAGTAGATGGGCCATTGGGCGTTGTAGAGCCGAAAGAGCGGGTCGGGAGCAGCAATATCCATGTTGGCCCGGTAGTAGCCGTCGATCGTACCGACGTCCATCCAGTATCCCCGTTCGCGCTCGGTCTGGCCGGGGAGCAGGTCGGCGGCGAAATCGTAGACGTAGGCTGCTCCGGCTGCCACCAGCCGGGGCACGATGTCGCCCCCAACGTCGTGCCGGGAGGTTGCGCTGCGGGCGTCAAGGCGCAGAACCCAGTCGAGTGCTCCGACGTCGAAGGCGTAGATGCCCATCGACGCCAACGCCCACGCCGGCTTGCCGGGGACTGCCCCGGGGTGAGCCGGCTTCTCTTTGAAGCCGCGGATGCGGCCCGTGACATCCACGTCTATGACTCCGAAAGCTGACGCCTCGCCGATCCGCACCGGGAGGGCGGCCACCGTCACCGCGGCCCGATTGGCGATGTGGGCCTCGAGCAGCCGGGCCGGATCGAGCCGGTTCACGTGGTCGGCGGCGAAAACCAGGATGTGGTCCGCGCCGGCCAGGGCGAGGTCATCGAGGTTCCGGTAGAGGGCCTCGGCGGATCCTGCGTAGGGGCCGGAGCAGATTCGAATGACGGCGGCGCCGTCTTTCCGCATGGCATCCGGGCGGGCCGGCGCCGTCCACGCCTCCCGGATGAGCGCGGTCACATCGTCGCCCCGCCTTCTCCCGATCACGAGGATGCGATCGATCCCGCCGTTGAGAAGATTGGAGAGCGCGAAGTCGACGAGGTGATGATCTCCACCGAATCGCATCGCCGGCTTGCTGCGGTCCCGAGTGAGGGGCAGCAGCCGCCGTCCCTCGCCACCGGCCAGCACCACCCCTGCGGCGCGGGCCATGTGGTCGGTGGGCTTCACCAGCCGAGGCCTGGGGAACGCCTGCGAAACCGGATCGCTGTGCCTCGTCGGCCCCGATCCTGCGGCTCCAGAGTTCGAGAACCTCACGGCAATCCTCCAGGCTCGGCGGCACTATGGGCCACCCGTTTCGTCGTACCCGTGGGAGCCTCGATTCAAACCAGGCAACTGGGCGGCACGCTGTTCAAACGAAGTTGCCGGCAAGACCGAGTGGCGCGGTCTCTCCCCCCGCTTGTACCCGGTTCGGCATTCCCGAAGACGCCGCCCGGTTGAGGCGGCGTTGGTTGAGGAGTGGTGAGCGGCGAGCCTCAGGCCGCCGGCAACCGTCTCCTCAGGGTCACGACGCTTCCGTGCGAATCTGCGACATGGTCCACCCGGTCGACGAGGGCGGAAACGACCCGCCCCGAGAGAGTGTCCGGCCACCCCAAGGGTGGCCAGGGAGTCACCACAATATCGCTACCGACGACAATCAGCAGACCGGTGGAGTCCGGCCTGATCCCCAACTCGAGGCGGGTGGCACCCGCGCCGATCAGCTGCACCGCCGACTCGTGGACCGCGAGAGCAACGTCGTCGAGCGCGTCGACGGACAGGTCGATACCGGCGCCTGCGCCGAGAACCATCGATCTGAGTATGGGCAGGGCACCGGCCCGGGCCGGCACCGAGACGCACACCGGCATGTCGGGAAAACGAGGCATCGTCCTACGTATACTACGAACGCTTGCCCCGGGCCCGCGCGGGCCCCGGGTTTCGGCGGCAGGAGGGGACTCGTGTCGGATCCCGGTATCGCAATCGAACTCCGAGGAACCGTAGGCCTGGTGACGATCTCCGGGGAGGTCGATCTCTTGGTTGCCGACCAGGTGGAACGGGCCATCTCGGATGCCGGCGGCGCCCGAGTCGTGGTGGTCGACTTGACTGACGTCACCTTCATCGACTCCACCGGGCTGCGGGCTCTCGTCTCGGGCCGTGAGTTGCTCGAGTCGAAGCGCAGGAGCATGGCCCTGGTGGTCGGCGACAGTCCGGTCGCCCGGCTGCTCTCGTTGACCGCTCTGGATCAGGAGTTCGTGATTCATCCGTCGGTCGACTCGGCGCTCGCCTCGGGTTGATGGCCGAGCAGGAGTCGCCGGCAATGGATCTTCCGGGTCGAGACCCCGCCGAGTTCGTGTTGACCTTCATGGGCCGGCCGGAGAACCTCGTTTCCGCTCGGCTCTTCGCCGCGTCGGTGGCGCGCCACCTCGGCTCCGGTGAGGAGCAGGTGGAGGACCTCAAGCTGGCGGTATCGGAAGCCTGCACCAACGCCATTCAGACCGCCGCCTCCGAGCCGGTCGCCATCACGATCGCCCCCGACGGCGACGCCGTTGCAGTTCGGGTGGGAACGGTCGACCCGGCTCCGGAATTCCTGGGATTCAAAATCATCGAGGCGCTCTTCGGGCCGATCACTTTCCATCCGGGGAAGGGCCCTTCGACTGTCGAGTTCTCGTTCCGGCCGGAACCGGGATGATGGTGGGCCCGACCGCGGCCCAGACCGTTGCGGAGGGCCGGGCGTACACTCGATCGGGAGCCGGCGTCCGACGACCACCGATGGTGTACGGGAGGTGAGGTGGCCCCACATTGCGCGCAGCTCGTGCGCGTCACCGCAGAAGCGCTCGGGACATCGGCGGTGCTGCTCGCGAGCTTCGACGGTGAGACAATCGAGGTCGCGGCCGCATATCCCCCTGTCGAGGATCCGTCGCTCCTCATTCCGCTTGCTTCCTGGCTTCGAGGTCTGCTGCACGAGGAGTCGAGCTCCACGACCGCCGTGGTGATCGGAGACGGGAATCCCCCGCCCCCGGAGCTGCTCCCGTGGAAGATCCGGGGCGGGTCGCATGCCGGGGTCCCCCTGCGGATCGGCGCCGCGGACCCCACCGGCCTGCTGTGGACCTTCGACGACGGGCAACACGCGTGGGACGGCGCGCGTTCCGCGCTGCTGGAGGACCTGGGCTCACTGGCGGCCTGCATCCTTCGCATGCGCTCCGATTCCCTGGCGGAAGCGCAAGCCGGCCGCGGCGCCGAGCTGCGGGCCGAGCGGCTGAACAGGCTGCAACGGGCAACGCGGGCCCTGAGCACGGCGCTCACTCCCGACGAGGTTCTCGGCACGATCGTTCGAGAGGCGGTCGAAGCTCTCGGCGCCCAGCAGGGCACCATCGTCCTGGCGGATCGGGGGCGGTTGGTGCTCCACATGCGCCACGTCGTGGGCTTCGCCGATGACGTCCTGACTCGCTGGCACGAGTTTCCGCTGAGCATGGAAGTGCCGCTGGCCGTCGTGGCCCGCACCGGTGAGAGCATGTACGTGGGTACGCGGGAGGAGATGGTGCAGCGGTACCCCGCAGTCGCCGACGAGGTCACGGCGAGCGACCGCCGGGCTTGGGCAATCGCACCGATCCGTGAGGTGATGTCATCACCGCCGGGAGCATTGATGGTGAGCTGGACCGAGCCGCACACCCTCAACTCGGAGGACCGCCAGTTCTTCGAGGCCTTCGCCGATCTCTGCGCTCCCGTCCTCCAGCGCGCCGGCGCCTACGAGCGCACCGCCGAGATCGCCACCGCACTGCAAACCAGCCTGCTTCCGTCGGCTCTGCCGAAGGTCAAGGGCGTCGATATCCATGCCCGGTACGTGCCAACCGGTCGGGGCGACGTCGGGGGCGACTGGTACGACGTCCTCACCCTCCCCGGAGACCGGCTGGGGCTGATCGTCGGAGACGTGGTAGGCCACGGGGTACGGGCCGCGGCACAGATGGGTCAGATCCGCCACGCCCTCCGGACGCTCGCCTTTTTGGAGCCGGACCCGATCCGGATTCTCGAGCTGTTCGACACCAAGGTGGGGCAGTACGGCGAGTCGGTCATGGCAACGGCCGCCATAGTGTTCCTCGACCCGGGAACGGACCGAATCATCTTTGCCGAGGCGGGCCATCCACCGGCCATGCTCCGGCGGCGGGACGGCAGCATCGACGTCCTGGTGACCGCGCAGCGCCCGCCGCTCGGCCTGCATCCCGGACCGGCGCCGCGGACGGCTTCGGCTTCCGCCGATCTCCGCGCCGGGGACACGCTGCTGCTCTACACCGATGGGCTGATAGAGCGTCCCGGCGAGTCGATCGACGTAGGTCTTGCCCGTCTGAAGGCGGCACTCGGATCCAGCCCGGCGGACCTGCCCGCCGTAGCCGACCACCTGGTGGCGACAATGGTGGAACCGGAGCTGCACGACGACCTTGCTCTGCTGCTTCTCAAGAGGACGTGACCGGTCGTGTCCTCTTGCTCGGCGATCCCGCCACGCGGAGGGCCGAGACTCGGAGCACCAAAGTGACGGCCGAGGTCGGTGGGAGCCGCGGTGATTGACCCGGAAGACGCAAGCGCCCTCTTCCGTCGCCGGGACGATGACCCCGCCGCCCGGGAAGCGCTCATCGTCGGGTACCTGAGGTTCGCCGCGGCCCTCGCCAGGCGTTTCATGGGCAGGGGAGAATCGGCCGACGATCTCGTCCAGGTCGCCACCGTCGGTTTGATCAACGCAGTCGATCGGTACGATCCCGCCAGAGGGGTCGAGTTCACCACCTACGCCTCGGCCACCATCATCGGCGAGCTGAAGCGTCACCTGCGCGACCGAGCCTGGGCGGTTCGGGTGCCGCGGGGACTACAGGAGCGGGCACTGCTCGTAGGGGACACGCGTGCCCGGCTCTCAGGCAAGCTGGGCCGATCGCCGACGGTCGCCGAGATCGCCGCCGCCGCCGACCTGTCCTCCGAGGATGTGATAGAGGCGCTCCAGGCCGGGCAGGCCTACGTCTCGACATCCATCGAGGCGCCGCTGGGCGGGGACCCCGAAGGTGAGACTCTTCGAGACCAGCTCACAGACGACGACCAGACCGAGGCGCTGGCCGATCGCCTGGCCGTGGTCGCTCCGGCGGTGAGGGCCCTTCCGGCCCGGGAACGCCGAATCCTGTTTCTGCGCTTCTATCGGGACCTCACCCAAACCGAGATCGCCCAGGAGCTCGGGATCTCCCAGATGCACGTCTCGAGGCTTCTCTCCAGGGCCCTCGATGCCATCCGCTCTGCGGTCGAGCAAGTCGAGGAGTGACGCCGGGGCCGGCGGCTCAGCGCCGGCTCAGATCCAGCTCGAACCAAGTGTGGCAGCGCGCCCCGCTCTCGGCCCCCCAGCGCTTGGCCAGCAGATCGACCAAGAAGAGACCCAAGCCCGGGACCGCGCCGTCTTCGCCCGGCAATCGCGACGACGTGTCGTAGCCGGGTCCGCTGTCCCAAGTCTCTACCAGGACCCGGTCGGCAAGCACCGTCACCGAGAGTGCAATCTCGTCTTCCGCGCCCATTCCAGCGTGGCGCACGCTGTTGGTCACCACCTCGGTAACCAGGAGACGGAGGTCCTCGACCAGTGTTTCGGGAACGAGGGGCTCGATGGCGGCCAGCGCCGAGCGAGCCCGGCGCGGGGCCGAAGCGTCGGCCGGCAGTCGCAACTTGAGATCCGCGGGCGCGGTGTCGTTCCTCATAGTGGTGTCTTCGGCTCCATCATCCTGAGAGAAGACCAAATCCCGCGGGATTCTCTGCGGTCCAACCGGGGCGCAGACGTTTCGTCCCGCATCGTGCCGGGCTGTGACCACCTCCGGGATTCTCCTGCGGGAAAGAATCGCCGCCTCCCAAGGGCGCGAGCGGTGTCGCCCACGCCGGGCCCCCGGG
>CAZWKX010000036.1:0-19615 GCA_964633975.1 uncultured Acidimicrobiia bacterium
CGGGATTCTCTGCGGTCCAACCGGGGCGCAGACGTTTCGTCCCGCATCGTGCCGAGCTGTGACCACCTCCGGGATTCTCCTGCGGGAAAGAGTCGCCGCCTCCCAAGGGCGCGAGTGGTGTCGCCCACGCCGGGCCCCCGGGACCGCGGCCCCGGGGCAATGCTCGCCATCCGTCGAGATGTCGAACCACAAATGGCTCCTCGGTGTGTTCGCCCCCACCTATACCCGATTCCCTTCGGCGCCAATCCCGGCACCGAAGGCCGGCACGGCGGTCGGTCCGTTGTCGACGGAACCGCAGGCAAGTTTGTGGCAATCCCGAAACGGGTATGCGGCAAAGGAAACGAAATGAAGGGGATCTCGTGGATGAACAACCGATCGTCGTGGGAGTCGACGGGTCGGACGGTTCACTGGCGGCGCTCGACTGGGCGATCGCGACGGCCGCCGCCTCCCAGGCGCCGATAAGACTGGTGGATGCCTTCTCACCCTGGGCGGGATGGACCTTGGCCCTTCCTGCCTTGGACTTCAACGACTTCAAAGCCGCTATCGAATCGGATCTCGACAAGTGCTGCGAGCGCGTCGAAGAGGCAGGGATCGACCACGTCTGCACTCTCATCGAAGACGAGCCGGCGAGCGCCATCCTCAAGGACGCACAAAGGGAGGGCGCCCGACTCATCGTCCTCGGAGCGCACGGACACAGCATGTGGTCTATGCACGTCCTCGGTGGGGTAACGGCGAAGATCCTCCATCACACTTCTCGGCCGGTGGCGGTGATCCCACAGGAGACACCCTCACCGGCGGACCGAGGCATCGTTGTCGGTGTAGACGGCTCGCCGACGTCGAAGCGGGCACTCCGATGGGCGGCCGATTTCGCCGCGGCCACCGGGCAGACCGTTCGGGCGGTCACCGTGGCGCCGGTGGAAATCTGGCACGAGCAGCCGTCCTTCTCAGACGGCGAAGACGTGAACATCATCGAGGGCCTCGGCAGCATCGCTCAGACGGTCTCCGACGAAACCGGCGTGCCGATCGACATCGAGCCGGTGGTGGGCGATCCGGCCACGGAGTTGGTGCGTCTCGGCAGCCGGGCCGACCTCATGGTCCTGGGATCCCGCGGACACACCTCAATCGGGGAGATCATGTTCGGTTCGGTCAGCCGCCACTGTGCCACCCACTGTTCTCGACCGGTCGTGATCGTCCCCGAACCGAGCGGCACGGCCCAGGGTGAGCAGGAATCCGGGAGCGCCGGAACCTCATGAGCGCCCACACCGCTGCGAGCCCGCACGGCCTCGGTGGTGGCCGCGCCGATGACCCGGCCATGGCTCTCCGTCCTCTTCCGGAGCGGCAGTGGCACGGTCTCGTTCCTGAACCGTGCTTTCGGACCCGGCGGGGCGGCAGGCTCCCTGAGCCTGCTCCTCTGGCTCGTGCAAGTACCGAGGTGAAGGAGTCGTGATGGGCGTTGAGACCCGGCCGGTCCCGGACGGGCTGGCCTCGGAGATGATGACTGCGGATGATGCGTCCGGCATGACCGTCGAAGCCTTGCGGCACCGGCTCGACGCCCCTCCAGAAGGCCTTTCCGGCGACGAGGCGGAGCGCAGGCTCGGTTTGTTCGGTCCCAACGAGCTGCGGGAAAAAGCCCCCAGCGTGCTCGCCAGGGTCCTCGGCCATTTCTGGGGCCCGATCCCCTGGATGATCGAAGCCGCGGCGGCGCTTTCGGCGGCCGTCGGGCAATGGGAGGATTGCGCCATCATCCTCGTGCTGCTCGTGTCCAACGCCGGCGTCGGCTTCTGGGAGGAGTACCGGGCCGGGAACGCCATCGCCGCGCTCAAGGAGAGCCTGGCCCAGCAGGCCAGGGCCAAGAGGGATGGGGCGTGGACGACACTTCCCGCCCGCCAGCTCGTGCCCGGCGACCTGGTGCGGCTGCGCATCGGCGACATCGTGCCCGCAGACGTGAAGCTGCTCGGAGACGACGAGGTCGAGGTCGACCAGTCGGCCCTCACCGGAGAGTCGCTCCCGGTCGAACGAGGCCCGGGAACGGTGCTCTTCTCAGGGTCGATCCTGCGCCGCGGTGAGTCCGATGCCCTCGTATTCGCCACCGGGGGTCACACCTACTTCGGGAAGACGGCACACCTCGTCGAGGGCCCCGAGACGGCGAGCCACTTCCAGCAGGCTGTGCTGAAGATCGGCGACTATCTGATCGTGGTGGCCGTCGTGCTGGTCGCCATGATCGTACTGGTCGCCATGTTCCGGGGGGACGGGTTGTTCACCACCCTCCAGTTCGCCCTGGTGCTGACGGTCGCGGCGATACCGGTGGCCATGCCCACCGTGCTGTCGGTGACGATGGCCGTGGGCTCGCATCTCCTGGCCAAGCGGCAGGCGATCGTCAGCCGGCTCGCCTCCATCGAGGAAATGGCCGGCATCGACGTGCTGTGTTCCGACAAGACGGGAACTCTCACCCAGAACAGGCTCTCGATGGGCGAGCCCTTTGCGGTCGAAGGCGTCGATCCCCGAGAGGTCGTCCTGACCGCCGGGCTCGCCTCCCGAGCCGAAGACGGCGACGCCATCGACATGGCCGTGCTCGAGGGACTCGAACCGGGCTGGGATGCTCCGTACACGGTCAGCGGGTTTCAACCCTTCGACCCGGTGGTGAAGCGAACCCAGGCCGACGTCGTCGGCCCCGACGGGACCACGTTCCGCGTCAGCAAGGGCGCGCCTCAGGTCATCATGGGCCTGTTGCCCGATTCCGCTGCTCTGGAGACGGAAGTGCAGCAAGCCATCGACGGCTTCGCCGAACGGGGATTCCGGGCGCTGGGAGTGGCCCGCACCGGCGCAGACGACGATTGGAGGTTGCTAGGCGTGCTCCCACTGTCCGATCCTCCCCGCGACGATTCCGCCGAGGTGATCCACACCGCCGGGGAGCTGGGTGTCGACGTCAAGATGGTGACAGGCGACCAGGTTGCCATCGCCCGAGAGACGGCCCGGCGCCTCGAGATGGGAACCTCGATCCTCGACGCCTCGGCGTTCACCGACGGGGCGGGAACATCACAGGGCACGCTCGCCGACACCATCGAACGGGCGGACGGGTTCGCCCAGGTATACCCGGAGCACAAGTACCGGATCGTCGAGGCGCTCCAGAGCCGGGGGCACATCGTCGGCATGACCGGCGACGGCGTCAACGATGCCCCCGCCCTTCAGAAGGCCGATGCGGGTATAGCCGTGTCAGGCGCCACCGACGCCGCCCGGGCGGCCGCCGATATCGTGCTGCTCTCGCCGGGCCTCTCGGTGATTATCGAGGCCATCCAGGAGGCGAGGAAGATCTTCCAGCGGATGACCAACTACGCCGTCTACCGGATCGCCGAGACGATCCGCGTGCTGCTGTTCATGACCCTGTCGATCCTGGTGTTCAACTTCTACCCGGTCACCGCGGTGATGATCGTGTTGCTGGCACTCCTCAACGACGGGGCCATTCTCTCGATCGCCTACGACCGGGTCGTCTACAACCGACGCCCGGAGAAGTGGAACATGCGCAGCGTCCTGGGACTCGCAACCATGCTCGGCATCGCCGGGGTCGCCGCCACCTTCCTACTCTTCTACCTGGCCGATCGGGTCTTCGGTATGGGCTCCGGTCAGATCCAGACGCTCATGTACCTGAAGCTGTCGGTGGCGGGCCACCTGACCGTGTTCGTTACCCGAACCCGAGGACCGTTCTGGTCGATCAAGCCGTCCCGGGCGCTGTTCCTGGCGGTCACCGGAACACAGGCGATGGCCACCCTGATCGCCGTCTTCGGACTCTTCATGACGCCGATCGGGTGGGTGCCCGCCGCCGCGGTGTGGGGCTACGCCCTGGCGTGGTTCCTGGTCAACGACAGGATCAAACTGCTGGCACACCGCATCCTGGACCCGAAGAACAAGCCGTTGCTCTCCTTGGTGCGGGACCGGCCTCGGCGCCGCCCGCGCCATCAGGAGACCGGAAGCTAGAGGCCGCGCTCACAAACGAGGCGGCTGCGACCGGATGTGACCGGAGCGTCTGCGCTGAAGCACCGCCTCGGCGGCGACGGAGACGGCAAAGGCCACACCCAACCAGACCAAGGTCATCGGGTCCGTGACGGCGGCATAGACGATGAAGAGGACCGTGGCCGCCGCGCTGCTGGCGACGGCCAGGACGACCAGGGTCTTGGACGCCCCGGTATCGCCCAGCAGCCGCAGGTGCCCGATGTTGACCGCCAAATAGACGATCAGGGCCGCGCTGCTGGCCAGCCCCGCCAGCGCGGAGAGATCCAGGAAGGTCGCCATCAGGATCACCGCCGCCGACACCAGCACCAGGCCCTCGGTCCCCCGATGCCACAGGCGCCGCTCGAAAGTCTCGGGCAGCTCACCGTACTTGGCCAGCGTGTAGGCGCGGTTGGTGACCCCGAACAAGTTCGCATTCACCGACGAGGCGGTGGAAAGCATGGCGGCGATCGCCATGACCGAGAACCCGGCCCCGCCGAGCACCGGGCGAGCCGCCTCCGCCAGCACGGTTTCCTTGGCGCCCAGGATCTGTGCCGAGGAGAGGTTCCCCAGCACCGCCACGACGATCGCCAGGTACAGGACGATCACGACGCCGATGGCGGCGAACAGGGCACGGGGAAGATCGCGTCGGGGATCGTGGAGATCCGCCGCCGCGTTCGTGATCACTCCGAAGCCCGTGTAGGCGAAGAACGCCACGGCGATGCCGCCGAAGATCCCGCTCGTCGATGCGGCCGGGTGGGATGTGAGAGTCGAGACGTGAAGAGCGGCGGCGCCGGCGACCACAAATGCGGCCAGCACGGCCAGCTTGGCCGCCACGACCGCCAGCTCGGTCCTGGCCACCAGCCCCGTCCCGGCGGCATTGACCAGGGTGAGGGACACCACCAGAGCCGCCGAGAAGACCCCCGGCCACCAGAAGGCCACCGAATCGCCGATGATCAGGCGAGCGGCGTAGCTGCCGAATGCATGGGCCACCAGGGCCATCCCGACGGTGCCGGCGCTCAGGAAGAAGATCGCCACCGCACCCGAGCCGAGACCGGGGCCGTAGGCCTGGATCAGGTACTCGATGGGCCCGCCTCGGGACGGGAACCGTCCGCCCAGTCGACCGTAGGAGTATCCGCTGAGCAGGGCGATCGCCCCACCGGCCAGGAAGACCAGCCAAACGGAGGAGCCGGCGAGGCGGGTGGTTTCACCCAGCAGGGCGAAGATCCCGGCTCCAACCATCGAGCCGATCCCCAGTGCCGCGGCTCGCGGCACGGACATCGATTCGTCGTTGCCTCCGCTCCTGTCTCGCCTCACGGCCTCTCCCCGGCCGGTGTCGCCGCCTCGGGCACCTTCGTACCCAGGCCGCCGGCGACTCAATCATGGCAAGCCGCATGGTCAAGGCGCCGCGGAGAGCTGCCAGGGTGTGCCTTCGCAGCCACCGAGATTCGTCTGCGGAGTTTGAGCGTCGATCGGCGCGGGTATGTGAGACCTGTGCAAACAAAGGAGCCTTTTATGCAGCAGCGCTACACCCCGGCCGGCATGTCGGACGACGCCGCCGCCGCCGTCACCGAGATCCTGCAACGGCGGCTGTACTCCCTGATCGACCTCGGCCTGACTCTCAAGCACGTCCACTGGAACCTCGTCGGTCCCAACTTCTTGGCGACCCACCGCCTGATGGACGAGCACGCCAAGGCGGTCGGAGAGATGTCCGACCAGCTCGCCGAGCGGATGGCGACCTTGGGGGCGATACCGAACGGTCTCGCCGGCGGCCTGACCGCCGACCGGACCTGGGAGAACTACGCCCTGGGCCGCGCCGTTGCCGCGGCACACCTGGGCGCTCTCGACTGGGTCTACGACGGCATCATTCGCGACCACCGAAAGGCGATCATTGAGACCGCAGAGCTCGACCCGGTGACCAGCGATCTGCTACTGCAACAGACCGGGCGCCTGGAGATGATCCAGTGGTTCGTCCGCGCCCATCTCGAGACCACCTCCGGTGAGCTACCCACCCTCGACGCCGACTCCCTGCTCGACGCCGCAGCATCGGCGGCAACGGCCAGTCCCCTCGGCTAGCGCGCCGTCGGCCGGCCCTCCACCGGCCGACGATCCCCGACCCCCGGTGGGCCTGCATCGACCCGGGCCCGCCGGGGGGCTTACGCGACACACGCCGCGCCGGCATGAGCCGGGGAACGGGTCCTCTGGGCGAGAGGGAAGCCCGGGCCGCGGCCCTCGCACGGTTTCGAGCACCCGCCCGGCGGGTATGGCTCCACCACGAGCGCCAAAGGAGCTGCAGACTCATGAAAGAGACGGTTCACATCGAGGAGCCGGCATTCGCCAAGGCCGTGTTTGGGTCGACGACCTTCGCACGCCTGTGGCTGCTGCTGCGCGTCTGGCTGGGATGGGAGTGGTTCCAGGCGGGCTGGTACAAGGTCTTCGGGGGCACCATCACCTGGAGGGTCTGGGACTGGGGAAAGGCCGGGTATTCGCTGACGGGGTCTGGAAGCATCGGCTGGACCAGGAGCGGCACCATGATCGCCGCCGACGGCACGGCTCAGTTTCATCACGTGGGTGATGCGGTCGCCGGCTTCGCCGCCGGCGCCATCAACGGGGCCAGCGGACCACATCCCGACGTCGCCTACTCCTGGTACGTGGAGATCCTCAAGTGGATCCAGCACACCGCCGCTCCGGTCGTGGGTCCCCTGGTCGCCTTCACTGAGCTGCTCCTGGGCATAGCGCTGCTTCTCGGGATGTTCACTGGTATCGCCGCCATGCTCGGCGCCATGCTCAATTTCTCCTACGTGTTCGCCGGATCGGCCGGGATCAACCCAGCGATGATCCTGGTGTCCATGGGCCTGATCCTCGCCTGGCGCAACGCCGGCTGGATCGGGCTCGACCGTTGGCTGCTCCCCAAGCTGGGAGTTCCCTGGGAGCGCAGGTCGCAAGCGGACCGGCAATGAGGGCAAGCAGCCCACCTCGCCGGCCCACTCGCCCCAACGAGGAGGAAGCCGCCA
The DNA here is from genome assembly GCA_964633975.1 of uncultured Acidimicrobiia bacterium. Classification (GTDB taxonomy): domain Bacteria; phylum Actinomycetota; class Acidimicrobiia; order Spongiisociales; family UBA11373; genus CAZWKX01. The sequence goes on from CAZWKX010000036.1 coordinate 6,999, forward strand.
TGACCCTTCAACCTGAAACCCCCATGGACGCCGGTATCGAAGAACGTGCGCCCGACCGGTCCCACCTGGAGGGGGCCCACCTTCTCGCCGATCAGTCGCGAGAGCACCTGGAGGCGGCGGGGTTCAACGCCACCGAGATCCTGGAATGGGCCGAGAGCTACACCGCCTACTCGGGAACCGGCGACGTCGAGGACTTCCTGGAATGGATCGCCGCCCAGGAGTGTGGTTCGAAGCCGGATGCGGCTCCGACGGACACCCGCGGCGGATGATTCCCGGCAAAGCGGGCAGCACGATCCGGCTCTCGACGGGTTTGGACCTCGGCCGAGCCGGGTAGGTGCACGCCGACCAGCAGTCTCAAGATCTCAAGACAGGAGAGGAAGATGACGCTCCTTCGACCCGACAGGACCGCCCACGCCCACTGCGACCTCATGTGCGGGGTGTACGACCCCGCCCAGGCCCGCATCGAAGCCGAGTCGGTGCTCCGGGCTTGTGAGAAGTACCAGGCCTCCGACGATCCGGTGTTCCAGCAGCGCTGTGTGCTCATCAAGGAGGAGCGAGCCGAGCTGGTCAAGCACCACCTCTGGGTGCTGTGGACCGACTTCTTCAAGCCGCACCACGTCGAGATGTTCCCGGACCTGCACGAGGTGTTCTGGGAGGCGACCAAGGCGGCGGGAAACGCCAAGAAGTCGATGGACCCGGCAGACGCCCGCACGCTCATCAACGCCGTCGAGCACATCTCGGCGGTCTTCTGGCAGACGGAGGAGTCGAAGACGGCCGGCCTGTACCCGAAGGAGGGATGAGCCGGCCGGGCGCGCCGGCCCGGCAGTGCCCCTCCCGCCGGATCCCGCAATCGGCCGGCAAGCATGGGCCGTCCCGTGGTTTGGCCACCGACCCAAAAGGGTATCCAACAACAAGAGGGCGCTTGCCCGGCGCCCCGGCAGCGGAGACGGCACCGCGGAAACGAGGCGGACCACTCATGACGGATCTATACGCACCCACAGGCGAGGCAGAGTCGGAGGCTGCCCCGATCCTGGACGAACGGCTCTCGTCCTTGGCCGAAGCCGCCCTGGTCCTGAAGCAGCTCGGCTGGAACCTCACGGGGCGGTACTCCACCATCCTGCGTCGGACCATCGAGCGAGAAGTGGAGCGGGTATGGCCGATGATCGACGCCGTCGCCAAGCGGATCGCCGCCCTCGGCGGGATCCCCTCCGACGCCCCGGAGCACCTCATCAATCGCCGCAACCATCACGAGCTGTCCATCGGCCGGGTGACGGCCGGTGAGTCGCTGACCCTGCTGGACACCATCTTCCGCGGCCTGGTCGACGGTCACCGGCGCGCCTGCGACAAGATCGGCGAGTCCGATCCGGCGTCGGATGCCCTGCTGCGCCACCAGATTCACAGCTTCGAAACGTCCCGCCGGCTGCTCCGCTCGTCGCTGCGAGGCGACACGGGGCGTCCGCGGCGGCTCACCGAAGAAGCCCTCGAGGCGATGAGACGGCAGGCGGGCATTCTCTGATGCACCACGAAGCACCCCGCCCCGCAGACCGGACCGGCCCACCCGTCTCGGAAATCACCAGGAAAGGGCAGCACCTGCGATGACCCCGCAGCCGCTCTCGGATTCGGACGATCCACAGCCCCCCTCGGAGCGGCAGTCGTGGGACGACACGCCGAGCGAAGCCGCCGAGGACCGGGGACCCGGGGTGGCCAGGAGATCCCAGTCGCCACCCTCCGGCGCTCCCGCCGACCCCGGGCCTCACTGGCGGACCGAGGGGGTGCGATCGAACCCCGAGGGGGACCAGCCGAAACCCTCCTGGCTGTCCCGCATGCCCGGGGGACGATGGTTTCTCCTCCTTCTGGTCGGCCTGCTCGTCGTCAACTGGCTGGTCAGCAGCTTCTTCCTGCGCGCTCCGGAACGCCTGGCGGTGCCGTACACGATGTTCCTGGAGCAGCTCGACGCCGGCAACGTCACCAGCGTCAACTCGACGGCGGAGGCGATCCAGGGCACGTTCAAGAGCCCGGTGGCCGACCCCAACGACGCCAGCACGACGTACACCGAGTTCCAGACGCAGCGCCCCGCCTTCGCCGAGGACGACCTGCTGGCGCGCCTCATCGACAAGCAGGTAGCGGTCAACGCAGAATCGCCGGACCAGCCCACGCCTTGGTGGCAGCAGCTGCTGTTCGGATTCGGGCCCACCCTGCTGCTCCTGTGGCTGTTCATCGCCTTTTACCGCCGGGCCGGCGCCGGCCTGGGCGGCATCGGGGGCCTGGGCAAGAGCCGCGCCCAACGGTATGAGCCGGCCCACGGCCGCACCTCTTTCGACGACGTTGCCGGAATCGACGACGCCAAGGCGGAGCTGACCGAGGTCGTGGACTTCCTCAAGCACCCGCACAAGTACTCCCGCCTGGGAGGCCAGATTCCGCGCGGGGTGCTGCTGAGCGGTCTGCCCGGCACCGGCAAGACGCTGCTGGCCCGTGCAGTGGCGGGGGAAGCCGGCGTCCCCTTCTTCTCGATGGCGGCGTCGGAGTTCATAGAGATGATCGTCGGGGTGGGCGCCAGCCGGGTGCGTGACTTGTTTCAGCAGGCGAAGGCGGCGGCGCCGGCGATCATATTCATCGACGAGATCGATTCCATCGGCAGGGCCCGCGGCGGCGCCTTGTCCTTCGGGGGTCACGACGAGCGGGAGCAGACCCTCAATCAGATCCTTGCCGAGATGGACGGTTTCACCGGAACCGAGGGGGTCATCGTGATCGCGGCCACCAACCGCGCCGAGATCCTCGACCCGGCGCTGCTTCGACCGGGACGTTTCGATCGCCACGTCGTGGTGAACCCGCCCGACCGAGTGGGCCGCGAGGCGATCCTCCGGGTACACACCCGCGGCGTCCCCCTGGGCCGCAACGTCGAACTGGGAGCGGTGGCGGCGAGCACGCCGGGAATGGTCGGTGCCGACCTGCGCAACCTGGTCAACGAGGCGGCCCTCACCGCGGCCCGCAGAGGGCACGATGCGGTGCTGATGCAGGACTTCACCGAGGCACAGGAGAAGATCGTTCTGGGAACGGCCCGCAAGATCATGCTGTCGGACCAGGACCGCAAACGCACCGCCTATCACGAGGGCGGCCACGCCCTGATCGGCATGCTGCGCGGCGACGCCGACCCGGTCCGTAAGGTCTCGATCATCCCGAGGGGACGGGCGCTGGGTGTCACACTTCAGGCGCCCGACGCCGACCGCTACGCCTACTCCTCCGACCAGCTGCTCACCCGGATCATCGGGGCCCTGGGAGGCCGGGCCGCCGAGGACCTGGTCTTCGGGGTGACCACCACCGGCGCCGAGAGCGACCTGGAGCAGGTGACCCGGCTGGCCCGCAACATGGTGGGCCGCTGGGGCATGTCGGACCTGATCGGGCCGGTCACGGTGCTCCCCGACCCGGCGCTCGGCGTGTCGCCCCTCTCCCCCGACGAAGTCGCCCCGGCAACCCGGGAACTGGTGGACCGTGAGGTTCGGCGCGTCGTCGAGGAATGCCACCAGATCGCCCGAAAGACCCTCGAGGACAACCGGCACCGCCTCGATACCCTGGCCGCGGCGCTCCTGGAGCACGAGACGCTCGATGCCGCCGAGGCCTACGCCGCCGCCGGGCTCACCCCGCCGGCAGGCTTGGCTCCCGAGGCTGCGTGAGCGGCTCAGGGCCGACGGGCGATTGAGGCGGCCGGAAGCGGGGCGCTCGAGGAGAATACGCAGATGCATCACCGACACGGCCCGGACATCGACGAGGCGTGGCTGGCCACCGCCGCCAACTCCATCCGGCGCTGGCGTCACCTCGACGCTGAAGAACGCGCCCGCCTCCTCGATCAGGCGAAGCTGCTCGACCGCACCCGCTCCTGGGAGGGACTCGACGGACTGGCCGTCACGCCCGAGATGCGGGCCCTGGTCGCCGTTTACGCCTGTCTGCTGACCGTGAACGTCGGTATCGGCATGCTCGCCGACGTGACCAGCATCCTGATCGCCCCGACGTCGGCGGTACGCACCGCCAGGCATCAGGTGGGCGAGTCGATCGTGACCGAGTCGGAGGCATGCGTGCTGGGCGAGTCGCTCATGCACGGGCCGGTTCGGTTGGCCTGGGATCGTGTCCTGGAGGAGCAGACCCGGGAACAGGGCCAGTCGGTGGTGATCCACGAGTTCGCTCACAAGATCGACATGGCCGACGGGATGGCCGGCGGGACGCCCCCGATCGCCGACAAGCAGCAGTCGGCCGAGTTCGAGCATGCGGCCGAAATTACGCTCGAAGCTCTCAGGGCGGGGGGCGCGGGCAGGTCGCTCCGGCCCTATGCGGCGGTCAACCGGGCGGAGCTGTTCGCCGTCGCCACCGAGGCCTTCTTCCTCCGGCCGGCAGCTCTCCGATCGGAACACCCCCGGCTGTATGAGGCCCTGGCGGGGTTCTACCGGCAGGACCCGGCCAGCATGGATTCCGGAGCCGGCCGCCCCATCTGAAGACCGCGACCGTATCGACGCGCCCGGCGCCCGGTCGGTTCACCCCTCCGATGAAGACGCGCCGGATCGGCGGGCCCGGCCCCTGCCACCCGCCGCAGGCGCGCCCGCTTGTTCGCCGGCCGCCGGTATGGTCTAGGCAGCGGTGGCATCGTGTATGGGCCGTGCAGCGGCGCCGAGGTGGACCATCGAGCCCATGAGGGCGCGTCAAACACTGGCCCGGCGTCACCACCAACGTCCTCGTCCGCGGGGGTCATCCGTGAACAGCACATCGGCGCCAGGGCTCCGAATCCTCATGATGTCCCTGCACGGCTACGTGGCCGCCGAACCGGAGTTGGGGCTGCCGGACACCGGCGGCCAAGTCGTGTTCGTGCTCGAGCTGGCCAAACACTTCCGCGACCTCGGATACGCCGTCGACATCGTGACCCGACGTTTCGAGGATCAGCCCGAGTTCGACGACATGGGGACCGACCTCAGGATATGGCGCATACCTTTCGGAGGTCCCGAGTTCGTCCGCAAGGAGGACATGCACGACCATCTCGACGAGTTCGTGCGCCGGTTCAGCGACGCCGTACACGAGCGGCAACTCGACTACGGCTGCATCAGCTCGCACTACTGGGACGCCGGCCACGCCGGACAGCGAATCTCCGAAGAGCACGGGGTCCCTCACATCCACACCCCTCATTCCCTGGGAGCGTGGAAGCGGCAGGACATGGCGGGAGATCCTCAGCAGCTCGAGTCCAAGTACCGGTTCGAGGAGCGCATCCGCAAGGAGTTCCTCACCTTCCGCCGCTGCGACCTGGTGATCGCCACCACCTACCAGCAAGTCGAGATCCTCGGCGCCCACTACGACGTCCCCGAGAGCCACATCGCCATGATCCCGCCCGGGATCGACGAAGGCCGCTACACGCCGATCACCAGAGCAGAGACGCTCGCCCTGCGCCGCCAGCTCAAGTTCCGCAAGCACGACGTCTACACGGTCGGCCGCGCCGCGGCAAACAAGGGCTACGACCTGCTCATCCGCGCCCTTCCCGAGCTGAGGGCCCTCATCGGAGATGCGCGGCTTCAGCTGGCCGTCGGCGCCGACTCGCCGGCCGACCAGCGCAAGGTCGACAGCTGGAAGTCGCTCGCCGCCAAGCTCGGCGTGGCCGACCACGTGAGCTGGCTCGGACACATCACCGACGAATGTATGGCGGCGTACTATCGAGCCGCCCCCGTCTTCGCCCTGCCTTCACGCTACGAACCCTTTGGTATGACCGCCGCCGAGGCGATGGCGTGCGGCACGCCGTGTGTGGTCACCGTGCACGGCGGGCTCGAGGAGATGTTCGATTTCGGCGCCCACGCCCTGTTCGCCGACCCCAAACGTCCTCGAGAGTTCGCCGTCATGCTGTCGATGCCGCTGCGCTATCCGCAGCTGCATGAGCGCCTCTCCATCACCGGGGCGCGCTTCGCCCGACGCATGTTCGGGTGGAAGGGCATCGCCAAGCGAACACTGGAGGCATTCGAGCGGGCCCGCCGTCAACACGACCGCCTGTCGGTGGAAGCGGCCGGGCGAACGATTGAGTCAGTCTCCTAGGGCAGACGGATCCAGCTCGGGGAAGGCGCCGGGTTCCGCTCCGGCGCGCAGTGCCGAGTAGGCATGTACGTACGACGCTGCGCTCCAGGCCTGATGCGCTTTGCCCATGGGCCGCCCGGTCCGGCCGTGGAGCCACTCGTTGAACTCCCATTCGCCGTGGATGCCCTGGCGGCAGGCCTCCGCCAGTCCGGCCAGCTCGCGATGGGCCAGCTCGGCTCGGCCGATCTTGGCCAGAAATCGCACCCAGAGCCCGCCGATAAACGGCCAGATGCCGCCGTTGTGATAGTGGTTGGGCAAGTTGAGGAAGTTGACCAGGAAGTAGTCCTTCCAGTCCTCCGCTCCCGACTCGATGGGCGGATAGAGGCACGCCACCGGGAACGGGCTGTTGACCCCGACTCCCCACAGGAAGGTGAAGAGGCGGTCGAGCTTGTCATCGTCGAGCAGGCCCGACAGCGCCGCCAGCAGATTGGCGTAGACGTCGCATCGCCAGCCGTAGTCGAACGGCGTGATCTGGCTGAGCAGGTAGTAGGCCTCGCCCGGCGAGAACCTGCCGGACTGCGGGCCGGCTATCTCCATCAGCTGCATTCCGCTGGGCCAGAACTGGTACAAGATGGCGTTGCGCACCCGGGCGGCGTGATCACACCAGAATTCGCCCTCTCCCCCCACAGCCTCGAGCAAGGCGCCGGTGTCAAGGCACACCTGCCACCAGAGCACCTCGTCGTAGAGCACGTTGTACGAGCGAGGGAAGATGTCCATCCAATCCGACGACTCCGGGATTTCGAGCAGGGCATCGTTGTTGGCATCGTGCGCCGCCAGCCACTGGGTGGCGCGCTCCACCTGCTCAACGATCTCCTCGGCGAAGGCCCGATCTCCGGTGTGGAAAGCCAGACGCACCGCCCCGATTACGAACCACATCACCGAGTCGATGCCGGCAATACCCCCGAGCCCCGAGTAGTCGGGCTCTTCGTCCCGGACGCGCACGTTTGTGGGAATCTGGCCGGAGGGCGTCTGGTGCCTCGCCAGCACCCGGATGGTGCGACGGAAGGCGTCGAGAAGGTCCGCATCGTCCAGGCACAGCGTCCAGAGCCCGGTGATCACGCCGTCGCGGGCCCACACCGATGCGTAGTTGGCGTCGTAAGTGTTGAGCAGGTTGTCGGCCATCGAGGCGGCGCTGAAGCCGATCTCGGTGATGTTCTTGTGCAGGCTTTCGAGGGCGGCTTCGAAGCCCGTCTCGCAGATGTCGGGCGCCGCCGCGCCGGCGCCTCCGAAGAGCTGAGTCTCTTCGAGCGCGGCGACGACATCGTCTTCATCCGGGCGCCGCACCCACATGGCCCCCTTCGGCGGGGTCTTGCCGCCGACGACCACCACCCGGCCCTGCTCGGGCATGGGCTGGGCCGGGCCCAGCACGCAGTACACGTCGGACCATGGAATGAGGAACGCCTCGGCGATATGCGCCAGGGCTTGGACGAGGCCGGCCTCTTCCCCCTCCCGAGGGAACTCCTCCACCAGAACACCGCTGGGAAGACGGGTGATCGACCTCCCCGACGAGTCGATGACGTAGTCCGGCTCCGGCGGCCCGGCAAAGCTTGCCTCCCCGATGTACACCAGGATCGTGTCCGCCCGGATCGCCGCAATACGGTCACCGAGCCGTGTCCACCCGTCGTCCTTGGTATCCCCGAGTGCATCCAGAGCCAGAGCGAGCAGTCGACGGGGAGAACCGCGATCCATCGCCGACAATGTCATGCCGTTGCTCCTGGGTCGGCAGCAGGTTGCCCCCATGATCGCGCCGATCCCAGGATCACCGGGTATCAACCGCGGCCCCAACCGCCGTCGGCGGGCGAATAGAGTCCCCAGCGAGGCCAGCCGGAGGCCATATTGACCGCACAGCGACTGCTCGCCACCGATCTCGACGGCACCTTCATCGGCGACGACCGGCAGATGGAGGAGCTGTGGCGAGACGTCGAAAGAGAGGGCATCCTGCTGGCGTTTTCGACCGGACGCCATCTGCCTTCGATCGAGGAGTTCTACGCCCGTGCCGGGACGCAACGCCGAGCCCATGCCTGCGTTTGTATGGTCGGCACCGAGATATGGCATCGGCGCGGCGATGGCTACGTACTCGATCACACTTGGAGCGACCTCATCGCGGAGCCGTGGGACGAGGACAAGGTCCGGGCCGTGCTTCACGACGTCGGCGGCGTCGTCGAACAGCCCGCCGAGTTTCAGTCGCGCTTCAAGTGCAGCTACTTCCTGGAGCAGGATGCCGATGCGATGCTGGCGGAGATCGAAGGCCGGCTGGAGGCGGCGCGAGTCGAGGCGAAGACCGTCTATTCGGCCGACCGCTTTCTCGACCTCCTGCCCATCCGCTCCGGCAAGGGCTCGGCGGTCCGGCACCTGGCCGTCTCCCTGGAGGTGGACCCGGGCGATGTGATCACGGCCGGCGACACGGGCAACGACCTCGACATGATGCACCCAGACCTGGGATTCCACTCCATCGCCGTCGGCAACGCCAGCCCCGACCTTCGCGACCACCTGGCCCCGAGCGTCTATCAAGCGGCCGCACCCTATGCAGCCGGGATTCGGGAGGGGCTGGAGCACTACGGCTGGATTCCCCCTCCCGCCACAGTGTCAAGACCCGGATAATAGGTCTCGATAGGCCCAGCAGGAGAAGGCTGAAACAAGGGTCTTCTCCGCCAGAGAGCGGCGCCTCCTCCATCGCCGTCATTAGTCCGGCGTCGGTTCGTCGCCGAGAGCGGCGACTATGTCGCTCACCTTCTGGACCAGGCGGTTCGAGTTGCCCGGAATCGGCTGAAACCCGTGGTGCCGGTAGAACCCAGCCGCCGCAGGGTCCACGGCGTCGACCACTACGAGCCTGGCCGCGGCAATGTCGGCAGCGGCCCGCGCTCGGGTGAGAGCGTCCAGCAGCAGCTCGCCACCAAGCCCCTCACCGTGGAAGCGAGCATCGAGCCCCAGACGGGCCAGCAGAACTGCCCAAATCGATGCCGGTGATCCTCGCTCCAGCGGCTGGGGCAGGTCGGCGCGGACCACCAGGTGCGCCGCCAGGCTGAAATAGGCGACAACCCGCCCATCTCCTTGGTGCCAGACGAAGGTCTGGGCGGTGCGCATTGCCTGGGCATGGGCGGCGTGCTCGATCAGCCACCGATCGAGCACTGTGACCCCACACCGGAAGCCGCTCACGTCGTGGTCGGGCTCGAGCCGTTCGGAGAAGAGCCGAGGCACCGCTCAGCGCTGCTCGACCCGACGTTTCGATGCGGCGCGCCTCCGCAAGGCTGGACTGGGGCGCGGCGTTTCGTCGAGCGCTTTCCACAGCTGGTCGAAAAAATCCGAGGGCACGGCGGTCTCCGAGGTCGAGGCGATGACCTCTTCGGCACGCTCGGCGGCTGCGTCGAGCACAAAGGCGCTCAGCGACTGGTGCCGGAGCTGTGCTGCGTAGCGGATCCGCTGCTCCCGGTCGGGGTCGGCGCGCAGTTCAATGCGAGAGGTTCGTTTAGGCGTCATTTGTACGGCAATTGCACGGCACTCCGCCACCACATGGAAGCCCGCAGACGGCCAAGCTGCGCAGACGATCCATCCGGCCGGCCGACAGACGCGTCGCCCCGGGCTCTGAAAGGCCCAGGCCACATCCCCGACTGCGCTACCTGCGTACCTGGTTCGCACGTCCAGCGGGAGAGGGCAAGACGGTGGGTCTTCAGTAGTCCAGCAGCGTCTTGATCACCGTGGCCACCCGGTCACCGACTTCCCGGCCGACGGCGCCAAGACGGTGAACGAGACGGTCTCGGTTGATGGAGCGAATCAGCTCACATTGCACGTAGCTGGTGCCGTCGAGCCCGGTATCGGCGGTGGCCTCCACCTCGACGTGCAGCGACAGGCCCCGATGCGCCGTAGTCAACGGCGTCACGATGACGAAGGGGAAGCCCGGCCCAAAGGTGTCCGGCGGACCGATCACGAGCGCCGGCCGATGTGATGCGGGCTCACCCGCTAACGGCTCGCCGAAGTCCACCAGCCAGAGCTCGTCAACCGATGCCATCGGTCACCGAAGTTGAGCCCGCCTCGGCCAGGTACGCCTCCCACACCTCGGGGTGGCGGCGCAGCCCGGCAAGCTCAACCGCCACCTGATGGGCGAAGCGCTGCCGACGTAGAGCCTCGGCGGCGTCACGAACCGTTTCGATGAGGGAAGTGCCGCTCTCCTTGCTCATCTCCACCAGGTGCGCATGAGTGTCGGTGTCCACACGGATCGTTGTCGTGCTCACGTAGCCAGTCTACAGATTGTATGCGCTTTCGTCTACAACCTTCTTCACAACAACATCCGGGAACCCGGTCTGCCGCGAGGCCGCCCGCTCCGGCGGCCAAGTGCGCCAGGCGTGTCTCAGCTGTTGTCCGGCCGCTCCCACTGCTCGATGGCCGGCGAGAAGTCGAGCTGATGCGCGGGTACCCCCAGGCTCAGCCCATGGGCAACTACCTGCTCGTATTCGCCGGGGTTCCTCCGCTCGATCTTGAACACCTCCCCAGGGAAGACCACGTAGTGGTACCTCTCGTTCTTGAAGTCGGCGTGCCAGTTGGGTGGTTCCAGGGCCCTGCTCAGTCGCTCGGCGACCTCGTCGACTTGATCGTCCGGTATCTCGACCTCGTGCAGGGTCCACTGCTTGAGCCAGGGCGTCCGGTGACGTTCCGTCACGGGCTCGATACGCGTCGAGGTGATCTTCAACTCCTGGAGGATGCTCGTGTCCCCAAGGCTCTCTTCAATGACGACACCTGCATACGGCATGACGGCGCCTCGGGCCGCCCGAATGGCTCTCCACCCTCCCCAGATCACGCCGCCGAGCAGCGCCAGTAGCACAATCGTCACCAAGGCGCCGGCCACACCGCCCTCAGGCCTGAAGGCGAGCAGAGCGACGCCACCGGCTACGGCAGTGACACCGGCCACAACCAGGGCCAGCCCGCCCGCCATGTGCGCGGCCTGCCACGCCTCATCGGAGGACATGGTCGAAGGCAAACGAAAGCCGGCCCAATGCTGGCGCGGCAGTCGGCCGCGTCTTCCAAGCTCCCCGACCAGAGCCTCGATCAGGCCAAAGGCGACAAGCACCACACCGACGGCAATGCTGTCGCCCTCACTCAAGGATTCCAGCGCCATTGCACTCGTCAACACGACGACCAGCATATGGACCACCCCCGGACTGGACAAAGATCGGCGACCCACGAGCCCGATTCGTGCCCACCGGATACCGCGCCGCCCCCGGCGGAGCGAGTCTCCGACCGGCTGTGACGAATGAGCGCCCGGCCCGCCCTATCTGGGCCGATAGATGTCGGCGCGGTGGTCGATATGGATCACCCGTACGACGCGGTCGGTCGCGTCGACCTCGTAGACGACCCGGTATGCACCGATCCTTGCGGAGTGGACACCGGCCAATTCGCCGAGCAACGCCTTGCCGACACGATGCGGATTCTCGACAAGGGGCCCGATCAGGAAGTCGAGTACGGCGATGGCCACCTTCGCAGGCAAACGATCGAGACCTCGTCGGGCCGGCCCGGCAACGACGAGGCCCCACCGAGACGATGTCACGTCACAGTGGCGCGGAGCCGATCGCGCAACGCCTCGATCTCATCCTTCGTCGCGATGTCGCCTGCCGCAATAGCAGCCTTGCCCACCTCGAGCTGGCGCATCGCCGCCGGATCGGAAAGGATCGCCAGCGTTTCCTCGATCGCCTCGAGATCATCTGTACTGAGGAGAACCGCAACCGGGCGACCGTTGCGGGTGACCGTGACTCGCTCGTGCGTGGTGGCGATCTCGTCCACGACCTCGGAGAGCTTGGCCTTGACTTCCGACAGCGGCAACACCTTCGTCATGACCATAATTCTAGTCACGAGCTGCGTTGGGTCAATGCCGGTACCGAGAACACACCGAAGACCCGGCCGACGTCGTCGACGAGCGAAACGTGCGGTGGGTATCTCAGGGAGGGCCCGGAGTCACAGACGACCGAGCCGCGCCGGGCCGATAGACCCTCCCCACTGGCGGCTACGCCGCGGCTCGGCAGAAGGCACCCGTCTGCGCAACGCGCACATCTACACTCCGGCTTCCGTGCCTCAGTCCGATCCCTTCTCGTGTTTCCGGTGGGCCGTGCCGATGCCCGGTCGGCACGTCAACCCAGAAGGACATCGTTGACCGCCCAGAACAAGCTCAGCCATCGCCAGGTCCTCGTCGTCTTCAGCGGCCTCATGCTCGGCATGTTCCTCGCCGCCTTGGATCAGACCGTGGTGGCCACCGCGCTACCCACCATCGTCGGCGAGCTGGGAGGGCTCAATCACCTGTCGTGGGTGGTGACCGCCTACTTGCTCACCTCGACCGCCTCCAGCCCCCTCTACGGCAAGGTGAGCGACCTCTACGGGCGACGCATCGTCTTCCAGTTCGCCATCGTCGTGTTCCTGATCGGGTCGGTGCTCTCCGGCTTCTCCCAGAACATGGGCCAGCTCATCGCCTCCCGGGCGGTTCAGGGTCTCGGCGCCGGAGGCCTGATGGTGATGGCGCTGACGATCATCGGGGACAT
>CAZWKX010000037.1:0-19390 GCA_964633975.1 uncultured Acidimicrobiia bacterium
CGAGACGGTGCGCCAGCGGGTCCTGGACCTCGTGCACCACCACTTCCGCCCGGAGTTCCTGAACCGAGTCGACGACGTCATCGTGTTCCACCGCCTCAGCCGCGAGCATCTGCGGCAGATCGTCGAGATCCAGATCGAGCGGGTTCGGCGCCGCCTTGCCGAACGCCACATCGAGCTGGAGCTCACGCCGGCCGCCCTCGACTGGCTCGCCGAAAACGGCTACGACCCCACCTTCGGCGCCCGGCCGCTGAGGCGGCTCATAGACCGCGAGCTCGCGGACCGGCTCGCCGTCGAGCTCCTCGAAGGCCGCGTCGTCGACGGCGGCACCGTCAGAGCCGACGCTGGTCCGCACGGGCTGGTCCTGGAGCCCGTCTCCTGATCTCGCCCCTGGTCCGGACTAGGTTGGTCGCAACGACCACGAGTGGGAGACCATGACGCCAGAGCCGCCCGCACCCCCCGCGCCGTCTTCCGATCGCTACGGGATCATCCTCGCCGCTCTGGGCGGAGTCCTCGTCGCCCTCGTCTTGGCCGTGGTCGTGATCGTCCTCGCCCGCAAAGACGACGGCGGCGCCGCCACCACGTCCACCGCGTCAACGACATCGGTATCAGAGACGACTCTGGCCGAGAACACCACAACCCTGTCGTCGACCACCGCCGAAACAACGACGGCGTCGGCTGCCCCGACGACCACGGCACCGGCACCGACTACGACGCTTGCGCCTTTCGCCGGCGACCTGACGGACAAATCAGGACCCATACAAGGAACCCCAACGGGCCGGGTCATCGACATCAGGCACGGCGAGCACCCGGGCTACACCAGAGTCGTGTTCGACTTCTCGCCGGGTGGGGTACCCGGGTACTACATCAGCTACAGCAGCCCCACGACGCTGTCCGTCCTGCTCGTCTCCATGGACACGGCAACTCCATATGCGCCTGGAGTCTTCGATGCGTCCGGTGAGCACCCAATCGGCACCATCTCGGTCGGCTCAGTCTTTTCGGGAGGCATGGGCGGCGGCAGCGGCGAGTGGGAGTTCCCCATCGAGACGTCCGGTGCCAAGCCGTTCTCCGTCGGCACACTTTCCGACCCGCCCCGTCTATACATCGACATCGCCGATTGAGCACCCGTACACGCCGTCGTTAGCCTGTCCCACAACATCAAAGGGAGGCCATGACTCCGAGGCGCGCCAAGCTCGCCGTGCTGGCGATTGCCCTGGCCGTGGCTGCCGCATGCGCCGACGACGACGCCACCACGACGACCGTCGAAGAGGCCACTACGATCGAAGAGACAACCAGCACGGTTGAAGAGGCGATCACGACGGCGGCGGCTGAAACGACCACGACGATCGAAGAGGCCACGACGACCACCGGCGCCTTCGTCGGCGATACCAGCCCAAAGAGTGGAGAGGTCGGGCCCGGCGTTCTCTCCGGCACCCTCGTCGGCGTCCGCTGGGCACAGCGCGAAGAGGGCTTCACCCGAGTCGTCTTCGATTTCGGCGGCACCGCGGTGCCCGCATACAGCGTCCACTACGACCCGGGGCCGTTCATCACCATGATGGGCGAAGAAGGCGGCGAGGTGGCCGTGGACGGCAACGCCTTCATCCTGGTGCACATCACCCCGGCTCACCGCGCCGACCTGACCGGCGAAGGACCGGTGCAGACCTACCTCGGCCCCGAGCGTATCCATCCGGCTTCGGCCAGCGTCGAGGAGATCGTCTTCGTCGACGACTTCGAGGCGGAGATGATCTGGGTCATCGGAGTCACCGCTGAGAAGCCGTTTGCCGTCGGCACCTTGACCGCGCCCCCCCGGATCTACGTCGATATCGCCGACTGACCCGCCGCCTGCGGTCGGGTCGCAGACGCAGCTGCAGCTACCTTGCAAGGCAAGGCTGCGTGTGCTAGCATGTTACACAAGGTAGACCGCAGAAGGCGAAAGTGGAACGCAGCAGCCAGCTGCTCAAAGGAGTGCTCGACATGTGCCTCTTGGCGATGATCGCCGAGGAGCCCAGCTACGGATACGAGATGGTCCGTAAGCTGGAAGACAGAGGGCTCGCCCTCGTGGGTGAAGGCAGCATCTATCCACTGTTGAGCCGGCTCCAGCGACAAGGACTCGTCGAGTCGTACCCGGTCGAGTCCCCCGGCGGCCCACCCCGCAAGTACTACAGAATCGCCGCTGCCGGCAGGCGCCGGCTAGGCGAGTGGATCGAAGAATGGAAGACGCTCTCCCAGGGAGTCGACCAGATCCTCGACGGAGGCAGTGATGGTTGACCGGTCCGAGATCGACACGATCGTCGCCGATTGCGAGCGTTACTGGCGCTCCACCGGCATATCCAAGCGCTTGTCGCAGGAGATGCGCCAAGAGCTGGAGACCCACCTGGCGGAGGCCGCCATCGCCGGACGCCGGCCCCGTCAAGTGATCGGCGACGACCTGGCCGGTTTCGCCAGGGAGTGGGCCGCCGAACAGCGGCCCCGCGCCGCCGACACTCTGCCAAGTTGGGATGAGGTGTTCACCAAGCGGCGTCGGTTCGGCGCCACCGACGTGGCGATGCTCCTGGCCGTGGCGGCGATCATCGCCATCGCTGTAGTGACGCGAGGAGAAGGAGGCGACAACGGTATGGACAACGAGATATGGCGTTGGGTATGGCTTTCGGCAGCCGTGGTCTTCGGCGTCGGTGAGATGTTCACGGCCGGGTTCTTCATGCTGCCCTTCTCCGTGGGCGCAATTGCCGCCATGGCCCTGGCCTGGTTCAACGTTGACGCGGCGGTGCAGATGATCGTGTTCCTTGCCCTCTCCGTGCTGGCGCTGGCGTTTCTGCGCCGCTGGATACATCAAACGGAGGGCGAGCAGCCGGCCGTGGGCGCCAACAGGTTCATGAACAAGCGGGCCATCGTCGTCGAGGCCATCGATCGCACCAGCGCCGTGGGCCGCGTCCGGGTCGACACCGAACTCTGGCGCGCCACCACCGATGGAGACCCCATTCCGGAGGGAGCCGAAGTGCGTATCACCGACGTACGCGGAACCAGGCTGGTGGTGGAACCCGAGGATTGACCGATCACCCACGTATTGACACAAAGAAGGGAGCAGACAGAGCAATGGATCCACTACTTGTCCTACTGATCGTCGCCTCGGCTGTGGTGTTGATCGTCGCCGCCGCAGGCCTGAAGATCGTGCAGCAGTACGAGAAAGGGCTTGTCGAACGGCTCGGCCGATACGACCGCACCTTGGACCCCGGCCTGAAGATGATCATCCCCTTCATCGAGAAGATCCGGCCGGTCGACATGCGGGAGCAGGTGGTCGACGTGCCCCCGCAGGAGGTCATCACCAAGGACAACGTGGTGGTGACAGTCGATGCCGTCGTGTACTACCAGGCCACAGACCCGGTCAAGCTGAAGTACAACGTGGCCAACTTCATCCTGGCCGCCACCAAGCTGGCCCAGACCAACCTGAGGAACATAGTCGGCGACATGGACCTGGACTCCGCGCTCACGTCGCGCGACACGATCAACGCGCAGCTGCGAGAGATCCTCGACGAGGCCACAGACGTCTGGGGCACCAGAGTGGTGCGCGTCGAGATCCAGCGCATCGACCCGCCGCCGGACGTCACCCAGGCCATGCACCGCCAGATGAAGGCGGAGCGGGAACGGCGTGCCGTGGTAACGGAGGCCGAGGGCGACAAGCGGGCCGCCATCCTTCGCGCCGAGGGCGTGAAGGAATCCCGTATCCTCGAGGCTCAGGGCCAGGCCCAGGCCATCAAGGAAGTGGCCGAGGCGGAGAAGTTCCAGAAGCTCACCGTGGCCGAAGGCGAAGGCCAGGCCATCGAACGGGTCTTCGGAGCCATTCATACCGGCGACCCCACACCCGACCTCATCGCCATCCGCTACCTGGAAGCACTGGGCCGAATCGCCGACGGCAAGGCCTCAAAGGTGTTCCTGCCCGTCGAGCTGACCGGCATCCTCGGCAGCCTTGGCGCAATCAAGGAGCTCTTCTCCGAGGCCGAGACCGGGGCCGAGTAGCCTAAGCCCCGCCGAAAAGGGTGCTGCGGTGTATGCCGCAGCACCCTCCCGCCTCGAGGAATGGCTACGGCCGCATGGCCTCTGCGGCCGGCGCCGACAAATCGACTGCCTGGCGTTCCGCCGCCATGGTCTCCAAGCCGTCTGCGGCCAGGAGGATGAGCTCGAAAGCGGCCCCACCTTCCCCTCCCAGGTAGCGGAGGTCGCCACCCATGAGACGGGCCAGCTGCCGCGCCACCGCCAGGCCCAAACCCGTAGAGGCCGGCATGCCCGCTTTGTCGGGCCCGGCCCCATAGCGGTCGAACAGCCCCCCAATCGCCCCGTCCGGCACGCCTTTCCCGTGGTCCCGAACCACGATGCGCACGTACGTGCCGTCGCTCGAGATCGAGATGTCTACGGGCGGCTCGCCGTGTTCCACCGCGTTGTCCACGAGATTCCGCACGACTTGCGCCAGCCTGTCACCGTCGGCCCACAGGGCGCAGTTCCCGGCTACCGATACTGCCGCATAGCGGGCCGTCGGATGCTGCGCAACGACACGCCGTATTCGCCCGGCCACGTCGCGCACGTACTCGCGGCGCACCGTCACCGCGCCGCCTCCCTCGAGGTGTGCGACGACCAGCAGATCCTGCACCACACTCTCCATGGACCTGGCCTCATCGGAGATGTAGGTCAGCAGCTCCGCCCGCTCGGCGGCATCGAAGTCGCCCGGCCGCGCCGTCAGCTCCTGAGCGAACCCGAGTATGGAGGTGAGCGGCGTCCTCAAAGAATGGCTCACCGCGGCAAGGAAATGGTCCTTCTGGGTGTTGAGCGCCACCAGACGATCGAACTCCCTCCGGCCCCGCACCCGCTGCGCCAGCAAGTTGGCTCCATACCCGGCCAGCAGGCTCGCAGCGGCGCCGGCAGTCAGGATCACCATCAACGTCAGAAGACTCCAAGCCCCCGTCTTTGAGGTCACCTCGACGAACCAGCCGTTGTCGAGCACCGGCACGACTGCGGCCCACCGGCCATCGGCGCCTCCGACCGCCGACATATCGGCGCCCTCCAGACCGGACACCGACCAGGCAACGCTGTCACCGAGCCCGGCCGGCGCCGAAGCCGCGACGACCGCACTCATGTCAACCACCACAACCGTGACACCTTGCCTGAAGCCGCTGCTTCGGATCACCGGCCACATGATGAGCACGATGTCGGTCTCGCCCCTGCCCAGAAGTCGGCCCGGCGCAGTTGCCGTCGGCTCGCCCGTTTCGAGTGCATGTTCGATCTGCAGCCGATGCTCTTCATTGGCACCCAGGTCGAAGCCTTCAGGCTCCAGGGTCCCATCCTCCGACACAAAATACTGAACCGGGTAGTACACGTCGCTCACCACGGCCAGACGCTCCAAGCCATCGGTCCCGTACAGCTCGTGGGTATAGACCTCGTAGCCCGGGTCCACCTCCCTCATCGCGTCCTCATATGCACCCAGATCGGCCAGCGGGACGGGAGCGACGAAACCCACACCAAGAATCGGGCTGTCGTGGTGCAGATCGCTGATGAACTCGACGTACTCGTCGAACGTCACTTCCTGGCTCGATTTGAAGAAGGCGGCGACCGAGGCGGCCTCGTCCAATGACTCGCTGACCTGCGCCTCGGTGGCGACAGTCAGAGTCGCGCCGCGTGCGGCGAGCAGCTCGGCGGCACGGCGATTGGAGCCGAAGTAGTACCAGAGGCCCGCGGTAGCCGTGGCCACAAGACAAATGAGCACCACGACGACCGCCAACGTGGACCGCTTGGCATTCTCCGCCGAGCCGCCTGTCGACGACCGCCGTTGTCGGCGACCAGACTCCATCTAGCTAGTGATATCGGACACTTATCAACAGGCCTTAAGAGCGGCTCAAGGTCGATGGAGATAGGGAGGTTGTCGCGAAATCAGACTATCACCGGGACCGCATGCATGCGGTCCCGGGCCTCCTGCACTCCCGGCTGGTCACGAGGGCGATCTGTCTAGCCGACGGCCGACCTCACCGCCCCCGTCACCGCCACCCGGTTCGGATGCTCCGGGTCGTAGCGCACATCGACCTCGGCGCCCGGCTTGAGGGCGACGTCGTCGCCGGGCTGCACCTGTTTGGTGGTACGAGCTCTGTACTCGCACCCGTTCGGCAGGTGCACCAGGAGCTCCATCCCCAATTGGGGGCGCCCGAACTCCCCCAACGGCTTCACCTCGCCGCCATCGGTCCACTCTTTGACGATCATGGCCTGCGCCGTCTTCCCCCGCTCGAGCAGCCGACGGGCGGCCCGAAGCGGCCGATACCTGATCCACAACACCGCGACGGCAATGCCGACGAACACCATGGCGATGGACAGGCCCATCGCGCCAGCGCCGCCGCCGAGCCCAAGCGGCCACTCGGCCTCATGACTCCACCCGAGTGCATGGCCGATCCAGTAGCCGGAGTACCCGCCGACGGCGCCTCCTATGAGGAAGAGAAGAACCCGATATCGCCTCGACATGACGCGATCCTCCTTCCGCCCACCACATTTCCGTGGCCGGAATCAATCGCCGAGATCGTCGACCCATCTGCGAACGCGCAAGAACCTGGCCTCGGGTGTTGCGAGGACGGCCTTCCCTCCACTCGAGGTTCTCGAGCCGCGGAGAGACGCCGCCGCAGTTGGATGAAGATCGCGGTGGTCTCCGACGTCGGGGATACGGTGAGCCATCACTTCTTCACCACTCATTCTACGCCGCAGACCCCGTTACACCCGGTGAAACACCGGCGGCATCTCCCGCTCCTCCAGACTATTAGCGGGCCGCCGATTCCTCCCTGGGCGCTCTTCGGTAAATGAACCAGAGCGCCAGGCAGCCTCCCAGGATCACCGCCACCGAATACCACCCGTTGCGGCTTACGCCGAGGAAGCGGAAGGTGGTGTCGGTGCGGATGAACTCGAGCAGGAAACGAATGAGGGCGTAGAAGATCGCATACAGAGCGAACAACGTGCCGCGCCGCAGCTCACGTCTGCGTTCGATCCAGAGGAGAAACACGATGAGACCAACGTTCCACAACGCTTCGTAGAGGAACGTCGGGTGGAAGGTCGGCGAATCCAGGTACTGCTCGGGCCGGTGGGCCGGGTCGATCTTGAGGCCCCAAGGCAGATTCGTGGGAGTGCCGAAGATCTCCTGGTTGAAGTAGTTGCCCCAGCGTCCGATCGCCTGCGCCGCCGGGAGACCCACTGCACCGGCATCCAAGAACGCCGCATAGCTGCCGCCGCGGCGTTTCAGAATGACGAGTGCAATCACCGTGCCGAAGGTGAGCCCGCCGTATAGGGCGATTCCGCCCTCCCAGATCCGGAACATCCCAAGCCAGTCACCCGAGTAGTTGCCCAGGTGCGTGCTCACGTAGGCCAGCCGCGCCCCGACGAAGCCGACGACCGCGGCCCAGAAGCCGGCACGCTCCGCGGTGGTCCGATCGCCACCGAAGGACACGTAGCGCCTCACCACGATGACGTACGCGGTCAGCACGGCGATCGCCATGAGAATCCCGTAGATGTGGATGTCGAAGGGGCCGATCTCGATGACGTTGAACGGCGGCGACGGAATCGAGGCGATCATCGTCCCCGCGCCTTTGAGGCTCCACCCGGTGATGCAAGAAGCTTGCTCATCCCTCGGCAAACTCCAGGAATGCCTGCCAGGCCCGCGGGCCGTAGACGGTACCCGGGCCACCCAGCATCAGCAGGGCCACGCCCAGCGCCTCGGCGACCTCCTCGGACCTGGCGCCTTTCGCCGCCGCGCCTTTGGCGTGATAGGCGATGCAGCCGTCACACGCCTCAGCCACCGCGATCACGAGGGCGATGATCTCCTTGATGTGCTCCGGAAGAGCCCCGGCGCCCATGGCCCCATCATGCAACCGGGCCAATCCGGCCCAGGCTTCGGGAATCGCCAAGCGTAATGCCTTCGACGGCTCTGAAAGCTCCTTGATCAGATCGTGATAGTGGCCCATCGTCACCTCCTGGACCGCCATCCTACGGTCGCCGCGACCGCATCCAACTCGGCGTTCGCACCATACGCCCGTCCACCCTCCCTGTCTGGACGCCCCTCGGTAAGGTGCCACCTGCATGGCAGAGTGGTCCTGGCGCTGGCTGGTCGTTCTCGGAAGCCTGGTCGCAGTCGCCTACGGCACTCTCTTCTACGCCACTTCGATTCTCATCACGGACGAGGCCGCCGGAGGCGTCTTCTCCAAGACGACCCTGTCGACTGCATACGGAGCCTCCGTGCTGGTCGGTGGCCTTCTCGCCTACTGGGTGGGCCGGGCCGCCGATCGCCGCGGCATCCGGCACCTGAGCGCAATCGGGACCCTGCTCGGCAGCTCCGGGCTCGTGGTTCTCGCCACCTCCCAGCAGCCTTGGCACGTGGCCGTCGCCTTCGTCGTATTTGTCGGACCCGCCGGCGCTCTGACCTTCTACGAGCCTGCCTTCGTCTTTGTGGACCAATGGTTCGGCGCCCGTCACCGGGCCCGTGGCGTTGCCGCACTCACCCTCATCGGCGGAATCGCCGGACCGGTATTCCTCCCCGTCACCGGATTCCTGGTCGCCACAGCGGGATGGCGGGCCACGGCCGTCATCCTGGCCGGCATCCTGCTGCTGACCGGCCTGATCGCCGCCGCCACGTTGCCGGCAGGCCGTCCCCCCCTTCCCACGGCCGCTTCGCCAGCACCCCTGGCCCGCCGTCTCTTTCGCGACTGGCGCTTCGTCCTCTACACCATCGCCGTCATGCTGATGTTCGGAGCGTTGCAGGCGGTATTCCTCCACCGTATCGCGGTATTCGAAGAGGCCGGCTACGCAGTGACCACGGTGGCTTCGTGGGCCGCGGCTTCATCTTTGATCAGCCTGCCCGGCCGTTTCGCGGCACCCTTCCTGGCCCGCCACCACGGCGCGGCTCGGCTTCAAGTCGTCGGACTCGTCCTGCTCGCCGCCGCCGTCCTTTTCGCCGTCTCTCCGGGCCGCTACTGGCAGATGCCCCTCCACTTCGTCCTGTTTGGAGCTTGCTTCGGCGCCGTGCTGCCGCTGCGCGCCTACCTGATGGCAGAGTGGTTCTCCGGCCCTACATACGGGCGGCTCATGGGGGCGCAGTGGGCTCTCGCCTCAGTCGCCGGGGCCCTGGGACCGGCCCTCGCCGGCACCGTGCGGGACCGGACCAACAACTACGGACCTGCGATGGCCGGCACAGCCGCCGCCCTGGCGGTCGCCGCCGCTCTCGTCGCAGTCTCGGGCAAACGGCGGCGCCCCGTCGGCGGCACCTCCGAGACCGCTCCTCCAGCAACGTTGTGCTAGAAGCGGCTACCAGTCACTGGCGGGTGGCCCGAATCGCCGCGCCAGCATGGCGATCTCATCGGCGAAGATCTCCCTCAAGAACGCCCGGTTCTCCGCACTCAAAGCCGACTCCGGACCGGGGTTGAACTTCTCCCTCAGCGGATAGCCGGCGAGTTCGACGTCCGGGTCTGCCCCAATGTGCCGCAGCACCCTGCGCAGAAGCTGCTCGGGCTCGTCCACCATTTCCTCGAAGAAACCCACAAGCAGCTGCTCCGTGGAGAACACCGATTCCCACCGATCGATCGCCTCCGTGTAGCCGCCCCGCCACAGCATGAAGGAACGAGTCACGAGTTCCTGGATCTCCTCGGATCTCTGCGAGGCGGCATCGATGCCGCGGTTACCTAAGTAGTACCTCGCTGCCGACCAGGCCCGCTCGACCGGGTCACGCAAAAGCAGCACCAGTCTCATCTCGGGATTGAGAGCGTGCATCCATTCCACCCGCGACCGATCCACGATCATGTAGTCGGGAGTGATGTCTCCGCAGATCCGGCCTTCGTTCCCCTCGAACTGAGCCAGGTACCAGTCGACTCCCCGCTCGAAGTTGTCCTCGAAATCGAGGAAGTGGACCTCCTTGCGCTCGGCGAAGCCGACCTCCGGATGCTGCTGCAGGTTGCGATGCAGCCAAGTCGTGCCCGCCTTCTGCGCCCCGATGCCCAGGAACGACGGAACCAGCCGGCGCTGCTCAGCGCTGAGGGTGAACACGGGAGGTTGCGGCCGCTGAAACTGCAGACGCCGGCTCCGAAGCGAGGGCCCCCGAGCCTGCTCTGCTGCGTCCTCGGACCTGCCGGGATTGCGCTCCACCCGCTTCTTCACTCCCGGCCGCAGCGGCCTCTCCTTGAGCACTTCGAGAAACTCACCAAACCCCTCTTTCTCCGCCTCGAGCGTGTGGTTGCCCAGCACCGCATAGCCCGCGTCCCTCATAGCCTCGATCTGCGACACGCTCGATTCACGCAGCACTCGCAGCGCGGCCACATAGCCGGCCGCCGAATCCAGCTCCACCTGGATGCAGTTCTCCCCAAAACGGCTGTACACCCGATTGCCGACTGCATCGGCGGTGATCAAGAGCGCCCCGGCTGCAAGCGCCTCGAGGCCGACCAGGAAGAAGCCCTCCTCGGCTGCCGGTGTGCCCAAAAACACGTCGGCCCAGTGGTACAGCCTCCGCAGCTCGGCCCACGACACGGTCCCGCGTATGGAATCGAACACAAAAGCGTTGTCGCCGGCCAATTCCTGCTCCACCCGTATGCCCACATCCGACTTCCACGTGGCGTATCCGACCCTCACCGGAGACGGCAGCCCTCCCTGCCGCTTGCGGTGGAAGTACTCCCATGCGTGGCCCTCGACGATCACCTTGGTGAGCGAGGTCTCATTCAAATACGGGCGGCACGCCGCCAGGACCTCCTCGGTGACCATGATGCGCGACATGGGCCGCGAGAGAAGACGCACACCGCTTCCATCCAGCCACCGCGGGTTGGCGTGCCGGATGTTCTGCACTATGTGGATGACCCGCTCCAGGGGCGGGCCCGGCATCAGGCGGGCGAAGATCTGCTCGTACTGGGTCGGCCACGAAAAGAACACGAACTCGTCCCGGTCCACCGTGAATCGGTAACCCTCCACGTACCTCACTCCATTCTTCGGAGTCAGGTGAGAGAAGCGCTCGATGCGGAAGAGCGGCAGGTTCTCGTCGTAGCACTCCTCGCAGACCACAACCGGCTCGTAGCCCAGCGCCACGGCATGGTCCACGTAGTCGAAGACCTTGAGCACGCCACCCACAGGCAAATAGGTAGGCGCCACAAAATACATGCGGCTCATCCGGCCTCACCGCCCATACGCTCCCCGATCTCGCCGATGATGCCGACGAGCGGTCGAACCGCCACCTCCGGATCGAACTGCTCGGCCCACAGCCGCCGCGCATTTCCGGCCCTTCGCCGCACCTCCCCGGCGTCGGAGAGAATGTCGTCGAAGACCCGGTCCACAGCGTCGATATCCGCCGGATCCACCAGCCAGCCCGCCTCGTACTCGGCGATCAGCGGCGATACCTCGGTGAACGGCGGGTGCACCACCGGCACTCCACAAGAGACCGCAACGATGCTGCGGGTCACGGTGGCGTACTCGCGCTCGAGAGTCCACCCGAAGAGATCCACGGCGACGTCGACGCCCGACATGAACTGCTGGAAACCGCCGAAAGTCATTGCCCCATGGCTGCGAACGGCGGGATGGTGACGGACCCGTTCGAGAAGAGGGCTCTCCAGACCCCGACTTTGGCCCCAGTGGACCGGCATCACGACATCCAGCGAGGCTCCACCTTCACCGAGGCGGTCGACCAGGTGCTCCAGCCAAGACCCGGGGAGGCTCCAACCCTGCAGGTAGCCGGCCATAACAAAGCGCAGACCCTCGTGAGGCACCGGCGGCCCCGTATACGCCGGCACCGGCATGAAGACCGTCTCCAATGGAGTGTCGGCCACATCGTGCGCCGACTGCATGAGCCAGGCCAAGAAATAGGGGACCTTCTTGTATCCGTTGACGATGAATGCCTCCGCCAGCTCTATGCCCCGCAGCTTGCGGTCGCGGAGCATTCTCATCTCGGCAGCCCGGTTGCTGCGGCTCTCGTCACAGGCCAGCTCGAGCATCTTCGGTGCGAAGAAATCCAGCACGAAGTGAAGCCCGTCGACGGACGCCAGGTTGTCGACCTGGTTGCTGTTGGTCAGCACCACCACGGCCGGCGCCCGTTGCTCCAGATAGCCGCCCAGATCCACGGCATGCACCACCACGGTCCCCGGCCGGGCGGTCGGTGGAATGGCCCGCCGCCACACGACGGTCGCCGGACCCCTCATCACCACGGTCGTCACATCGAAGCCGTGAGCCCTCAGCCCCTCGCCGATGCCGAAGACCCTGAGGCCCGGCGCGGCCACCGGCATCGCCATGCCGGGCACGACGTCGTTGGAGACGAGCACCACGGCGGGCCCACTCATCGCATCATCTCCGGAGGACCGATCTTGACGAACGTCACCGCGGCGAACCCGTGATGGGGCTGCCCCAGGATTCGCCGCGCCTGGACGTCCTCGAGGATGACGTGACCGGCGCTCGCCTCAGAGACCACCTCCATGAGTTGCTTGACAGGCAGCCAGCCGGCGTCGTCCTCCGGCACGAACCGATCGAGCACCACGAGCATGCCTCCGGGTCGCACCGCCTGCCACATCTGACGAAGCAGCCGAACCTGCTCCACTTGCTCAAGGCCACCGAGAGCCCACACGCCGAGTGCCAAGTCGAAGCGCTCGGTCCCCACCTCCATGCGCAGACCCGGCCCCAGGTGCCTCACCTCGAGATCCGGATAGTTGATCCCGGCTTCCTGCACCAGCGACTCCTGCCCATCGAAGCCGACGACCGTGTAACCCCTAGCTAGAAGGGCCCGAAGCCAGGGGCCGCCCCCGCATCCAACCAGCAAGGCGTGCGGCTGCATGCCCTCGGGCGTCCTCACCACAAGCTCGACCAACGACGGTGCCACCGCCCCGGCTTCGAGCACGAACCGGGCCTTAGCCGCCCTGTCCCGCTGCTGCTGCGTCGCAGTCCCGGCAGCATTCGGCATCTGACCGCCATGCTCAACCAGCCAGGCAACCGCGCCCCGCACGTCGGCAGGCCCGAAGTCGAGGCGCTGTGCGGCCGCAAACCGGTGACGGCGGGCCAGCGCGTCCCATAGAACGTCGTCTCCCACGATGACCAAGTCGTGATAGGTGAGTCGATCGAACAACGCCTCCCCAAGAGCCCCGGCAAGACCGTCAAGTGGCATGCTCTCGGGAACGGCCACGGCCAGCGGCACCTCCCAGGCCGACTCGCTCAGCGACTCGATCGGGAATGACATGGGATCAAGCACAACGACCTGCTTCGCCCGCTCGAGCTCATCGAGACGCTGCGGAATCAAGCTCCAATCGTCGAAAACCCGAAGCCCGTCGACATCGGGTAGGTCGGCGTCGAACCGCCCCTGATAGACAACGACCGCGCCGGTGCTAGCCGTCACGGAGCCAGCGCTCTTCCAGCCGCCGGAACGCCCGCAGCCTCCGAAAGAGCCAGCCGTGCGGCCGACGCCCGAGCCTCTGCAGCAACCGAGTGAGATCGCGCCGGGCTCGGTCCAGCTCCTTGATCTGCCGGCGGGCCGCGGCCAGCTCGGCCTCTAGGTCCTCCACCTCCTGTCGGTGTCCACTCGCCCTAGCCCGAACGACCTGCACCTCGACGGCAAGGAGATCGTTCTCCTTCTGCAGGCGCTCGACATCCTCAGAGGTTTGGGGGGTCATGGGAGAGACCTTTCGATGTTAGACACGGTCCAAGCCGATCTGTTCAAGGCGACGGAGACGGAAGGCCACGTTCTGGAGCCGGGCCAGCAGGGTCGGATCGAACATCTCTAGCGACCGTCCCCGGTCCTGAGTAACCGCAGGATCGAAGACGGAAAGCGTGGGGACTTCACCGAACGGCAAGTGCCACCGGCGGCGCAGCACCGAGGTCAGTGGATAGCCCCGGCTGATCGACTCGAACGAGACGGCGTGAACGTCGTTGGGGTGACGCGACGCAAAACGCAGCACCGCCGAGTTGTAGGTGAGCCACATTCGCAGAGCCAGGTCGGGCTCCTCGAAGAAACGCCGATGCACCTCCTGGCGCCCTACCTCATCGGCGATGTGCTGGCTGTGCCGGTGCTCTAGCGAACCGGCACACTCTGCCGGGCCACGGAACACGACGACGACTCTGGCCTCTGGAAGAACGTGCTTCCACAGTGAAAGAAACAGGCAGAGCCGGGGATCTTTGAAGCCCCAAAGCCGGTGTTCCTTGCGCCGCCGCAACACGAGGTCCTCCATGGCGCGCCACCGGACCTGGTCGACCACCGGGATGAGCGGCTCGGCGCGCTGCCAATTGGCCCCGTTGTCCCTAAGGATGCGCTCATGGATGTCGACCACCTCGGTGTCCTCGAAGTGCCCATAGGGATTGGATGGCGCCGGATCGAGCAGCTTCTCGCCGATGAAGAGCCCCGCCTGTTGCAGCAAGCTCGTTACCACCGAGGTGCCGCTGCGATGGAACCCGGCCACCAGGACGACGCCGTTCATCACGGCGGGTCCTTTCGACGTGTGGCGATGAGGAGCTGAAGATCCACGACAAGGGGCAGCCTATTCGCTCGACGACGCGCCGAGGCGCTCTCAGACGCCCTGGGCGTGTACCACGACACGGCGGTCGCGAGCCTGATCGAGCTCGGCGAAGAGGATGCGCTGCCAACTGCCGAGCAACAGCTCACCTTCAACGACGGGTAGCGTCACCGAGGACGACCCGACCAGCAGCTGCCGACAGTGGGCATGGCCGTTCAGCAGCTCGTCCTCCTGCAGGTTTTCGGTGCGCAGCTCGTGGTCGTCGTGCTCGTAGTAGCGGTCAACCGGCACGACCTCCCCGATGAGACGACGGAAGTCGTTGAGGAACCCGGTCTCCAACTCGTTGACGAACACCGAGGTTGTCGTGTGCAGGCTATGCACGGTGACCTGTCCGTGCTTGACGCCGGACCGTTTCACCACGGCGCGTGCGATCTCGGTGAGATCCCAGAACTCGAGCCCCGTCGTGGTGCGGAAGTGCAGAGCCTCGGTGCGAATCCGGGGGTTCTCGGATGAGGCCAACACGGTAAGCGTGCCTTCGGGACACTTCGTGGCGCGCCTCGTTCCAAGATGATCATCCACCGGGGATTCTCCAGACTCTGTTGGCTTCCGCAACGTTAGTGCCCGCAATCGGTAATGCGTCAGCACCGGCACGAGGCGGAGGCTCGCCGCAGCCCTCTTTGTACCACAATCTGTGGTCAAATTGACTACTTAAGGTGGTCAGGGGGCCTGCCGATAGCGGCCACATGAGGTCGTCCCTCACTGCGCCCACCGTCTGGAGCCGTGCCGGAGCCGCCCGAATCGTCGCCACCCTGGCGACCATGCTCCTCGTCATCACCGCGGCCGCCGCCCGGTCGAGTGCGGCCGCCACCGAAACCTCCCAATGGACCCAGCTCGAGCAGCAACTCGTCTACGAGCTGAACCATGCCCGATGGAACCCGGATGCCGTTGAGGCCGCCGCCGGTCTCCCCCCGGGAACCCTGCTGCCCGCTCCCCCCCTCGCCATCGACGCCTCCTTGGCCGCTTCGGCCGACTTCAAGGCCGCGGAGATGTCGGAGTATCACTACTTCTCTCACCAGAGCCCGGTCACCGACGTGTGGCCCAACGAACTCGCCCGCGGCTACGGCTACCCCCTTCCCACCTGGTGGGACGGCAACGCCAACTACATCGAGTCCCTGCACGCAGGCAGTCCCGTGCCGGCGGACGTGCTGCAGAGCTTCGTCAACTCGCCCTCACACCGGGTCCATGTCATGGGCCAAGAGTGGTTCGCAACCCATCTCAACATCGGGGTCGGCATGGTCGAGGACACTCGAATCTGGGTCATCCACACCGGCACGGAGGAGCCACTGGTCTCCGTCCTCACCGGCGTCACCTTCTCCGACGACAACGGCAACGGACGTATGGACCTGGGTGAAGGCCTCGAGGGAGTGACCGTCAGCAGCGGCGAGTACGCGACCGTCACCAACCCCGGCGGAGGTTGGGCCCTCGAGGTGCCCCACGGCCGGCACACGATCAGCGCAAGCGGCGGCCCCTTCCTCGGCGAATCGTCCGCCGTAGTTCACCTGGGCAACTACAACGTCGGTGTCGACTTCATCTCGGGTGATCCGATCCCGCAGGTCTTCTCCTACGAGCTCTGCCACGGACGCCAGCCCACCATCCTCGGCACCAGCGGCGACGACGTCATCCAGGGCACGCCCGGGCCCGATGTCATCCACGCCGGCGCCGGCAACGACATCGTCTATGCCGATGCGGGCAACGACATCGTCTGCGGCGGAGACGGCAACGACGAACTCCGGGGCGGCGGAGGCAGGGACAAGATCTACGGCGGCGACGGCACGGACCTGCTCATCGGCGGCCAGAACAGCGACCGCCTCTACGGAGGCCCTGACGGCGACACCCTGGTCGGGAACCGGCGCAACGATCGGATCCGCGGCAACAGCGGCAACGATACCCTGCTCGGCGGCGACGGCACCGATCGTCTCTTCGGAGGCCTCGGCCGCGACGACTGCGAGCAAGGCGAGCGTCTGAACAGCTGCTGATCGCCGCCGCCTTTGCCGCATCACTCCCCTCGAGCGCCCCAAAGCATCCGCTTCCATCCTTCCCGACCGCATTCCGAGACCCCGGATATACTGACGCCCCGGAGATCCCGTCAGTCCTATGAGAAGATCAGCGCTCACTCTGATACTGCTTGCGGCCGCCATCGGCTTCACCGCGCCGGCGCTGGCCACCCCAACCGACGAGTGGACCGCCGAAGAGATGCAGGCCGTCTACGACATCAATCTTGCCAGGCGGCAACCGGTGCTGTGGGGGATCGAGAACGGAGTGGATCTCCGGGGTGTGCCCGCCCGGCCGCCGCTGGCGCCCAACACGGCGCTCGCCGCTTCCTCGGCCTTTCGAGCCGAAGACCTCGCCGCAACCGGCGGGGACTACAAACACCAGATGTCGCCGCCGGACGGGCGCTGGCCCAACCAGGTCGCCCGCGACTTCGGATACCTGCTGCCCGACTGGTGGATCGATCCGCCCGGCCAGCCCGACTCGAACAACTTCATCGAGTCGTACGCCGGTGGCAACCCCGTATTCCCACTCGCCGACCTTCTTGGGGCCGACCCATGGCACACGGACCACCTCCTCGGTGTGAGCGAGGTCTTCTTCTTCCTCCATCACGAAATCGGCGTCGGCCAAAGTAGCGACACCTACTGGTGGGTCGTCCACACGGGCTACGAAGAGGGAGCCGATCCTTTCCTCACCGGAGTCGCCTTCAACGACGCCAACCACAACGGTGTCATGGACCTGGGTGAAGGCCTCGCCGGGGTCAGAGTCACCGCCGACGGGCATTCCACCACCACCAACGCCGGCGGCGGATGGGCCATCCAGATGCCCAGCGGCACATACATGGTGACTGCAAGCGGCGGAGCCTTCAGTGGCGTCTCCTCTGCCAAGGTCGAAGTCAACGGATACAACATCGGCGTCGACTTCATCTCGGGTAATCCGACCCCGGTCGTGGTCGCCTACCACACCTGTGCCGGCCGAGCGCCAACGATCCTGGGCACAAACGGCAACGACGTCATCCACGGAACATCGGGCCGCGACGTCATATACGCCGGCGAGGGCAACGACACGATCTACGTCGGCACCGGCAGGGATGTGGTCTGCGGAGACGACGGCGACGACAGGATCGTCGGGGGAAAGGGCGCCGACCGCATCTACGGCGGCAGGGGCGACGACACCATCATCGGGCAGACCGGCAGCGACCGCATCTACGGCGGCAACGGCGACGACAATCTCATCGGAAACCGGCGCAACGACTTCCTCTACGGAGGAAGAGGCAACGACCTCCTCAGTGGCCGGCCCGGTAGCGACCTCCTCGACGGAGGTGACGGCATCGACACCGGCGACGGAGGCAGCGGCACGGACACCTGTGCCAACCTCACCTACCAGGCCGGCTGCGAGAACTGACCGGCTTGCTTCGGACCGCGACACAGGTCCGCCGCAGGCTCAGGCGCCCAGTCGATCCATGCCGTCTCTTGCCGCGAGCCCGCCGGCCGCGATCCCGCTCGGCCGCAGCTCGACAGAGCCCCTGCGGAGCACCCGACTGTCGCCAGAGAAGGCTTGGGCCCCAATTGGGGCCCCAAGCCTTGCACCCATCCAAGAGTCCTTACCTGTCGAAGACGCAGGACCCGAAGAACAAGCCGACACCGGCGAGCAACACCCCGAGACCGATCAGGAACAGGGTGGTGCTGCCGACGGGCCCGCCACCACCGGTGTAGGGCAGCTCGGACAGCGTGGCCGTCGGACCGGCCGACGTCGTCGACGGGCCGCCGACGACCGTCGTGGTCGTGGCCTCCGTAGTAGTGGTCGTCTCAACAATCGTCGTTGTGGGGCCGGCAGTCGTCGTGGTCGTCTCGTAGTCGTCTGCGAAACAGGCGGCTATATGCGAAAACTTCGCAGTCGCGCTGTTCGAGTCGCCCTGGCCCGTGTACCACTCACTCTGGAAATCGTCGTCCCGATCATCCGAACCACCGTTCTTCATCGTCCAGCCGTAGGCCATGTCCGAGTAGTTGCTGGTCCACAAAGACACGCCGCCAATGAAGGTCCAAGAGACATCACCGGTGACGATGCTGCCCTCGTGACCGTAGGAGCTGACGTTGCCGACAGCGTCGATGTTGACCTTCCAGGCGTCGCCGTTCCAGTTGTAGCCGTTCCATTGGAGAGCAGCGCACTCGGTGGCCGGGTTGCTCGCCACATCGGCGATCGCTCCGCCGCTCGGCTCCGCAGCCGAGACCCCGGCCCCTACCAGGAGCATCGTTCCCAGCAATGCCAAGATCTCTCCGTTTCAATGTCTGTACATCTCTACCCCCTCGGGGTCATCCTCGCCCTGTCGTCGGAAGCGTTTGCCTGGACGACACTCGAGGTGGTCCAAGGCGGTAATTCACCTGTCTGCGTACTTCTAAATGACGCTCCAGGCAACACCCGACACTCACATGCAACCGGGGCCCCCGCGGGGGCCCCGGTCATTGCCACGCAGAAGCGTCGCTAGATGCTCCGGTCCTCCAATCCATAGGACCCAAAGAACAGGCCCAAGCCGCCGATGAACGCCGTCAGCCCGAGCACCAGGAATAGCAGCGGAACGCCAAACCCGCCGGACCCGCCTGTGTAAGGCAGCTCCGGCTCAGTGGTGGTAGGCGCACCCTGCGTCGTCGATGGGCCGGCAACCTCAGTCGTGGTCGTCTCCTCGACCGTCGTAGTCGTCACCGTCGTCGATGGGCCGGCAACCTCAGTCGTGGTCGTCTCCTCGACCGTCGTGGTCGGGGCCTCCGTCGTGGTCGGGGCCTCCGTCGTGGTCGGGGCCTCGGTCGTAGTCGGGGCCTCGGTCGTAGTCGGGGCCTCCGTCGTAGTCGGGGCCTCCGTCGTAGTCGGGGCCTCCG
>CAZWKX010000038.1:0-4127 GCA_964633975.1 uncultured Acidimicrobiia bacterium
AAAGATCCATAAGACGGACATTGCCTTGTTGGGAGGGGCGGGCATCCTGTTGCCTACACGCGAACGAGCCTCCCGTATGGGAGGCTCGCCCAGTTGGTCCTCTAGGCCTTGATCACTCCGATGGGGAGGATCTCCTTGCCGTAGGTCTCCTTGAACACCTCGGCGGCAGCCAAGTAGATGGCAGAGGCGCCGCAGACGATGCCTTCGTAGCCGGCGATCTTGGTGATCGTGGCGTTTCCGGTCCAGTCGCCGATGGCCAGCAGCCAGAAGAGCACGGCCAGGGTGAAGAACACCGTCTGGAGCGCAACGTTCTTCTTGAGCGTGTTCAAGAACATGTAGGCGGTGAACAGGCCCCACATGAACAGGTACCAGCCCATGAAGCCCGGATCTTCTGTGCCGTTGCCGACCCACGGCTGCTTGATGAACACCAGGCTCAGCCAGAACAGGCCGTATGAGGTGAATGCGGTGAGCCCGAAGATGTTGTTCTTGCGGAACTCCATGATGCCTGCGATCACCTGTGCCAGGCCTCCGTAGCAGATCCCCATGGCCAGGATCATGGAGAGGCTCGACCTCTCGAAGAAACCGGCGTTGTGGATGTTCAGCAGCACGGTGGTCATGCCAAAGCCCATCAACCCCAGCGGTGCGGGGTTGGCGCGCTCGTTCATGTTTTCCCCTTCCTGTCGTATCGCCGTCGCTTATCAGAGCCGACGAGAGAGCCGGTCTCTAGAGGCGAACGGCCCGAGGATCGGGGGTCGGCGGCACCGAAGCCGGCCGACTACGGCTCCTGGTGGATCGGCGGCGGTGGCAGCGGCTTGGTCTTCGGGCCGGTTGGCAGCACTGTGCGCCCCTCGGTTTCGTTGACCACCGTCGCCGCAGCCAGGTAGATGGCGATCACGCCACACAGCACACCTTCCCAGCGGGCGATGTCGTTCAACAGGTCGGCGATGTTGAAGGCTCTGTCACCCGGCCAGTAGGCGTACAGCCAGAGCGACACGGTGAGCAGAAGCAGGTAGACGGCAAAGGTGAGGAGCACGGCGCGCCAGGCGAGGCTACGGCTGCCGGAAGCGGCCAGCGCCAGCAGCGCCAGCACGGCCCACAGCAGCAGGAACCAGCCGACGTGCTCCAGGTTGTCGTATATCACGCTCGAGGTCATGAACCCGAGGAAGGCGAGCCAGAACAGCCCGGACACGGTGAACGTGAGGAGGCCGACGGCGTCCATGCGCCGAGAGTGCATCAGGCCGCCGATGAGCTGGAGCAGCGCCCCGACGCTGATGACGAGAACGACGAACATGCCGAAGTCGTACCAGTACTCCTGCGGCCTCCAGAACGGCGCGCTGTAGACGCCGGTGAGCACGAGGATGACGCCGAGCCCGAACAGGGCCAGCGGCGTCGGATTGGCACGATTCATCTCCATGGAGTCCCCCTTATTGCCGGATTGCCTGCACGCGACCAGCTTGCCGGCTGTGATGCCAGGGCCGGAAGCCCCAAGCCGGCTAGGCGATACTCGCCTCTCGCAGCGCCCGCCACACTCTTTCCGGCGTGAACGGGGTCCGGGTGAGACGGATGCCAACGGCGTCGTAGACGGCGTTGGCGATCGCCGGTATCGGCCCGTTGATGCCGATCTCGGCGACCGACTTGGCGCCCATGGGTCCGGACGGCTCGAAGGAGTCGACGATGAGCACACGAATCGGCGGCAGGTCGGCCGGGCCCGGGATCTTGTATCGGGCCAGGTCGGCGTTGCGCATGCGCCCCTTGGCGCTGAAGAGCATCTCCTCGGTGAGCGCATAGCCGATGCCGTTGGCGATGGCACCTTCGACCTGCCCTTCGGCGAGCCGGGGGTTGACGGCGGTGCCGCAGTCGACGGCGGCGACGAAGTCGAGCACCTGCACCATGCCGGTCTCAGTGTCCACGGCAACCTCGGCAAAGCAGGCGAGGAACGGCGGCGGCGACTCCTCGGGCACGAAGGAGCCGGTGGCGCCGATCTGGAACTGGTCGGCGCCGTAGTAGGCGCGGCGGCACACCTTCTCGAGCGTGACGCTGCGGCCGTCTGAGGCTGCGGCCCTCTCGTCGCCGAGGGTGATGTCGGCGGGATCGACCTCGAGCAGGGCGGCGGCGACGGTGGAGATCTGGTCCCTGGTCATCTCCGCAGCCCGCTGCACCGCGGTTCCGGACACATACGTCGTCGACGAGGCGTAGGCGCCGGTGTCAAAGGGGGTGAAGTCGGTATCCGACGAGTAGACGATGATCTTGGCGAGCGGCACGCCGAGCACCTCTGCGGCGATCTGCCCCAGCACCGTGTCGGACCCGGTGCCCAGGTCGGTGGCGCCGACGAGGAGGTTGAACGAGCCGTCGTCGTTCATCTTGATCGTGGCCGCCGCCATGTCGACCCGTGGAATGCCGGAGCCTTGCATGTGGACGGACATGCCGACGCCGCGGCGCATCGGGCCCTCGTCGGCGGGCCGGGCCTTCTTCTCGGTCCAGCCGAACGCCTCCATGCCGGCGTCGAGGCACTCTTCGAGGGCGCAAGACCGGATCGTCATGTCCACTCCCTCGCCACCCTCTCCGATCTCCTTGAAGACCGGGGAGGTCTCATCGGAGCGGATGTGGTTGATGCGGCGCACCTCGACGGGATCGAGGTCGAGCCGGCGCGCCAGCTCGTCGACGGCGGTCTCCAGCGGGTAATAGCCCTGGGTGGCCCCATAGCCGCGATAGGCCCCTCCCACCGGCAGGTTGGTGTACACGGCGCGGCCGACGAACGACAGGTGAGGCGCCTTGTTGTAGAGGGGCAACGTCTTGGACCCGGCATTGGAGAGCACGGTGAGGCTGTGGGTGCCGTAGGCGCCGGTGTTCTCCCAGGCCTCCATCTCGATGGCGTGCAAACGGCCGTCGCTCGTGGCACCGAGCTTGACCCGGACCCGGAAGGGATGGCGGGTGCGGGAGGCCACGAACTCCTCCTGCCGGGTGTACTCCCACAGGGCCGGGCGTCCCGTGCGCAGAGTGACCAGGCCGCACACGTCCTCTAGCAGCACCTCCTGCTTCACGCCGAAGGCGCCGCCGATCCGGGGTTTCACCACCCGGATGCGATGAATGGGGAAGTCGAGCACTCGGGCCACGATGCGGCGGGCGTGGAAGGGCACCTGGGTGCTCGAGTAGAGCACCAGGCGCCCGTCGTCGTCGAGATAGGAGCGGCACACGTGGGTCTCGAGGGGGGCGTGTTGTGCGTACTGCGTCTCGCACGTCGTCTCGACCACCACGTCGCTCTCGGCGAATCCTCGTTCCACATCGCCGATGGTGAACTCCACCGCCGCCGCCGTGTTCCTGGCCGCGTCCCAGACGTCGACGGCGTCGTCCTCGTCGTGGATGACCGGCGCTCCCTTCGCCAGGGCTTCGTCGATGGAGAACACCGCGTCGAGCGGCTCGTATTCGACGTCGATGAGCGCCGCTGCTTCCACGGCGGTCTTTTTGGTCTCGGCGGCCACGACCGCCACCCGGTCGCCGACGAAACGGACCTTGGTGTCGAACATGCGGGCGTCGTAGGGGCTCGGCTCCGGCCAGCCCTGTCCGGCGGTGGTGTAACGGGTGGCCGGGGTGTTCTCATGCGAGAGAACGAGGGCGACCCCGGGCGCCTCGAGGGCCCTGGAGACATCGATGGAGCGGATGCGGGCGTGGGCGTGAGGGCTGGTCAGCATGGCGATGTGCAGCGTGTCCGCCACGTCGAGGTCGGCGACGAAGACCGGCTTGCCGGTGACCAGGGCGAAGCCGTCGACCTTGCGCTCGTTGCCGGCCACGACGTTGAAGCGGTCAGCCACGGGCTGCCTCCTCCATCTCGGCCCCAGCAGCGAGAATCGCTTCCACCTGCTTCACGTAGCCGGTGCAGCGGCAGTAGTTGCCGGAGAGGGCGCGGCGCAGCTCGGCCTCTTCGATTCGCGGGTTGGATGCCAGGAGGTCGGCGGCCAGCATGAGCATGCCCGGTGTGCAGAACCCGCATTGCACGGCTCCAAGGTCGAGCGCGGTGCGCTGCAGCGGGTGTAGCTCGCCGCCGGCGGCGAGCCCTTCGACGGTTTGTACCGCGGCTCCGTCGGCCTTGGCGGCGAAGACGAGGCAGGCGTTGACGGCCCGGCCGTCCA
>CAZWKX010000038.1:4227-19292 GCA_964633975.1 uncultured Acidimicrobiia bacterium
GACCGACTCTGCGGCGGCCGCGGCGGTCGCGGCGATGGTGCCGCTGTCGAGTGGGCCTCCGGTGAGCAGCTCCTCGGCCGCCGGCACCGAGGCGCCGAGCGCGGGGGTCTCACCGACGACGATCCGGCAGGCCGTAACCAGGCCGTCGTCGAGCTTCACCGAGCAGGCGCAGTTGATCAGGGCCAAGTCGAAGTGGGTGCGGGACAGCTTGAGGAAGCCGGCGGCGGCATCGGACGCGGGCTCGGGTATGCCGACTTCGGTGATCAGAAGGCGGTCCCGGTTCACTCCATCGGCGTAGAACGTGGCCAGAGGCATGGTGCGCTCGGCGCCGTCGAAGACGGTAATGGTGGCATCCAGGGCCAGCAGCGTGGGCACAACGTCGGAGAGTCGGCCCCTGGCGAGATGGCCGCCGATGGTGGCCATGTTTCGAAGAAGCGGTGTGCCCACGTGGCACAGGGTTTGGGCCAGGACGCCGTCGAGGTGCGCGGCAATGCCGGGATGTTCGAGCATCGTGGTCAAGGTCGTCATGGCTCCGACGGCAAAGCCCTTCTCCTTCCGCACGTAGTCGAGGGGCAGGGCGGAGAGGTCGAGCAACGTATGTGTTCCCGCCGGAGCGTGCAGGATCACGTCGGTGCCTCCGGCGACCGGCACCACGCCGGTCCCGAGGGCGCCGAAAGCCTCCTCGAGTGTCTGGGGCCGCAGATAGGCGGCGGCGTCGGCGACGGCCATGCCAACACTCTATGGAAGGCGGCCCGCCCACGCGGGGGACTTTCGGCGATGAGCGCACGACCGGAGACCCGTGGCATACGGCCGTCGGCACTGCGACACTGTTGCGGAATCGAGTTGCGGAGGATTGGCCATGACCAGCTTCGCCGGGCGCGACATCCTTTCCCTCAGGGAGATGAAGCGCGCCGAGTACGAGCACATCTTCGAGGTGTGCGAACGGCTCGAGCCCATCGCCCGCGAGCACCGGAACGTCGACATGCTGGCGGCGAAAACGCTGGTCACCGCCTTCTATCAACCCTCGACGCGCACCCGCCTCGCCCACGAAGCGGCAATGCAGCGCCTGGGCGGGCGGGTGGTCGGCTTCGCAGACCCCAGGATGACCCGGGCCGGAGACTTCTACCAGGAGTCGATCAAGGACACGGTCAAGATGCTGGAGCACTACGGCGACGCCATCGTCATGCGCCACTTTCAGCAGGGTGCGCCGGCGGAGGCGGCGCGTTGGGCGGAGATCCCGGTCATCAACGCCGGCGACGGCTGGGGTGAGCATCCCACCCAGGTGCTCACCGATCTGTACACCGTGCTCCGAGAGGTGGGGAAGGTCGAGGGCCTCACGTTCGTCTGCATCGGCGACATGCGCATGCGCACCATGCATTCGCTGGGCTACGCCCTCAGCGAGTTCGATGCAGAGGCCGTGTTCATATCACCCGAGGAGATGTCCCTCACCGGCGAGTTCAAGGCGGAGCTGGCCTCACGGGGCCTGTGCTTCCGCGAGGTCGGCCACGTGGCGGACGCCGTCGCCGAGGCCGACGTCGTCTACATGGAGCCGGTGGTGCAGGCCGACTACACCAAGAGCCGTGAAGAGGCCGGCGGTGAAAGAGGGCTCACCCCGGAGAACTACAAGGTGACAAGGGCCTTGCTGGAGGAGAAGGCCAAGGACGGGGCCATCGTGCTGCACTCGCTGCCGCGTATGGACGAGCTATCCACCGATGTCGACGACACCCGGTACGCCCGCTACTGGGAGGAAGCCTTCAACGGCGTCGTCATGCGCATGGCGTTGCTCGCCCTGGTGATGGGCGCCGTCGAGTAGAGGAGAAGGCAGTGGAGACGCTTCGTGGACGTGACCTCATCACCACTCAGGAGTGGACCAAGGAGGAGATCGACGCCGTGCTCGAATTCGCCGCCGATCTGAAGGGGCGGCGCGCCCGCGGTGAGCCGCACGCGCTGCTGCGCGACAAGGTGCTGGCCATGCTCTTCTTCTTCCCGAGCACCCGGACCAGGGCCTCATTCGAGGCGGGTATGGCGCAGCTGGGCGGGCATGCTCAGTTCATCGAATCCCGCACCACCCAGATCGCCCACGGCGACACCGCCAAGGAGATCGGCGAGATCCTGGGGCGCTACAACGACGGCATCGCCATCCGCCAGGTGGACTGGGGTGTGGGCAACCGGTACATGCGGGACGTGGCCGAGGCCTCCCGTGTGCCGGTGCTCAACATGCAGTGCGAGCTGTACCACCCCTTCCAGGTGCTCGCCGATCTGCTTACCATCATCGAGAAGAAGGGCGATCCGGCCGGGCTCACCATCGACGTCTCGTACGCCTACGCCACCTCATACCAGAAGCCGCTCAGCGTGCCGCAGAGCCTCATCCTTCTGCTCACCCGCTACGGCATGAACGTCCGCCTCACCCGGCCTCCCGAGTTCCGGCTCACCCCCGAGGTCGTCGAGCGGGCCGAGGCCAATGCCGAGCGGTCCGGAGGGTCACTCGAGATATTCGAAGACTTCGACGCCGGGTTCGAAGGAGCCGACGTGGTGTACCCGAAGTCGTGGGGGAGCCTGGTCACCTCTGCAGACGTCGGCACCGCATACCAGGATTGGATCTGCGACGAGCGACGTATGGCGCTGGCGAAGGACGACGCCATCTACATGCACTGCCTTCCCGCAGACCGCAACATCGAAGTGACGGACGCCGTCATCGACGGGCCACAGAGTGTTGTCTACGACGAGGCGGAGAACCGCCTCCACGTGCAGAAGGCGGTCATGGCGCTCACCATGTAGCCGCCGCCCGCCGTCCAGACTGGAGGTGAAAGTGGGCGGCAAACGAGCAGTCATCGCCATAGGGGGCAATGCCCTCATCCGGGACCGGTTTCACGCCACCGTCAAGGACCAGTACCGGGCCATGTCGGAGACCACCAATCACATCGCCAATCTCGCAGTCGCCGGCTGGGAGCTGGCCCTGACCCACGGGAACGGCCCTCAGGTCGGATTCATCCTGCGGCGCTCCGAGCTGGCCCGCCACGAGCTTCACGAGATCCCACTCGATGTCTGCGGCGCCGACACCCAGGGCGCCATCGGCTACGCGCTGCAGCAGAACCTGGTCAACGACCTGCGCCGGATGGGCGACGACACCGAGGTGGTCTCCGTGGTCACGCAGGTGGAGGTGCATCCCGACGACCCGGCCTGGGTGCACCCGGCCAAGCCCATTGGATCGTTCATGGACGAGGAGCTGGCTGCGGTGCGGCGTGAGGAGGGGTGGCACGTGGTCGAGGACGCGGGGCGCGGCTGGCGCCGTGTGGTGCCCTCGCCGGCGCCGACTCGCATTATCGAGGTTGAGGCGATTAGACGACTCCTGGACGCGGGGTTCGTCGTCATCGCCGTGGGCGGTGGTGGAGTGCCGGTGGTGCGGGACGTCGGGGGCAATCTCCACGGAGTGGAAGCGGTCATCGACAAGGACCCGGCGTCTGCGCTCCTGGCCGCCGAGATCGGCGCCGACCTTCTCGTCATTACCACGGGGGTGGAGAAAGTGGCGCTCGACTGGGGCAAACCCGAGCAGCGCTGGGTCGACCGGCTCACCGTGGAGGAGGCGGAGCAGTACCTTCTCGAAGGGGGGCACTTCGGCGCCGGCAGCATGGCACCGAAGGTCAGGGCCTGTATCGAGTACCTGGAGCGTGGGGGCGACGAGGTGATAATCACCAACGCCGAGAGCTTGGAGAGGGCTATCGACGGCGAGACCGGCACCAGGATCGTGCCCTGATGGACCACGTGCTGCATTTGCGCTGCCTGGTCTGCGGTGCCGAGTACCGCCCCGATGAGATCGACTACGTCTGCCCCAAGCACGGGCCCTCCGATGGGGTGCTCGATGTCGTCTACGACTACGAACGGATCTCGGCCACCAGGGAATCGGTTGCCGCGTCGCCTGAGCCCGGGATGTGGCGCTACCGGCCGCTTCTGCCGGTCGAGCCGGATTCCGCGGTCCCGCCCCTCCTGGTGGGGGACACGCCTCTGTACGACGCTCCTCGTGTGGCCGCCGAGCTGGGACTGGCCCGGGTCTGGGTGAAGGACGAGGGCCGTCAGCCCACCGCCTCTCTGAAGGATCGGGCCAGCGCCATGGCCGTCGTCAAAGCCGACGAACGGGGGCTCGACGTCATCACGACGGCGAGTACCGGCAACGCCGCCGCCGCCCTCAGCGGCATCTGTGCCAGCACGGGACGGGCCAACGTCATCTTCGTGCCCGCCTCGGCGCCGCCGGCCAAGGTGGCCCAGCTCCTGGCCTACGGGTCGAGGGTGTTCTCCGTCGACGGCAGCTACGACGATGCCTTTGAGCTGTGCCTGCAGGCCGCCGAGGCCCACGGCTGGTACAACCGCAACACCGGCATGAATCCTTACATGAGCGAAGGCAAGAAGACCGCCGCCTACGAGTTCGCCGAGCAGCTGGGCTGGACCGTGCCCGACGCGGTCTTTGTCGGTGTGGGCGACGGTTGCATCATCGGCGGGTTGCACAAGGGTTTCCGGGACCTGCTGGCCCTGGGCTGGATCGAGCGGGTGCCGCGGCTCTACGGGGTGCAGGCGAAGGGCAGCCGCTACCTGGCGGAAGCCTGGGAGCGCGGCGAGGACGTGCTTACCAAGCCGCCCGCCCCGGCGGAGACCATCGCCGACGGCATCGCCTCCGGACTGCCCCGCGACCGGCTCAAGGCGATGGCGGCGGTCACCGAGACCGGCGGCGCCTTCGTCACCGTCGACGACGGGCAGATCCTGGACGCCATCCCCGCCCTGGCCCGCAAGACGGGCGTGTTCGGCGAGCCGGCGGCTGCCGCCGCCTATGCAGGCCTTCTTGGGGCCGTCGAGGGGAGGCTCGTCGGGGCGGACGACCGGGTGGCCGTGCTCAATACCGGGAACGGTCTCAAGAACGTAGCCGCGGCGCGCCAAGCCGCAGACCGCCTGGGGGCGGCGCCGACCCTCATCGCCCCCAGCCTCGACGCCCTGGACCGGGCTCTCGCAGAGAAGGAAGGACCATGATCGATCTCACCGTGCACCCCGACGTGCTCGAGCGCACCGTGGCCAGGGCGCGGGACCAGGGCATCACGATTCCCACCTTCGCCCAGATGGTGGACCCCTCCACCGTTCCCTCCGGCATCGTGGAACGTCTGCGCAAGGTGGGGCTGTGGGACCTCGATCCGCTCAACCTGTGGCGCATCACTTGGCACAACGAGCCTGTCTCCCACGGCGGCGGCTTCGGCCCGGTCGACTACATCGAGTTCCCCCCGGAGCTCACCGGAGTCGGGGCGAAGATCGTTGGACTGGTGGGCAAGTGGTTCCCCACCGGAGCCCACAAGGTGGGCGCCGCCTTCGGCTGCCTGGTGCCCCGCCTCGTCACCGGGCAGTTCGACCCCACCAGGCAGAAGGCGGTGTGGCCCTCGACAGGCAACTACTGTCGCGGCGGCGCCTACGACGCCCACATACTCGCCTGCGACTCCGTGGCCATCCTTCCCGAGGGCATGAGCCGGGAGCGCTTCGAGTGGCTCGAGCAGGTGGCCGGCGAGGTCATCAGGACGCCGGGCTCGGAGAGCAACGTGAAGGAGATCTTCGACAAGTGCTGGGAGCTGCGCAGCTCCGGCGAAGACGTCGTCATCTTCAACCAGTTCGACGAGTTCGGGAACTACTTGTGGCACTACGCCGTCACCGGGCCCGCCGTCGCCGAGGTCCTGGCCGCCGTGTCGGCCGAGGGTGACCGCCTTGTCGGGTTCGTCTCGAGCACCGGATCGGCGGGCACCATCGCCTGCGGCGACTGGCTGAAGCAGCGCTACCCAACCGTGAAGGTGGCCGCCTCCGAGGCGCTGCAATGCCCCACGCTGCTGCTGGCCGGGCACGGGGCCCATCGCATAGAGGGCATCGGGGACAAGCACGTGCCCTGGATCCACAACGTACGCA
Organism: uncultured Acidimicrobiia bacterium; assembly: GCA_964633975.1. GTDB lineage: Bacteria > Actinomycetota > Acidimicrobiia > Spongiisociales > UBA11373 > CAZWKX01. The sequence goes on from CAZWKX010000038.1 coordinate 10,156, forward strand.
ACACCGACGTGGTGATGGCTGTAGACGACAGCGCTCCCATGGCGCTGCTGCGCCTGTTCAACGAGCCGGCCGGGGCCGAGCACCTGGAGTCGGTCGGAGTCGATGCGGGCATCGTCGAGGCGCTCCCGCTTCTCGGCATCTCGAGCATCGCCAACCTGATCTCGTCGGTGAAGCTGGCCCGGTACTTCGAGCTGGGGCCCGGCGACGTGGTGGTCACGGTGCTCACCGACTCCGCCGAGATGTACAAGAGCCGGATCGCCGAATTGAACGACGAGGAAGGCGAGCTGAGCGCGGTGGGTGCCGCAGTGGCCCACGAGCGGTGGCTGCTGGGCGCGGTCACCGACAACATGGCCGAGCTGGGCCACTACGACAGGAAACGAATCCACAACCTCAAGTACTTCACCTGGGTGGAGCAGCAGGCCAAGGACGTGGCCGAGCTCGAGGCGCAGTGGAACGACCCCGGCTACTGGGAGGCCGTGCAAGGGCTGGTGCCGCGCATCGACGAGCTAATCGGGGAGTTCAACGACGCCGTGGGCCTGCTCAACGAGGGGAGCTGACGTGAGCGAGACCCCGGGACTGGTCAACGCCCATCACCACCTCTACTCGACGCTGGCTCGGGGCATGCCGGCGCCGCCGCAGACGCCGAAGAGCTTCCCCGAGATCCTCGAGCAGGTTTGGTGGCGGCTCGACGCCGCGCTCGATCTCGAGATGATCCGCTGGTCGGCAAAGCTCGGCGCGTTCCAAGCGCTGGAGCAGGGCACGACGGGCATCGTCGACCACCACGAGTCGCCCAACGCAATAGAGGGGTCCCTCGACGTGATAGCCGAGGCGTGTGCCGAGGTAGGGGTCCGGGTGCGTTGCGCCTACGGCGTCACCGACCGGCACGGGAGTGAAGGCGCCATGCGCGGCATCGAGGAGAACCGGCGCTTCCTGGCGGCAGGAGGCCTGGGCCTCGTTGGTGTGCATGCGGTCTTCACCTGCCGCGACGAGACGCTCGAGGCGGCGGCCGGGCTCGCCGCCGATCTCGGCGTAGGGGTGCACATTCACGTCGCCGAGGGAGAGGTCGACGCTGAGGCCGCCGCCAAGCTTGGCCCCTTGGCTCGCGACGACTGGCTGCTGGCGCACTGTGTGCACCTCGACACGGCCCTGCCCGGCACGATCGTGCACAACCCGCGCTCCAACCTGAACAACGCCGTCGGCTATGCCCGCCCCTTCCGGTTCGCCAATCGGGTGGCCCTGGGCTCGGACGGCCACGGTTCCGCCATGCTCGAAGAGTTCCGCCTTGCCTACGTCATGCACCGTTCAGCCGACGTCGCCGCCACCCCGGAGCCAGCGTGGAGCTGGCTGGAGGCGGGGCGTGCCCTGATACCCGAGACCCAGGAGGACCGGGTGATCTGGTCGTACGAACCCATGGACCCCTGGCACCTGGCCTTCACGCCGGGGGTACGGCCGCTGCGCGTTGAGATCGGCGGCGAAGTCGTGTTCGACGAAGGCCGTCCCACCCGTGTCGATCCGGACGAGGTCGAGGCGAAGGCCGCGGAGCAGGCCCGGCGCCTATTCGCCAGATTGTGAGGCCGTCGTGGCGACTCCCGCACTGACCCCTTACCCGCTGGATGTGCTGCTCGGCCGGGTGGCGGAGGAGTGGCAGAGCCGCGGCCGCATCCTCGACATGCCGAGCGGCCGGTTCTTCCGTGCCGGGGACGGGCCCGACCTGTCGGTGCAGGTGGGCCCCGGGGTGGCGGCCACGCCGCTGGGCCCGGCCGCCGGCCCGCACACCCAGCTTGCCGAGAACATCGTGCTGGCGTGGTTGGCCGGAGCCCGCACCTTCGAGCTGAAGACGGTACAGGTACTCGACGAGCTCGACATACCGCGTCCCTGCATCGACATGGAGACCATCGGGTTCAACGTCGAGTGGAGCCAGGAGCTGAAGCTGGCCCAGTCCCTCGAGGAGTACGTCAAGGCCTGGATGATGCTCGCCGTGCTCACAGAATGGTCGCCGCTGCGTTCCGCCATCAGCGACCCCGGCCCGCACGTCTTCGACCTGTCGGTGGGCTACGACCTGGAGGGCATTCGCTCGCCCGGGGTCGCCGGGTTCATCGAAGGCCTGCTCGATGCATCGGCGCTCATCGACGAGCTGCGGGGGCGGATCCCGGCGCCGTTCGATGCAGGTGTGCCCATCGGCTCTCGGCTGGTGGGCAGCGTCACCGTGTCCGCGTTCCACGGCTGCCCACCGGATGAGATCGAGGCGATCGCCCGCCACCTCATGGAGACCTACGACCTGGACGTGGTGGTGAAGCTGAACCCGACGCTGCTCGGCTACGAGGAGGTCGACCGGATCCTCCACCAGCGGCTCGGGTACTCAGAGATTGAGCTGGACCCGCAGGCATTTGCCGCCGACCTCGACTTCGACCGGGCGGTCGCCATGATCGATCGCCTCGATCGCTTCGCCGCTTCGCCGCGGCGGAGCTTCGGCTTCAAGCTCACCAACACCCTGGTGGTGGGAAACCACAAGGGCCGGCTGCCGGGAAGCGAGATGTATCTGTCCGGCCCGCCGCTCCACGTGCTGGCCATGACGCTTCTCGACAGGCTGGCGGCGGCTCTGCCCGGCCGGCTCTGCCTCGGTCCGGAGGGAGGGTCGATCCCAGTGTCCTTCTCCGCCGGCATCGATCGGGCCAACGTGGCCACCGCCGTCGGCCTCGGGCTGGCCCCGGTCACGGTGTGCTCGAACCTGCTGAAGCCAGGAGGGTACGGGAACCTGGCCGGCATGCTCAAGGCGCTGGGTCAATCCATGGAGGATGCCGGCTGCCCGGACGTGGCCGCCTGGGTTCGGCGCCGGCATGAGGGGGCCGTTGCGGCCGGTTACCGGGATGCCGTCGCCGCCTATGCCGCCGAGCTGGCCGAGGGCGACGGACGATACGGCCGCGAGTCCACCGCCAAGGCCCTGCGTGTGGTCGATCGTGATCTGGCCTTGTGGGACTGCGTCTCATGCAACCTGTGCGTCACCGTGTGTCCCAACAACGCCATGCTCCACCTGGCCACTCCCGATGCTGTGGGCCTCGAGGAGAAGTGGCAGTACTACTGCCTTGCCGAGCTGTGCAACGAATGCGGCAACTGCACCACCTTCTGCCCTGAGAGGGGAGCGCCGTTCCTGGTGAAGCCGAGGCTCTTCATCGACGGTGGCGCCTTCGCTGTGGCACAGGGCCAGGCGTTCCTTGTGCGTCCCGGTGCCGCAGGCGGTTTTGAGGTCTCCGCGTCGGATGAGGGCGAGCCGGATCTGGGTATGGTCTCCGCCACCCTGAACGCGCCCGAGGGGCTGCCGCTGCGACCGGGAGACCTGTGATAGGTCGCCCGCGGAGGGGCCGCAAGGCATTTCCTCGGCTGCCTCAGCCGCAGTACGAGGCGCCGACGAGAGCGGTAGGGGCTTCCCGCTGCGCCGGGCCGACCTGCGAGGCGCTTCATCAAGCGCGTTCCGCCTGTCTTCCTCGGCGAGAGGAGTGCGTACCCGGGCCGCCGGCGCGATGCACCGGTCCCGGGTCCACGGACGGCGCCCAAGTCGCCTGCCCCTCTTCGCCCGTCAATCGACCCCTCCGCGGGTCGACGCCACCATTCAACACCTTCGACGCGCCGGATGCAGCCGGAACCCGCCCCACATCTCCTGCAAACGCCAGAGTCGATGTTCCGGCAGGAAGGCGGGAGACTCTTGGGCGCCCCGAGGCAAAGAGGGCGCAATACTCTGGAACAGGGGGCACGCCGAGGCTAGGGTGCTCTCTCCAGAGAGGGGGATCGGAGACGATGAGAGCAGCTACTCATAGGTCCGCGGCGGGGGTGCTGTCCCTGGCGCTGTCACTGCTCCTCGTCGTAGCCTCTCTTGCCGTAGCCCAGGCGGCCGCCCGGGCCGATGACGGCCCTTCTGAGGATTCGCTGGGCCTCTACGACCCCAGCACCGGCATGTGGTACCTGCGCGGCGCCGATGGGGAGACGACCTCGTTCCACTTCGGGTCCCGGGCCGAGCTGCCGCTGGTGGGGGACTGGGATGGTGACGGCGTCGACACCCCTGCGCTGTACCGGCACACAGACGGCAGGGTGCGGGTGCGTCTCGGATCCGGAAATGATGTGGTTTCGTACCGGCTGCTGGCTGGTGGAATGCCGGTGGCCGCCGATCTCGACGGCGACGGCGTAGACAGCGTCTACGTGGCGGTCGACGGCCATCTCTTCTCGCCCGACAGCGTCGGTACGGTGCCCGGGTTCATACGTGGCACACCTTCCCCACCCGCAGTGCCGGGGGGAGCGAGCCACCTTGTGGCGGGGGACTTCGACGGCGACGGGATCGACGAGATCGCCGCCGTGCGCCGCGGCGCCCTCGAGGGCGTGTCCGCGCTCGACGGCCCGCTGGAGGTGGGCACTGGCGTTCCCGTGGCGGGCGACTGGGACGGTAGCGGCACAGACGAACTGGCCGTCTACTTCTCCTGGGCTGCCCGTTTTGTCGTCTACCACGAGCTGGGCGAAGGCGGATGGAGCATGCTCATGACCTACGGCGCCACCGGGATGATCCCCGTCGCCGGCAACTTCGGCGAGCTGCCCGGGGGTGATGAGGCGCCCGAGGTACAGAGGGGCACCGGCGCTCTGCAAGAGGGGGATTCCGGCGACGCGGTGCGTTTCCTACAGAGCGAGCTGACCAAGCTCGGCCTCTACCGCAGTGACATCAACGGTGAATATGGGCAGGAGACGGCCTATGCCGTGCTCGCCTTCCACTACGCCATGGGACTGGCCCCCGAGTTCAACTGGGACAGCGAGGACGGCCTCTATGTGTCGTCTTTCCATCTGCCCCCGGTGCCCGACCGGCCCGATCAGCCGAACCGGCTCGAGGTCGACATCGGGAACCAGCTCATTTACCTGGTGGAAGACAACGAGGTGGTCCAGACCTTCCCGACCTCGACCGGCGGCGAGTACTCGTACTACAGCGTGCGCACCGAGACCTACGCGTACGGCAGAACGCCGAGGGGCGAGTTCCGCCTCTTCAGCTTCTACGGCGGCTGGAGCTGCGATCCTCTGTACGGCTGGTGCATCCACAACCCGTGGGGGTTCACCGACCTGTACGCCCTCCACGGCTACGACGAGGTGCCTCCCTACCCGGCTTCTCACGGCTGCGTGCGGCTGACGGTGTGGGACTCCACCTGGCTGGCCAGCCGCCTGTTCATCGGCATGCCCATGTACATTTGGGACGAACCTGGCGACGTTATCGACTGACGGCGCCTCTCTCGAGGTGGTTAACCCACGTCACTCGCCGGGGCCGGCCGATGAAGCCTCGGCTACGATGCCCGCGACTCGACGGGGGAGACATCTAGTGGCCGCCGACACGATCCCTTCTCGGCTGATACGCAATGCGCAGCGCTACACGTCCAGCCCTGCTTTTGCCGAGAAGGTGGACGGCCGCTACCAGACGGTGTCCTGGAGTGGGTATGCCGACCGTGTGGTGCGGGCCGGCAAGGCGCTCATCGGGCTGGGTTTCGAGCCGGGGCAGCACCTGGCCATCTTGGGCTTCAACCGCCCGGAGTGGGTCATTCTCGACATCGCATGTATGGCCGTCGGCGGTGCCCCGACAGGCATCTACGCCACCAGCTCGCCTCATGAGATCCGGTACATCGCCGGCCATGCCGAAGTGCCGCTGGTCCTCGTGGAGAACCGGGAGCAGCTCAGCAAAGTGCTGTCGGTCGGGGACGATCTGCCCGGCCTGCGCCATGTGGTGACCATGCGGGGCAACGAAGCCGTCGAGGATCCGAGCGTCATCACCTGGGAGGAGTTCCTCGCCAACGGCGAGGGTGTCGCAGACGAGGAGTTCACCCGCCGTGTCGAAGCGCTGGAGCCGGAAGGCCTGGCCACTCTCATCTACACCTCGGGCACGACCGGGTCCCCCAAAGGGGTGATGCTCACTCACCGCAACCTCACCTGGACCGCCGACCGAGCCGGCGTCATCTTCGACCTGGGTCCCGACGACCGGCTGGTCTCGTACCTGCCTCTGAGCCACATCGCCGAGCAGATGTTCACCATCCACGGCGCCATCACTTTTGGATACTCGGTGTGGTTCGCTGAGTCGATTCCCGCCCTCCCCGAGAACCTCAAGGAGGTTCGCCCGACGATCTTCTTCGCCGTGCCTCGGGTTTGGGAGAAGTTCGAGGCCGGCGTCAAGGGGAAGCTCGCCGAGGCGAGCGCGATCAAGGCCCGTCTCGCCGCCTGGGCCATGGGAGTGGGCCGCCGGGTGATCGAGCTGCGCAATCACGGCAAGGAGCCGACCGGGCTGCTCGAGCTGAGATGGAGGGTCGCCGACCACCTGGTGCTCTCGAAGGTGAGGGCGGCGCTCGGCCTCGACCAGGCCCACATCACGCTCGTAGCGGCGGCGCCGATAGACGCCGCGGTGCTCGAGTTCTTCTCCGGGTTCGGTCTGCAGATCCTCGAGGTCTACGGCCAGTCCGAGGGCAGCGGGCCCACGACGTTCAATTGTCCCGGCAACGCCCGCTTCGGCAAGGTGGGTCCCCCGTTTCCGGACACCGAAGTGAAGATTGCCGCCGACGGCGAGATCCTGCTGCGCGGCGGCAATGTGTTTGCCGGCTACCACAAGGATCCCGACGCCACCGAGGGCGCGCTGGTTGACGATTGGCTGCACTCAGGTGATCTGGGTGAGATCGACGATGAGGGTTTCCTGTCGATCACCGGCCGCAAGAAGGACATCATCATCACGGCCGGAGGCCACAACGTGGCTCCCAAGCTCCTGGAGGGCGGCATCAAGCAGAACCCGCTGGTGTCGGAGGTCGTGGTCGTCGGCGACCGCCGCAAGTACCTGACCGCGTTGATCGCTCTCGACAACCAGGCACTGGCCGACTTCATCGCCGACAAAGACATCGCCGGATCCCCTCACGAGTCGGCCGAGGTTCTCGCCGCCATCGAGCGCACGGTCGATGAGGTGAACACGCTGGTGGCCCGACCCGAGCAGATCAAGAAGTTCACCATCCTGCCCCGTGATCTCACCATCGAGGCCGGCGAGATCACCGGGACTCTCAAGGTGCGCCGGGACGTGGTCGCCCGCCACTTCTCGGCCGAGATCGAATCGATGTACCTGTAGGGAAGGTTTACACCACGGCGGTGGTTGTAACCACCGTGAAACGAATCCTTCCCTTCATCTCCGCCTTTGCCCTGCTCGGCGCGGCCTGCAGTGGAGAGGCGGCCGCCCCCGGCAGCATCGGCTCCGGGGTGAACGACCTCGCTCCGTTCTCCATGCAGTGGTGGTCCGACGGCGTGGCCGACTTCGGAGGCGATGCCCAGAGGTCCATCGTGGCTCCCGAGTTCCCGGTGGAGGCGGAGGCCACTTTCGCTCCCGGCGCAGGCACCGTTGTGGGCGACGTCACCGTCTACTACTGCACCGAAGGAGCCGAGTCGTTTTACCTCATCGACGAGGTGCGTTTCGAGATACCCATCGAGGTGAGCCGGGGAGGGGCCGGCTCGGTGACGGTGTCCTGCCAGCTTCCGGCGCTCCTCGGCGTGTAGCCTGGCTCGCCATGGGCCGTGCCGCCATCCGTGTCTACCTCTGGTACAAGGCGCGTAGGGCTCCCAGCCACGAGCTGCCCTTCCCCGAGCAGCGCAGGCTGCGTCAGAAGACCTGGCGACCTCGGCCGATCCGGGGGTCTTTGTTCGAACGGGTCGAAGCTGCCGGCCTCGTTGGCGAATGGGCGACGGCTCCGAGGGTGGAGGCGAGGGGGACCGTCCTGTTCCTTCACGGAGGCGGCTACCTGTACGGCTCGGCGAAGGAGCGTCGGAATCTGACTTCACGCATCTCGCGGACGGGCGCCTGCAGGGTGTTGGCCCTGGACTACCGCCTGGGCCCGGAGCACCCGTTCCCGGCGGCGGTGGACGATGCAGTCGCCGCCTACCGCTGGCTGCTGGACGGTGGAGCAGATCCGGCTCGAATCGTGATCGGGGGAGACTCGGCCGGCGGGGGATTGGCCGTGTCCGCGCTCACCGCGCTCCGTGATATCCGAGTGCCGCTGCCTGCGGGCGCCTTCGTCATGTCGCCGTGGACCGACCTGACCATGAGGGGGGAGTCGGTGACGGATCGCTCCGAACGCGACGTGGTGCTCGATCTCGCCGGCCTCAAGTTCTGCGCCGATCTCTACCTGGCCGGGGCCGACCCGCGTCACCCGCTGGCCTCGCCGCGCTACGCCGATCTCACCGGTCTGCCGCCGCTGCTCATTCAGGTCGGCACCGAGGAGATGCTCTTCGATGATGCCCAAGGCCTGGCCAAGGAGGCGGAGGCGGCCGGGGTCGACGTGCAATTCGAGGTATGGCAGGGGGCCAGTCACGTGTTCCAGGCCGCGGTGCCCTTCCATGCCGAGGCGCGGCGCGCCGTAGCCCGGATCGGCGAGTTTGTGCAAGGCGTGCTGGAGGGCTGAGCCGCCGTCAGACCGTGGCCTGCTCCTCGACCGGCTCCAGGTCGTCGTTGAAGAGCTGGGCCCGTGACGGGGTCAGGCTGGCGATGAGGTAGGCGGGCGGATAGGGGCCGTCGCCGCCGAGCAGCTCGCTGATGAGCGCTCCACGGCCGAGGTCGTGGTTGCAGTGCTCCTCGCAGGCCCGGTACGGATCCTGTACGTGTTCCTCCGCCATGGTGGAGGTCATCGGTCGGTTTGGGCCTTGCCTTGAATCAGTCCCAGCCGAGCTCGGTGAGGCGCTCGTCGTCGATGCCGAGGTGGTGGGCCAGCTCGTGGAGCACCGTCTTGCGGATCTCGCGGCGCAGATCGGCACCGGAGAGGCCGAGATCCAGGTGCGGCCCCATGAACACGACGATGCAATCGGGAAGGTAGCCCGAGTAGTCGACCCCGCGGTCGAGGAGCGAGACGCCTTCGTAGATGCCGAGAATGCCGTCGCCGTGGGGATCCTGCTCCGGCGAAGGCCAGTCCTCCACGACGACGTGGAGGTTCTCGACGGCGTCGACGACCCAGCCCGGGAGTTCCTCAAGAGCCTCGTCGACAACCCGCTCGAACTGGGCTCTGCGCACGCCTGGAGCCTAGGCAGGCCATTGCTAAACTCGGGTGCCCCGGGCGCTTAGCTCAGCGGGAGAGCGCTGCCTTCACACGGCAGAGGTCACTGGT
>CAZWKX010000039.1:0-19048 GCA_964633975.1 uncultured Acidimicrobiia bacterium
CCGCATAATCCGCGAACACCTCCAAATTCGTCCCCAAAAACGAAGCAGGAGGCAATTCATCGGACGTGGTTCCTCGCGCGGTTTGCGTGAACAAGATGGTGGGGCAGGCTATCGCCGCGACCACGATGACAATCGCAATAGCGCTACGCGACAACCTGCGGGGAATAGCAGACGGCATGACTACTCTCCGCAGTCGGGTTTCTTACGGAGAGCATCGGTGTTTGGGGTCGAGAATCTTGAACGCTTATTGGAGGAGGGCCGCTCGGGAAGGGTGGGGAAAGGCCGGTAGGCCTACTTGGGCCGGGCTTTTGGCGGTGGAGCAAAGAGTCCGGCATCCGGGTGCCGGATTGAGCAGGGTCGGGTTGCCGGGGCCGCCACTACTCTTCGTGCACGCATGTGCGGCATTGCTGGGATGTTCTCCCTTCCCGAGTTCTTCGAGGCCTTGCCCAGGATGGTCGCCAGCATCAGCCATCGCGGCCCGGACGCTTCAGGCCTGTACGTCGCCGAGACCATTCCGGGCACCGGCATCGGCAACCGGCGCCTGGCCATCATCGACCCGGTCGAAACGGCGAACCAGCCCTTTTTCGATGACGGCCTTTGCCTGGTCTACAACGGGGAGATCTACAACTACCGGGAGTTGCGTAGGGAGCTGGAGTCACTCGGGTCGACTTTCCGCACTAACTCAGATACGGAAGTGGTGGTGAAGGCGTGGCGGCGATGGGGCCCGGAGAGCCTGCGCAGGCTGCGAGGCATGTTCGCTTTTGCCATCCTCGATGAAAGCAACAGGAGGCTGTTTCTGGCCCGGGACCCGCTTGGCATCAAGCCGCTATTTGTTTCGCGTCGCGGGGACGGTTTGGCCTTTGCCTCCGAAATCAAGGCCATTCGTGCTGCGATGCCGACCGGGGGGATCGACTACGCCGGCGTAGTCGCCTCACTCATGTACTACTGGATCCCGGAGAGCCATTCGGTCTTCCGCGGGATCGAGAAGCTCCAGCCGGGCCACTGGGCCGAGGTCGGGCCAAACGGGAGATACCGGGTCACGCAGTATTGGGATCCCCGGCGTGAGCTGGTGGACGAGGTTGGCCCCGAGCCGAGCGTCGCCGAGTTGGCGCAGGTGGTCGGGCAGTCGGTGGACGCTCACCTGGTGTCCGACGTGCCGGTGGCCAGCCTGCTTAGCGGAGGCCTGGATTCGAGCCTCGTGACGGCAATGGCCGTGGCTGCCGGCGCCGACTTCGAGGCTTACACGATCGCCTTCCGTCGGGAGGATCAGAGGTTCGAGGCGATGCCCGACGACGCCGCCTATGCGAGGCGCGTCGCGTCTCGCCTTGGGATCGAGTTGCACGAGATCGAGATCGCCCCAGACGTGGTCGACATGCTGCCCCGGATCGTCAGCGTTCTCGATGAGCCCATTGGTGATGCGGCTGCCATCAACACCGTTCTCATCTGCCAGGCCGCACGTGATGCCGGCGTGAAGGTCATGTTGTCGGGCATGGGGGCAGACGAGCTGTTCGGCGGCTACCGCAAGCACTATGCCGCGCTTCTGGCCGGTCGGTACCGGCGCCTTCCCGGCTTGTTGCGCAAGGGGCTGATCGAGCCGATGGTGCGGGTTCTCCCGGTGGCGAGCCGGCGCCGAGGTTTTCGGTACCCTCGATGGGCGAAGCGGTTTATCGGGTTTGCCAGGCTCGAGGAGGCCGCCGCCTTCCAGCGCAGCTACAGCCTGTTTGGGACGGAGGAGCTCAAGAGCCTCGTCTCGGCGGAGCTGCGGTTCCATGTCGATCGCCTCCTGGATGAGCACGAGGCCATCTACTGGGAGGGTCCCGACGATGATCAGGTCAACCGGATGTGCTACACCGACCTCAGGCTGTTCCTGCCCAGTCTGAATCTCGCGTACACCGACCGTGCCAGCATGGCGGCGTCGGTCGAGGTGCGGGTGCCCTTCGTCGATGTTGAGGTGGCGAAGTGCGCGTTCGCCATTCCCGGGAGTCGCAAGATCGTGGGTCGGCGCAGGAAGGCCGTGCTCAAGGAGGTGGCCGGCTCATGGTTGCCCGACGAGATCGTGAACCGCCCCAAAGGGCTGTTCAGTGCCCCTCTCAGGGCCTGGGTGCGAAACGATCTGAGGGAGATGGTCGATGACATGCTGATAGAGGGTGAGCTCGTGGGTGCCGGCGTTCTCGACGGTGGCATCATTGAGGATCTCGTGGCGAGCGATCGGCGGGGCATCGAGGACAGGTCCAAGGAGATTTGGCAGCTGCTAACACTGGAGACGTGGTTCAGGCAAGCCGATAGCCCTCCGAGGCGGCCGGAGCCGGGGCCGGGTCTCGGAGAGGGCGACACGGGAACGGCGGCGTCGACATGAGGCAAGTGGCACAGAACTACAAGACGGGCGAGCTGGTGATGCTCGACGTCGCCGCGCCCACTTGCCGCTCGGGTGGGGTCCTCGTCCGCACCGAGTACTCGCTGGTTTCCGCGGGCACCGAGATGATGAAGGTCGGCGAGAGCAAGATGTCGCTGCTGGGCAAGGCGCGCGCCCGCCCCGATCAGGTGCGCAAGGTCCTGGATTCAATTACCCAGCAGGGTGTGGCGGCCACATACCGCAAGGTGGTGAACCGGCTTGATTCGTTCACGCCGCTCGGCTACTCGATGGCCGGCGTCATCGAAGAGGTGGGCGCAGGCGTCACCGACCTGACCGTGGGCCAGCGTGTCGCATGCGGCGGCAATCTGTATGCGCACCACGCCGAGTTCGACTGGGTGCCGCGCAATCTCTGCGTCGCCGTTCCCGAGGGTGTCGAGCCGGCGCATGCGGCGTTTGCGACCGTGGGGGCCATCGCGATGCAGGCGTTCCGGCGGGCCGACGCCCGTCTTGGTGAGACGGCGTGTGTCATCGGGCTCGGTCTCATCGGTCAGCTGCTGGTACAGATCCTTCATGGTGCCGGGGTTCACGTGGTGGGCATCGACGTGTCGGAGGACCGTTGCCGGCTGGCCATGGAGAATGGAGTGGCCGCCGCGGTGGCCGGCGGGACCGAGGCGCTCGGAGAGCTCATCGGACCGATGGCGGCTCTGACCGAAGGGGCCGGCGCCGACCACGTCTTCCTCGCCGCCTCCACCGATTCGCGGGACCCTCTGTTCCTCGCCGCCGAGCTGGCACGGGACCGGGCCCGCATCGTCGACGTCGGCAAGTGCAATCTCGACCTGCCCTGGGGCGAGTACTACGAGAAGGAGCTCGATGTCAGGTTCTCTCGTTCGTACGGGCCCGGGCGGTATGACCCGGTCTATGAGGAACAGGGGATCGACTACCCGATCGGGTATGTGCGCTGGACGGAACGGCGGAACATGCGGGCCTTCCTCGACCTGCTGGCGAGTGGCCGTATGGACGTCGGCAGCCTGGTCTCGGGCATATACCCATTCGAGGAGGCCGTGGACGTCTATGAGCGCCTTCACCGGGGTGAGATCGAAAGCCTTGGGATTCTGTTTCGCTATCGGGAGGAGGCCGCCCGGGGTGTGGTCACCGTCTCGGCAGCTCGAGCCGAGGCAAGGAGCCGGCCCGCTCCGGCGTCCGGAGCGGTGCTCTCTCTGGGCTTCATCGGCATGGGCAACTACGCCACGTCGATGTTGGCGCCACACCTGAAGAGCAGGTCCGACGTCGATCTGACCGAAGTGGCCACCGCCACCGCCTTGTCCGGAGCGACCGCCCAGCGGAGGTTCGGCTTCGGCGCGGCGACGACTGATTTCCGGCACGTTCTGGAGAACGACGCCGTCGACGCCGTGATCATCGCCACCCGGCACGATTCACATGCCCGGATTGCCGCAGAGGCTCTGCGTGCCGGCAAGACGACGTTCGTCGAGAAGCCCTTGGCCGTCAATCCGCAGGATCTCGATTTGGTGCTGGCTGCCGTGGAGGAGTCGGGTAACGACCGCTTGATGGTGGGGTTCAACCGGCGCTTTGCGCCCCTGCTCCAGGAGATGAAGCGAGCTTGGGGTCCTCGGCGTGGCCCGGCCGTGCTCCACTACGTCGTCACTGCAGGTCGGCTCGAGATCGACAGCTGGTATAAGCAGGCGGATCTTCACGGGACGCGGTTCATCGGCGAAGGCTGTCATTTTGTCGATGCCGCGTCGTGGTGGCTCGACTCCGATCCGGTGGAGGTGTTCGCTATGAGCACTCCCGACGACTCCGACAACATGGAGTGCACGCTTCGCTATCCCGACGGATCCATGGCATCAGTCTCCTACCTGACCTTGAGATCGGCCCGCAGGCACCCCAAGGAGGTGCTGTCCGTCTACGGCGAGGGCAAGGCGGCACGGCTGAGCAACTTCGTACGGTTCGATCTTTGGTCGGGACGCCGCCGCCGCGTGCGCCGCAGCTTCGGGGCGCTCGACAAGGGCCAGAGCGGCGAACTCGAAGCCTTCGTCTCTGCTGCCTTGGGCGGTACTGCGATGCCGATCCCGCTGTTCTCACTCGTGGCCACGACGCAGGCGACTTTCGCCGCTCATCGCAGCGTGGTGAGCAAGCGGGTCGAGCTGCTGAGGCCTTCGCCGCCCCCTGCTTCGGGGATGCTCGAGTCGTGAGGTCTGGCTGGTACTTGAGACGACTGCAGAGGATGTCTCCGGGCGAGCTCGTTGGTCGGCTGCGTGACGAGGTGGCGAAGCAGACCCTTCGGTTCAGCCGGGGCGCCGGATCGATCACGGCGGTCGGCGGCCCGGCTCCGCTTCGGTCCGGTCCGGCCGTCCCCGGTGCAGAGGCCGCCGCGCTTGTGGCAGCGGCTGAGGGGATCCTGGCCGGGGAGTGGCGGATGCTCGGCATGGTGAGAACGGACATGGCCGAACCAAACTGGTTCCGCGACCCGGAGACCGGCGTCGAGGCGCCGAGCCGGGCCTTCACGTTCCGCATCAACCCGCGCCGCACCGACGAGGTGGGCAACGTCAAGAACGTGTGGGAGATGTCGAGGCACCACCACTTGACGTTGTTGGCGGCTGCATATCACCTGACCGGCCGTGACGAGTTCGCAGACTTGGTTTCACGGCACCTGCGCTCCTGGTGGCGAGAGAACCAGTTCCTTCGAGGCATCCACTGGAGGAGTGGAATCGAGCTGGGCATCCGGCTGATCTCCTGGGTATGGATCCGGCGCCTGCTCGAGGGCTGGGACGAGGCGCCGGGCCTCTTCGAACGGAATCCCGACTTCATCGAGCAGCTGCATCAGCATTCCCGCTACCTGGCCCGCCTGCGAAGCCACGGTTCTTCGGCAAACAACCATGTCATCGCCGAGAGCGCCGGCCAGTTCGTGGCCTGCTGTGCCTTCCCCTACTTCTCGGAGACTGGAAGGTGGCGGGAGGCGGCGGCGCGGAGCCTATGCGCCGAGGCCCGGCGCCAGACTTTCGCTTCGGGTCTAAATCGTGAGCTGGCCACCGGCTACCACGGCTTCGTTCTCGAGCTGTTGCTGGTCGCAGCGCTCGAGGGGGAGGTCACTGGTTTCTCCCTGGGACCCGAGTTGTGGCAAACCGTGGCTGGTATGACGGATGCGGTGGCGGCCTTTGTCGATGTGGAGCTGGGGGCACCGCGCCAGGGTGATGGAGACGAAGGGACCGCACTGCTCCTGGATCCCGGTCCGCCGCGCTGGCGTTCCCTGCTCGCGACGGGTGAGCGGCTGTTCGGGCGCTGTGACTGGTGGCCCGAGGTGGGACCCGCGGATGTCAGAGCCACCGTGTGGTCATCGCTGATGGAGCGCTGTGTGGAAACCGGGTCACGGCCGAAGCGACGGCCCAACGTGTTCCCCGATGCGGGCCTGGTGCTGCTGCGCGACGTGGAGCCGCGGGCCGACGAGATCTGGTGCCGCTGCGACAGCGGTCCCCACGGCTACCTTTCGATCGCCAGCCATGCACATGCCGATGCCCTGGCCATCGAAGTCCGTTTTGGGGGCCGGGAGGTCCTCAGCGATCCCGGGACCTACTGCTACCACACGGGGCCGCAATGGCGCGATTACTTCCGTTCCACGCTCGGCCACAACACTCTGGAGCTCGGCGGCCTTAGCCAGTCGGTGTCTGGAGGGCCCTTCAATTGGCTTCGGCATACCGACGGGCAGGTCGTGGCCGTAGCGGGTCTCGATGGCGGGGTGACGGCCGAGTGGACCGGCAAGCACGATGGCTATGCTCGCCTCGATCCGCCGGCAGTGCATCGTCGCAGAGTCGAGCTCGATCGGGAACGTCGGAGTCTGACCATCGAGGATGTGGTGACGTGCAAAGGCACCCACTCCTGTCGGTTGGCCTTTCATCTCGGTCCGGGAATCGACTGCCGGTTGACCGGTGCTGCGGCAACGCTCGGCTGGGTGCGGGGAGCGC
Organism: uncultured Acidimicrobiia bacterium; assembly: GCA_964633975.1. GTDB lineage: Bacteria > Actinomycetota > Acidimicrobiia > Spongiisociales > UBA11373 > CAZWKX01. The sequence goes on from CAZWKX010000039.1 coordinate 6,331, forward strand.
AGAAATGGGGGGCCGTCATGAAGCTGCCCGAAGCGTTGACTTGGGAGCTGGTGAGCGGCCGAGTGGATCCCCCCGGCGGCTGGTACTCACCGGCACTGGGCGTCAAGGTGCCGTCGGTGAGCCTCTTCGGGGCCGGCACAGTGCGCGGAGGCGAGGCCCTGGTGACCCGTTTGGAGTTCGCAGATGCAGAACCGGCGCTCTGAGATTTCACTCGGGACCCGGCCCGCGCCGACCGATCGAGGCATGAGATGAGGATCGCCGTTTTTGGCCTGGGATACGTTGGCGCCGTCTCGGCTGCGTGCCTCGCTCGCGAAGGGCACACGATTATCGGTGTCGATCCCAACAGGACCAAGGTCGATCTGATTAACCGTGGTGCGTCGCCGGTGATCGAGGAGGGCCTCGACGTCTTGATGAGACGAGGCGTCGAGGAAGGCAGGATCACCGCCACGACCGACCACCGCACGGCAGTAGCAGACAGCGAGATGGCGGTCGTCGCCGTGGGCACACCCAGCCAGCCCAACGGCAACATCGACCTGAGCCATGTGCAAGACGTGATGGGGCAGATCGGCTCTGCTCTTGCCGAGCGCGCCAGTTTCTACGTTGTGGTCCTTCGCAGCACCGTGCTTCCCGGGACCCTCCTGGACGTGGTGATACCGACGCTCGAGGAGGCTTCGGGCAAAAAGGCCGGCACCGGCTTTGGAGTGTGCTTCAACCCGGAGTTCCTGCGTGAGGGCTCTGCAGTGGCGGATTTCGACGATCCTCCCAAGACCGTCGTCGGAGCCACAGATGCGGCCAGCCGTGACGCCGTCGTCTCGTTGTTCAAGCACCTCTCGGCGCCTCTGATCGTTACCGATCTTCCGACTGCTGAGTTCGTCAAGTACGTGGACAACGCTTGGCATGCACTGAAGGTGGGCTTTGCCAACGAGATCGGCAGGATCGGCAAGGCCCTGGGCCTCGACGCCAGGCAGGTGATGGAGTACTTCCTTCTCGACACCAAGCTCAACATCTCGGGCACATACCTGATGCCCGGGCAGGCATTTGGGGGCTCGTGCCTGCCCAAGGACCTCAGGGCACTCACATACCAGGCCAAGTCCCTGGATCTCCAGCTGCCCATCATCGAGTCGATCTTGGCCAGCAACCAACTCCACATCGACAGGTCCTTCGAGATGATCGTCGGGTGTGAGGGCCGCCGTGTCGGGATCCTGGGCCTGAGCTTCAAGGGCGGCACCGACGATGTGCGGGAGAGCCCGATGATCGCGATCGTCGAGCGTCTGATCGGCAAGGGCTACGACGTGCGGATCTTCGACCCGGCCGTGAGCGTTGCCGCCTTGGTGGGGGCCAACCGGGAGTTCCTGCTGAAACAGATACCTCACATTTCCGGCTTGCTCGTGGACGATCTCGAATCGCTCGTCGACCACGCGGATACTCTCGTGCTCGGCACCGACCACGAGGCGTTCTGCGGCATCTTCGAGAAGAGGAAGCCCGGGCAGGTGATCATCGACCTGGTGCGGGCCTTCGGCGATGGGGGTCACGAGGGCTACCATGGCATTTGTTGGTAAGGCTCGTCGCGTCCTGATAATCGTGCAGAACCTGCCGGTTCCGTTCGATCGCAGGGTGTGGCTGGAGGCGACCACCCTGGCTCAGGCAGGCTACGAGGTCAGCGTCATCTGCCCCAAGATGAAAGGCTTCAACGAGGCGCGTGAGAGCCTCGAGGGAATCGAGATCTACCGATACAGCCAACCCCTCGATCCGAAGGGCCGGCTGGGTTTCGTCGCCGAGAACCTGCTTGCTTTGATCTCGACGTTCCTCTTGACGTTGCGTGTGGCCGGTTGGGGTCGTGGCTTCGACGTGATTCACGCCTGTAATCCTCCTGAGACCTATTGGACGGTGGGCCTGTTTTGGAAGCTGTTCGGCAAGCGGTTCCTCTTCGACCACCACGACCTGTCGCCCGAGCTGTACCAGGTGAAGTTCGGAGGGGGCTCTGGAGGCCTGCTTCGTTCGATACTCCTGTGGCTCGAGAAAGCGACGTTCAAAGTGGCCGACGTCGGCATTGCCACCAACGAGAGCCACAAGCAGATCGCGGTCGAGCGTGGTGGCATGGCGGCGGAGAAGGTGTTCGTCGTCCGCTCGGGCCCGGATGTTGGCCGTTTCACCGTCTATCCGGCCAATGCTTCACACAAGCACGGCAAGGACCACCTCATCGCCTTTCTGGGGGAGATGGGCAGCCAGGACGGCGTGGAGCTGCTGGTGCGGGCTCTGGTCGTTCTCCGAGACGAGTTCGGGCGCGACGATTTCCATTGTGTGTTCATCGGCGGCGGCACACACCGGTCCGAGATCATGGCCGAGGCGGAGAGAATCGGAGCTGCCGATCTATGCACCTTCACCGGGGTCGTCAGCGACGAGGATCTCTGCCGCATCCTGTCCTCGGCCGACGTGGGAGTCGACCCGGTCCCGAAGAACGACTGGTCGGATCGCAGCACCATGAACAAGATCATGGAGTACATGTACTTCGGCCTGCCCATCGTGGCCTTCGATCTGGCCGAGGCGAGGGTGTCGGCACAGGATGCCGCCTGCTATGCGGACCCCGGATCGGAGCGCGACCTCGCCGCCAAGCTCAACGAGCTGCTGTCGGACCCGGCGAAGCGACGGCAGATGTCGGAGTACGGCCGTAGGCGCCTGCGCGATCGGCTGGCCTGGGAACACTCGGTGCCCAATCTCCTGGCGGCTTACGACTGCCTCTTCGAGGGCTGAGCGGGGTCTGATCTCGTCCTCTACAGCGCCTACTTGCGCCTCCGGCGTCCCCGCCGGCGGGCAGCGCGCTGGTTCTCCTCGTCCGGCCGCCCCGCCGAAGCATGACCGCCCGGGATGCCTTCTGCTCCGATGACGGAGGGGATGATGTCGAAATGGCCGAAGAAGGTCTTCGGAGGCTCTCGGTAGAGCGGCCGCAGGTCCCGTCGGTAGTGGATGTTCCTCCAGAGGTTTTGGGCCACCACACTTGCCGGGCGGGCGTAGGACTTGGTCACGAAGGCTGTAGCTGCAGCGAGCACGAGGGACACACTGGACAGCACTTCGATCTTCGCCAGCTTCCTCTCGAGGTGGCCGCCGAGCAGTTCGCGCTGAGCCGGCATGGCGAAACCCACGCCGACGTTGGCGACGATCATCAGCGCCGTCAGTCCGGCTATCTCATAGGCGGTCGGCATGGCGTAGTAGAAGGGATTCCAGGCCCATGCTCCACCGGCGACGGCGAGATAGCCGGCGGCCGCGGCGAGGACTATGACGATGTAGACCCGCTCCAGGTATCGGGCGGCAAGCCGATCCCGCCGGTGCGCCGCTTCCATCGAGCGGGGGCCGAGTACGGCATTCAGCCCGGTGACCAAGACGAACAGCGGCTGGGCGGCCAGGCGGGCTGCCTCGGCGAAGCCGAGGTCCTCCGGGCTGGCGAGGTGGCTGATGAGGGATGCAGCCACAAAACCGGCCACTGCGGGCAGGACGCCGGTGACCAGCAGCCACCGTCCCGTTATCACGAGATCTGTCATGTGTAACCGGTCGTGCGGTCTCCGGCGCCAGGGAGCGGCCAGCACAAGCCCGACCAGGATCGAGGCCAGAGTCGCGAGCGCAAGAGCCCCGAAAGGGACCAGCACCTTCGGCACGTCGGCGGCTAGGAGGGCGAATATCGCTGCCGCGGCGGCGACGAGCTGCGTCGCCGAGGTGGTGGCGGCGAGCCAGGAGGAGCCTGCGATGTGGAGCATGTTTCGTACGTGGGCCTGAGCCGGGATGAGCACGGTGGCCAACGCTGCGGTCCATGCGAGGCCCAGAAGCTCGGCGCTGGAGGCCTGGGAGCGCACGACGACGAGTGCCAGGAGGATGGCGACGCCGGTCAGTAGCGACGGACCGGCGGCGAGGAAAATGGATTGTCGCAGGATCGGCAGACGCTTGTCCATCTCGCGCTCGATCGCCCGAATCTCGGCGGGTGTGTAGATGAGGTACCACGGGATGGCGATGCCGACGAGGTGAGCGGTGTAGAACACGGCGTAGACGCCGAGCAGCGCAGGCTCCAGGATCCTCGTGGCGGTGAGTCCGACGGCGAACGTGGCCAGTGAGTTGAAGCCGGCGTCGATCACACCGGCGGGCAACGTCCTTCGCAGGCTCATTGGTGTTGGCCCTCGGCGGCGCCCGTTGCAGCCGAGGTCTGGGCACCGGTTCCCCTGTTCGGCACTTTCGGGTGGAGCTGCATCTCTCTCCTTGCCGATCCTCCGGTCCGACGGGGCCGGGATACCGGTATTCCGGCGGCGGCTCTTGTAGCCTGATGTATTCGGTGGCTGCAAACGATGAGTCTGTCTGCGGAGCCTAGCCCTGAGCCGGTGGGCTTCAGCGCAGACCCGCTGTGAGCGGACAGCCGGAGGAGTCGAGGCTTGCGAAGGGTGGTCGCGTTGGTCGGTCGCCCACCGGGAACCTCGCCGGGTCAGCGCTAGTCACCGGATCGGAAGAGGTAGCGGGTGATCGTTGACGGGCGAGCGGTTCCGAGCGGGACGACGGTCGAAACCGACATCTGTGTAGTGGGCGCCGGCCCGGCCGGCTTGGTGATTGCGCTCCGTCTGGCCGGCGAGAGCCGTTTGAGGGTCTGCCTGCTCGAGAGCGGCGGTATCGAATTCGACGAGAAGACTCAGACGCTGGCACGGGCCGAGGCCGGGGGATTGCCCTACTACCCGGTCGAAGAAACGAGGATCCGCTGTTTCGGGGGCACGACGCTGTCGTGGGGGGGTGTCTGCGGGCAATTGGAGGAGATCGATTTCGAGGCCCGGTCGTGGGTGCCGGACAGCGGCTGGCCGTTCCCCCGGCGGGTCTTGAACCCATACATGCCGGAGGCTTGTCGGCTTTGCGAGATCGAATCGACGGATGACGGCGCGTTCGCTCCGGATGGCGATGCTTCGAATGAGGCAGACGCCGATGGACCGGATGTCGGCGGCGGTCTCAGGATCGCCGAGGTCCTCTTCGGCCCGCCTACTCGGTTCGGGAAGCGCTATGAAGCCGAGATCCGTTCTGCAAGCAACGTGACCGCCTACTTGCACACAACGGCAATAGAGCTCGAGTTGGGGCCGGGTGGCACTGTGGCGAATCTCCGGGTTGCATGCCTGACGGGGTCTCGCTTCAGCATCAAGGCGCGGAGCTACGTTCTGGCCGGCGGCGGAATAGAGAACGCTCGCCTTCTACTGGTGTCGAACGGCTCACACGCGGCCGGCATCGGGAACTCACACGACCTTGTGGGGCGCTTCTTCATGGAACACCCTCGTGTGGTGAATCGTTTTCGTCTGCCTCCAGGCAGTGGTGGGCTGTCTCGACTGGTCAGTGGTGCGTCCGGGACGCTGGCCTTCTCCCGCGTGGAGCTGGTTCCACGGGTGCAGAGGGCCGAGGAGTTGCTGCAGTACCACGCCAATCTCAAGTTCGGGTTCGTCGGTCAGCAGACGGAGCAGTGGCAGGCGGTGCGTCGATTGGCGATCGCTACTCGGCGTCCCTGGCGGGACAGCCCGTATTTCCAGGACGCCGGGGGCGGCCGAACGAAAATCCGCTGGCGGGACATCCGCTCTGCGTTGGCGCGGCCCGATCAATCTCTGTTGGGAGCCGTAGGTGCCGCGACGCGATGGCGATGGCTGCGTCGATTCGTCGAGATCACCAGCTCTGTGGAGCAGCGCCCGGTGGCGGGCAATCGGATCGAGCTGGTACGCCGCTGTGACCCACTGGGTGTGCCGGTGGCGCGGCTGCATTGGAGCGTCGGCGCACCGGAGGAGCGGACCTACAGGCGAGGTCTCGAGCTGGTGCTGGAGACGCTGGAGGAGCTGGCTCCCGGCGTAAGCGCTTCACCGCTGGAAGAGCAGGATGGTTGGCCATCGGGCATCGTGGGCACGTGGCACCACATGGGGACTACCCGGATGCACGATGACCCGAGACGTGGTGTCGTGAACTCCGAATGCCGAGTGCACGGGGTGGAGAACCTGTTCGTTGCGGGAAGCTCCGTGTTTCCTACCGGCGGCTCGGTGGCGCCGACCGTGACCATTGTGGCCCTCTCCCTCAGGCTGGCGGACCACCTCAAGTCGATGCTGGTCTGACTCGCCGAGCTCGGGGTGGCAGGAGCACCGCGGTGGTCTCGGTAGGCGTCGTGGCAGCATGGTCGGCGTCAGATGATCACCACGGAGCAGGGGACGTCGTCTCGATCCTCGGGTGTAGGGCTCAGGGGCAGGATGCAGGCGGTGATGGCGATGCTCCATGGAATGCCTGGGTCATGTCCACCGCACCGGGAACGAGAAGGAGAACGGTGAACGGCTCCGTCGAGCTCGGGACGTTGATCGATCCAGGAGTGTCGAGCTAGCTTCGGCGATGATCCGTTCAACGCGGAAAGGCCAACGGGAGCAAGAAGCTTGAAGATCCTTCAGGTCCACAACATCTACAGGGAGGCCGGCGGCGAGGACGTGGTCGTCCGGGCCGAAGCCGATCTGCTCGAAGCTGCAGGTCACAGCGTCCATCGGTTCCAGGTCGCCAACCCCGGCGGCGCGGTCAGGTCGGCGGCGAATCTGATGTTGTCCCCATGGAACCCGGTTGCGGCGCACCGGGTAGGTCGTGTGGCCGAGCGGACACGACCCGACGTCGCCCACGTCCACAACACCTGGTATTCGCTCTCTCCGTCGGTTTTTTTGGCACTGAAGCGCAGGGGCGTCCCGGTGGTCGTGACTCTCCACAACTACCGGATCATGTGCATCAACGGCCAGCTGCTGCGCCGCGGCGAGATCTGCACGCTGTGTGTGGGGTCGCTTCCGATCCGGGGCGTTCGATACCGTTGCTACCGGGGCTCCTGTGCCGCTTCGGCCGTGGCCGTGCTCGGTGCAGGCGTGGCAAGAGCGCGGCGGGTCTGGGAGCGCCACGTTGACCTCTTCCTGGTGATGAACGAGTTCGCCAAGACCCAGTTCGTGGCCGCCGGTCTGCCGGAGGAGCGGATTCGGGTCAAGCCCCACTTCGTGGCGGATCCAGGTGAGAGGCCCCTGCCACCGTCGTCCTCGAGGACCATTCTGTACGTGGGTCGGGTCGCTCGTGAGAAGGGGCTGGACAGCCTTCTCGATGCCTGGAGAGCGGCACGTCTCGCCGGCTACGAGCTGCTGATCGTGGGCATGGGTCCGGTTCGGGCCGAGCTGGAGGCCCGAGAGGTAGCCGGGGTCCGGTTCCTCGGCTGGCTGCCGCCAGACGAGGTGAGACGGCTCATGCTCTCTGCACGTGCCCTTGTGTTCCCGTCGGTGTGGTATGAGACCTTCGGACTGACCATCGCCGAGGCGATGGCTGCGGGTACGCCGGTTCTGGCGTCGGATCTCGGCGGGACGCCGGAGCTGCTTGGACCTCTCGGCGACGGCTGGCTGGTCCCGGCCGGCGACGCCGCCGCTTGGGCGAGCCGGCTGGAGGCGATCGCCAATGATGCGGCACAGATCGATGAGCTCGGGCGCCGGGCTCGGGAGCGCTACGAGTCGGCCTTTTCGGCGCAACACGGCCTGCGGCTGCTCGAAGATGCCTATGCCGCGGCTGTGGGGGGCCGGTAGGACGTCTCCGCTCTGCGTCCCTGGCTAGGGACTCGCCACGGTGAGAGAGCGTCCGCGCCATCTGGTGCGGGCGAATTGGCATGCGATGAGGGCGGCGAGCATGAGGGCTGCGGTTTCGAAGCCAACGGGCCCGCCGAAGCCGTCCGAGATGATTCCTTGGCCGATCAGGAGCACGAGAATGGCGAATCCCTCGGCCGGGAGGCCGCTCGCTCGGGCCGACGGGTTCACAACTCCTTGCCATAAGCGGGCGATGATCACGATGAGGAGGAAGGCGAAGGCCAGCACGCCTACCGCGCCCATCGATATCGCGATCTCGAGGAGCACGTTGTGGGCATGCCCGGCCCAGGTGTAGTGGGTTCGCAGCAGCGGTCCGGCGAGGAGATAGCCGTGACCGAAGATGGGCTGCTCGGCGAAGAGGTCACCTCCGATCTCGAAGAGTTCGGTTCGCTGGGACATCGTCATGAACTGCTCCCACGTCTGCCCGCGGAGGACCCACGTCTCCACCTGCTCGGAGCCGGCAGCCAGGAAGAAGGTGAGCCCGGCGGCGATGATGCCGGCGGCCACGATGGCGGCGAGCCGTCGCCGGCCTCGCCGTGGGCTGAGAAGCAGAATCAGCACGGCGGCGGCGGTGGCTACGAGGGATCCACGGGACCTGGTCTGGAGTAGCAGGACCGCGAACACCGCGCCGAGCGCGCCGGCCGCCATCTTCCACCCCTTGCGTAGGAAGAGGGGGTCTGGTGATTGCAGGTAGATCGACACGAGCATGAGAATCGCAAGGCCGAGCATCCCCGCAGTGACGATTGGATGTATCTCGAACCATGTGTACCGAATGGCGCCGTTGTCGTCCGTCCACGGCATCCAGCCTGGGATCAGCGCGGTTGCCGCGGTGGCAACAGCGGCGAAGCCGATCATGCCCCTGCGTATCCACATCCAGAACACCGGGAAGAACCCTCGATCGCGGCGGGCCTCCCAGAACACGAAGAGCGTCATGCCCACCATCTCGATGTATTGGCCGGCTCGGATGGTGGAGCGTACGGAGAGCGCGCTTGCTCCCGAGACGAGCACGACGGCGGTGGTGAGAAGTACTGCCCCCATGGGCAGGTTCAATGTGCTCAGCCGGTACTTGGTCCTGGCGACGCCCCGGGCGGCGTGCCATCCGACCCATGCAGCGACCAGGCCCCATATCGCCAGCTCGATGAGGACTTGCCAATCGGGCGTTCCGCTGAAGGCGGCATCCGGGTCTCTGTTGCGGAATTTGATCTCCGGCGTGAGTGCCAGTACGAGGAATAGGAACGCCACTGTTCGGGGTGTGAGCGGTCGCTTCCAGAACGGCTCCCTGATGAGCGCCGCGGTCTGGCTCTTTGCCGTCGTCGGGCCGGTCAGCGGTGGCGCGCCCGCTCTCATCACCGGCTCGACCTGCATAGAGAGCGGGGTGCGCCGGTGTTGGGCCGGCAGTGGCCTCGCGCCCGGGTCATCGGTCTTCAGCTTCTTGCACCGGCTCCGGCGGCCCTTGCTGTGACTCGTCGACCGCATAGGAGCGGGCCAGCAAGGCGGCCGACCCCTTCAAGTCCCTTCGGAGCGGAGCCCGGTTAAACACGTATCCGAGCAGCGGCGTGCCGGTGAGCTCGATGCGGTCGCGCAGCTCCTCGATGGCGGAGACCCGGGTCCCGTAGGGGATCAGGAGTGCCACGGCGGACAGGTGGCTCAGCAGCGTGCTCGAGTACGCCACCTCCAGCAACGGAGGCATGTCGACGAGCACGAGGTCATATGAGGCCTCCAAGGAGCGCAGGATCCGCGCCACCTCGTCTGAGGAGAAGAAGCTGGGCGACTGTCCGGGCAGGCTGTCACGCCCCAGCAGGTGTAGCAGGCCCTTCTCATTCGGGGCCTTGAACACTTCCATGGCGGCGATGGTCGTCTGCTCCTTGGCGTCCTTGCCTGGTCTGGAGATCGTGACCGGCACCGGGCTGGCGGTGCCGGCTGAGAGCAGGAGCTTGCTCAGTGCCTGGTCGCCGTAGTCGGCGTCGAGGGCAAGGACTCTCTGGCCCTCCTCCGCCGCCGCCAGCGCCGTGTTGGCGACGGCAACGGTCTTGCCGTGTCCGGAGCCGGCGGTTACGAAGGCGGCGGAGAAGCCCTTGTCTCGCTTCTTGCCCCCCGAGAAGACGGCCGATCCGGCACGCAGGTCGATGGCGGCGGCGGCGAACCTGAACGCCTCGGCTGCGATCGAGTCGCGAGCATTAGCTACCGGCAGCTCCGTGGTGAGCCGCTCTTCCTTGAAGCTGGGGACCTCGGCGAGGAGCGGCACACCCAGGGCGACTTCGGGCTGCACCCTCGCAGTGAAGGTCCTATTCCGCAGCGCGAACACGTAGGCGAAGCCAGCGCCGACGGGAATACCCAGGAGTAGGGCGAGCACCAGGTTCCGCGTGTAGCTGGGGGCTCCCGGCGGTGTCGCGCCGAGGGCTTGAGAGGAGGATGCGACGCCGGTGCCGAGCAGCTCCATGTCCACCTCGAGCTGGGACTTGCGAGCTGTGAGGCTGGACCTAAGGTCGTTCACCCGGCTCTGATCCTGCAGCAGTGCATCCAGCCCGTCGGGCTGATCCATGAGTCCGATAGCCAGCTGGACTGCCTGCAGCTCTTGGTAGAGCACGGCGATCTCCTGCTCGATCGAGGTCAGCTCCTCGCCCGAGGCGCCAATGGTCTGACCCTGGAGGGCCGTCAAACGTGCGACCGTGTCCTGGTATTGCGCGTCGAGCTGTGCTCTGGCTTCGTCGTTGGCCCACAGTGCGTCTATCTGCTGCTGGATCGAGGCGAGCTCTGCGTCGCTGTCCGCAATCGATGCGTTCATCTCGTCGAGCCGTGTCTGGAACTGGGCCTGAGTGCTGGTGCTGACCAGGTCCTCGTATGCCTCCACCAGGAAGTTGGCGCCTGCTGTGGCGGCATGTTCACTGGTGGCGTGGAACCGGATAGCGATGACGTTGCTGGATCCGGTCGTCATCACTTCGGTGGAATCGATGATCTGCTGCGTGGTCAGGTAGGTGGGAGGGTCATCTTGCTCGAGCAGTTGCTGGACGCTTTCTGCGACGGGCGTCGAATGCAGGAACTCGGCCTGCTCGATCACGTACCGGCTCGGCTGGCTGGTGATTCGCTCGTACAGGGTGTCGGAGATCGGATCTTCCACGACCAGGGATGTCTCTGCGGTCCAGCGAACGTCCACCGACTGGAGACCACTCGCCAGCAGGCCGAGGCACCCGAAGGCGGCCACCACGGCCAGCACCAGCCACTTGTGACGCCAGGCAGAGCCGGCAACGGTGGGCTCGAAGGGCATGGCCTGGTCGTCGCGTGTTGTCATCTCTTCCTCGATCAAAAGACAAGCTCGGGGAAAGAATACTCTCGGTCGCTGGTACGGGAGTCGTCTTGCCATTCGGCGGCGTCAATCTCGTCGTGGGCTGTCCTTGTGCGGCAATCTTGCGCGGAGTGGCAGCACAACTACTTTCCGTGTTGGCTCGATCACATCATATGTCGGCTGGAGACGACACGAATCGCCGAGACTGGCGGCCGGATGGGTCTGAACTTCGCAGCAGGAGCCGCGGCCAAAGCACGCTGCAGCGCGCTCGTGTAGGCTCGATTCGGAACGACTGGAGGATTCTGTCTCAGCCTTGACGGCTGGGGCGTTGCTTCGTGAACCACACCTGATCACACATTCGCTTCGGGCGCCCGCAGGGTTGTCTCAGGAAGCGGTTTGCCTGGTCCCCTGAGCGGTGTTTTGGTGTGAAGGGGAAGGGGGGAACCGAAGGGGGCGCTTCAGCATGGCAGGCAACGGCGGGAAACGATTGGACAGATCGGGGGTGACCACATAGAGTAGTCACCAGTCGGAGTGGATGGCTGGCGCCAACGGCCCAACGACCTCTGGGTAGCTGCGTCGGCGGTGTGATCAGCCATCGTCATGGAAGGGCGGCGTTGTGCTGGCGCCGGTGAAGGGTGACAGGTATCGGAGATGGGGTCGAGCGAGTGGGCCGGAAGCGAAGAGCTTGAAATGTGGGTGGGTGTCGGCCTGAAGGAGGCGATCGCTCCCGAGCGGGACGTCTCCGAAGAGGCCGGGGGAGTCGTCGTCGACCTGGCCACCGGTGAGCTTCTGCTCGATGTCTGGGAGGTCGCCGAGCAACTTCCGCTGCCGCTGATTGAAGCGGCCCCGCTCCTTGCGGCTCCGCGCTGGAAGCTCGCCGTCAAGAGGGCGGTCGATATCGTCGGCGCCTTCACCGCGATTCTCTTGGCGCTTCCGCTGATCATCGTGATTTCGATTGCTGTGGCGACGACCTCCCGGGGTCCGATCCTCTATCGCCAGGAGCGTATTGGCAGGGATGGGCGTCCATTCACATTCTTCAAGTTCCGGTCGATGTATCGCGATGCAGAGTCGCGGCTGTCCGGGCTCCGGTATCTCAACGATGCTTCAGGCCCGGTCTTCAAGATGAAGAGCGATCCGCGGGTCACCCCTGTGGGGCGGGTGCTGCGCCGCTGGTCGGTGGACGAGCTGCCACAGCTGGCCAACGTCCTCGCCGGCCAGATGAGCCTGGTCGGGCCTCGTCCTCCGCTGCCGCAAGAGGTCGACGAGTACGATGACCTGGCTCGGCAACGTCTTCTCGTGAAGCCGGGCATCACCTGCATCTGGCAGGTGAGCGGCAGGTCGGACATCGACTTCGACAGGTGGGTGGCTATGGATCTCGAGTACGTGTTCAACTGGAGCCTGCTGCTCGACCTGAAGCTGCTTGTCCGCACCGTTCCCGCCGTGCTCTGCCGCCGCGGCGCTTACTAGACGCACGTTCGCGTCTTTCCAGTACGTCGAAACTTGGCCGCCGCGCCTTCCCGCGGCACGTCCTGCCGAGCAGGAACCAGTGGACATGTCGCGACGTGTCACCGGCACTCGGCCGGCGGGAGCTAGGGCCCTTGGTCGAGGATGGCTCGTAGTGCTTCGTATTTGGGGGTTTGGGTTTGTTGGAGGTGTTGGCGGGCTCCGAAGCGTGATATGGCGGTCCATTTGGCGGTGTCCAGGTAGTGGACGAAGAGCTGAGCACCGCCCAGTCGTTGGTTGGTCAGGTGGGTGAGGTAGATGTTGGTCATGCGGGGGTGGAGGTTGGCTTGGTCGAAGA
>CAZWKX010000040.1:0-18995 GCA_964633975.1 uncultured Acidimicrobiia bacterium
TGCTGGCGCAGATGATGTTGTGGCCGCCGCCACCGTATATCGTGTCGTCGCCGCCGAGGGCGACTATGACGTCGTTGCCGGGCGTGCCGTTGATGGTGTCCGGGCCGCCCGTCCCTATGAGTGTGGCGCTGTAGCCGAGGCAGGTGCCGTCTTCGAGATAGAAGTGGAGGTTCCCTTGGCTGCCCCCCCAGCCGCCGACCTGGATCTGGTAGGTGACGCCGCCGGTGATCGGGACCACGATCTGCTCTTGTGTGACGATGGAATCGTCGTCGCAGGCTACCTCATTGAGCGTGGCGAGGTTATTGCCGGTGTAGACGGCGAGCACCGTGTCGAAACCGCTGCCGACCGTGCCGACGACGATGGTGCCGTTGCTCAGCGGGGTGTAGCGGAACCACACCGTGGCGCCAATGCCGGCGCAGGAGGGCTGCGGTTCACCAACCTCGAGGCTGGCGCCCGAAGTGGAAAGGTTGACCTCCGTCGACGGCGATACTGGCCATGCATATAGGAAGTCGTCGTTGACGGGTGCGGCTGCTGCAGGGCCGGCGGGTGCCAGTACACACAGCATGCTGAGCACCAGCAGCATGGTGCCGCGCCGCAGAAACAAATGACAATGAGCGAGTTGTCTGGGCGAGGCCACGAAGACCCCCTTCTGGCGGTCGTAGCCCGAGGGTAGCAGACGGCCACCTTGGGTGGCGGGGCGGCGGTCTATCGCTTCTGTGGGTGGCTTCAATGACCGCGATGCTGCCGTGCATTCGGCAGCCGGGGTCGAGAGACCCGGCCCCTAGCAGCTCACCTTGGTCTCACCCGTGCAGGTGTCGGTGCCGGCACCGCCGTAGCAGGTGTCGGTGCCGGTTCCTCCCGACAGGTAGTCGTTGCCGTTGCTGCCGCTGAGCATGTCGTTGCCGCCCTGGCCGTAGAGGCGGTCGCGGCCGTTGCCTCCGTAGAGCTTGTCGGCTTTGTTGCCGCCTTTGAGCAGGTCGTTGCCGTCGTTGCCGTAGAGGCGGTCTTTGCCGTTGCCTCCGTAGAGCTTGTCGTTGCCGTCGTAGCCGTAGAGGCGATCGTTGCCGCCTTGGCCGCTGAGGAGGTCGTTGCCTTCTTCTCCGTAGATCCGATCGCGGCCGCTGCCCCCGTAGAGACTGTCGGCGCCGGTGCCGCCGATCATGTAGTCGGCGCCGTCACCGCCAAAGACGTAATCATCGCCGGCATTTCCGTAGAGATCGTCGTCACCGATCCAGCCGTCGACGTAGTCGTTGCCGGCGCCGCCGATGACCCAGTCGTTGCCGGCATCTCCGTAGAGGGTGTCGTTACCGTCGCCGCCGTCGATCCAATCGTTGCCCTCCTCGCCGATGATCACGTCGTCGCCGTTGCCGGTGAAAATCCAGTCGCTGCCGCTGCCGCCGAAGACGAGGTTGTCCCCGGCGCCGGCACAGACGATGTCGTGGCCGGCCCCGGCGTGGATCTCGTCGTTGCCACCGTAGGCGGCGATGACGTCATCGGCCGCGGTGCCGTTGATGGTGTCGGGACCGACACTGCCCACATGGGTGGCGGTGTAACCCATGCAGTTGGGCTCCTGGGTATGGAAGCTGAGATTGCCCGTCTGGCCGGCCCAGCCGCCGACTTGAATCTGATAGATGGTCCCTCCGGTGACCCAGATCACCAGCTCCGACTGAACCCCGCCGGTGTCGTCGTTGCAGGCCACTTGCGTGAGGTGGAGGAGGTCGGGACCCGTGTAGACCATGAGCACGGTGTCGAAGTCGCTGCCGAAGGTGTCGAGGACGAGATAGTCGTCGGCGGGGGCGGTGTAGCGGAACCACACGGTGGCACCAGTGTTCCCCTGGCAGGTGGGATGTTGCTCGCTGGCCTCGAAGGTGGCGCCGACGGTCGAGATGTTGATGTTGGCGCCCACGGACACGGGCCATGCGTTAAAGAAGTCGTCGTTGACCGGTATCGCGGCTGCCGAGCCGGTGGGCGCCAGCGTACACAGCATGGTGAGTGCCAGCAGCAGAGCGCCCCGGCGCAAAGATGATCGGAAATGAGCGGTTGGTTTGGGCGAGTTCACAAAGACCCCCTCTTGGTGGCCGTGCTCGGAGGCTAGCAGGCGGCTACCGAGGGTGGCGGGGCGTTGGCCAACCGATTCTGTGGGTGGCTTCGGGGACCGGCGCTGCTGCCGTGTGTCCGGGAGCCGGGGTCGAGAGACCCAGCGCCTAGCAGCTCACTTTGGTCTCGCCGCTGCAGGTGTCGGCGCCGGTGCCGCCGTTGCAGACATCGGTACCTGAACCGCCGGAGAGATAGTCATCGTTGGCGTTCCCGTAGAGCTTGTCGTTGCCGTTGCCCCCGTACAGCCTGTCGGCGCTTGTGCCGCCCTTGAGCAGATCGTTGCCGCTCTCGCCGTAGAGGCGGTCCCGGCCGCCGCCGCCGTAGAGCTCGTCGGCGCTTGTGCCGCCCTTGAGCAGATCGTTGCCGCTCTCGCCGTAGAGGCGGTCCCGGCCGCCGCCGCCGTAGAGCTCGTCGGCCTTGGTGCCCCCCTTCAGCAGATCGTTGCCCTGGCCACCGTCTAGCCGGTCGTTGCCGGCGCCACCGCGCAGCAGGTCGTTGTCGAAATGACCGTAGAGCTGGTCGCTGCCGGCCCCGCCTTCGAGAACGTCGTCACCGGACCAACCGTACAGCTTGTCATTGCCGGCGCCGCCGACGAGTAGGTCGTCGTCTAGATAGCCGAGCAGAGTGTCATCGCCGTTGCCGCCATACAGCTGGTTGTCGCCGGTCCAGCCTTCTAGCCAGTCGTTGCCGTCCCCGCCATAGATGAGATCGGCGCCGGCGTTGCCGAAGAGTTCGTCGTCGCCGGGCCCTCCGCAGATGAGGTCGGCGCCGGATCCGGCGCCGACCTCATCTGCGCCGTCGAGGGCAACAATGACGTCATTCCCCGCTGTGCCGACAATGTCGTCGTCGTCCGCTGTTCCCACGATTGTGGCTGGAATGCCCCCGCAGCTGGCGGTATGGACATTGAGATTGAGATTCCCCGAGCCAGTGTGGTGGATCCCTGAGCCGCCGTAGCCGCCGACTTGGAGCCAGTAGGTGGTGTCCGTGGTGACCAGAACGGCAGCGAGCGATTGATATGAAGGACCGACGTTGTCGTTGCAGGTGAGGTTGGTAAGGGTGTCGAGGCTGCTGCCGGTGTAGACGGCGATCACGGTGTTGAAATCGCTGCCGAACGTGTCGATGACTATGGCGCTATCGCTTGTTGGTGTGTAGCTGAACCAGACCGTTGCGCCGATAGCCCCGCAAGGCGACGGCTCATCGGTCTCGCTGCCCGCGTCGACGCTGGACTGCATCACGGCGTCGGGCAAGGGCCCCAGGACGGTGGCGTCCGCGAAGTTGTCGTTGACCGGTGCCGCAGCCGCCGTGCCGGCGGGCAGAAGCACGCACAGCATGGTGAGTACCAGTAGTAGGACCCCACGCCGGGAGGATGAACGGAAGCCGAAACGTTCAGGCTTGTCCACGATGACCCCCCTTTCGGCAGCTCTGGCAGGATAGCAGGCGGCCACCGAGGGTGGCGGGGAGCGGCCTGTCTTCGGATGAAGGTGTTGCAGAGGTAGCGTCTAGGTCGCCGGGCTGTGATATGGATGCCGGGCGCCGCCAAGACGAGGATGCGTAGGTGCGAAGGCTTCTGGCGTTCCTACTCGTGGTTGCAGTGGCCGCCGGTTGCGGGGGCGATTCGGTGTTCTCCGGGTCGACGACGTCGGTGACGACGACGACTTCGACGTCGACCACTGGCACGAGTACGACCACAAGCACGACTGTCGAAGTGACGACAACGAGCACCACCGTCGAGGTGACCACGACGGTGGTCGAGGGGTACACCGACGCCGAGATCGCTTACTTCCGGGAGATCGCCGGCGGCGGGGAGTACAACCCCGATGTGGGGGTGATCCACCGCTGGCTCGGCGACGTGCGAATCACCGTGCACGGGGATGCGACCGAAGCCGATCTTGCCATGCTTCGGGGGATCGTCGATGAGATAAACGTGCTCGTCGAGGACATCGAGATCGGTGTTGTTCGTGATGGCGGCAACGTCGAGTTGCACTTCGCTCCGCAAGAGACCTTCGGCGACATCGAGCCCAACTACGTCCCGGGCAACTCGGGCTTCTTCTGGGTGACCTGGGACGCTGCCGGCGCCATCGAGTCTGCCAGGGTGCTCATTGCCTCGGATGGTGTCACTCAGGAAGAGCGGGCTCATCTCATCCGAGAGGAGGTGACCCAGTGTCTCGGCCTGATGAACGACTCCTGGGAGTACCCCGACAGCATCTTCTATCAGGGTTGGACGGCCGGCCTCGAGTACGCGGCCATCGACCGGGCCGTGGTCGAGATGATGTACCGCCAAGAAGTGCGGCCGGGCATGAGCGTCGACGTAGCGGTGGCCACGCTGCGGAGCCTCGACCGGCTGAGGTACTAGAAGCCGAGGCCGATGGCTTCGCAGAGGAAGCGCATCAGCGGGGCGGCGGCCTTCACGGTGGCTATGTATGTGTCCATGAAGTCGCGTGAGGTCACCTCCGCCTGACGGAAGCGGGTGGAGGCGGTGAAGTCCTTGAGCTTGAGATCCTCGATGAGGGGGTGGGCCGGGTCGAAGCCGCGGGGCGCACGGCTCAGCGATTCGCCGGAGAACGCGCCGTAGACGCGGGTGAAGGCCTCGGCCCGGGCCGCGTCTCTCCAGCGGTCCGGATGGTCGACGATGGCCCGGCGGATGCTGTTGGCGTGATCGGTGGCGGGACGCCAGAGGCCGATCGCGGCGAGGGACGCAGAAGGTTCCAGGTGCAGGTAGAGGCCGGGTGCGTGCACGTCGTCGCGGGTGGCCACGTGGCGGAAGTGGATGCCGACGTGTGTCTTGTACGGGGTCTTGTCCTTGGAGAATCGGGTGTCACGCTGGATGCGAAACAGCGAGCCACCCACCTTGCGGGCGTCGGCGGTGAAGTGTTTTGAGATTCTGTAGAGAGGCTCCGAGAAGTCCTCGATGAAGTCCAGCGCCGGCTGCCGCACGTGCTCCTCGAAGCGGTCCTGGTTGGCCTTGAACCAGTCCCGCTCGTTGTTGTCGGCCAGCTCACGAAGGAAGGCGAACAGCTTGGGGTTGAAGTAGCGGCGCGCCATGAGGGCAAGGTACACGGTTGGCGGGCCAAGGCTCCAGGGGGCTCGCGTCCGCTATCGCCCTTGCAGCTTCCGTAGGTCGATGTCGAGAGGCAGCTCGAGGCGGTTCTCCGCCATGAGCCTGGTGTCGGAGAGCACCTCGAGCATGGGGCCGTCGGCGATGACCCGGCCGTGGTTCATCACCACGGCGCGCTCACACAGCGCGACGGCGTAGAGGAGGTCGTGGGTAACCATAAGCATGGTGATGTCGAGGGCCCGCAGCACCTCGGCCAGCTCCCTGCGGCCGGCGGGGTCGAGGTTGGCCGACGGCTCGTCGAGGACGAGGATCTCCGGCTCCATGGACAGGACGGTGGCGATGGCGACCAGCCGCCGCTCCCCGTGTGAGAGGTGGTGGGGTGCGCGGTCTCGATGGTCGGTCATGCCGACCGCCTCGAGGGCGGCCGTGACCCTGGCTTCCAGCTGGTCGCCGGCGAGCCCCAGGTTGGCCGGGCCGAAGGCGACGTCTTCACCCACCGTCGGCATGAAGACTTGGTCGTCGGGGTCCTGGAAGACGACGCCGACTCGGCGCCGGACCTCCTTGAAGTTCTCCTTGGCCACCGTGAGCCCTGCGATGCTCACCGTGCCGGCGTCGGGCAGCAGGATGCCGTTGAGGTGGAGCACCAGAGTGGTCTTGCCGGCGCCGTTGGGGCCGAGAAGCGCCACCCGCTCACCGGGGTGCACGTGCAAATCGACGCCGTCGAGTGCTCGGCGGCCGTCCGGATAGGAGAACACCAGGCCGCGTGCTTCCACGGTGGGCACGCTCATCGCAGCGCCCACCCTGTGGCGGCGGCCGCCGCCGCTGTCGCTACGACGACGGCAGCGCCGGCCCACTGGAGGGCCGGAGCGCCGCCTTGCTCGAGTCGCGGCATCACGCCGGTGTAGCCGCGGGACTGCATAGCCAGATAGACGCGTTCCCCGCGCTCGAAGGAGCGGACGAACAAGGTGCCGGTTGCGGCGGCGAGAGCGCGAGCCTGGCCGAACCAGCGCGGCCGGTAGCCCCTCGACTGGAGTGCGACCCACATGCGGTTGAACTCCCCGACGACGACGTCGAGGTACCGAATCATGAACCCCATGATCGATGTGATCACCCGGGGGAAGTGGAGCCGGTCGAAAGCCTTGAGGATGTCGGGCACTTGGGTGGTGGCGGCCATCACGATCGACGCCGCCGTCCCCAGCGTGGCCTTGGCCGCGATGTTCCACGCCGCCGCCAGTCCTTCCTGCGACAGCGAGATCCCGAGAACGTCGATTCGCTCGCCGCGGCCGAGGAAGGGGAGAAAGGCGGCAAACAGCAGGAAGGGGATCTCGATGACGAGGCGCCGCAGCACAAAGCTGGGCGGGATCCGAGCGGCTGTGGCGGCGATCACGATGATGCCGGCGTCGACGCCAAAGGCCCACATGGCCTCGCGGGGTGTGGCGACGACGGCCACGACAAACAGCAGGGTCGCGGCCAGCTTCACTTCGGGCCGGATTCGATGGAGAGGCCCGGGGTGGTGCCGGTAGAGAGCGTGGACGTGGCTCTCCCTCAGCGTCGTCTCCTATTCGTCGGTGGCTCGACGCTTGCCCAGGTACCTGACTCCGTACAGAAGGCCAGTGGCCACGACGAGAGTGATGACGGCGCCGATGATGCCGGCGATGGCCGTGCTGGCTCGGTCGTTCTCGATGCCCTCCACGGTGTAGTCGGCCAGAGGGGAATCGTTGAGGGCGTGGTCTTGCGCACTGTCGGCGAAACCATGGTCGATGGAGATCCGCTCCAAACCGTCGGGCTCGCCGGAGGCGAATCCGGAGAGAACACCGGCGACGAGCAGGGTAACCACCAAGCCGGCGCCGAGGAACCACCAGAGTCGCCTATCCATGGACCAGCTCCATGGGCTCGGCGGCGTAGACGATGTCGGGCCGGGTGCTCATGACCGCCCCGATGACGAGGGCGGTGATGAGGCCTTCACCGATTCCGATGAGGGCGTGGACCCCGACCATGGAAGCCGCCACCGTTCCGATGGGCGCTCCGCCGGCGCCGCCGACTGCGTACTCCAGCACGAAGCTGAGAGAGGCGAGAACCACCGAGATGCCGGCGGCCGTCCCGGCGACGACGGGGAGCAGGGAACGTGCACGAGGCACGAGGGCCATCAGGAGGCGGAAGATCAGGTACCCGCCCAGGGCGCCGATGACGGCCATGTTGAAGACGTTGAGTCCGAGCGCCGAGAGGCCGCCGTCGGCGAAGAAGACGGCCTGTACAAGCAGCACGACGGTGAGCACGATGGTGCCCAGCCAGGGCCCGACGAGGACGGCGGCCAGCACACCGCCGATCAGGTGGCCGCTGGTCCCGGCCGCCACGGGGAAGTTGATCATCTGAGCGGCGAATACGAAGGCGGCCACGAGGCCGGCCAAAGGGACCCGCCGGTCGTCGAGGAAACGAGCGGCTCTGCGGATGCTGTACCAGACGCTGCCGGCGGCGGCGGCGCCGAATCCGGCGGAGGTGGGCATGTTGATGAATCCGTCGGGAATGTGCACGCCGATCCTTATTGCGAAGCCTTCGCAATAAGGATAGCAGGTTGCCCTAGGAGTCCTTGAAGGCGATGGCCAGGGCCTCGATCACGATCGTCACACGCTTGCGGCCGGGCTCATGCCAAGGGAATCGATCCTTCCCTAGGTACTTGTGGGCGAGGCGGTCGATGACCTCGTCCCCGTCCATGGTGCGCATTTCGACGACGCGTCCCTTGATGGAGTAGTTCACGTAGTCGTCGCCGGGCGGAGAGACCGAGATGCCGACCCGGGGGTCGCGGCGCATGTTGCGCCATTTGGTCCGGCCTTCGGCGGTGTTCACCACGATCAAGTCGCCGTCTCGCTCTACCCACATGACGGAGTTGTGCGGGCAGCCGTCCGGCCCGACGGTGGCCACGTGAACGAAGGAGCGGTCGTCGAGGACCTGCCGAAGATCTTTCGAAAGGGGGACGGCCATGGGCCCTCCTCTATGTGCTTTGGGTGCCGATTCTGACAACCGGGTTGGGCTGCGCGCACGTAACCTGCCGGCTCGTGGTGACGATCAGGGCCATGGCGGCTGCCGATTGGCCGGCGATGCAGCGCATCTACCAGGAGGGTATCGCCACCGGCGACGCCACCTTCGAGACCGAGGCATCCGATTGGGAGTCGTGGGATCGGGACCATCTTGTGGCAGGCCGGCTGGTGGCGGAGGACGGCGGCGAGGTAATCGGCTGGGCCGCGCTTTGCCCGGTAAGCGGCCGCTGCGTGTACGGCGGCGTAGCCGAGGTGAGCATTTACGTAGCGCCGACGGCGCGCGGTGCAGGCGTGGGCCGGGCCCTGCTCGGCGCATTGGTCGAGGCTTCGGAGGGGGCTGGCCTATGGACGCTGCAAGCCGGCATCTTCCCGGAGAGCCAGGTGGGTCTACGCCTTCATGAAGGCGCAGGCTTTCGCGTCGTGGGCACGCGGGAGCGGTTAGGACGGCTCGGAGACCGCTGGCGCGACGTCGTGCTCATCGAGCGCCGCAGCCCCAACGTGGGCGCCTGACACGGCCGGTGGCCCCGAGTCGGGCGCCGCTACGCTCTCCGCCGAAGGCATGGGCGGCAGACGGAGGAGACCATTCCTGACGCGGCCAGGCACCAAGGAGCGCATCGGCGGCCGGGCCGGCCCGGGGTGCCACTGTGGCCTTTCGAGCCGGAGCCTCTCCTCGAAGGTCATGAACTCCGGGTGATTCGTCCGCCGATCGGTTACTTCGCCGGCCGCATTAGGGACGGACGGCGCTTCAGCTTCACCAAGATCAACCACGGGCACTGGGAGAAGATTCTGGCCCTCCGTGACGACCCGTCTGTGGCCGGGTTTCGGGCGCTGAAGGAGCGAGCAGGCATCTTCCTGGATCATGGGCTCGGCGAGGATCTCGACGACATGCTCAGTCGTCTCCCGGAGCGGGGCGAAGACTTCATGTTCGGAGTGAGTCATGTGTCCTATCGAGGGCAGGAGCGCATAGACGGATACAGGATCGACCCGGACGCGGTGGTGGCCGTCATCGAGGAGAACCTTCCTCCCGGCTATGTGCCGTTCGACGGCACCGTGTGGAAGGACGCGTCGATCACCGGGGAGATCCTGGAGCTCTACGAGGCCGTGAGGGCCCTGCCGGTGCTGGCCATCGGCCCCAAGCACCTGGCCGGTCTGGGCGCTCGACTCGGGTTCGACCCCTTTGCCCACGTGGCCACCCACATCGACCGGGAGCGGGCCCGGCGCCAGCGGACCCTTGGACGAGCGCTCAAGGCCCTGGGCAGGTTTGGGGACCGGCCCTGCATCGTGCTCGTGCAGACGGGGAGTGTGGCTCCTTGGTTTGTAGACAGGCTTCACGACCGGGTGCCGTCCGCGTTCTTGCTCGACATGGGGCGAGCGCTCGATGTGTGGTTCCCCGAGGTCGTGACCACACAGCCGTGGTGGAGGCGTTTCCATCCCGAGCTGCAGCGGAATCTCGGTCTCGATTACCGCTCTGCGCGCCGCCGCGGAGTCGAAGACCGGCTGCGCTCGATCGCGCCGGTACCGCCGGGCTGTCTGCCGGCTCCACCCGCTGCGCTTCGGCGCCGCGGCACTCCCGTGGGTGCGGTCGAAGACAAGCCCTGTGATTTCGGATTCGTGAGGAAGGCGCTGGAGGAGTGGGGTGACCCTGGGTCGTGGACCGAATCCGGGCCCGTTGCGCGCCGGCTCGAGTCGGTGGTCGCTGAGTACCTTGAGCTGCCCGACGATCGGGCCGTGGTGGCCACCGAGGACGGCGTCGGCGCCCTGTATGCGCTGGTGGGGATGGTGCACCTGCGTGCGGGGCGTCCGCTGCGCTGGCTTGCCTGTGCGTTCGGTCCCGAGGCGACGAGGAGTGGGCCGCTGGCGGGGGCGCTCCTCATCGACTGCGATGCCCACGGCATGCTCGATATCGACAAGCTCCGGAAGACGGATCCCGAGGCCTACGACGGTGTGGTTGTCGTCGATCTCTTCGGGCGTGCCGGAGATCTGGGAGAGTTCGTGGAGGTCTGTTCGTCTTTGGATAAAGCCCTCGTGGTCGACGGCACGGCGGCGTTCGACACGGCTCGAACCGGTCGGGGCCGGCCTCCCGAAGCTTTGGACCTCGGCCACGCGGCTCCGTGGGGCGCGACCGAGGGTGGCTGCGTAATCGTCGAGCGATGCGACGAGGGGGCGGCGAGGTCGATCATCGACGGTAGCGTCTCGGTGCCGTGGGATGAGCCGCATCGGGTCGTCACCGGCCTCTCGGATCTCGGCGCCGCCTTTGCGCTGCAACGGCTGAGGGATTTCGGCGAGGTGGCGCCGCGCTATGACGGCCAGTACGGGCGCGTGCTTCGTATCGCGCGGCGGTTCGGATTCCGTCCCCTGATGCATCCTCGCGGTGACGAGTCTGCGGCAACTCCGATGTGTGTGCCCCTTGTGTCGCCTTTGCCGATTGGGCGCGAGAGGCTCAGCGGAATCGACATAGCGGTGCGTCTGCCCTTCCGGGTGACCGCGGCCGAAGCGGCATGGGCATCGCGCCTGGCGGAGCGTGTCATCACCGTGCCGAGCCATCCGGGTATGGAGGGCTTCTCCGACGACGAGATAGCCAATGTGATGGAGAGGCTGTCGAGTTTCGTCTAGCCGAGGCGCACGGCTGCGGAGACGAGGTCGCGGATGCCGTCCTCGAGTAGCACTTGCGGGCTCCATCCGAGGAAGCTGCGTGCCCTGCGGACGTCGAGCAGGTAGTCGATCTCATGCTCGATGACGTCGGGCAGGAAGCGTAGGGGCGGTTCCCTGAGACCCAAATCGCGGGCGACGCGGCGGCAAGCTGCGGCGAGCTGACGGATCGACACCGGGCGGTCGCTGCCCAGGTTGAAGACGTAAAAGTGGGACTGCACCGGTAGCGGTGCCGTGCACGCCGTTTGCACGCCGAGCGCGGCATCGTCGACGTGAAGGAGGTCGACTCGCTGGTTCCCGCTGCCGTAGATGGGGAGGGGCTCGCCACGCGCCGTGTTGGCGGCGAACCGGTGCGTCAGCTCGTCCCAGCGCATGGCCTTGCCCAGCCCGTAGAGGCGGGCCGGGCGGAGGACCACGACTTGGGGTAGGACACGGTCGGCGCGAAGGATCTCCTCGGCGATCCATTTGCTGAGCCCGTAGGGACCATCGGGCAGTGGCGGGTCGGCCTCCGTCCAGGGGGCCGGGCGGGAGGTCCCGTAGACCGCTTGCGTAGAGAGGAAGACGAACCGCTCGACGCCGGCCCGTGCCACCTGCTCGAGAAGACGGCGCGTCCCCTCGACGTTGACCAGCAGGTAATCGGTGAGGGCGGTGTTCGGCGCCGGCCTGGTGCGCATGGCGGCCGCGTGGACCACGGTGTCGATGCCGTCGAGCGGAAAGGTGTCAGTGTTCAGGTCGGCCGCCAAGACCTGCACTCGATCCCGCTTGGTCAGGGCGGAGACGAGTTCGGCGGCCGAGGCCTCGCCGTGTGTGGTTGCGATGACATCGTCGGTGCCCGGCGTGTCGAGAAGGCGTGGAATCACGGCACCGCCCAGGTAGCCGGCGGCTCCGGTGACGAGGACCCGGCCGGGGTGGCGGGCATCGTCCGGTGTGGCGGAGGGGGCCGGGTCCATCAAACGGCGGGTGTGGCCGGTGTCGACGATCGTGGTGGCAACGTGCCGGGTGGCGGCGAGCCGAGGTGGAGGCGGCGGCAGGCAGGTGACGGCGTGCTCGGGCCGGCCGAGCACGAAGCACTCGAGGGCGGCGTCGACCTCCCGGTAGCCCAGAGCGGCGCGTGTGCCTGTGATCCCGGTGAAGCGGGCGTTCGCTTCGAAGAACAGGGGCCCATCTCGGGTATGGCGGCCTTGCAGGTTGATGGGTCCCTTGAGGCCGAGGGCGGCGACTGCCGCGACGAGGCCGGAGGCCGCATCGACGATGCCGGCGTCGTCGACGGGGACGATCTCCAGGGGCACCCCGTGCTTCAGACGGTTGATGCTGACGAAGTTGCCCAGCACGGTCCCGGATGGACCCACGAAGAACTGTGCCGAGATCTCTTCGGACTGGACCAGGTCCTTGCCCCAGCTGGGGGCCCCGGCCATGAGCGGTATCGTGCTGGTGGGGGCCAGGTAGCGCTGCACGACCAGGTCGTCGGATGGCGCCAAGCTGAGGAGGACGTCGAGGGTGGCCAGGCGGGCTCCGGCGGAGGCGGCTCCGCGACGAGGCTTGATCATCACGGGGAAGTCCAGCTCGTCGGTGCGGGTGCAGGCTTCTGTGACGGTGTATGTGGGGACAAAAGGGAAGCCGTTGTCCGCGCAGAACCGGGAAAGGGCGAGCTTGTCGATGCACAGATCGACGGCTGCCGGGCTGCTCACGATGACGGTGCAGCCGGTGGCGGCGAAAGCGGCAGCACTGCGGGAGAGGAGTGGCATCTCGACGTCGAGGCCGGGGATGAGGGCATCGATCTGCTCGGCGGAGCAGACTTGCAGGAGCTGCTCCAGGTAGGTGTCTTCATCGGCGACGGGTGGAACCAGGTAGGCGGCATCGGACCAGTAGAGCCCCGGGCCGAGTGGGCGGGTGTCCATGCCGACGACCCGGGTGGCGAGGCTGCCGCTGCGAAGAGCCGAGATCACGGCCTGACCCACACCGCCTCCGACGGCGGTGACACCGACGGTGAGCACGGATACTCCTCGCTCTTGGGATCGGAATCACGCTAGCGGCGGTCTCGGCCCTGGCGGCAGGACGGTGCCTGCCGACTATCGTGAAACCATGCGTATCGAGATCGAATACTGCGCCGTTTGAAACTACACGGGCCGTGCCGTGCGCATGGCCGAAGGGCTGCTCGGTGAGTTCGAGCAGCAGATAGAGAGCTTGACCCTCGTGCCCTCGGGCGGAGGCGTCTTCGAGGTGACCGTCGACGGCAGCCTCGTCTATTCGAAGAAGGAGACCGGGGAGCACCCTGAGTACGAGCAGGTGGCGGGCCCGATCCGGAAACTGCTCTAGGCGCTAGCCTGCCCAATCTCATGAGCAGCGGCGTACGACCGGGAGTATGTATCGGCGACCTCTTTGCCGGAGACGGCCCGTACCTCCAGGCGGCGGAGGCATTCCTTTCCTCGAACTGCACCCGCTGTGACGCGCCCATCGATCGCGACGCCAGGCTGTTCGAGGATGCCTACTACTGCCCGCCGTGCTGGGCCCGGGTCAGCGGGCGGCCTCTGATCAATCCATCCACAGCCTGACACTGGCGGGCACCTTCAGCCTCTCCCCGGCAACGTAGGCCGCGATGACCTCGAGGTCGGACAGCGCCCCGGCTTCCGTCTGCAGTGGGTCGCCCCCCAAGATGGTGAAAGTGGCCGGGAGTCCTGGCTCGAGCCGGGCCTCCTCGCCAATGGCTGCGGCGGCTCCCGTGGTGAAGAGGGCAAGGGCCTCGGCGGCCGAAAGGGCCTGACTGGGAACGACCCCATGGCGGTGGCGCGCTGCTGCCATGCCCCAAAGCGGGTGGGGAGGCTCGACGGGGCAGTCGGATCCCCCGGCGAGGGGGGTGCCGGCATCGGCCAGCGAGCGGAAAGCGTACGTACGGGAGAGTCGGTCACTTCCGAGCCGGCCTTCGAGCCAATCCTGCTCGGAGGCGAGGAACGCCGGCTGAATGCAGGCGGTCACTCCCAGGCGCCCGAACCGCTCGATGTCGGATTCCGTGAGCACGGAGGCGTGCTCGACGCGGAGATGGGCCGGGTCGACGCCTTGGTCGATGGCGCGCTCCATGGCGTCGAGGACTCGTGTGGCGGCCGCGTCGCCGATGGCGTGGACGGCCACCTTGCCTCCGAGGCTGGAGGTGGCCCGGATCATGCGGTCGGCCCAGGCGGGGTCGAGGCGGTGGGTGCCGGTCGTGGGCCGGTCAGCGTACGGCTCGTGGAGGGCTGCGGTGTGCCCGCCGAGGCTGCCGTCCGAGAACGCTTTCAGACCAAGGAACGAGGCGCCGTTGGACGTAGCGATGCGGTCCGCCGCGGCGGCGAGGGCGTCGGGAGTGGCTGCTACAACCAGGACGCGCAGGGTCAGCGGGATATCGGGAGCGGCGGCGAGCAGGAGGTCGAGTTCGCCGGTGCCGCCACCCCACAGGCCTTCGTCGACGGAGACGATGGCTCCGAGGCCGGTGAGGCCGGCGGCGGCGAGGCCGGCGACCGCGGTGGCGACGTCGGCAGGCTCGATGGCGGGCGCGAGGGGTTGCAGAGCCCGCGTGACCAGGCCGACCGCGGTCTCGCGGAGCACTCCGGTGGGTCCGTGCTGGTCGCGGTCGAAGGAGCCACCCGTCGGGTCCGGGGTGTCGGGACCGATGGAGGCGATGTCCAGTGAGCGAGTGCTCGCCACCGCTACGTGACCGCAGTACCGCAGCAGCAGAGCGGGATGGTCGGGGACGGCGGCGTCGAGGAAACACCGGTCGGGCAGCCGGGCTTCCCGGAGACTCGTGTCGTCGAGGCGGAGGCCGGTGACCAGGGTGCCCGCCGGCTGCCGGGCGGCGGCGTTCTGCAGGATGTGGGCGATTTCTGCGAAGCTCCCGGCGTTCTTCAAGGAGGGGCGCTGCAGTGATGTGGCGTAGCCGACCGGGTGGAAGTGCGCGTCTCGCAGACCGGGGATGATGACCCCTGAGAAGGCCTCTTCCCGTATCCAGGCCCGGCGCAGCGAGGCGGCGTGGCCGACCGCGACGATACGTTTTCGGTCGACTAGAACGGCATCGCCTCTTATGCCCCCCGGGTCGACCACGGCATCGGCGGTGAACAGCGTCGGCATCCTCGTGCAGCGTAGGTCGCGGAGACGGCGTCTAGCGTTCGAAGTGAGGCGGGCGCGTGCCCGCCACGATCCGCATGAGCCGATCGTGGATGAGCCCGTTGGTGGCGATGATGTCCTCTGCTCGCGGTGGATCACCGTACGAGTCGGTGACCTTGCCACCGGCTTCGGTCACAAGCAGGATGCCGGCGGCGATGTCCCATGGGGCGAGGCCGAACTCCCAATGCCCGTCGAGCCGGCCGCAGGCCACCCAGGCGAGGTCGATGGCGGCGGCTCCCAGGCGACGGACGTCCTGGACCTCCGAGAGGACCTCGGCCACCAAGTCCGTGTAGGAGCCGGCCTTCGCCTGCCGATCGTATGCGAATCCGGTGCCGACCAGGGCACGGCCGATGTCGGCTGTAGTGGACACGGTTATCGATCGGCCGTCGAGGCGGGCTCCGCCGCCACGCAGCGCGGTGAACTCCTCGTTGCGGAAGACGTCCACGACTGCGCCGACTGTCGGGGAATCACCGATCTGGAGGGCGACCGAGACGGCGCACTGGGGGATTCCGTGCACGTAGTTGACCGTCCCGTCGAGCGGATCGACGAGCCAGCAGCGGCCCGAGCCGGGTTTGTGGACAGAGCCTTCTTCGGCGACGATTCCGTCGTTGGGCCGTTCTTTCCGTATGAGTTCGACGATGGCCGCTTCGGCTTCCCGGTCTGCCTCGGTGACCGGATTGGCCGCCCCTTTGAACTCGGCGTTCTGGATGCGGCGATAACGGCGCTGCACGATGGTGGCGCCGGCCCGTGCTGCTTCGCGGGCTACGGCGAGGTCATCCATATGGTTCGCACTGTAGGGCTGCGACTACCCTCCGCGGCGCATGCAATCGGTTCTTGCCGTGATCGTCTCGGCGGCGCTCATGTGGGCGTCGTTTCCGCCGCTGAATGCCGGCTTCCTCATCTTTGTGGCTCCGGCTCCCTTCCTCTGGGCGTTGAGGAGGGTGCGCTCGAAGCGTGAAGCGGCTGGGCTCGGCTTCCTGTTCGGCTTCGCGTTCTTCGGGGGCATGCTCTGGTGGATCTACGTAATCGGGGCTGTTGCCTGGGTTCCGCTCACCTGTGCTCTGGGCGTCTATGCAGCCCTCTACGCCCTCGTGCTCTACCTGGCTCGTCACTGGCCGCCGTGGCGCTGGTGGGTGGTGGCCGTTGGCGGCTGGGGCGCTTGGGAGTTCATGAGGGCCCGGTTCCCGCTCGGCGGGTTCCCCTGGGGATCGGTCGGGTATCCGGTGGGCACCATCCCGGGGATCAGGGGTGCGGCGCAGTGGATCGGCCCCACCGGGTTGGGGGTGATCGTGATGGCGTTCGCCGCTGCGATCGTCCTGATGACCGAGGAGGAGCGCGACCGGAGACCTCTCGAGCTGGCGACTGGCCTGATCGCGCTGCTGCTGATGGCCGGTTTCATCTTCGGGCCCCGTGCCACGGGAGCCGAGGTGGATGTCGTCATTGTGCAGGGCAACTCGCCCTGCCCCGCCGTTCATTGTGAGGGGGAGAAGGAGCAGATCTACAACTCTCACTACGCCCTCACCAGGCAGATCCCGGCGGACGGGGTCGATCTCGTCGTCTGGGGGGAGGACTCCTTCGGAGGCGCCTTCAATCCGACTTTCAACCCGGAGGTGGCGGCGCAGATGGGCTCGGAGGCGAAGCGTCTCGCGGCCTACCTGTTGGCCGGCGGCACCCGCTCGGCCGGCCCGGAGAACTTCGACAACCTCAACATTCTCTTCTCGCCGGAGGGGGCGATCGCCGGCGAGTACCTGAAGCAGCACCCCGTGCCGTATGGGGAGTACGTGCCGTTCCGGGATCAGCTCGGCTTCATCAAGGAGCTCCAGCAGGTGCCCCGGGACATGCGACGCGGCGAGGGCCCGGTGGTGTTCGATCTCGATGTCGACGGCAAAGAAGTGAGACTGGGCACGGTGATCTCGTTTGAGGGCGCGTTCATTCGCCACATGCGCGCCGAGGTGCGTGAGGGGGCCAACCTCCTGGTGGTGGCCACGAACGAGGGCTCATACGGCAGGGGCCCGGCATCCGATCAGTTGATCTCCATGGTTCGGCTCAATGCGGTGTCGCTGGGAGTCGATGTGGTGCACGCCGCGGTCACGGGCCGCTCCACTTTCATCTCGGCGGGTGGCAGCATCGCCCCGCCCACCGAGCTGTTCACCGCCGATGTGATAAGGGGGACGGTGCGGGTTCGGGAAGGCCGCCGAACCTTCTACGCCGTTACCGGGGACTGGTTGCAGCTGCTGGCCGTGCTGGCCGCGATCGTTGTCCTCGTCACCGGATTCTGGTCGCCGCGAGGGTTCAAGATCCGGCTCGGGGCACGCCGATGAGATCTGTCGGGATCCCGGCCGGGAGACGTTCTTCTCCTGGTCGTCGTCTCTTGGCTCGACCTCGAGGAAGCCCGCATCGAGGGCCGACCGGTTGCCGATTCCAGGCAGCGCCGTAACGCGGCTAGAAAGTGGACGACCCCGATAGGGCCCTTTGCCCTCTGAGTGTGGCAGCGGCAGCCCCTTAGGATGGGTCGGAAAACCGAAAGTATGGAGGAACGCGTGAGTGACCAGCATCAAGAGGCGATCTCGGCCCTTCTCCGTGAGGAGCGGACCTTCCCGCCCCCGGAGGATTTCGCCGCAGCCGCGAACGCAGGACCCGAGATCTACGAAGAGGCAGAGGACTGGCTGGGTTTCTGGAAGAAGGAGGCCCTGGAGCGGGTCACCTGGTACAAGCAGCCGACGGTCACACTCGACGATTCCCAGGCTCCGTTCTTCAAGTGGTTTGCAGACGGTGAGCTGAACATCTCCTACAACTGCCTCGATCGTCATCTCGAGAGCGGCGGCGAAAAGGTCGCCTACTACTGGGAGGGCGAGCCGGGCGATTCCCGGGTCATCACCTTCCGCGAGCTGTACGAAGAGGTGTGCAAGTTCGCCAACGGCTTGGAGAAGCTTGGTGTCAAGAAGGGCGACCGGGTGGCCATCTACCTGGGCATGATCCCGGAGCTGCCGGTGGCCATGCTGGCCTGTGCTCGTATCGGCGCACCTCATTCGGTCGTGTTCGGCGGCTTCTCCGCCGATGCTCTGGCGCAGCGCATCCAGGATGCCGAGGTCAAGGTTCTGGTGACGGCCGACGGCGCCTATCGCAGGGGTTCGGTGTTCCCCCTCAAAGAGAACTCGGATGCCGCGGTCGCCGATTGCCCCACCATCGAGCATGTTGTGGTGGTCAAGAGGTGCAACAACGAGGTCCAGTGGAAAGACGGCATGGACCACTGGTACCACGAGGTCATCGCCGACGAGAAGCCGGAGCGTGAGCCCGAGGTGCTCAATGCCGAGGACACGCTGTACATTCTCTATACCTCCGGCACGACTGCGAAGCCGAAGGGCATCGTTCACACGACGGGCGGATACCTGGCCAACGGCTGCTCGACGCACCATTACGTGTTCGACATCAAGGACGACGACGTGTACTGGTGCGCCGCCGACATCGGCTGGGTCACCGGCCACACGTACATCGTCTACGCGCCTCTGGCCAACCACACCACCGGCGTCATCTACGAGGGCACGCCGGACTATCCGGAGAAGGATCGACTGTGGGACATCGTCGAGAAGTACAAGGTGACGAAGTTCTACACCGCGCCCACGGCGATCCGGGCCTTCATGAAGTGGGGTGAGCAGTTCCCCGCCTCGCACGACCTCTCGTCGTTGAAGCTGCTGGGGACGGTGGGAGAGCCGATCAACCCGGAAGCGTGGATCTGGTACCACACCAACATCGGTGCCGAGCGCTGTCCCATCGTCGACACTTGGTGGCAGACCGAGACAGGGTCGATCATGATCACGCCGCTGCCTGGAGCGGTTGCCACCAAACCGGGCTCGGCGACCTTCCCGTTCCCCGGCGTCTCCGCAGACGTCTTCGACGATGACGGCAACTCCGTGCCGCTGGGCGGCGGCGGATACTTGGTCATCAAGCGTCCGTGGCCGGGGATGCTCAGGACTATCTATGGGGACCCGGATCGCTACGTGGAAACCTATTGGTCGCAGTACGAG
>CAZWKX010000041.1:0-16930 GCA_964633975.1 uncultured Acidimicrobiia bacterium
CGGGGGGGCCTACCGCCACGGCTCAGGGCGACACCCAGGTCGTGCGCTGGGGCACCTCGGGCGGCTACCCGATCATCGCGCTGGCTCCTGCCTCCCTCCCCGACTGCTACCACCTCACCGTGCGCGCCTTCGAGATGGCGGAGCGCTTCCGCTGTCCCGTCTTCCTCGTGACCGACAAGGAGCTGGGGCTGACCCTCAACACGGTCGAGACGGCCGACATGGAGCCCCGACCCGCACCGGCACGTCCCGCCCCGGATGCGACCGGCCCGCCCTACCGCTTCTCCCCCGCCGGGGGCGTCCCACCGCTGCGCACCTTCGGCAGCGGCGAGGTGGTGCGCTTCACCGGCTCCAGCCACGACGAGCGTGCCTTCATCACCAAGGAGCCCGCCACCATCGAAGCGCTGAACCGGCATCTTGCCGCCAAGATCGAGGATCACATCGACGAGATCTCGATCGTCGACGTCGACACCGACCCGGGGGCCTCCACCCTCATCGTCTCCTATGGCGTGGCCGCCGGCGCCGCTGGGCTCGCCGCCTCCGCGCTCCGGCAGCAGGGCCGCAGGGTCTCTTCGGCCGTGGTGAAGAGCCTCTGGCCCCTCCCCGAAGCCGCGCTGGCCGCCGCAGCGGCCGGCGTCGAGCGCATCGTTGTCCCGGAGCTAAATCTGGGCCAGTACCGCAGGGAGATCGAACGGCTGCTCCCCGCTGTCGAAATCCGCGGAGTCAACCGCGTCGACGGGTGCCTCATCGCTCCCTCCGAGATCGTGGAGGCGGCGTGACGGTCGTCACCCCCCTCGGCTCATACCGCAATGAGCGCCCCTACCCGTTTTGCCCCGGCTGCGGCCACTCCACCATCCTGGATGCGCTCAACCAGGCACTGGTGCGGCGCCGCATCGACCCGGCTTCGGTCGTGATCGTCAGCGACATCGGCTGCAGCGGGCTTTCCGACGAGTACTTCGCCACCAGCGCCTTCCATGGGCTCCACGGGCGCAGCATCACCTACGCCACCGGCGTGAAGCTGGCCCACCCCGATCTCGAGGTCGTGGTGATCATGGGCGACGGCGGCGCCGGCATCGGCGGCGCCCACCTGATCAGCGCGGCCCGACGCAACATCGGAATCACCCTCATCGTCATGAACAACCTCAACTTCGGCATGACCGGCGGACAGCACTCGGTCACCACGCCCCGCGGATCGATCACCGCCAGCACGCCTTTCGGCAACCTCGAGCGGCCCCTCGACATCTGCGGCACCGCCGCGGTCAACGGTGCCGGATACGTCTGGCGCGGGACATCCTTCGACGACGACCTCCCCGACCGCCTCGCCGATGCCATCGGCTTCGAAGGCTTCGCGCTCCTCGACGTCTGGGAGCTGTGCACCGCCTACTTCGTGCGTCGCAACCGGTTCTCCCGCCGGGACCTCGTCTCGACGCTCGACGATCTGGGCTTCGCCACCGGGATCATCCAGAACCGGCCCGAGGTCCCGGAGTTCGCCGCCGCCTGCCGCGCCGCCGCCGCGACCCAGCCGCCGCTCCCGCAGCCAAGGGCCGTTACGCCGACCTACCAAGCCTGCCTCGACCGACCCTTCACCCTGCTGCTCGCCGGAGCCGCCGGCGGCCGGGTGCGCACCGCCGGCCGGCTCCTGGCCACGGCCGCCATACTCTCGGGGCTCTACGCCGCCCAGAGCGACGACTACCCGGTGACCGTTCGCACCGGCTACAGCGTCACCACCCTCAGCCTGTCCCCCAAGCCCGTGGTGCTGGCCGGCGCCCCCGAGCCAGATGCCGTGCTGCTCCTCAGCCCCGAGGGCGCAGCGAAGCTGACCCGGACGCTGAGAGAGCTCGATTCCTCAGCCGTCGTGCTGACGCTGCCCGGACTGGCGACCCTGCCCACGCCGGCGACCGTGATCATCCTGGAGCCCCCGGAGAAGCCTCGGCTGTCCAAGTCGGACCGGGCCCTGGCCGGCGCCGCCGCCGCGTTGGAGCTCCTCAACCTCTTCCCCCCGCAGGCTCTCGTCGCCGCCGTGACCGCGGAGGGCGCCTTCGCCGGCCAGCTCGAGGCCGTCGCCGCGGGCGCCGCCATGGGCGCGGCGGCCAAGGCCTAGCTCATTGCCTGGAATGGCCGGCCCTCATCGCTACCCTTCGCCGCGGGCCCATGAGTGACCCACTGTTCCTAGCCCTGCTTCTCATCGTTGCCGTTGGATTCGCTCTCCTCAACGGCTTTCACGACGCCGCCAACGCCGTCGCCACCATCATCGCCTCCGGGGCCATGAGACCGCGCACCGCGTTGCTGCTCTCCGCCGTGGGCAACTTCGCCGGCCCGCTGCTCTTTGGGTCTGCGGTGGCGGCGACGGTCGGCAGAGACGTCGTCGAGCCCTCCACGGTGACCATCACGGTGGTCCTTGCCGCCCTGGTGGCGGCATGCACCTGGAACCTCCTCACCTGGTGGCTCGGCATTCCCTCATCGTCCTCGCACGCCCTCGCCGGCGGGATCATCGGCGCCGCCGTCGCCTTCGGCGGCTGGAGCGTGCTCAAGGCGCCCGGGCTGGTGAAGATCGGAGTGGCCCTGGTGGCCTCACCCGTGCTCGGCTTCGTGCTGGCCTGGCTCGGCTTCCGCCTCATACTCCTGTCGGTGCGGCGGGCCCGGCCCAAGGTGAACAACGTCTTCAACCGGCTCCAATTCGTCACCGCCACCGCTCTGAGCCTCTCCCACGGCAGCAACGACGCCCAGAAGACGATGGGGATCATCACCCTCGGCCTGGTCACCCTCGGCTACCGGAGCTCCTTTTCCGTGCCCCTCTGGGTGCTGCTCGTGACGGCCGCCGCCATCTCACTGGGAACGGCCAGCGGGGGGTGGAGAATCATTCGCACCGTGGGGGGAGACTTCTTTCGGGTCCGGCCGGTGCACAGCCTCACCGCCCAGGGAGTCTCCGCCGCCGTGATCATCGGCGCCTCGCTGCTCGGCGGCCCGGTGAGCACGACCCACGTGGCCAGCTCAGCCGTCGTGGGGGCCGGCGCCGCCGAACGCAAGAGCATGGTGCGCTGGGGACGATACGGAGACATCGCCGTTGCTTGGCTCGTCACCGTGCCCATCACCGGGCTGCTCGCCGCCGGCTGCTACCCGCTGTTGCACGTGCTGCTCGATGCCTGAGCGTCGGCGGCGTGCGACAATCGACGAGGAGGTGAGTCGTTTGGCCATCAGACGGCGCAAGAAGGAGAACCGGTTTATCCGCCTCCTGCGCGAACAGGCGGAGCTCGTGGAGCAGGGCCTCGAAGGGCTGCTCCGCTTCGTGGCCGACCACGATGAGCAAGGCCGCGAGCAGGTGCGGCGCTGCGAGCACGAAGCGGACGAGACCAGGCGCATCCTCGTCGACGAGCTCCACAAGACCTTCGTGACCCCCTTCGATCGTGAGGACATCTGGAACCTCTCCCTCTACCTGGACGACGTCCTGGACTACGCCTACAGCACGGTGCGAGAGATAGAGGAGCTCGCCGTCGACAGCGACGAGCATCTCGTCGCCATGGTGGACCGGCTCGTCCGCGCCGGTGAGGACCTCCGCATGGCCATGGAACGCATCGACGACAACCCCATGGTCGCCCTGGATCACACTCGGCGGGTCAAGCACCGCGAGAACCAGGTGGAGAAGGCCTATCGCCAGGCCGTCGGCGAGCTCTTCAGCGGGCCCGAGGACATCCACCACGTCATCGAGATGCTGCGGCGCAGAGAGGTGTACCGGCACGTGAGCAACGCAGCCGACCGCGCCGATGAGGCAGCCAACCTCATAGGTTCGGTCATCGTCAAGATGACCTGAGGGCGCTACCGGGCTCTCGGCCCGGTAGCCTGCTGACCGCAATGCGTTGCCGTCTTCTCGTCGTCGCCCTCTGCATCCTGGCCGGCGCCTGCGGGGGCGACGGGCATGCCCCTCTCCCCTCCGCCGAAGAGGCGATCGACAAGGCCACAGCCGCGATGACGGCACTCGAGTCCGCACGCTTCGAGATGAGCAGCGAGGGCGCCCCGGTCACCGTCTCAGGCCTCGAGTTCGTCTCGGCAATGGGCCAGTACGCCGCGCCCACGTCGGCCTGGGCCGTGCTCAGGCTGAAGGCCGGCGACCTGACCGTCGAGCTGGGCACGATCTCCGTGGGCGATCGCACTTGGCTCGAAAACCCGTTGACAGGCGAGATGGAGGAGCTGAGCCGGGGAACCGGCTTCAACCCGGCTCTCATCTTCGACGCCGACGTGGGCTGGCGCCCCCTCCTGGAATCGGACCTCAGCGACGTGGTGGTCGAGAACACGGAAGGAAGCGGAGACGGGCTGTTGTGGGTGGTCACGGGGATGGTGGCCAGGGACCGGATAGCCGTGCTCACCGCCGGATTCGCCGGCAACGAGGACGTACCCATGCGCTTCTGGATACGTGCCGCCACAGGTCACATCACTCGCCTCGAGTTCTCCACAACCGGCGACGCCGGAGTCAGCGACTGGGTCATCGAGCTCTCCGAGTTCAACGAGCCAGTCAACATCGAGCCCCCTTCCGACTGACGTGCGGCGGCAGGCCACACCTCGGCTTGTTCTCGCAGTCGTCGCGTACGGGGTGTTCATCGCCGCCGACGACCTCACCGTCGTGTCGACCATGCTGCGGCAGATAATCGGCGATCTCGGCATACCACTTCCCGAAGGCTTCGACCAGGTGGCCTGGCTGGTCAACTCGTACCTGGTCGCCTACGTGGCGGTCATGCCCTTCATGGGGCGCCTCAGCGACGTTCTGGGACGCAGACGCGTCTTCGTAGCAGCGCTCACCCTCTTCCTCGCCGGCTCGCTGTGGATCCCCTTCACCACCAGCCTGGGCTGGTTCATCGTGGGACGTGTGCTCACTGCCGTCGGCGGCGGAGCGATGGTACCTGTGGCCCTGGCGGTCATCGGCGACGTCTACGAAGAGCGGCGCCGCCCCGGTGCTCTCGGGGTCCTCGGGGCGGTCGACACGATCGGATGGGTATGGGGCCCGCTTTTCGGCGCCATGCTGGTCCGCTACCTCAATTGGCGCTGGCAGTTCTACCTCAACGTGCCTCTGGCCCTCATCGGCATCGCCGCCACCTGGTGGGCCCTGCAAGGGCTCGACCGGCCCGTGGAGCGCAGGCGCATCGATTGGCCCGCCGCCGCGGCACTGTCGGGAGCCCTGGTCGCCCTCAACATCGCCCTGGTCAGCACCGGTGAGATCTCCGGCGTCAGCGAGCTCGCCGAGCTGACCGGCGAGCGGTCCGTGCCCACTCTGCCGTTTTTTATCGTCGCCGGAGTCGCCCTCCTCCTCTTCCTCTTCTTCGAGTCCCGCAGCTCCGACCCGGTCATCGACCTCAGGCTCTTCCACCGGCCCAACTTCGCCTCGTCGATGGCCCTCAACTTCCTCGTCGGAGCCGTGCTCATCATCGCCATGGTCGACGTGCCGCTGTTCGTCAACCTGGTCGTGGAGACCGACTTGGAACACGCCGCCGTGATCAGCGGCTGGGTGCTCTGCGCCCTCACCGCCACCATGGCTTTGGCCTCCTACGCCGGCGGCCGGCTGACCGAACTCACCTGGTACCGCCCCGTCGTGCTCGCCGGCCTCGGCGTCACCACCGTCGGGTTCCTGATCATGGGCCTCACCTGGAACGAAGAAGTCGGGATCACGCACATGGCGTGGAACCTGGCCGTGCTCGGCGTCGGCTTCGGCCTGGTCACCGCGCCGACCAACGCCGCCGCGGTAGATGCCGTACCCGCCGACCGGCGCGGCGTAGCCGGCGGCCTGGTCATCCTGTCCCGTCTGATGGGCCTGGCCGTCGGGCTCTCCGGCCTCACCGCCTGGGCCCTGCACCGTTTCGACGTCGCCAGACACGCCGTCGAGCTTCCCCCCGTCGGCGACCCCGGCTACGAGCAAGCCCTGGACGCGGCCCGGGCCCGGCTCACCGCCGACGCCCTCACCGAGACCTTCCTCTTCTCCGCCGCCCTGGCCGTGGTCGCCATCGCGGTCGCATGCTGGCTGCGCCGGCGGCGTGCCGCCGCCGGAGCGCCCCCCGCTGGTCCCGTCGAGGCATCCGATCCGAAGCGCTAGCGCGTCGGCGCCGGCCGGCACGACGGCTGATCGAGAGGCGGCGCAAAGTGGACGTCGGGGGCGCTGCGTGATTCGCGGGCCGTGACCGCGCCTTCGACGCCCCCGGCCGCCAAGATCGACGCCATGCGCGCCTCGGCGTCATCCGGCTAGGTCAGTTCCTCGTCCCTATCGAGATCCAGAGCCGCCGAGTTCATGCAGTAACGCAGGCCGGTGGGCTGGGGACCATCGTCGAATAGGTGACCCACATGCCCTCCGCAGCGGGCGCACAGCACCTCGGTGCGCACCCGACCCAGCGAGTGGTCGGGACGAGTGACCACTCGTTCGGGGCCTATCACCTCGAAGAACGACGGCCAGCCGGTGCCCGAGTCGTACTTGGTCTCAGAGCGGAACAGCTCGGCCCCGCAACCGGCGCAGCGATAGGTCCCCGGATCCTTGGTGTCCCAGTAGGCGCCGCTGAACGGCGCCTCGGTGGCAGAGCATCTCAGCACCTCGTACTGGCTCGGCTCCAGGCGGGCACGCCACTCCTCTTCGGTGCGGCGCAAGTCGTCGCCCACCGTCTCCTCTCCTGTTGCCGGAACCCTACCCCGGAGTCAACCTCAATCCCGGGTCCAGGTCAACGCTCTCAACATTCGACTTGGCCTCAACCCTCACCTTCAACTCACGGCTGAGGGTTGGTTGCGCCTTCTCGGCCCCGCCATGCAGCAACGGGCCGGATCAGATCCTCCACACCCCGGCGCTGCGGGCCGGCAGATCGACACGCACACAGCCGTTGACCAGCTTGGCTTCCCCTTCACCCCAGAGTGCATCGACTCGCCTGCCGGGGCTTTGTGTCGTATGACCTGCGGGGTCGTTGCCGGCATTCACCGCCACCATCAGGCGATCGCCTTCGTGCTCCCGGGCAAAGGCGTAGAAGCCGCCGTCGGCGTAGAAGTGGCGGTAGTGGCCCAGCCGGAAGGCCGGTTCCCGATGCCGCAGACCCACCAAGCTGCGGAAAGTGTCGAGCAGATCCCAGTCCCACCTGTTCTGGTGCTCCCACGGAAAAGCCCCTCGGCACTCCGGATCGGACCCCCCGGTCATGCCGATCTCGTCCCCGTAGTAGATGCAGGGTGCTCCGGGGGAGGTGAACAGCAGCACCGCCGCCAGCTTCACCGCGGACCGGTGGCCGCCGACCAAGCTCAGCAGGCGGGGCAGGTCGTGAGATCCGAGCAGGTTGAGGTTGGCCCGGGTGGTGGCTTCGGAATACGCCTCGAGCACCCGCCTCACTTCCGCCTCGTACCCGTGGGCATCAAACGGCTGGAAGTTCAGACAGGTGGTGTTGGCCAGTCCGAAGTCGATACGTCCGACGGCAACAAACCGCAGAATGGCCGACATAAGCGGGTAGTTCATCAACCCATCGAAGCGGCCCCCCTCGCCGGTCCAGTCAGGGCCGGTGCCCCAGAACTCGCCCACCAGATAGGCATCGTTGTTCTTCGCCTTGACTCGGCTGCGGAATTCCTCCCAAAACCCTGCAGTCCGGATTTCCCCGGGTACGTCGAGGCGCCAACCGTCCGCCCCGCGTTCGATCCAACGCTCGGCCACGCCCATGATGAACTCGCGCACCTCGGGGTTCTCGGTGTTGAACTCGGGCAGGGCATGTAGACCCCACCAGGCGGCGTAGTCCGGATCGCGGCTCTCGTCGTAGGCGTTCGGCGGGAACTCGTAGACGGTAAACCAGTCCCTCCAAGGCGACGCGGCGCCGTTCTCCAGGATGTCGTTGAACTGGTAGAAGCCGCGGCTGGCGTGATTGAAGACACCGTCGAGAATCACTTTCATGCCCCGCTCGTGTGCCGCGGCGAGGAGCTCGTCGAAGGCCTCGTTCCCGCCGAGCAACGGGTCTACCCGGTAGTAGTCGTGGGTGTGGTAGCGATGGTTGGACGCCGATTGGAAGATCGGGTTCAGGTAGATGGCGTTGACACCGAGGTCGGTGAGCCAGTCCAAATGCTCCACGATGCCGAGGAGGTCGCCGCCTTTGTAGCCGTGCCTGGAGGGCGGCGCCTCCCACGGCTCCAGGTTGCCCAGCTTCGGCACACGCGCCGACCGGGCAAAACGATCGGGGAACATCTGATAGAAGACGGCGTCGGTGACCCAGCGCGGCGGCGAATCCACTTTGAGGCGACGCGAA
Organism: uncultured Acidimicrobiia bacterium; assembly: GCA_964633975.1. Taxonomy (GTDB): domain Bacteria; phylum Actinomycetota; class Acidimicrobiia; order Spongiisociales; family UBA11373; genus CAZWKX01. The sequence continues at coordinate 8,235 of CAZWKX010000041.1, forward strand.
GAAGCGCTCATGGAGGTCCCTTCCTCCGCCCGGGCGGCGGCCATGGTACCTGGAACCATGCCGGGTCGGCCGGCTGATGCCTCATGCTCCGGATCCGTTGCACCAGGGAGACGCCAGCAGGACCGTCGCCACCTCCTCCGCGGTCCCCAGCCCGGCACTAGGAGGCCGCCACCACCGCCTTGCTCCCAGGCACATCGATAGCGGTGGCCGCCGCCAGCCAAGTGGTGAGAGGCACGGCTGCCACGACCCCGATGCTGCCAATGAGCGTGCGCAGCACCTCGGTAGCCACCACCTCCGAGTTCATCACCGTGCCCAGCGACTGGTTGGAGAGCACAAAAAAGATGAGCAGCGGCATCGAAGCTCCGGCGTAGGCCAGCAGCAGGGTGTTGACCATCGAAGCCACATGGTCTCGACCCACCCTCAGGCCGGCGCGAAAGAGCTCGAGGTGGGACATGCCGGGCCGGGCCCGCTGTAGCTCCCATACCGCGGATGCCTGCGTGACTGTGACATCGTCGACGGCGCCCACGGTGCCCAGCACCACCCCAGCCAGGATCAGCCCCGAGATGTCGATCCGGCCCACCATCGTGATGATGTAGGACTCGTCGCTGGCAAAACCGCTGAGCTGCGCGATCCCCAGCGCGATCCAAGAGAGCACCGTCGTCAACGCCAAGGCGGCCAGCGTGCCCAGCAGCGCCACCGTGGCCATCTTGTTGAAGCCGTGGGCCAGGTAGAGACCGACGTAGGAGACGGCCGAGGCGCCAACGATGGCGACCAGCACGGGAGAGCGACCGTCGATGATCGCCGGCACCACAAACTGCAGAAGGACGACCACAGTGATGCCCAGGCCGATGAGCGCAGCAAAACCCCGCAGACGCCCCAGGACGACGACCACGATGGCGAACAGGAGGGCAACGGCCAACAGGATGGGCCGCCGCTGCCGGTCGTAGTAGCTGTAGCGGAACGCCGGCTCGGCATCCGGCCGGTGGTCGAGCACGACGTGCTCACCCACGGCGAAGGTGGGACTGGTCTCTGCTGCCGGGATAGCGAGAACCACCACCTCCCCTACGTCGGGACCTTGCTCGAGTCGGAAGTCGACAAAGGAGCACGGCATGTTGTCCGCCTCGGTGGTGCCGGTGCACGGCGCAATCTCGACCGTCTCCACCACGGCGCCGTATACCGTTGGATTCACCCCGATGGCGGCCAGATCGGGGCGCTCCTCGCCAGTGGGCCGCAGCAGGGCTATCCCAAGCAAGGTCGCCAGCGCCAAGACCGCAGAGATGATGACGGGAAGGGCACGCACCAGCGCCGCCTGCTCCGGTTCAAGCAGTCGGCTCAGGTCCCTTTGCCTCTCCGGATGCCCCAGAGGATCAGGCCGGAAGAACTCGTCGATGTCGTGGGGCGGCACGGCGCCGTAACCGTAGACCGCCCAGCTCTCACTGCGGCGCCTTTGCCTGGGAACAAACTGAGAACGGTGCTTGGTCGACGGGCGGTTCACCAGCCCGGCTCGCCGCTTCCCACCCCTAGGCCAGCAGCGCTCGATCTGCCGTTTCCGCCGGCATCCCGGCGTCGCCTGCTACGGATCCCCGCGACCCAAAGTCAGCCACGGTCCCGCGGCCTCGGCAGCCAAGTCGGCGAAGCTCACCCCCTCAAGCAAAGCAATGGTGGCCTCACGCACCTCCCCCCAGACCGTGCGCAGCGTGCACCCCACCTCCATGGGGCACGGCTCCGGCTCCTTGCGAGTGGCGCAGCCGATGGGCGCCAGCTGCCCTTTGAACACCCGCACCACCCGTTCCAGCGTGATGTCGGTCGGGTCGTGGTTCAGACGGTAGCCCCCGGCCGGCCCCCTCTCCGATCGAACGAGGCCGGCGCTCCTGAGCTGGCGCATCACCTGCTCCATCACCGACCGAGGCGCCGCCGTCCGCCCCGCGAGATCATTGAGCGTCAAAGCCGCCCCGTCTCCCGCCAGAGTGAGAGCCAGCACCGCCCGTGTGGCGTAGTCAGCTCGACGAGTAACCCACATCAGCGTTCTCCATCGTCATGGGTGCGCACACTACCCCGGTCGCCGACCGCCGTCTCGGTTGACCTGGCCAGCCGTTCCCTCTAGATTATTGACTAAGTTAATAATCTATACTAACTATACTTACAATGTACGGAACGATCTCGGGGGACACACGCACGATGTCGTCGAAAAATGCCCGCATTCTCCTGATCCTGCTCACCGCCGCTTCACTGCTCGCTGCGTCGTGCGGTGGCTCAGCCGAGGAGCAGGAAACACAGACCCTTCGGCTCGGCTACTTCCCCAATGTGACCCACGCCACCGCCATAGTCGGTGTGGACGGAGGGTTCATCACCGATGCCCTGGGTCCGGACGTCCGCCTCGAGACCACCTACTTCAACTCGGGCACCGAAGCCATCCAGGCGCTCTTCGCCGGGGCCATAGACGCCTCCTACATCGGTCCCAACCCCGCCATCAACGGCTACGCCCAGTCGGACGGCGAAGCCCTCAGGATCGTCGCCGGCTCCACCTCCGGCGGGGCCTTCCTCGTCGTGCGGCCGGGGATCGAGACACCACAAGACCTCATCGGCACGACACTCGCCACCCCGTCCCTGGGGAACACCCAGGACGTCGCTCTGCGGGCCTGGCTCGCCGACCAAGGGCTCCAAGCCGACACGGCAGGAGGCGGCCAAGTCTCGATCCAGCCCCAGTCCAACGCCGACACCTTGCGTGCCTTCCAGAGCGGAGACATCGACGGTGCCTGGGAGCCCGAACCCTGGGCCACACGCCTCATCCTCGAAGGCGGCGGCATCGTGCTGGTCGACGAGCGAGACCTCTGGCCCAACGGCCAGTTCGTTACCACGCACTTGATCGTGCGCACCGCGTTGCTCGACCAGAACCCGGACCTCGTCCGGCGCCTCCTCGCCGGCCACATCGCCGCCACCCGATACGTCAACGAGCACCCGGATGAGGCCATGGCCATCACCAACGACGGCATTGAGGCCATCACCGGATATCGCCTGCCCGACGAGGTCATAGAGGCCGCGTGGCAGAACCTGACCTTCACCTGGGACCCGATCGCCGCCTCCCTACAGGGCTCCGCCGATGACGCGCAGGCGGCCGGGCTGCTGGATCCCATCGACCTGAGCGGCATCTACTCACTCGACATCCTCAACGGCCTCCTACACGACGCCGGGGAAACGGAGGTGACAGGCCTGTGACCACGACACTCACCAAACCAAGGCAACCCCTCGTCCCTGAGCCTGCTCCGCCTGCAGCCCTGCTGGTGGAGCAGGTCACCAAGGTGTACGGGCACGGCCCCGAGGCGGTGCATGCACTCGATCGCCTGAGCCTGAGCGTGGGCCGCGGCGAGTTCGTGTGCATCGTGGGTGCCTCGGGCTGCGGCAAGAGCACCCTCCTCCACCTGGCGGTGGGTCTGGACACACCCACCGCAGGCCGCATCGCCGCCGAAGGACGTACCGCGCTCCTCTTCCAGGACGCGGCCCTGTTCCCCTGGCTCACCGTTGCCGGCAACATCGACTTGGCCTTGCGCCTGCGCGGGGTGCCTCGCTCTGAGCGCCGGGCCCAGGTCCTCGCCCTGCTCGAGAAGGTACACCTGGACGACTTCGCCACGATGCGGCCCCACGAGCTGTCGGGCGGCATGCGCCAGCGTGTGGCCCTTGCCCGCGCCTTCGCCCAGAACGCCGACCTCCTCCTCATGGATGAGCCTTTCGGCGCTCTCGACGCGATGACCCGCGACCTGCTCCACGCCGAGCTGGAGCACTTGTGGAGCAATCTCAGGTTCACGGTCGCCTTCGTGACCCACAACGTGCGCGAGGCCGTGCGTCTCGCCGACCGGGTGCTCGTGCTCACTTCGCGCCCCGGCCGGCTCGCCGCCGAATTTGAGGTCGACATCCCCCGGCCACGTCGCATCGAGACCCCGGAGGTGTCGGCATTGTCTGCCGAGATAACGGAGAGTCTGCGCAGGGAGGTTCGGAGCCATGGGCACCTCTGAGACCGCAGTCTCGCTCAAGAGGGAAGTCACCGGCCTCGACACCCTCGAGATACCTGTTGGGCCCAAGGTCACACGTGCTCGAAGGATCTGGGCGGCATCCTGGCCGAAGCTGGCGGCCCTGGCCATCTCACTGCTCTTCTGGCAGCTCGTGGTGTGGAGCGGCTGGAAGCCCACCTACGCGCTCCCCGGGCCGCTGAGCGTGTTCGGCGAGCTCGGCTCCCGCCTGGCCGACGGCACGCTCATCACCGCCACCGGCATCACCATGAGGCGTGCTTTCACCGGTTTCGCCATCGCCGTGCTCATCGGCACTGCGGTCGGGGCCCTGGTGGCACGCGTCAAGGTCCTGCGCACCGCCGTCGGATCCCTGATCACCGGACTCCAGACGATGCCTTCGATTGCCTGGTTCCCTCTCGCCATCCTGCTGTTCAAGCTGTCCGAGCAGGCGATCCTGTTTGTGATCGTGCTCGGCGCCGCCCCGGCCATCGCCAACGGCCTCGTCAGCGGCTCTGACCACATCCCGCCCATCTACATCCGAGCCGGCCGCGTGCTCGGCGCCCGAAATCTCTCCCTGTTCCGGCACGTGATCCTGCCGGCCTGCCTTCCATCGTTCGTCGCCGGCCTGAAACAAGGCTGGTCCTTCGCCTGGCGAAGCCTCATGGCCGGTGAGCTGCTCGTCATAATCAGGGGGCGTCGTTCCATCGGCTATCAGTTGCAGGTGGCCCGCGACTTCGCCGACGCCAACGGCATCCTCGCCACGATGATCGTGATCCTGATCATCGGAATCACCATGGACGCCCTCTTCTTCGGCACCCTGGACCGGATCATCAGGCGCCGCTGGGGACTGATCGACCCGAGCGCTTGACCCGAGCAGGCCGGCCAGCCGTCCCACGCCGAGTCCATCTCGGCCTTCGGCCCCGCAGGGTCATCCCGCGTGCCGCCTCCCGCCGCCTCACCGGCTACAGGCCGCCTACGGCCACCATCCCCGAGCGACGCGGGTCGGCCGCGTCGAAGAGCCCTCCACGCGGATCCCACATGGCCGCCCCGACCGCACCAAAATACATGGAGATGTCGGGGAAGCGGCGCACGACGAGGTCGTCGAAACCCCCGATGGGCATGCCGGGCTCACACGCCACCGTCGGCTGGCCTTCGAACACCTCGACGTGGAGCCGCGGGTGGGCCACCGCTTCCCGCAGCGACATCCCGAGGTGGACGAAGTTGAGCAGCACCTGCGCAAGCGAAGTGGTGATCCTGCTGGCGCCCGGCGACCCCACCGCCAGCACCGAGCCGTCGCCGCGTCTGGCGATGGTCGGCGCCATGTTCGAGGGCAGTCGGGCCCCCACTTCCAGGACGCCGCCGGCGTCGGGCAGCAGCTCGAGCTCGCCCAACGAGTTGTTGAGCCAGATCCCGGTACCCGGGACCATCACTCCCGAGCCGTATCCGGCCGAAGTCGTGACGGCGCAGGCGAGGCCGTCGCTGTCCACCGCCGAGGTGTGCACCGTGGAGGGCGCCTCCAGACCGCCGCTGCCCGCCTTCTCCAGCAGCGTGGCCGCCGCAGCCGCCGCTTCGGCGCTGCCGTCGATGTGCTCCAGGCGGTATTCGAGCACGGCGCGCTGCACCTCCGCCAGTCTGCGAGCGCCCGCTGCGGTGCCGGGGTCCGGAGTGTCGGCGTCCAGGAGCAGCAGCATGGCGCCCAGGGCGGCGCCACCTATGGCAGGCGGCGGGTTCAGCGCCACCTCCCACTCCCCGAACGGAAGCCGCTGCGGGGCGCGCTCCACGGCCTCGTAGGCCTCGAGATCGGCGGTGGTCAGCCGCCCTCCGTTCGCCGCCATGTCCTCCGCCATCAGCCGCCCGATGGGTCCGGTGTAGAAGCACGCCGGGCCCTCCTCGGCGATCAGCCGCAGTGAATCGGCCAGGCCCTCGATGTGCACGATGTCGCCCTCGTGCAACGGGCTGCCGTCCCCGCCGTGCAGAGCACGCCTGCTCTCGGGTATACGATCGAAGATCGGCCCGCGCGAGTAGACCAGGTAGGCGGCCGCCACGTCCGACAGCGGGAAGCCGGAGTCGGCCCATCTGATGGTGGGGCCCAGCACCTGCGACCAGGGGAGGTGCCCAAACGCCTCGCAGGCGGCTCCAAGGCCGGCAAAAGCGCCGGGCGTGGCCACGGAAGCGTGGCCGACCAGCGTCTCCATGCCGCCCCCGTACGCCATGTACACCCGCTCGCCGAACCCCTCGACGCTGCCGGGTGCCAGCCCTCGTCCCGGCATCTCGGCATAGCCGTCGATGACAACCGGGTCCGTCGAGGCCGGCCAAACCATCACGAACGTGCCGGCCCCCGGGGCGATGATCCCCGGATCGGTGCTCATGGCTGCAAGCGTCGCTGCGACCGCGGCGTCCACGGCGTTCCCCCCGGCGTCGGCGATCTCGGCACCGGCCCGGGCTGCGATCTCAGATGCTGCGGCGATGCAGACTCTACGCACGACGGGCAGGCTAGTGCCCACCATCTTCCGCGGGCTCGGTCCTCAGACAGACCTGCTCCGCCACCAGCTCGATGCGGCTGCGGCGGCCTTCCGACTCGCTCCAGAATCGCCTCTGGGCGGTGCCGGCGGCCCAGACCCTGACACCCACCACCGGGTCGGCGTCGACCAGCTCGTCGGGCGGGTCCCACATTGTCACCGGCAACACGTCGACCCGCTGGCGTGGCCGCTCCGACCGCACCGTGAGCAGGTAGCGGGCAAGCCGGGTGCCGTTGTCGAACTGGCGTATCTCGGCCGGGGCGCAGAGCCGGCCGGAGAGCACGACGAGGTTGAGGTCCATGGTGTGCCTTTCACGAGGTGTCCTTCAACGTATGCCCTCGCAGTGACACGACCTGCCCGCACCCGCACACAACCGGCCCTAGGGTGTCGGCATGGGCCATGCAACCGCCGTCCCCCTGAGCCACGACCTCTACCTCATCGACGCGTTCATGCACGACGAGCCCGAACGTCTCGCCTGCTACCTCTTCGACACGCCACAGCGCCTGCTCATCGAGTGTGGGCCCTCCCGCTCGATCGGGCACCTCTTCGCCGCCCTCGACGACCTCGGCGTGGACGACGTAGCCACCCTGGCCGTGACCCACATCCATCTCGACCACGCCGGCGGCGCCGGTCATCTGGCCCGGAGGTTCCCCAACGCCGACATCGCCGTCCACCGGCGAGGGGCCCGCCATCTCGCCGATCCAGGCCGTCTCTGGGACTCAGCCAGCCGGGTGTACGACGAACGCGAGATGCAGGACCTTTGGGGTCCGATCGAGCCTGTAGAGCCGGCCCGGCTCACCGCTCTCGACGAAGGTGACCGGATCCCCCTCGGCGGTGGCCGCCAGGTCGATGTCCTATACACGCCGGGCCACGCCAAACACCACGTTGTCTTCACCGAGGCCGAAACCGGGGCCTGCTTCGTCGGGGATGCAGTCGGCATCGCCTTCCCGCACGGCCACATGGTGCAGCCGGTGACGCCGCCCCCGGACTTCGATCCCGAGCTTGTCGTCACTCAGCTTCACCGCATCGCCCGGCACCATCCATCTTTCCTCGGCTTTGCCCACTTCGGTCCCCACCCCGATCCCGAAGCTGCCCTCGCCCAAGCCGAGGAGCGGGTGCGGGCGTGGGTTGCCTGGGTCGAGGAGGCCGCCGGCGCCGACGACCTGGGCGGGGCCATGCGCCGATGGGCGCTCGACGAGTACCGGGCCCAGGACGTGCCCGAGGACATCATCGAGATCTACGACCGCAACACCCACTGGCCCATGCAGGCCGCCGGGATCCTCCGCTGGCTCACCGCCTAGCCGATGGCCGCCTTCAACTCATCGAGGCCGGGGAAAGCGGGATCTCCCCCGGTGATCGCCTCATAGAGGCGCAGCGCCGTCTCCCTGTCGCCCAGACGGCTCGCGGCCCGCGCCGCCACATACCAGACCCGAAGACGGCTCTCCGAAGCATCCGCCGTGATCCTGCCCGGGCTCGCCACCTCCCACGCCTCCGCGGCCCTGTCGGCATCGAGCAGGTACGAAGCAAAGACCACCTTGCCCTCGTCCTTGGTGGCCGTGCTCCCGCCGAGCCGCTGCAACAAGGCCCACGCTCTCTCGACGTCCTCAGGCCGCTCCAGGGCCCGCAGCACGTCCATCTCCACAGGCAGGTGGGCAGTCTCCCCGGTCAGACGACGAAAGGCACGCAGCTCGCGCAGGGCCTGCTCCCACCGGCTCAGCCGGTATGCCGAGAGCCCGATGACCTCACGGATGGTCGCGTCGCGCGGTGATAGCCGCTTTGCTTCCTCGGCGTGACTCAGTGCCTTGGCGTGGTTGCCCTTTGCGGCTGCGACCGCGGCCTGCTCGAGAGCCGCCACCGCCCCCCCGAGATTTGCTTTCGGGGTCACACGGGTCAGCTCGGTCACAACCCACCTCGGCAAGGAGCCGTCAGCGGCACCGGCGACGGCGGGATGCCGCGCCCGCCCTCCGGCGCCGGTGCTCTGCTTGCCCCCGCTCGCCGGCCGACGCGGCTTCCTGCTTTGAAATCGTCCGTCGCTCACCGGATCGCCATCGTACTCGTGCCACCACAGACGCGTACGAGGGGCTGCCGGGTGGGCAGCCCCTCGAAGAAGACCCGGCGGCGACCTACTCTCCCAGGGGCCTGCGCCCCAAGTACCATCGGCGCTGGCGGGCTT
>CAZWKX010000042.1:0-16484 GCA_964633975.1 uncultured Acidimicrobiia bacterium
GTAAAAGAGATCGGTCTCCAGGTAGATCTGGCCGTCGGTGATGGAGATCGCATTGGTCGGAATGTAGGCCGAGATGTCGTTGGCCTTCGTCTCCACCACCGGCAACCCGGTGAGAGAACCGCCACCCAGCTCTTCGCTGAGCTTGGCGCAGCGTTCGAGGAGGCGGCTGTGTAGATAGAACACGTCCCCCGGATAGGCCTCACGCCCAGGAGGACGGCGCAGCAGAAGGGAGATCTCCCGGTAGGCCACCGCCTGCTTGGAAAGGTCATCGAAGATGACGAGGGCGTGCTCGCCGTTGTACATCCAGTGCTGGCCGATGGCCGAGCCGGCATACGGGGCGTAGACCTGCAGAGCCGGCGAGGACGATGCCGGAGCATTGACCACCACCGTGTACTCCATGGCCCCGTTCTTCTCGAGCATCTCCACGATCCCAGCGACGGTCGAAGCCTTCTGGCCCGTGGCGACGTAGATGCACTTCACATCACTGTGCCGCTGGTTGAGCATGGTGTCGACAAGGATCGCCGTCTTTCCGGTCTGCCTATCACCGATGATCAGCTCCCGCTGACCCCTCCCAATGGGAGTGAGAGCATCGATGGCCTTGATACCGGTCTGCAGCGGCTCGCGGACCGGCTGCCGCTCGACCACCGAAGGCGCCTGCGTCTCCAGCAGACGATGCTCCCTGCTGTCTATCGGCCCCTTGCCGTCGAGCGGGTTGCCGAGCGGATCGATGACGCGCCCCAAGAGCGCATCGCCGACCGGCACCGAGAGCAACCTGCCGGTCTGCTTCACCGGGTCACCCTCTTGGACATGACTCGCCTCGCCGAGGATGACGGCGCCGATGGAATCCTCGTCGAGGTTGAGGGCGATTCCCAGCAGGTTCCCGGGGAACTCGAGCAGCTCGCTCGCCATCGTTCCGGGCAGCCCGCGCACCCGAGCCACCCCGTCGCCGATGGTGGTGACGTAGCCAACGGTCTCTGCGACCAGGGTGGGCGACCATCCTTCGAGGTGCTTGAGCAGAGCGGCGCTGATCTCCTCGGGATTGATGCTCATATCAGCCATCGGTGATCCCGAGGGATTCGCGAAGCTGTTCGAACCGACAGCGCATCGATCCGTCGATGACGACGTCGCCGATCCGGGCCATGATGCCGCCGATGACGGATGGGTCCACCACCGTCTTCACCTCGACCTCCTTGCCGGTGGCTCTGCCGAGCGACTCCTCGAGCCGAGCCACAGTTGCGGCGTCGAGACTACGCGCGCAGCGGACTTCGGCAACAACACGGTTCCTCTCGGCAGCGGCGCGCTCGGCAAGGCGATCGGAGATGGCAAGCAAATCGGTGACCCGACCTGTGGCCACGACCAGATCGACGAGAGCCGCAGTCAGCGCGGAAGCCCTCCCCGACAGGAGCTCCTCGACCACACCCTGCTTCCTCTCGACGGGAATCCGAATGTCGCTGAGAGTGTTCCGCAGCTCGGCCGAGCCGTCGATGACGCGGGCGATTGTATAGATCTCGTCGACGACCTCCTTGAGCGACCCCTCGGCGCGGGCCACTTCCAGCACGGCGGCGGCATATCCGTCGATGTGTCCGGTCACTCGTCCAGCTCCGTCACTTCTTGGATGTAGCGCTCCACCAGATGCCGCTGCGCGTCCTCGTCGAGAGCCTCAGCCAAGACCTTCTGGGCCAGCTCGAGTGACAGTGACGCCACTTGATCTCGCACCTCGGCGCCGGCGCGCTCCTTCTCGGCGGCGGCTTCCTGCTGGGCGCGGCGGGTGACCTCCTCGGCCTCGCGGTGAGCACGGGCCATCAGCTCGGACCGTACGGACTCGGCTGCACGCCGCGCCTCCTCGACGATGCTGCCCGCTTCCCTGTGTGCATCGGCGACCTGCTTTCGGTGGTCCTCTAGCAGCTTCTCGGCCTGGATCCTGGCCTGCTCCGCCTCGGTGAGGCGGCCGCTGATGGCCTCCTGCCGGTGGGTGATCATCCGAGCGATGTGAGGACGGACCCACACCCAGATGACGACGAAGACGATGGCAAAAGCGATGATCCCGGCGATGAGCTCTTCGATGTCGGGGATGATGAGCTTGGTGCCCTCCGTCGACCCGTCGACCCCCTGGGCCAGGAATGGCACCTGTGCAAGCAGGCTCAGCATGGCTTCAGGTGAGGAAGAAGAGCACGAAGCCGATTAGGGCCAGGGCTTCGGTGAAAGCGATACCGAGGAACATCGTGGTGCGCACCATGTTCGCCGCCTCGGGTTGGCGGGCCATGGCCTGCACGGCGTTGCCGGCAACGATCCCAATGCCGATGCCGGGCCCGATGGCGGCGAGGCCGTACCCGATGAGGGCCAGGGCGCCGCTGATGTCTTGCATGTTCTCGTTCCCTCCGTTCAGTGTTGGGGGTGTAGTGACGTCTCGATGTAGACCGCTGCAAGCAGCGTGAAGATGTAGGCCTGGAGCACTATGACCACGAGCTCGAAGATGAAGATGGCGAGGCCGACGGCAAACCAGCCGAGACCGATGATCGATCGGAACCCTATGTCGTCCACGTGGGCGACAAAAACGACGCCGCTGACGAGGAGCAGCGTGAGCATGACGTGCCCGGCGACCAGATTGGCAAACAGCCGCACGGCAAGCGTGACGGGACGAAGCAGAAAAGTGCTGACGAACTCGATGAGCCCGACCAGAGGCCGCAGGCCCAGCGGAACCGAGCGCGGCCACACCACGCCGGACACGTATCCGAACCCGTTCTCGGCAAACCCGACGGCTATGAAGATCACCCAGGTGAGCAGGGCGAGGAACAGCGGGATGGCGACGCGCGACGTGATGGGGAAGTTGATGCCCGGCATGATCTCGAAGACATTCCCCACGAGGATGAACATGAAAAGGGCCAGCAGATAGGGGAAGTAGCGAACGCCTTCCGGCCCGATGACCCCGATGGCGATCTCCTCCCTGACGAAGTCGACGATGCCCTCGACGGCGGTCCCAAACTTGGTGGGCACGAGGCGCGGTCTGCGGTAGGCGAAGAACAGCAGGGCCAGTGCCGTCAGAGCGGCGGCGAAGATCAGGATGACGGAACGGGTCACTCCGAAGCCGAAGATCCTGAACACCACGCCGGTCTCGAAGAGCTCGTTCACCGATTCGGGCGTACAGATGACGTCTTGGGAGGGATCGCACGCGATGGCCAGGATCAGCTCGCCCATTCCAGCTCCCTCTCTCCACCTCGAGACACCGCAACCGTCTCCCAGGCGAGGAGCAGCAGGTAGGCGGCGACGACGCTGACTCCGAGGGCGAACCGATCCATATCGAATAGCCAGGCGACGGCGAGCATGGTCCCGGCCATCAGCCCGAGGCGCAGGAAGAACCCAAAGAGGGCGGCCGCCTGGTAGAAGCCGAGCGAGATGCGCGCCGCCGCCGAGAGCATGGCACCGAAGATCAGGTAGTAGCCGACCACGATGGCGACCCCTACGGCCGCCGCTACCGCCCCACGCGAGCCTCGCACCGCCCAGAAGACGCCGACGAGCACCGGCCCCACGATCACGACACGCCGCGCCGTGTGCCCGGCGAGCACGGACTCAACGTCCTTGGTCATGTGCCCTCTTGGCGTATTGCCACATCCTCCAGAACCCCGTCGCCGAGCCCGCGATGATGCCGAGAGCGACGAGCAAGGGCTCGGTGCCCAGCAGGTGATCACCCAGCAGGCCCAGCAGAAGACCCGAGAGGATCGAGGCGAAAAACCCCGCAGTCTCGGAGCCGGCACCTACCGATGCCCCGATCTCACGATGTACGGACGGTCGGCTCATCGAATGCGGCCTCCTCGCCATCTAAAGCCAAGAGCCGAAACTACCGGCGGCATTTCGCGCACACCAAACCTTTCACACATGCCCCGGGAAATCGGGGGGATACGGGGGGAACGCGGCAACGAGCTCCTGCACCTCCTTGGCCACCGCCTCGAGGGCTCCGGCATCCTCACGACCCCGGAGCGCCCGAGCTATGAGAGTGGCAACGGTACGAACCTCAGGCTCACGCATGCCGCACGTTGTCACCGCCGGTGTGCCGATGCGCAGGCCGCTGGCATGGAAAGGGGGACGCGGGTCGAAGGGCACCGTGTTGAAGTTCAGGGTGATGCCGACCGAGTTCAGCAGTTTTGCCGCCTCGCGCCCGGTCAGGTCCTCATCTACCGAACGAAGATCGACCAGGAAGAGATGGTTGTCGGTGCCCCCGCTGACCACTCTCACCTCCTCCGCCGCCATCTGATCGGCCATAGCGGCGGCGTTGGCCACGATCTGATGGGCGTATCTACCGAACTCCGGGGTCGAGGCCTCGTGGAAGCACACCGCCTTAGCCGCGATGTGGTTGTTGAGCGGACCACCCTGAGCGTTGGGGAAGATGCCTCTGTCGATCGCTTTCGCGAAGGATTCCTCACAGAGAATGAAGCCGCCTCGCGGCCCGCGCAGCGCCTTGTGGGTAGTCGCCGTCACGATGTGGGCATGCGGCGTCGGATTGGGGTGGGCGCCGCCGGCGATGAGCCCGATGATATGAGCGGCGTCGACGACGAGCGCCGCCCCCACCTCGTCGGCGATCTCGCGGAACAAGGCCCAGTCGAGCAGTCGCGAATACGCGGTGTACCCGGCGACGATCAGCTTGGGCTTCTCCTGTCGGGCAACACGCCGCACCTCGTCCATGTCGACCAGCTCGGTTTCCGGATCCACCCCGTATGCAACGAACTCGAAGAGGATGCCGGAGAAGTTCACCGGGGAGCCGTGGGTCAGGTGACCCCCCTGATCCAGCCGCATCCCGAGCACCTTGTCGCCCGGCTCCAGCAGCGAGAAGTACATGCCCATGTTCGCCTGTGCCCCACTGTGCGCCTGCACGTTGGCGTGCTCCGCCCCGAACAGCGCCTTCGCCCTCTCCCTGGCCAGGTTCTCCATCTCGTCAACGACGGCGCAGCCCTCGTAGTAGCGGCGCCCGGGCAGACCCTCCGAGTACTTGTTGGTGAACACCGATCCACTCGCCTGCATGACGGCGCGCGAGACGAAGTTCTCCGAGGCGATGAGCTGCACGTTCGTGCGCTGCCGCTCGACGTCCTTTGCGACGAGGGCGGCCATCTCGGCATCGACCTGGGACAGAGGACGCATGTCGGTCATGGTTGCCCGTTCCTCCTGGAGGGTTGGCCCAGCGTAGCGCGCCGCTCTCCCGGCTCCGCCACCATGCCGTAGACCACGAGATGCTCGTCGCGACCCGGCCGCGATCAGCTTTCGGGCCAGGCGACCGGTCCCGCCCGCAACACCCGAGCGACGGGACCAGTGAGGTCGACGACCGTGGAAGGAGCTTGGCCCGACCCGCTCCCGGCCAGATACACGGCGATTTCATCACCGAAGATCGCCCGGGCGCCGGCGTCGTCGAATGCGGGCTCGTCACCGCTTCGATTGGCGCTGGTCACGGCCAGCGGACCGGCGGCGGCCAGCAGCTCCAGCGCCACCGCGCTGTCGGGGACCCGAACCCCTATGGATCGTTTCCTCACATCGCCCAGCCAGGCCGGAAGCCCCGGCACGCTGGGGAGCACCAGCGTGAGTGGCCCCGGCCAGTGCCGCTCCGCCGCCTCGAGGGCCCGCTGGTCGAGCCGGGCAACGGCGCCCACGGCGGCGACATCGGCCACCAGAATCGGAATCGGCCGACCCTCCGGACGCCCCTTGACGGCGAAGAGCGCGTCCACGGCATCCGCCGAGAACGGATCGGCGGCGACGCCGTACACCGTCTCGGTGGGCACCCCGACGAGGAGTCCGGAGGAAAGGGCGGAGAGAGCGCTACCGAGGTCAGGGGCCATGGCGGAGAGAGTACGAGTTCAGGACTCAGAATTCAGATCGCGCCGTACCGACTCTGAACTCTGAATCCTGGATGCTCGCCACCCACCTACGGGTGTCAGCCGCTCTTCCGCGCCACGAGTATCCGGTCTCGGCCCGCCAGGTCCTTGCGCACCTCCCGCTCGTAGGCGGCGAAAATGCCGAGCACTGCATCACCCTGGCGCTCCCCGATCTCACACACCAGCCACCCTCCGTTCCCCAGCCAGACGCGTGCCTCCTCTGCGATGCGGGCCAGGATCTCGGTTCCTTCAGGCCCGGCGACGAGAGCCCACCTGGGCTCATGGTCGCGGATCTCGACGGGAAGCCGATCGAACTCGGCCTCCGAGACGTAGGGCGGGTTGGAGACCACTAGCCCCACACGCCCGTGCAAGCCGCAGGGGAGCGGCTCGAACAGGTCACCCGGCAGGAAACGGACATCGAGGCCCAGGACAGCTGCGTTCTCCACAGCGAGTGCCAGCGCCTCTTCGCTGGAATCGGTGGCGTACACCGATGCGGACGGAAAGACGCGCTTGAGCGCCAGCGCCAGCACGCCCGAGCCGGTTCCGACATCGACGATCGGCTTGCCGGCGCCGGCTTGCCGGAGGATGGACACCGCCGTCTCCCAAACCTGCTCGGTTTCCGGTCGAGGAATCAGCGCCCTCCCATCGACATGCACTTCGATGGGCCCGAACGCGGCCGTGCCTTCGAGGTACTGGAGCGGCTCCCCTGAGAGCCGTCGCGTCACCAGCTCGTCGAGGCGCCGCTGCTCCTCGGCATCAAGCCGTCGATCGCGGGCGAAGCGGCCTCGCGATCTTCCGGTTGCAGCCCGCGTCAAGCGCTCCATCTCGTGGGCGGGAAGCGGCATTCGACCAGTTTCGCAGAGGCCCGGTCGAAACCTGGCACTAGCGTGGCAGGGAGCTCTCATCATGAAGATCGCCTCATACGGGTCCTGGCCTTCGCCGATCGGCGCCGAGACGGTGGCGCAGAGCGGCATCCGCTTCAGCGACAGCATCGAGGTGGACGGGTCCGACGTCTACTGGGTGGAGACGCGTCCTCTGGAACAGGGCAGGAGTGTGATCGTGCGCCTCGGTGACGGCACCCCGGAGGATGTCACCCCCAGCGGATTCAACGCTCGTACCCGGGTGCACGAATACGGAGGCGGCGCCTACGCCGTCGACGACGGCGAGGTCTTTTTTGCCAACTTCGCCGACCAACGCCTCTACCGCCACCGTCCTGGAGATCCCCCCGCCCCGGTGACGCCCGAGCCCGCCCTGGAGGCCGGCGACCGCTACGCCGATCTCCGTTTTGGCGACGGCTTCATCGTCTGCGTCCGTGAACGCCACTCCGCCGGCACCGAGCCGAGAAACGAGCTGGTGCGGCTTCGGCGCGACGGCTCGGCCGAGCCGGACGTTATCGCCTACGGCCACGACTTCTACGCCTCGCCTGCCCTCTCCCCCGACGGCCGGCATCTCGCCTGGCTCACCTGGGACCACCCGAACATGCCGTGGAACGGCACCCAGCTCTGGCTGGCCGAGCTTGGCCCGGGTGAGCTGGAGCCGGTTCTTCTCGCCGGCGGCCCACGGGAGTCCGTTCTACAGCCCGAATGGTCACCGCAAGGTGTGCTCCACTTCGCCTCCGACCGCACCGGATGGTCGAACCTGTACCGGGTCGAGGACGGCTTACCGGCGCCCCTGGCCCAGATCGACGCCGATGCCGGCCTGCCCCTCTGGACCTTCCGCCGCACCTGCTACGCCTTCACCGCGGCGGGATCAATCATCGCCGTCTACCGGTCCTCCGGCGGCACCAGGATCCTGGTTCACGCCCCCGACGGCACCACCCGCGAGATCCCGGCCTCCGGCCCGTGGCTGGCACCCACGATTGCCGCCGCCGGAGACGATGTCTTCGTCATCGCCGGCGCGCCGGATCGTATGCCGGCGCTGGCCCGGCTGAGCATGGAGACCGAAGACGCCGAGGAGATACACGCTCCGTCACGGCTCGACATCGACGGCCGCTACTTGTCGGTCCCGGAGCACATCACCTTCGATACTCCCGACGGAGCGGCTCACGCCTACTTCTACCCGCCGACGAACCCGGACTGCACCGCCCCGGCGGGCGAGCTCCCTCCGCTCGTCCTGTTCAATCACGGCGGTCCCACATCGGCGACCACTCTGAGCCTGAACCCCATGATCCAGTTCTGGACCGCCAGAGGCTTTGCCGTCGTCGACGTCGACTACGGCGGCTCCACCGGCTACGGGCGCGCCTACTGGGAACGTCTACATCTTCGTTGGGGCATCGTGGACATTCGCGACTGCGTGCTGGCGGCCCGCCACCTTGTCGACCGAGGGAAGGTGGACGGCCACCGTCTGGCCATTCGCGGCGGGAGCGCCGGCGGATACACAACGCTCGGCGCGCTCGCCTTCACCGACACATTCGCCGCCGGCGCCAGCTACTACGGGGTCGCCGACCTGGCCCTGCTCGCCAAAGACACCCACAAGTTCGAGTCCAGGTACCTCGACTGGCTCGTCGGTCCGTATCCGGAAACCGAGGACGTGTACCGGAAGCGCTCACCTATCCACCACGCCGACGGGATCACCTGCCCGGTCATCCTCTTCCAGGGCCTCGACGACCGGGTCGTGCCGCCGGAGCAGGCCGAGATCATGGCGGAGACCCTGCGCTCAAACGGCATTCCGGTGGCCCACATGACCTTCGAGGGGGAGGGCCACGGCTTCCGCCGGGCCGAGAACATCATCAAGTCCCTGGAAGCCGAGCTGTCCTTCTACTGCCAGGTGTTTGGCATCGAGCCGGCCGGCGATGTGGCGCCGGTCCAGGTGGAGGGCCTCCTCAGCCACTGAGGCGGCGAGCCTCGTCGTCGAGAGTGAGGGCGTCGACGAGGCTGTCAAGGTCGCCCTCGAGTATGTCGGGCAGACGCTTGACGGTGAGACCGATCCGGTGGTCGGTGACCCGGTTCTCCTTGAAGTTGTAGGTGCGGATCTTCTCGGCACGCTCGCCGCTTCCCACCTGGGAGCGGCGGCTCTCGGCCACCTCGGCCATTTGGCGTTCCATCTCCATCTTGTACAGGCGGGCCCTCAGCACCCGCATCGCCTTCACCTTGTTCTGCAGCTGGCTCTTCTCGTCCTGGCAGGTGACAACCAGCCCGGTGGGGCGATGGGTGATGCGGACCGCCGAGTCGGTGGTGTTGACCGATTGCCCGCCCGGTCCGGTGGAGCGGAACACGTCGACTTCGATGTCTTGATCATTGATCTCCACCTCCACGTCCTCGGCCTCCGGAAGCACGGCCACCGTGGCGATGGACGTGTGCACCCGCCCCTGGGATTCGGTCCTGGGCACCCGCTGCACCCGATGAGGCCCCGCCTCGAACTTGAGACGCGAGTAGGCGCCCTTGCCCTTCACGGCAAACGTGACCTCCTTGAATCCGCCGACCTCCGAGATGGAAGACGAGATGGGCTCGATCACCCAATTACGGCGCTCGGCGTACCGCTCGTACATGCGGAACAGATCGCCGGCCCAGATGGCGGCCTCGTCGCCGCCGGCGGCGGCCCGGACCTCGACGATGACGTCCTTCTCGTCGTTGGGATCGCGGGGAACCAGCATCAAACGAAGCCGGTGCTCAAGCCTCTCCGCATCGGCTGCCCTCTCGGCGGCGAGTGCCTCCAGCTCCTCCTGCATCACCGGGTCGCTCTCCTCCGAGGCGAGCTCGGCGGCCTCCTCTGCCTCCTGCTCCGCCTCTCGGCAGGCGGTGAGAACGGCGACGACCGGCTTCAGCTCGGCGTGGTGCCTGGCCACCTCGGTGTACCTGGCCCGATCACCGAACACGGTGGGATCGGCGAGCTGCTGCTCCGTGTCGGCCAACGCCGCCTCGATCTCCTCGAGCCGGGCCAGCATCTGCGCATCCATCAGCCGTACTCCGCTTCCAGGGCGGCGGCCGCCACCGGCCCCCGCCGAGCCACATCCTTGCGCTCCTCTTCGTCGAGGGCGGCGAGCAGTGCCGTGACGGCCACCTCGATCTGGTCGTCGGAGGGTGCGCGAGTGGTGAGCCGCTGCAGCCACAGCCCGGGACGTGACGCCAGCTGCAGCCAGCGCCGATCCGCCGCCGCCTTCAGCACCTCATAGGCGAATCCGGCGATGATCGGGATGCCCACAATGCGACTGGTGATGAGCCACGGCCACGCCGGCCGGCCCAGCGTGGTGAACAGAACCAGTGCGATGAGCACGACTATGAGAAGAAAGTTGGTGCCGCAGCGCGGGTGCCGCGGGCTGTAGCGCTGGATGGCATCGATAGTCAGCGGATCTCCAGCTTCATATGCGTGGATCGTCTGATGCTCAGCACCGTGAAACTCGAACACCCGGCGGATCTCGGCGGAACGGCCGATGGCCCAGACGTAACCGATGAAGATAGCGATACGGACGACACCGTCGACGACGTTGAACACGATCGAGGAGTCACCGAAGATCCTCTCAGCACCTCTGGCGACAAGCAGCGGCAGCATCATGAAGACGGCCACGAAGAACACCAGAGCCAGGACGATGGACAGGGCCATCTGGCGGCTCGACACCTCTTCCCCCTCTTCCATGCCCGCCTTCCGGGCCGACCAGGACAGGGCGCGGAAGCCGAGGTTCAGCGACTCCACGAGAACGAGCACACCGCGCACGAAGGGCACTTTGCCCCATCGCGAACGCGCCGAGAGGCGGGGCAGCTCGTGCGTGGCCGCTTCGATGACACCGTCGGGCCGGCGTACCGCCACCGACCACTTGCTCGGGGCGCGCATCATGACGCCCTCGATGACGGCTTGCCCGCCGACGGTCGCGCCCGGGGGGCGGCTCACCTATGCCTCCGCGTCGGCGTCGGTCTCCGCGGCCTCTTCGTCGCCTTCACGAGTGAACGAGGTCCGCCCGTAGCGACGGCGGAAACGCTCCACCCGACCTCCAGAGTCGACGAGGATCTGCTTCCCGGTGTAGAAGGGATGGCTGGCGCTCGAGATCTCGACGCGCGCCATCGGGTAGGTGTTGCCGTCCTCCCACTCGATGGTCTCGTTGGTCTCGATGGTGGATCGGGTCAGGAACTTGAAGTCCGACGCCGTGTCGACAAACACGACTTCCCGATACTCAGGATGGATGTCTTTCTTCACGCGATCTCCTCTGCGAGGCGCGATCCTACGATGTTCCGGTACCCGACTTTGCCACGTCGGCGAGGAACTCCGCATTCGACTTGGTCTGCTTGAGTCGGTCGATGAGGAGCTCGAGGCCCGCCGCCGGCTCGGGCAGCGCCAGCAGCACTCTGCGGAGCTTCCACACCTGCACCAGCTCGTTCGGCTCGAAGAGCAGCTCCTCCTTGCGGGTCCCCGACGCCTCGATGTCGATGGCCGGATAGACACGCTTGTCGGCAAGCTTCCGGTCGAGCCGCAGCTCCATGTTCCCCGTGCCCTTGAACTCCTCGAAGATGACCTCGTCCATACGGGACCCGGTCTCGACGAGTGCCGTGCCCAGGATGGTGCAGCTGCCTCCTTCCTCGATGTTCCGCGCCGCACCGAAGAACCGCTTCGGCGGGTAGAGGGCGGTTGAGTCGACGCCGCCCGACAGGATTCTGCCGCTGGCCGGAGTGGCCAGGTTGTAGGCGCGGGCCAGGCGAGTGATCGAGTCGAGAAGGATCACGACGTCGGTTCCCATCTCGACGAGCCGCTTCGCCCGTTCCAGGGCGAGCTCGGCCACCTGGGTGTGCTCCTCTGCAGGCCGATCGAAGGTTGAGAACACGACCTCGCCCTTCACCGAGCGCTGCATGTCCGTGACCTCTTCGGGGCGCTCATCGACGAGCACGACGACGAGCCGGCACTCCGGGTTGTTGTTGGTGATCGAGTTGGCGATCTCCTTGAGCACCGTGGTCTTGCCGGCCTTCGGAGGCGACACGATGAGTCCACGCTGGCCCTTCCCGATGGGCGCGATCAAGTCGACGATGCGTGCCAGAACGTGGTTGGGCTGCCCGTCGACCTCGAGGTGGAGCCGTTGATCGGGGAACAGCGGGGTGAGATCGCCGAACTTGGGACGCTTGCGCATCTCCTCCACGTCCCTGTCGTTCACGCTCAGGATCCGAGTGAGGGCGGGGAACTTCTCCTGGGAGCGCGGCGGACGGATGGGACCGCTGATCACGTCGCCCTTGCGCAGCCCAAACTTGCGTATCTGGCTGGCGGAGACGTACACGTCCTTCTCGCCCGGGAGATAACCGGTCACCCTGAGGAAGCCGTACGACTCGGGAAGGATGTCGAGGATGCCCTCCCGCACCTCGAGCTCCGACTCGTCGTACTCGCGCGGCCCGCCGCCGCCGCGACGGTGTCGCTTCTTTGCCTGCGCGCCGCCACCCGGAGTCTGCTGTCTGACCCTAGGGACAAAGGTTTCATCTTCGGCCTCTGCCTCGTTGGCCTCCTCCGAGTCGGCGTCCGCCCTCTCGGTGCCTGCCTTCGGGGATTCACCGTCACCCGACCGTACCTCTTCGATGGCGGGCAGCTCGACCTGTTCCGACTCGGCGCTGGCATCGAAGCCGTCGGCGTCGAGGATGGCTGCGATCAGCTTCGACTTCTGCAGCTTCCCGTGATCCGCTACATCGAGCGAAGCAGCGATGGTACGCAGCTCGTCGAGGCTCTTCTCCTGGAGCTTGGATCTGCTCGTCATAAGGTCCTTTCGGCGGCCTATTTCCTCAGCGATTGCTGATAGGCCTCCCAGTCCTGATTGAACCGCTCGACCCCGATATCGGTGAGCGGGTGGTTGAACAGCTTGTCCATGACGGCGAACGGCATGGTGGCGACGTCCGCACCGATCTTCGCCGCCTCGACGATATGCTGAGGATGACGAAGACTCGCCGCCAGCACCTCCGTGCCGTACCCCTGGACGGCGTAGATGTCGACGATCTCACGCAGCAGGGCGAGCCCGTCGCCACCCACATCGTCGACGCGTCCCAAGAAAGGGGACACGAACGTGGCACCGATGTTGGCGGCGAGAATCGCCTGGGCGGGCGAGAAGACGAGGGTCACGTTGATGGGGATCCCCAGCTCGGTCATCTTGGCTCCGCCGGCGATGCCCTCCCTGGTGAGGGGCACTTTGACGACGACGTTGTCGGCGATCTTCACGAGCTCCTGCGCTTGGGCGACCATCTCGTCGCGGCCCTCGGCGACCACCTCGGCCGATACCGGGCCGGGAGTGATGTCGGCTATCGCCTTGACCAGGTCGCTGAAGGCAAGGCCCTCCTTACCGGCGAGCGTGGGGTTGGTCGTGACGCCGTCCAGCACCCCCCAATCGTGGGCGGTCTGGATATGGGCCAAGTGTGCCGTGTCGAGGAATAGTTTCACGGTGCCTCCCGGGGCTGTCGTACCCGCGGAGCCGGTGCGCACATGCACGCGACGGAGACCGGCGCTTGTCGGGAAACGTGGGGTCGAAGACCCGGCGATGATTGTAGAACGTTCGGCGACGAGAGCCAAGGCGCGTCGTCGGCTCGACACCCCTACCGAACAAGACCGCCGCTCCTATCCGGAGCCCGTCGGTTCGTATACGAGATAGACCTCGGCGTCTCTCCAGCCCTGCTTGAGCGCAAAGAGCAGGTCCTCGGTCTCAGAGATGTAGACCTGGCGCAGCTCTCCCTCGGGCTGCCTGGGGTCGCCTTCGACAAGAAGCATGTACACGACCTCGTCTCCGGGCTCGGGCAGAACCAGCCTGTTTGTGTTGAACCCCCGGGTGTCACAGCCCGAGTACCAGCGAACCTGGCCCACCCGGTTGGCCATCACAAGGCAATCCCGGCCGGCGGCGTCGTCGGCGATCTCCAGTGCTGCCTGACGCACCACCGATAGTGCCTTGTTGCTGTCGCGATTGCGCTCGCGGCAATAGTCGACGCCTCCCGCAACGAGCGCGGCCAGAAGCACGATGGCCACCGCGGGGCGCGCCAGGGTCGGCAAGGTCTCGGATATGTGATCCAGGCCCGGCGACGCGGCAACCCAGAGCCAGGGCAACACGGGGGACAGATAGCGGATCTCGCCGTGGAGCAGGGTGGCCAGGGCCAGGAACACGGCCAATGCGACACCGGCCGAAGTGAAGAATGCGCCGCCATCGATTTCGCCGCGACGCACCCAGAGTACGGCGACAACGACCCCGACGACGGCGATGACGATCGCAGCGGACCCGATGAGGTCCGTGCTCTGGCCCAGATAATCGACGAAGCCCCGAAACCAGTATCGAATTCGGCCCGCCCTCGCCGAGAATGGCGATCCCTCCGAGCCGGTGAGCCATGGCACGAAGAGCACCGCGGCAAAACCGGCCAGGCTCAGAAGGGCGGCCGTGCCAATGGGCAGGAGGCTGCGCACGAGGGTCCGGCGCCGCCAAATGGAGATTCCCACGGCACCCACGGACAAGGGAATGACGGCCCCGAAACGCACGAAAGTGGCCCCAACGGCCAGCAGGGGCACCGTCAACACCCACCACGACGCCCGCCGACCGTGAGTGGCGAACACGAAAAAGGCCAGGGCCGCGAACCCGACCGCGGCACCGGGGACATCGGGCCAGAACTGGGTTGTCGAGCCCAACAGCGCCGGAGTGACTGCCAAGCCGCCCGCGGCGATCAGACCGGCTCTCCGGCCGAAGAGATACCTGGCGAGGGCCCAGGTGGTCAGCACCAGCAGCAACCCAAACCCGACGACGACCATACGCAGGTACGGCACCGTGTGGCCCTCCAGCCAGAACAGATGGGCCACCCAGGGCAGGCCGGGCGCTCGATAGTCCTTCCAGTAGTTGCCCGGGAAGGTGCCCGTGCGGAAATCCTGTGCGCGCAGTGCGTACGCCGACTCGTCCCACCCCAACGGAGCACCAGAGCTCACCGCGTACGTCGTGATCAGAAGGAACACCAGCAGCACGAGAGCCAGGCAGCACAACTCCCAACGCTCCAAGCGTCCGCCCATGGAGAATCTGCGATCACCGGCCGCGGTCATGCTCGGCGATGGTATCAACCGGCGCCCCTACCAGCCCAGCCAGGCGGCGAGAGCGGCGATCGTCGGTTCGATGACCTCGACGTCGGGCACGCCGAGCAGAGCCGTCTCCGGGTCCTTGAGCCCGTGGCCGGTGAGTGTGCACACAACGTTTCCCTCGGGCAGCCGGTCCGCAAAGGCAATGATGCCCGCCACCGATGCCGCCGACGCCGGCTCGGCAAAGACTCCCTCCTCCTCCGCCAGGAACCTGTAGGCGGCAAGGATCTGCTCGTCGCTCACCGCCTCGATGATCCCTTGCGATTCGTCACGCGCCGCCACCGCCCCATCCCACGAGGCGGGGCAGCCGATGCGGATGGCGGTGGCGATCGTCTCGGGGTGCAGCACCGGCTCACCGCGCACGATGGGGGCGGCGCCCTCGGCCTGGAAGCCCCACATGCGGGGCCGCGCCCCTACCGCCCGATAGCCCTTCCAGTAGGCGGTGATGTTGCCGGCGTTGCCGACGGGCAGGGCGTGCACGGTGGGCGGGCCCCCCAAGACGTCGACGATCTCCCACGCCGCGGTCTGCTGGCCGTCGATGCGATACGGATTGAGCGAGTTGACCAGCACCGCTTCGGACTCGGCGGTGTACTTACGCACGACTTCGAGAGCCGCGTCGAATGCCCCCTCGACGGCGACAACACGGGCGCCGTGGCGAATGGCCTGGGCCAGCTTGCCCAGCGCGACGGCACCGGCCGGCAGCACCACGATGCATTCGATGCCGGCTCGCGCCGCGTAGGCGGCGGCCGAAGCCGAAGTGTTGCCCGTCGAGGCACATGCGACGGCACGCGCCCCTTCCTCCACCGCCTTGGAGACGGCCAGAGTCATTCCCCGATCCTTGAAGGACCCGGTCGGGTTGACCCCGTCGTACTTGAGGAGCACGTCCCGGCCGACGCGCTCGGAGAGCATCGGAGCCGGTATCAAGGGGGTGTTCCCCTCGAGCAGCGTGATGACAGGGGTGGCATCTCCGACGGGAAGGCGCTCCCTGTACGCCTCGATGAGCCCGGGCCAGGCTTTCACTCTTCCTCGCTCTCGACCCGTATCACAGCCGCCACCTCACGAACGACGTCGAGCTGCTCCAGTTCGGCCACCGCCGAGCGCTGCTGCCGCTCGGCAGCCCCATGGGTGATCAGCAGCAGCGTGGCCCAGTCGCCTCGGCCCTCCTGCCAGACCGATTTGATGCTGACCCCGGCTTCGCCGAAAACGGTGGCGATCCGGGCCAGGACGCCGGGACGGTCGGTCACTTCGAGCCGGAGGTACCAGCTGGTGGTGACGTCGCCGAAATCAACCACCGCGCCGGGGGCGAAGCGGATCCGCGGCGCCGCCTGCGACCCGGAGAGCAGTCCACGCGATGCGTCTATGACGTCACCGAGCACCGCGGTCGCCGTGGGTTCGCCGCCGGCGCCGGGCCCGGAGAAGAGCAGCTCACCGACCGAGGGCCCCTCGATGAAGATGGCGTTAGTGGCTCCCCGAATCGACGCCAGCGGGTGGTCGAGAGGAACCATGGCCGGATGCACCCTGGCGCTGACCCCGCCTTCGATTCGTTCTGCGATGGCGAGCAGCTTGACCGTGTAGCCGAGGTCGGCCGCATAACGGAGATCGGCGATGTCGAAGTCCTCGATGCCCTCCCGGTAC
>CAZWKX010000043.1:0-14010 GCA_964633975.1 uncultured Acidimicrobiia bacterium
GAAGACGCCGGGTCTCGTCGGGCCCGAGCATGTCGTAGAGGGCGTCGTAGAGAGGTCTCAGATAGGGATCTACCTTGGCGGTCAGATCGCCCGGCAGGAAACCGAGCCTCTCACCGGCCTCAACTACGGGCCGGGTGAGAATGATGCGGCTCACCGCTCCAGTGGTCAGTGCCTCGACGGCCAAGGCCATGGCCAAATACGTCTTCCCCGTTCCCGCCGGCCCGATGCCAAAGACCAGCGTGTGCTTGCGGATGGCGTCCAGATACCGCTTCTGGTTGAGGCTCTTGGCCCGAATGACCTTGCCTCTCCCCACGAGCACGCCTTCGGTGAAGATGCCCGAGGGCGCCGGCACGTCGGAGCGCACCATGTCGACCACACGCCGCACCTGATTCTGATCGAGCTGCTGACCCTCCTGCACCAGCACGAGGAGCTCCTCGAAGGCCGTCTTAGCCTGGCGAGCAGCCTCCGGATCGCCGCTTATGGTGATCTCGTTGCCGCGCGCCACGATCTGCGTCGAGGTGAAGGCTGCTTCGACGATGCGCAGGAACGTGTCGTGTTCGCCCAGCAACGCCAGCATGTCGTGTTCACCAGGGACGCGGAGCTTGACCTCATTCAAGGAAGCTTGGGTCACAGAGCGCCTCACTCACCAGAGCAAGAGGGAGTCGCAGTATACCTGCGCAGACCCCCAACCCCGTCACTCACCGCAGCGGCGAGAGTCAGGCCCCTTCGGTCAACCCCAATTCGGCGAGTCGTTTGTTGAAGGTGTCCTCGGATTGATCGAGCAGAAGGGCGAGCAGCCGCAGGTCGTCGTGGCGAATGGTGAGAACCTTGCCGTTGAAGTCCTGGCGCATCACCTGGATCGACCGCAGGAATCGGTCGAAGATGTCGGCTTCGGCGCCCTCGAGCCGCTCCGTTGCTGTGAGATCGATGGTCACGCCGCCGCTGGGCAACGGGACTATGGAGCCCTCTGTGGGGTCTTCGTGCGGAATGAACTGATTGATCGGAACCTGGAAGAAGGCAGCGAGACGGTGCAGACGCGGCATGGAGAGGCTCCTCTCACCACGCTCATAGGCACCCACCACTGCCGCCTTGAACTCACCGCTCGAAAGGCGCTGCACGTCCTGGAGCGACAGGCCCCGTTGCTTTCGAATCGACCGAAGTCGAGACCCCACCAGCTCGCTGTAGGACTCCATCACTTCCATGGTTCCCTCCGGCTGCCCAATACGCTGACACCGCCGCGTGTTCGACGGGACCGCTCTCGGTGACCATGTTAGCCAGCAGAATCAGGCCATGACGACAATAGGCAGACGCGCCCCTGCCGCCGCGGGCTCAGTGGGCACGCGGGCGGCGGATCCGCCGCCCCTCCGCGGGTTTTTCCCCACGGAGAGAGGCGTATTGGCGCAACGCTTGCTCCTCCTCGACGCTCAGCTTGGCCGGCACGTCGAGGCGAATCTCCACCAAAAGATCTCCCTGCCCCCTGCGCCTCAGCCGCGGCATGCCGCGCCGCGAGAGCTTGAAGACCGTGCCCGGCTGGGTGCCGGCCGGCACATCGATATCGACATCTTCGCCGCCGACCGTCGGCACGCTGATCGAAGTGCCAAGCGCCACCTCGGACAAGCCGAGATGCACCCTGTGCACCAGGTCGCTGCCGTGGCGCTCAAAACGCTCGTCGGGCTGCACCCGAACCTCCACGAGCAGGTCGCCCGGACGGCCGCCGGGCTCGCCGGCGGCTCCCCGGCCGGCGAGGCGCAGCCGAGCGCCGCCATCGATTCCCGCAGGCACATCGATAGTCACGGAGCGTTCCCCGACCACCGAACCGGTGCCGCCGCACTCGGGACAGGGCTGCACGATGATGCGACCCCTGCCGCGGCATCGATCACAGGTCGCGATCGACACAGTCGTCCCCAGGAGGGTTTGCCTGGTCATGCGAAGCGACCCTTGCCCACCGCACCGGTCACAGATCTCGAGGTCGGCATCCGGAGCAGATCCGCTTCCATCACAGGTAGCGCATCGCGTCGCCGCCCTGTACTCCACTTGCCGCTGCACTCCCTCCGCCGCCTCGGCCAGGGTGATTTCGATGCCCAGCGTGACATCGGCTCCCGCCACCGGGCCCGTGGGCGCCGCACCGAACGGGAAGCCGAAGCCGGCTGAACCGAAGAAACGGGTCAGCAGGTCGTCGATCCCGGCAAACGACGAGAAGAGATCACTCGCGTCGAACCTGACGCCGCCGTCGTACGCGATGCGGCGCTGCGGGTCGCCCAGTACCTCGTATGCCTGGGCGATCTCGCGAAATCGCCTCTCCGCCTGCGGGTCACCCGGGTTGGCATCCGGATGCGTCTCTCGCGCCAGCCTGCGGAAGGCGCGCTTGATCTCGTCCTGGCCGGCGTCACGATCAACCCCGAGCACCTGGTAGTAGTCGACTGCCATCAATCGCCCAGGCTGTCGCCGAGGGCGCCGCTCACTTCCTCAACGACCTTGATGGTCCGCTTGTAGTCCATGCGCATGGGCCCAAAGACGCCCATTCGGCCGCCACCGCCGGCGTCACCGTATGGCGTCGAGACAACCGCCAAGTCGTCCTCCCCGGCGCGGATCTCGGAACCAAAGCGCACCATCGTCTGCGACGAAGGCCCGGCGACGAGATCCAGAACCGATGCCTCCCTCTCCAACAGCGCAAGGATGCGGTGGAGCTTGGCGAGGTCCTCCCACAGGGTCGCCATCAGGCTGGTCCCACCGAGGAACACCTCACGATCGCTGCGCGATGCCTCTACCAGAGCGTCGGTCGCCTGCTCGAGCACCGCCGCCGCAGACGCGGGAAGGTCGAATCCGCTGATGTCGAGGCTCAGGGTCTCGGCCACCTGGAGCCCACGTACGATCTCCTCAAGCGCCTCCTCGGCAATAGAGACGTCGGCGGGACTCACCGCTTCGGCGAATCGCAACAACGACTGGGTCACCCTCCCCCGGTCGGTGATGATGACCAGGAGCACCGCATCCGGGCCCACGGGAAGGAGATGAGCGTCGCGCACGGTCTGGCCGCGCACACCGGGCCCCACGACGACCGACGGGTAGTGGGTGATCTCGGACAGCAGGGCCGAGGTCTGCTTGAGCATGCGATTGAGCTCGGCGTGCATCGAGGTGTAGAACTGCTCGATGCGAGTGTGCGTGGAGTGCTGCAGCGCACCCGGCGACATGTTGTCGACGTAGTAGCGATAGCCTCGATCCGTGGGGATTCGGCCCGCCGAGGCATGCGGCTTCATGATGTAGCCCTCACGCTCCAGCACAATCATCTCATTGCGCACCGTGGCACTTGAACAGGTGAGATCGCTGCGGTCCAGAATGGCACGAGAGCTGACCGCCTCGCCCGTGCGGATGTAACCTTCGACAAGCGCCCCGAGAATGGCCGCCTTGCGTTCGTCCAGCATCGGGGCGAGATTAGCAGTCGCCGGGCACTGCTAGCAGTCTCAAGCCGCGAGTGCCAGCCGTGCCGTCGCCGCTCAGCATGCGAGAACCGGGAGATGGTATCCCGGCGCCGCATTGTCCCCGGGCCCACGCCTGCTAATCTCCGGCCGTCCCCGAACCGAGAAGCCGGTTCCCCATGGCCAACATCGCATCACAGATAAAACGGAATCGCCAGAACGAGAAGCGGCGGCGCCGAAACCAGGCAGTCCGCTCCGAGATGAAGACTCGGACCCGGACTGCACTCGAAGCCGCCCAATCCGGCGATGCCGACGCGGCGAGAGAGTCGCTGCGCCTGGCGCAGAGGCGGATAGACACGGCGGTCGCCAAAGGCGTGCTGCACAAGCGCACCGCGGCCCGTCGCAAGTCGCGCCTCACACGCCAGGTGCGGGACCTTCTCGGCTAGACGCCTTCCCATGTCCGACGAAACAGCCACTACCTGGCTCACCCCTGCCGCATTCCACAAGCTCGAGCAGGAGATGGAGCACCTCACCACCGCAGGACGGGCCGAACTCGAGGACCGTCTCGCCGAGGCGCGGTCACACGGCGACATTCGCGAGAACTCCGAATACGACGCCGCCAAGAACGAGCAGGGATTGATGGAAGCGCGCATCCGCACGATCCGTCACCTGCTGCGGACCGCCCAAGTCGGTGAAGCGCCGAGCACCGATACCGTCGAGATCGGATCCATGGTCACCGTACGCGACGCGCACGGAGAGGAAGCGGAGTACTTCGTCGCCCCGCAGGAGAACAAGGTGCCCGGTGTCACCCTCGCCAGTCCGTCGAGCCCGCTCGGCGCCGCGCTCCTCGGCGCCCGAGTCGGTGAGAAGGTCGAGTATCGGGCTCCTGCCGGCATCTTCTCACTCGAGATACTCGCCGTCCGTCCCTTCACCAGCTAGCCGGCGCGCCGGGCCCCTCCGTACCACCGGCACAGCGCCACAGTCAGACGCTCCATGGTGACCCGGTGCGTGCTCTCGGGCATCGTCTTGATCTGCATGTCGGCCCGCGACAGCGCCTGGAGAGCGAGATGCAGATCGGCCTCCCTCGTGCGGGTTCGGGCCCGCCACGCCTTCTGCACCGGGAAGTGGCTCGGCGACGCCCCGACCCACTCGGCAAAGGTCTCGACGTCGGGAGCGGCAGCGGCCAGCGCTCGGCGCCGTAGATCGTTCTCGAGAAAGGCAAGCAGCTGGAGCGGATGCCCATGCGTGAGGAAATCGGTCAATCGGCGCAGCGCCTCCGTCGTGCGGCCGGCCGCAACGGCGTCGGCGTAGTGCCACATGGGCTCATCGGGCCGGTTGCGGAACCTGGAGGCGATCTCTTCCCCCTCCACCGTGCCCTCTAGCGTGGCAAGCTGATCGAGGGCCTGTCCGAGAGCGGCGATATCCGATCCGAACCGCTGCACGAGCGCGGCGACGGCATCGGAGGCCAGCCGCACCCCTCTCTCGCGAGCAGCGTGCCCTAGCCAATCCGCAGCATCGCGCTCCCGCAGCTTCTTGACGGCCACCGATTCACCCACATCCTTGACAACCGCGGCGAGCGCGGCGGGAAGAGCACCTTCGGCGACAAAACAGACGATCGCCGTGCCTGCCTCCAGCGAGCCGGCGAGCTCGGCAATCACCTCCGCCTCGGCTTTGAGCAGGCGGTGGGAGTCGACCACCAGCACCCCCCGCAGGCCGCCGAACAGCGACCCGCTCTGCAGCGCCGGTACCAGCGCCTCGACCTCGGGCCGCAGCGTTCCTTCCCCCTCTTCACCCCGGTCGCGCAACGGGACGTCGAAACGATCGATGCCGTCGGCGCCCGCTTCCTCGAGAAGCCCGACCCCACGGCGCAGCATCTCGTCGCGTTCTCCGGGACCACTGTCGCGAGGACCGACGACGGCGAGCACGTGATTCACGACCCCGACGCTAGTGCCGTCGGCGGCCACAGGCTCCCCGCCTCCGACGTCAGTACTCATCGAGCCTGATCACGATGTCACCCTCCTCGTCGGTGCGCCGAACCTCGGCTCCGGCCGTCCGTAGCGCCTCGATGACCTCAGGATCGGGGTGGCCGTAATCATTAGGACCTACGCTGACGACGGCGACTTCTGGGGCGGTCGCGGCCAGCCAGCCCAGGTCGCTGGTCGCCGCGCCCTGATGCGGGACTTTCAGGACGTCACAGAGCAGCGGCCCCAGCTCACGCTGGGCGATGGCCTCGATGTCCCCCGACAGCAACAGGGTGCCGCCACCGGCCGAGACGAGGACGACGATGGATCGGTCGTTCGGTGAGTCGTAACGGCGCAGAGGTCCCAGCACCCTGAGGTCGAACACCCCCAGCCGCGCCGTCCAGCCGGGCGCCGGTCGCTCCACAACGGCACCCGATCGGGCCAGCTCGTCCAACGCGGCATCGAAGCATGAACTCTCCCCGATGTCGTCGGCGTACCAGACCCGCTCCACCAAAACGATCTCGGTAAGCCCGATCAATCCGCAGCAGTGGTCGGCGTGGAGATGAGATATCACCAGCAGATCGATGTGGCGGATGCCGCGGCGTTCCAGGGCGTCGGCGAGGACGCCGGCATCGGGGCCGCCGTCCACGAGCACGACCTCTCCGGAAGGCCCCCGCAAGAGCATCGCGTCCCCCTGGCCCACATCCAGGAAAGTGGCCTCCGGGCCGCCGGGCGGCGCAGGCGGCAACACCAGGGACAAGACCCATATCGTCCCCACCAGCACCGCCAAGGGGCGCAGCCGGGGCCGCTGCGCTACGGCGATGAGCCCGCCGGTGGACAGGACGCCGGCCCAGCCCAGCTGAGGCAGGCTACGGCCGAAACGAGCTACGGCCAGCACGCCGTCGGCGGCGAGCAAGCCCAGGCCGGTGACGAACTTCAGCCCGGTGATCACACCAACGCCGCCCAGCGCGGTGGAGCCAGCGACGAGCGGCGCGGCGACCAAATTGGTCAGCGGGGCGAACAGCGGAACCGACCCGAAGTGGGCCAGCAGCAGCAGGGCCACCGCCGCCTGCGCCGAAACCGTGGCCCCGAGAGCCGTCCACACCCAGCGGGGCCGCCGCTCCCTCCACAGCCCGGCACCTGCAAGCACTCCGGCGGTGGCCGCCACCGAGAGCTGGAACCCGACGTCCGCAATAATGTTGCCGGAGACGAGAACGAGCCCCATGACCGCGCCGCCCAGGGCCGTCCAGCCGTCGACGGGCACACCGGCCAATCGGCCCCCCAGCACGAGTGCCGCCATCGCCGCGGCCCTGACCACCGACGGTTCCCAGCGGGTCACGACCAGGAAGATGGCGAGGCCCAGAAGGCCGAGCAGGGCGCGCCGCCGCGGGTCCCAGCCCAGCGGGCCGCTCGCCAGCCACCACGCCGCCAAGAAGAGCGCCACGTTGCTGCCGGAGACGGCGACGTAGTGGCTCAGCCCGGATCGGCGCAGCGCCTCTTCGTCCCTCGGCGGCAGATCCCGCACGTCCCCGATGAGGAACCCCGACAGCAGAGCCGAGGCGGGCCGGCCCTCGTAGGCGGCGACGCCGTCGAGCACCCGCCGGCGCAGCGCGTTGCCCACAGCAAAAAGCGGATCCTCCGCCCTCCCCAGAAGCGTCACCTCTTCGGCCGCCACAATCGCGGCCACGGGTCCCGTCCGCCGCATGCCCGGGTCGGAGCGCACCGTGCCCTCCACGAGCACACGATCGCCCGCTGCAACGTCAGTGCCACCCGCGGACACCAACAGCGAAGGCCCCCGCCACGCGGCCCACTCCCCGTCGACGAGTAGGTGAGTAGGCCGAACCACGAGTGAGGTGCCGAATGCCCCAGGCTCCGGGTCCTCCACAACCCGGCCGGCGAAAACGGCACGGCCCGCGGGCACCGGCACCTCAAAAACGGCTGCCCGTCGGCCCGCCGCGAGGCTACCCGCCAGCACGCCCGCCAACAGCACCACGACTCCGGGCATCAGGCACCTGCGAAACCACCAGGCTGCAGCCGCCGCAGGCACCACGAGGGCAACGCCGAGCAAGGTGCTCCGACTCCCCAAAGCGGCTCCCAGCCAGGCGACCACCGCGCCGGCGCAGACGACGGCACCCGGTCCCGATGGGAGACGAAGCCGGCTCAGGGCAAGAGAACCGCTTCGCGTAGCGCTGCCAGCTTCCCTTCTCCGATACCGGGGACCTCGAGGAGGTCTTCAACGACGAGAAACGGCCCGTGCTCCTCCCGATAGTCGAGTATGCGCTGCGCCAGCACCGGACCCACACCCGGGAGCTGCTCCAGCTCCGCCGCGTCGGCGACGTTCACCCGCACCCTGCCGTCGCCTGGGGTACCGGCGCTCGGGTCGCCCGTGGAGGGCACGAGCAGCTGCTGGCCGTCGGCGAGCGGCGCGGCCAAGTTGACCTCGTGCAGGTCGGCGTCGGGAAGCGCCCCTCCGGCCGAGAGTATGGCGTCGGCGACCCTCGCCGGCTGGGCCAGCTGCACCAGCCCCGGCCGGAAGACCGCACCGGCTACGTGCACGGTGACCAGCCCTTCGCCGGCGCCCCGCTCGATGCTCGCGGGCGCCGGCTCTGGAGCTCGGCCGGCATACCAGAGGCCGGCGACGGCGGCGACGGCGAGCAGGACCCCGACACCAAGCCACTGGGAGTAATCGTGCAGGCGTTTCGGCATCTCTACCGCGAATACCACAACGGCACCCCAGGAGGAAGACCCACGCCGGAGCCTCGCCACGTGGCGACGCCGGCATCGGGACGCCGCCGAGCGGCTAAAACCTCGGCCTATGATTCGCCCACACCCGTTCGATCCCGGCCGCAGCTGGTGAACCCGTGAATGCAGAGGCCATCGCACGTGGGACCGTCCTCCTCGGCCCCTTCTACACACGGCACGAGGCTGCCCGTCGCGCCAATCTCCCCGCCCCTGAGCTAGCCGTGCGGCTCGGCTTAATCCGCCTCGCTGGGCGCTTCTCGGTCGAAGAGGCCTACCTTGCCTTCCAGTTCGACGCCGACGGCATCCGGTCCGACATCGCCGAGGCGGTCGAGCGCCTGACGCGACGGCTCGACCCGTGCCGCACGGCCGACTGGCTGGTGCGACCGCACCCGGACCTAGCTGGAAAAGCGCCGCTGGAATGGCTCCGGTCCGGAGGCCGGCTCGAGACCGTGCTCGATCTCATCAGCAAGCTCGATGCCGAGGCGCGCCCTAGCTGAACATCATCACCAGCACCGAAAACAGGTTGAAGCCGGCGTGTGTCGCGATGGCCATGCCTAGACGCTGGGCGCCGACGGTCTGGCGAGCGAGCACATACCCCAACAGCACGAGGGCGGGGACCGCGAACACGGCGTTGGTGTCCAGCAGATGGAACGCTCCGAAGGCGCCCGCCGACACCCAGACGGCCACCCTCTCGCTGTGTCGGTTCTGCAGCGCCTTCAACAACACCCCCCTGAAGACGATCTCCTCGGCCACCGGGCCCAGCAGCACCACGGTGAAGACCACCACCGGCCACTCACCGGCGGCTATGGCGCGCTCGGCTTCCTGGGCCACTTCTTGGGTCTGCTTCGCCTCGGGCCAAAGCTCCAGCACGAGCCAGTATCCGACGGCGACGGTGACGGCAAGAACCAGACCGACCAACACGCCCAAGGCATCCTTCGCCGTAGCCCTCAGCCCGAGAGGCTCGCGTGGCTGGCTCGACCTCCTCGACATGTACCAAACCGTGCCGAAGACCCCGACGTGCTGGGCCACGAGGATGACGCCGAAGTACTGCAGGGCGGTGAAGCCCGTATCCGGCTCGCTCGGCGTCACTATGACGAAGACCACGGATGCGAACGCCAAACCGACGACCACGGTGATGACGGCATCGGAGACACGCCAGGGCGCCGCCGCCGTCGTTTCCTCACTCATCGGCGGCCCACCCACAACGAGCCGACCCGGCACTGCTGCCGGGTCGGGCCGGCCCTCCTGCCCGCCCGGACAGGGACCGGCCTCAACTCTGCCTCACCACGACGTTGACGAGCTTGGGTGCGCGCACGATGACCCGCTCCGGCGCCCCACCGCCGGTGTATCTCTGTACGCGCGGCGATGCCAGGGCGATCCGCTCGGCCTCGTCGTCGCCGATGTCCGTCGGCACGTCGACGCGGTCGCGAACCCTGCCGTTCACCTGAATGATCATGGTGACCGTTTCCTCGGCGGCCAGGTCCACGTCGTATGCGGGCCAGCCGGCGACCGCAACGGAATCCGCGCTGCCGAGACGCTCCCAGAGCTCCTCACAGACGTGCGGCGCGAACGGGGCCAGCAGGCGGACGAAGGGCTCGGCGACGACGCGGGGAAGCTCCTCCAGTCCAACCAGGGCGTTGTTGAACTCGAAAAACCGCGCCACCGCGGTGTTGAAACGCAATCCCTCAAGGTCCTCGGTCACAGCCTTGATAGTGCGGTGCGTGAGTGCCAGCAGCGCCTCGTCGGGCTCGTCATCCGTAATGCGCAGTCCCCCGGTCTCCGGGTCCACGTAGTTGCGCCACAACCGCTGCACGAACCGAAACACTCCCACGATGTCCCTGGTCGTCCACGGCTTCGAGGCGTCCAGCGGCCCCATGAACATCTCATAGAGGCGGAGTGTGTCCACCCCGTACTCGGCGAAGATGCCGTCGGGACTCACCGAGTTCTTCAGCGACTTGCCCATCTTGCCGTGGCTGCGCAGCACCGGCTTGCCGTGGTGCCGGAACTCGCCGTCGACCTCCTCAACCTCCGCAGCCAGGACGTACACGCCGCGCCGGTCCTGGAAAGCGTCGGCGAGGATATACCCCTGATTGAAGAGGCGGCCGAACGGCTCCACCGTGGACACGTGTCCCAAGTCGTAGAGCACCTTGTGCCAGAAGCGGGCATAGAGGAGATGGAGCACGGCGTGTTCGACGCCACCGACGTAGAGATCGACGCCCCGCTCCCCCATCCAGTAGCGCTCGGCCTCCCGGCCGACGAAGCGCTCATCGTTGTGCGGGTCGGCGAAGCGGAGGTAGTACCAGCAGGAGCCGGCCCACTGAGGCATCGTATTCAGCTCACGCCGATAGGTGACGCCGTCGATCACCACGGTCTTCCACTCATCCGGAGCCCGCGAGAGCGCCGGTTCGGGCTCGGCATTCTCGTCCTCGGATGCATGAGGGCGATAGTCCTCTATCTCCGGCAGCAGCAGCGGTAGCTCCTCATCGGTGAGAGCGCGCAGCTCCCCTTCGGGCCCATGGAGTATGGGGATGGGCTCGCCCCAGTAGCGCTGCCGGCTGAAGAGCCAGTCCCTCAGCTTGTACGAGACAGCCGCCTCGCCCGCGCCTCGCTCCTCCAGCCAGGCGATGATGCGATCCTTGGCTTCCTTCATGTACAAGCCGTCGAGAAACGCGCTGTTGATCGACGGGCCAT
Organism: uncultured Acidimicrobiia bacterium; assembly: GCA_964633975.1. Classification (GTDB taxonomy): domain Bacteria; phylum Actinomycetota; class Acidimicrobiia; order Spongiisociales; family UBA11373; genus CAZWKX01. The sequence continues at coordinate 10,808 of CAZWKX010000043.1, forward strand.
CACCGACGTATGGCCTGCCCTCGTCCCAGCCATCGGGTGGCTGCACGGTACGGACGACGGGCAAGTCGTAGATCTCGGCGAACTCCCAGTCACGGTCGTCCTCACCGGGCACGGCCATGATGGCGCCGGTCCCATAGCCCATGAGCACGTAGTCGGCCACGAACACAGGGATGGTCTCGCCGTTCACAGGGTTCACCGCATAAGAGCCGATGAACACTCCCGCCTTCTCCTGCTCCTCCATCTGGCGCTCGAGCTGGGATTTGGCCGCGGCGCGGCGCCGATAGGCATCGACAGCCTCACCGGGTGTCGCAGCACCTCCTGTCCACGCCGGCTTGGTTCCCTCGGGCCAGGAATCGGCCGTCAGCACGTCGACCAGCGGGTGCTCGGGTGCGAGGACCATGTACGTGGCCCCAAACAGCGTGTCGGGCCGCGTCGTGAACACCTCGATCACCTCGTCGCCGCCGCTGACCGGAAACGAGACGTTGGCCCCGTGGCTACGGCCGATCCAGTTCCGCTGCATCGCCTTGACGGACTCGGGCCACTCGACCAGGTCGAGGTCTTCGATCAACCGATCGGCGTATGCGGTGATGCGAAGCATCCACTGTCGCAGCGGCCGCTGGTAGACGGGGAAATCGCCGCGGTCCGAGCGGCCCTCGTTGGTCACCTCCTCGTTGGCGAGCACCGTTCCCAATCCGGGGCACCAGTTGACCGGGACCTCGTCGATGTAGGCGAGCCGCTTGCCGTCCAGGTAGGCGCGCTGCTCATCGGCGGTGAGATCGGCCCAGGCCCGGCCGCCGGCGTCCCTCCGTCCGCCTTCCAACTCGGCGACGAGCTCAGAGATGGGCCGGGCCCGGTTCTCTTCGGTGTCGAACCACGAGTGGAACAGCTGCAGGAAGATCCACTGGGTCCAGCGGTAGTAGCCCGGTTCAATGGTGGCGAAAACCCGATCCCAGTCGTACGACAGCCCGAATGCCTTCAACTGCCGCGTGAACGTGACGATGTTGCGCTCCGTGGTCAGGCGCGGGTGCACGCCGGTCTCCACGGCGTACTGGTCGGCAGGGAGTCCGAAAGCGTCGAAGCCTATTGGATGCAGGACGTTGTAGCCCTGCATGAGCTTGAACCGCGAGTAGATGTCGGTCCCGATGTAGCCGAGCGGGTGCCCGACGTGGAGGCCCTCCCCCGACGGGTAGGGGAACATGTCGAGCACATAGAGCTTGGGGCGCGACGGATCGAAGGCCGGCTCGCCGGGGTTGGGCACCTCGAAGGTCCCCTGCTGCTCCCAGCGCTCCTGCCATTTCCTTTCGATTGCAGCGTGCTCGTAGGCGGCCATATCAGGGGTGAGCCAGGCTACCACCGGCCCGCGTCCGGCCAGATCGTGCCGCCGGGCGGAGCCGCCTGCCACAATCGGGGCCGTGAGGTTCCATCACATTCAGATAGCGATGCCCGCCGGAGGTGAGTACCGAGCTCGCGTGTTCTACCGGGATGCGCTCGGCCTCATGGAGATCCCCCGGCCCGAAGAGCTGGGCGGTGCGGGTGTCTGGTTCCGGGGCGGCGACCTGGAGATCCATCTCGGCGTCGAAGAGGGCTTCCGCCCGGCCAAGAAGGCCCACCCCGGCATCGAGGTCGACGACGTGGGAGCGCTGGCGGGCCGCCTCATCGCCCACGGCTTCGAGGCCCGCTGGGATCACCGCTTGCCGGGCCGGCGCTTCTCCACCGACGACCCGTTCGGCAACCGGCTGGAGTTTTTGGCGGTTGGCCACCAGCAGAGTCCAGAGTCGGGATGAGGGGTCTTCCGGGGCGTTGCGGTCTGCTCGCTTGCAGCTTCCGCCAGCTTCTCGTCCACCTGAATCCGAGGATCACCATCCGCAGCGCAGAGGTGGGTGATGTCGACGCCATCGTTCGACTGTCCGCCCAACTCGGGTACCCGGTGGCGGCTACAGACGTGGCCGATCGCCTGGAGGCGGCGACCGCGAGCGAGGGCCATGCTGTGCTGGTCGCCGAAGCCGCCGGGGACGTGGCCGGATGGATCCACGTGCACGACTCCCTGCTGATACAGACTCCGCCCGGCGCCGAGCTGGGCGGCATCGTCGTCGACGAAGGCAACCGCGGTGCCGGCATCGGCCGCGCTCTGCTCACTGCTGCCGAGGAGTGGGCACGAAGCCGTGGACACCGCACGATGCGGATTCGATCGCGCACGACACGGCACGATGCCCACCGCTTCTACACCAACGCCGGATACGACGAGACGAAGACCTCACTCGTCTTCGAGAAGCGACTGGGGTGACGCAAGGCCTCGGACGAAATCCGGCGCCAACCAGCCGGCTGCCGTCCAAAACGGGCGATGCCGCCGGGCTACGGCAGCTCGCAGGTCTTCTGGGTCTCCCCGTAGCAGGTGTCGGTACCCAATCCGCCGGCGATCCCGTCGGAGCCGGGACCGGCGTTGAGCCAATCGTTGCCGGCTTGGCCGTGGAGGCAGTCGGCTCCGTCGCCGCCGTACACCCGGTCGGCACCCACACCACCCTTGAGGACATCGTCGCCGATGCCGCCCAAGATGGTGTCTCTGCCCGACCCGCCCTGGACCTGATCGTTACCCGGCCCGGCCTTGATCGTGTCGTTGCCGTCGCCGCCGCAGATCAAGTCGTTGCCGCCTCTTCCGTAGATGATGTCGTTGCCACCACGGGCCACGATCACATCGGGGCCTCTCGTACCGATGAGCGTCTCACCAAGATCGCTGCCCACGAGGGTGGCCGGCATTCCCAGGCAAGTGGCCATAAACCCGTCGGCGCCAGCGCCTTCGGCCGATGCGGCCGGCGACGCCCACCCACCGACCACCACGGTCGAAACACAGACCAACATCACCAGCACGATGGTGCCCCCGCGGTTCCGCCATGCACGCCTCATAGCGCGCCTCCTTCTACTGAGCACGGCCCGTCCTGGATCAGATTACCCCCGCCAGCGCCAACCGCCTCGCCACCCGATGGCACCAGGTCGAGGATCACGTCGCCCATACAAACAATGAGGACGGCGCTCGCCACCCCACAGACTCCAAGAAGGACACCCCAGGACCCACACGGCGCGCAGCACCGATCCTGAACTCTGAATCCTGCACTCCCCACAAGTAGACCGACCTTCGAGGGTCGGTCTACTTGTGGAGCTGAGGGGATTTGAACCCCTGACCCCTTGCATGCCATGCAAGTGCTCTG
>CAZWKX010000044.1:0-13700 GCA_964633975.1 uncultured Acidimicrobiia bacterium
CAAGTGCTCTGCCAGGCTGAGCTACAGCCCCCTGAGGCGGCCGCATTGTATCAGCAGCCTCGATGAACCGGCCCCGGCCACCATCTACGAGAAAGGCCTCGTCCTCAGCGGAACAGAGGCACTGCGTACCGCTTCAACCACGCGACGCGGCGGCGCTGAACTCGGTGCGGGGAGCGTCACCCCAGAGGCGCTCGAGGTCGTAAAAGCGCCGGGTGGCCTCATCGAAAATGTGCACGACCATGTCCCCGTAGTCGAGCAGGACCCAAGTGGCGTCCTCCATGCCTTCCCGGCGCAGAGGGCGACGGCCGTCCTTCTTCAGCTTCTGCTCTATCTCCTCGGCAAGGGTGAGAACGTGCCGGCGCGAGGTGCCGCTGGCGATCACGAAGAGGTCGGTGATCACAAGAAGCCGCGACACATCGAGGAGCACCACACCCAGACCCTTCTTGCCATCGGCGGCGGCCGCTGCTGTGCGAGCGGAAGTCAGTGTGTCCGGATGTACTGCTATGAGACCTCAACCCTCCCCTGCTGGCATGTCCAGGCCAACAATGATACTGACGTCGACAACGCCCGACGGAAGGCGCAATTCGACGAACACGGACTCCGTGCCCAACGCCAGCGCCACCTCGCGAGCGGCATCCTCGGCGTCCTCGCCCTGCGCAATCACCTGCGTCGTCTCGTAGTCGAAGCGGTCGGCGTTGTCTGTACGCACGACACGGAACCCCAGCGGCACCAAGGCCTCCGCCACCGGCCGGGCCGTTCCGATCCGCCCGTTCCCGTTGAGTATCTCGATCCGAGGCCGATCGCCCTCCCGCAGCAGCAAGTGCCCGAAGCGAGCCGCCACATACTCGTTCACCACCGCGGTCGGCAGCACGAAAGTGTTCGGGTCGCCGGCCTCCGGCACCTCGACGGGAAGCGAAGCCAGGCTGAAATCCTCGCTGAGAGCGACCGCAAGGAGCGCATCGGCCGCCTCCTGGCCGCCACCCGGCCCGGCCGCCCCGATGCGATCTGCGGTGTCCTCGTCCGCTGAGATGCTGTTGATGACCCCCCGCCACGCCGCCCCCTGGCGCTGCAGCCATTCGAAGGGATCGCCGACTCCCGGCTCCACCAGCAGTAGCTCGATCGACGCCGTCGAGACCTCCTGCACGCCGTCACCAAGGACACGGCGAGTCACCCCCTCCTCGTCCTCCTCAAAGAGCGGCACCGGCAGATCGATCTCGACGTCCCCACCAAGAGCCTCGGCCAGCGACCCGGCCGGCAGCTCCAGAACGTGGTCGACACGGACGCCGAGAAGGTTGACGACCGCCAGAGCCACGAGATCGGGGCCTTCGTAATCCATGGCGTCTGCGAGCAGCGTCTCGCCGTACCCGGGCAACACGGCATACATCGCCTGAGGGATGAGCGTCACCGTCGCCTCGCCGTCAGCCGACAACGCGAAGAGGGCAAACGCGGCATCATCGGCCGAGGAGCCGATCACGACCAGAAGGGACTGCGAAACCGCCTCACCCGTCCGTTCCTCAATCTCAGCTTCGGCGGCTTCATCGGCGATGCGCTGCAGGCGCGTGCTCCAGTCCTCCCAAGTGTCTCCGGCGTTGGCCACCTGATCCGCCGTCCAGTCGGCTGCCTCCCCCAGAGGACTACGGGCGAGCCAGCCGAAGTAGGCAAGCGTCAGCAGCACCAAGACGATGAACGTGGTTCGTCTCAGAGCGCTCCAACGCCTATTCGGGGCCATAGAGACCTGCAGCTTCGATGTAGGCCAGCACCTCGTCCGGCACGAGGAATCGGATGCTCATCCCGGCGCGCCGTCTCTGGCGCAGCCCGGTTCCACTCACGTCCAGCAGCGGCGTGTCGAGCCAGTGACACGCACCGACGGCCGCCTCGACCTCTCGCGTCGAGGTCCCGAGGCGACGCATCACAGCCACGCGGCAGCGCTCCAGGACTTCGTCGGGTCGGTGCCACGACGGGATCCTCGCCGCAGCATCGGCGCCGAGCACCAGGAAGATCTCGTCGGCCGGCGGGAACAGGGCCAGAGTGTCTGCGGTGTAGGTCCGACCGTCGCGGGTGATCTCACGATCGTCGGCCTCAAAGTAGTGCACGCCGCCGACGGCGCGGATCGTCATCTCCCAGCGGTGCTCGGGATCGCTCACCACGGTTCCTGCCTTCTGCCAGGGGGCACCGGCCGGAATGTAGGTGACGACGTCCAGGTCCAGCTCCCGAAACGCCGCCTCGCCGGCTACGAGATGAGCGAGATGCGGCGGGTCGAAGGTCCCGCCGAGGATGCCTCGTCGCACGCTCGGAAGCATAGGGCGCAAGCACCGATGCCAGGCGAATCCCCGGCCGCGGCGTCAACGCACAGAAGAGCCAGATCGCCGGGTCCACGTAGCGGTCTCCGACCCGCAACGACAGGTGCACGGCGCCGATTCCGTGATCAGTGCCTGAAGTCCCGATGACCGTCCCTGCACTCACCGACACTCCGGCTGCCACGGCGACGCTGTCCAGGTACGAGTATGAGGTTCGTACCCCGCCCCCGTGATACACGGTGACGCTGTTGTGACCCGCCACCGAGCCGGCAAACGTGACGACACCCGGGGCGATGACTCGCACGGGGGTGCCCGGCTCGGCGGCGATGTCCAATCCCCAGTGGCCGGCATAGGCGCCTGAAGGAGCAAAAGGTCTCACCACCGGCCCCGGCACGGGCCAGTCCCGCCGGGGGCACATCGCCGGGGGTGTGGCAACCAACAGCGCCGTCAACACGATGGCCGTTCCCACGGAACCGAACGTAGCGGCTCGCGCCGACACCATCTAGATGTGCCACAGGGCCGGGGCGGCCGCAGACCTCCCAATGTGCATCAACAGCGACGCTTGCGGCGCTACACGAACCCCACTACCGGCTTCGAATCCGCCAGCAGCTCCATCGCCACACGTCTCAGGTCATCGGGACGGAAGGGCTTCGTGATGAAAGCATCGGCCCCGCCTTTGTCGGCACGCTGGCGCGTCTCCTCTTGAGCGTGCGCGGTGAGGACCAGCACCTTGAGGTTCGCAGTGCGCTCGTCGCCCCGGATGTACTCGAGCACGCTCCACCCGTCCATTTCGGGCAGACCGACATCGAGGATGAGCAGGTCCGGAGGATTCGTCAGGGCGGCTTCGAGCCCTGAAGGACCATCGTCACGGGTCTCGACGCTCACCCCTGCCGGACGAAGACACACGGAGATGAGCCTCTGAATGACCGCCGAGTCTTCGACAACCAGCACCCGCTGGCCCACACTGAGTCCTTTCCACGCGCAGGTTCACAACTGCACAGCGACCTGACAAACCTGCTTGTCAAATATCGACCACAGCGAGATCGGCCTTGAGCACCACCGAAACATGATCCTGGCAATTATAGGGATGCGTGGCCGCTTCTCCTACGACCTGCCGAGACAGCGGCCCGGCGCCCTACATCTAGCGAGTATCTTCGGACTCGCTGAACTCGAAGACGATGCTCCCTATTTGAACCTCATCTCCGGTCTTTGCCCCCAGACGACGAAGTGCGTCGTCGACGCCTGCCCGCTCCAGCCGCTCGGCCGCGAAGTCGGCCGCCTCCGGCCGTGTGAGATCATCGAGAGCCACGGCGCGTTCGGCCTGCCGCCCGGTCACCACCCAGCGGTCCGCCTCTCGGCGGATCTCGAACCCCTGCGCCAGTGGCCGATGAAGAACATAGCCCTCCCCCTCCGGGGCTTCTCGCCAAGCTCGATCGACGATGTCGGCGAGCGCGTGCATCAGCCCTTCCAAGCCCGCCCCTGTGACCGCGGACACGACGAGCACCTCTTGGCCCAGGCTCTGGGACAGCTCATCGGCTCGAGCCGCCGTGTCGGACAGGTCGGCCTTGTTGACCGCAACCAGACGCGGGCGTTCGGCAAGTGTCGGACTGTGGCGCTCCAGCTCCCTGGTCAGCACCCGTAGCTGCTCCGCCACGCTCAGCTCTTGCAGCGGCGAAGGGTCGAGCAACACCAGCAGGGCGAGAGCCCGCTCGGCGTGACGCAGAAAGGCATGACCAAGACCCTTGCCGTCCGCGGCGCCTGCGATCAGGCCCGGAATGTCGGCGAGCACGAACTCCCTGTCGTCCACCCGGACCACACCCAGAGTCGGCTCCAGAGTCGTAAACGGATAGTCGGCGATCTTGGGCTTTGCCGCCGACACCCGTGCCAGCAGGGTGCTCTTGCCCGCGTTGGGAAAGCCGATGACGGCCGCGTCGGCGACGAGCTTGAGTTCGAATTGGTAGGTCGCCTCTTCGCCGTACTCCCCCTGCTCGGAGAAGGAGGGAGAGACACGCTTGGGACCGGCGAGAGCGGCATTCCCGCGGCCCCCGCGTCCCCCGATGACCAGCGTGGCCTTCAGTCCGGGTGCAGCCAAGTCGGCTACGACGATGCCCTCATGGTCTCTGACGACCGTGCCCACCGGCACCGGAAGCACGAGATCGGAGCCCCGTCGGCCGTTGCGGAGACCGCCCCGCCCATGTGTGCCGTCACCGGCATGCAAATGCGGCGACCGCCTGTAGGAGAGCAGGGTGGCCAATGTGGGGTCCGCCTCGACGATGACGTCTCCTCCCTTGCCGCCGGAACCGCCCTCCGGCTTGCCGTGAGGCTTGCCTCTCGTCTTGCGGAACGAAACGACCCCAGCCCCACCATCGCCGGAGCGCAAATGAACGGAGACTTCGTCGACGAACATGCCCGTGACGGGGCGATACGAGGTCAGCCCTCGGTGAGGACGCTGACCTGACGCCGGCCCCGCCGACTGCCGTAGCTCACGACCCCATCGGCCTTGGCGAACAGGGTGTCGTCACCTCCGCGGCCGACGTTGTCTCCGGCGTGAATCGGCGTGCCGCGCTGCCGAACCAGGATGGCTCCGGCCGTCACACGTTCGCCGTCGAACACCTTGGGGCCGAGGCGCTTTGAGGCCGAGTCGCGGCCATTCCGGGTGGAACCGCCTCCCTTTGTCTTCGACATCAGCCCTCCTTCTTCTCGGTCTTCTTCGACGACGAGGGCTTCGAAGCTGAGGCCTTCCTCGTCGTGGTCGTCTTCTTGGCCGCCGGCTTCTTGGCCGCCGGCTTCTTGGCGGCCGTGCCCTTCGCAGCCGTCTTCGCCGCAGCCGCCTTCCTCGCCGCCGGCTTCTTGGCGGCCGTGCCCTCCGCAGCCGTCTTCGCCACAGCCGGCTTAGCCGTAGTGGGCTTGGCTACGGCAGCGGTCTCTCCCGCCGACGCGGCTGCTGGCTTGGCCGCCGCCTCGGCCGCCATTCTGACCGCACCCTCAGGACCCTTGATGGCCGTCACCTCGATGGTCGTGTAGCGCTGTCGATGACCCTGTCGGCGGTTGTATCCGGTCTTCGCCTTGTACTTGAAGATGTCGACCTTGGGGCCGGCGCTGACTCCCACGATTCTTGCCACAACCTTGGCGTCCCTCAGCTGCTCCCGGTGGGAAAACACCTTGCCCTTGTCGTCGACGACCAGCAGCGGCACAAAAGAGACCTCGCCCTCGCCGCGCAGGCGCTCGACGTCGATGACGTCGCCTTCCTCGACCTTGAATTGCTGCCCGCCTGTGCGGATGATGGCGTACATGGTCACAGGTCCTTCACAAGGGTGGAACGCCGCAACATCATAGCCGTTGGCCGGTCTCCAATCCCTACTCGGCTCCTGCGCTCACCGGCATGGCGGCTCCGGCCGTCGCCGCTTCCTCGTAGAGCACGACGCCTCGACCCCCACACACCGAACAGACCCGAGAGAACGACTCGACCAGCCCTTCGGACACGTTCTTGCGGGTCATCTCCACCAGGCCGAGGTTGGACACATCGAAAACCTGGGTGCGCGTCTTGTCCTTGGCCAACTCCTCACGAAGCCTTCGGAGCACGGCGTTGCGGTTGCGCTCCACTTCCATGTCGATGAAATCGATGACGATGATCCCGCCTATGTCCCGCAGCCGGAGCTGGCGGGCGATCTCCTCGGCCGCCTCGAGGTTGTTCTGCAGCACGGTCTTCTCGAGATTCGACTGGCCCACGAAGCGCCCGGTGTTCACGTCGACAACGGTGAGAGCCTCGGTCACGTCGATGACGATGTGGCCGCCCGAGGGGAGCCACACCTTGCGGTCGAGAGCTCGCCTCAGCTGGTCCTCGACGTGGAACCGCTCGAACAGTGGCAGCTCGTCCGTGTAGAAGTGCACCTTCGAGACGAGATCGGGATCGGTGGCTTTCAAGTAGTCGACAACGTTTCGGTGGAGCTCGGCGTCGTCGACGACGAGCCGGCGGAACTCGCGAGTGAAATGCTCGCGAATGACCCGAATCACCAGCGACGGCTCCTCATAGAGCAGCCGCGGCGCGTTGCCTTGAGGGATCTTCTTGTTGATCTCCTCCCACACAGACACCAGCCGGTCGATGTCCTCCTTGATCTCCGCCTTCGTGGCCTCCTGCGCGGCAGTCCGTACGATCACGCCGAACCCCTTCGGCCGGAGATCCGTGATGAGCCGGCGCAACCGCTCCCGCTCGATATCGGGGAGCCGACGGCTGATTCCACGCATGTCGGACCCCGGAGCGAGCACCAGATAGCGGCCGGGCAGGCTCACCTGATTCGTCAGACGGGCGCCCTTGCTGCCCATCGCGTCCTTCACCACCTGCACGAGTATCTCGTCGCCCACCTTCAGCGCCTTCTCGATACGCGGCTGGCGCCCGCCGTTCTCCTTCGTGTCGACCTGTACGTCACCGGCATACAGGACACCGTTCTTCGATTCGCCGAAGTCCACAAAAGCGGCCTCCATGCCGGGGAGAACGTTGCGCACCTTCCCCAAATAGATGTTCTGCGCCAGTGAACGGCGATCCGAGCGAGCCAAGTAGTGCTCCACGAGCGTGGCGCCCTCGAGCACCACGATCTGTGTCTGGTGCTCCGTGCGCCGGATGAGCATCTGCTTGCGCTCGGTCTCCGGCGGGACGATCGGCTCGGGTTGAGCCTCCCTCCGGCGAGCGCGGCCGGGTTGCTCCGTCTTGCCTCCACGCCGAGGAGGGCGCTGCCGCGGCTCTCCTGGCGGGCTCTCGGACTCGACTAGCGGGTGATGTCGGCGGATCTCGACGCGCCGACCCGCGACGCGTCGGACTTCGGTCTCTTCAATTGCGCGGTCGCCCACACCCCGGCGAATGACCTGGGGGCGGCGCCTGCGAAACAAGCCCATTTGCGAAACTCCTTCTGTGCTCGCTGAAGCGAGCTAAAACCAATGCTCAATGCGACCGAACGGGAGGAGCACGGCCCGGGCCCGGCGGGATGAGATGAGGCCCACCGGCACCGGGACGCAAGGGAGGTAGCCCAAGGCCCGGCAAGGTACTCGCGGGTGTCCATCAGTACGCTCCGTTCGGTCAGAGTGGCGCCTCTCCGAGGTCGACTCCTGGTCCATTGGCCGACGCCCTAAGGGGTACGCCCGGGCGAGGTTACCACGGGCGCTGCCGCATACCGTGAACCTGACCCTTTGCCTCAGAAAGCGCTGATATCGAAGCTCTCCTGGCGGGACTCCGCAGGGTCGTAGCAGTAGCGGCACCGAGCCTCGTACGCTCCGGCGGCGCCTATCAGCACGAGCTCATTGGACTCGACCACCCGCTGGGTGAACATGCCGGCCCCGCCGCACCGATGGCACACGGCGAGGGTCTTCGTCACATACTCGGCCCGGGTCATCAGAGTCGGAATCGGCTCGAAGGGCCTTCCCAGATAGTCGAGATCCAGGCCGGCGACGATCACCCTCCTGCCGGAGGCGGCAAGGTGCTCGGCCACTTCGACCAGGCCCTGATCGAAGAACTGCCCCTCATCGACTCCAACCACGACAGTGCGCTCCTCCACCTTCTGCAACAGGTCCTCACTGCTGGAGACCGTCTGTGCAGCCACCGAGAGGGCGCTGTGTGAAACCACCTCGCCGACTGCATAGCGGTCGTCCAGAACGGGCTTGAAGGTCTGATTGGCGACGCGAGCGATGCGATAGCGAACGATCTTGCGAATGAGCTCTTCGCTCTTCCCGGAGAACATCGGACCGCAGATGACTTCGATCCAGCCTCGCTCACCCCGTCGGTCCATGGGGGCACAGCGTAGTCAGCGCCCGGAGGTCTCGCCCCTAGAGGAGATGCCTATCACCGGGCACCCGGGATCGGCGCAGCCAGATACCGTGAACGATCCCGAGCGTCAGGGCTACCGTCGCGTAGAAGGACCCGCCGTCCGATAAGAGGGGCAAGGGCAACCCGGTGACCGGGAGCAGGCCCAGCGTCATGCCGACGTTCACGAAGACGTGGAACCCGAGCATGGCCGCCGCGCCTATCGCCACCAGCTGCCCGAAACGATCCCGCGCCACCACCGCAACCACGAAGAGCCGCCAAAGCATCAAAACAAAGAGACCGAGGATGACCACGGCACCGACGAAGCCGATCTGTTCCGCCGCCGCGGTGAAAATGAAGTCCGACTGCTGCGAGGGCACGAAGGCCAGGTTGGTCAGGGTGCCCTCGAACAGACCAGTGCCGGAAATGCCGCCCGAGGCAACGGCGATCTGGCTTTGGATCTGGTTGTAGTTGACGGTGCTCGAGGTCTCGCTTGCAGGATTGAGGAACCCCGTGAGCCGGGCCAGTTGGTAGTCCTTGAGAATGTCCAGCTGGAACGCGATCACGATGGCGATGATCCCGAGCAGCAGAAGCACGCCGATCTGCCGAAACGAGGTCCCGGCGACGAACAGCATTGACACCGCGACAAAACCGAACACGAGCATGGTGCCCAGGTCGGGCTGCTGGAAGATGAGGACCGACGGAATCGCAGTGAGCAGCACGACCTGGCCTACACGTTTCCACGACATTCGCTCCTCCTCCGAGGAGGAGAGCAGAGCGGCAAGGGCGAGAATGAGCGCCGGCTTGGCGAACTCCGAAGGCTGGAGATCGAAGATGCCCAGCGGAATCCAGCGCTGGGCCCCGAACCGTTCAACGCCGATCGGCGTCAGCACCAGCACCAGGGACAACAGAGACAGTCCGTAGACGTATGGCGTCATCAGCCTCCATTGCCGGTCGCTGCCCATCGAGGCCAGAAGGAACACACCGAGACCCCCTGCGACGAAGATGCCCTGCCGCGACACATCCTCGAAGCGGCTCAGCCCGAGGGCCTCCAGGCGCGGGGCGCTGACGCTGTAGATCAGGATGAGCCCAATCACGCTGAGCGCCAGTACCACCGCCACAACGACGAAGTCGGGACGCCGGCTGGCACGGGGCGAAATCTCGAATCGAGCTCCGAATGCCATCAGTCCGTGTCCTCTCCCAGAACGACGCGGTCGACCTTCTCTCCCATGAGGTACTGGAGAATGGCGCGAGCCACAGGTGCTGCGATCTTGCCGCCGCTGCCCCCCTGGTCCACCACTATCACCACGACGTACTGGGGATCGTCGAGCGGAGCCACGCCCACAAACCAGGCCGTGTCGATGTCCTGTTCGCCTTCTGTGAGAGCCACCCGGATCTCGGCGGTGCCGGTCTTCCCGCCGACTCGATCCAAGCTGTCCCCGAAGCCCTCAAAGGCCTTGTGACCGGTCCCGTTCTCGCTGGCAACCACTCCATGGAGATCGGACAAGAAATTGTCCACCGTATTCTGCGAGATGTCGATTCTGCGGATGACGCTCGGCGGGTTCGAGAAGACGACCTGGTTCTCCGCATCCCGCACCGAATCGACGACCCGAGGACGCCAGAGTGTTCCCCCGTTGGCCAGGGCGGCGTAGGAGTTGGCCACCTGCAGCGGCGTGGCTACCAGGGCGCCCTGGCCGATGGCCACGTTCATCAGATCGCCGCCCGACCAGGGGCCCTCCGATCGCACGAGACCTGTGTTGTTGAACTGGTGGTAGGCAAACCAGTCCCGATCGGGAACGATCCCCGGCAGCTCGTAGGGCAGGTCGATACCGGTCACACTGCCGTATCCGAGGGTACGGGCCCAATCCTGAAGGAGATCCTGGTCCTCCTCGAACCAGATCTTCAGGGCGATGCCCCAGAAATAGTTGTCGGCCGACACCTGGAAGGCCGTGTTGATGTTGACCAGGCCGTGCACCTTCCAGTCGTGGAACGGCGGGGTCTCCGGGAACTCGAGGTCGCCGTCGGCGTAGAACGAGGACGGGTCGTTGGGATCGAGCAGGTGCTGGTACTGCTCCTGCTCCACATCGGGCCAGATCTCGTTCTCGAGCGCCAGGGTGTACGGGACCGCCTTGAAGGTGGACCCGGGTGGGTACAGCCCTTGGATGGCGAAGTTGTTGAGTGCCGCCTTCTCGACCAAGCTGGCCCATCCCTCTTGCGTGAGCGTGCCGCCGGAGAACAGGCTCGGGTCGAACGCAGGCACCGACGCCATCGCCAGCACGGAGCCGTCGCGAGGGTCCAAAACCACGCCGGCGGCGCGGATGACATCCTCACCCGACTGGCGCGCCAACGAGATGCCGTCGTAGAGCGATTTTTCCAGGAACTCCTGCAGGTCGATGTCGATCGTGGTGATGACGCTGGCGCCGGCAACGGGTGGCTCCTCATCCATGATTCCCAGGACCTCGCCGCGGGCGTTGACCTCGTAGTAGATGGTGCCCGCCGTCCCCCTCAGGAGCCTGTCGTACTGCCCCTCGATGCCGAACCGCCCCACCCGATCCCGAATCGTGATCTCAGGCCGTCTCAGGTCGCCTTCGGCGGGGGCCCCGACGTAGCCGATGACGTGCGCCGCCACCTCGCCAAGTGGGTAGATGCGGACGGGAACCGGCTCTATCGTCACCCCGGGGAAGTCCTCGGTGTGCTCCAAAACGAACAGCCCCGTCGCTTCGCCGACGTCGTCGCTCAGCCGGAACCGCTCCCCGGAGCCTTGCTCGTCGAACTCCTTTCGGATCTCCGACGCCGGAACGCCGAGCAGAGCCGCCAGGTTGTCGATCAGCTGACCCTCGCGGTCTTCGGACACGAGCTTCCGGTCGACGACGAGCCCGAGGGTTGCCTTCGTGCCCGCCATGAGCACGAGGCCGTCCCGGTCGTAGATGTCTCCCCGGGGCGCCTCAATAGTCACAACCCGTATACGCTGCAGGTACGACGTCTCCAGCGCCGAGGCCAGCGTGCTCACCTGCAAGTACCAGAGCCGAAGCACCACGACGGCGAAGAATGCGGCGAAGAGCACGCCCAGGGTGACGAGTCGCCAGGCGCGAGTCACAGCTCCCACCTGACCGATGCGTACCGGCGTCCGGCACCCGGGATGAGCCTCGTGACCAGCGGGAGCACCAAAATGGCGAGTAGAGAGTTGTAGAGCGCGGGGAGGATCAAGAAGCCCACCCACCCTGCATTGGAGAATGTCTTCTGACCGAAGATCGTACCGAGGATGGCGAATAGCGCCAGCGCTCCGAAGGTAAACGCGAACACCGCCGGACCCAGAAGGGTCACCTCGTCCTCGAGGCGCCGGCGCAGACGCACCGTCGTGTAGGCCACCGCGGCGCACACCAGCGCCCAGAGCCCGAGTGGGGTCTCCGCCAGCAGATCGAGAAGCAGCCCGGCGAAGAAACCGTAGAAAAGCGACTCCACCGGCTCGAGGTTCCGGGACAGGGCCATGACCACCAGCACTCCCAGCTGCGGGGCGGCGCCGAAGAGCCTGAGGCGGACGAAGACGGTCGTCTGCATCGCCGCGGTCAGCACGATGATGGCGACAACGACGATCGCCCTACGCCACTTCACGGGGCCAGCGTGGTTCCGGGCACGGTGGTTCCCGGATCCTCTTCCGGCCCGCCCTCCGTGGGCTCGCCCTGATCCGGTGGCACATCCACCGAGACGTCCTGTTGTTCCTCGAGCTCGGGGATGTCTATCTCATCGCTCGTGTAGATGAGCACCTCCACGAAGTCGACGCGCGTCACCTCCGAAGTGGGTATCGCCGTTGTGCGCAGCGTGAAGCCGAGCTCGGCCCGAGCCGCTTCTGCGACACGGGCCACACTTATCCCCGCCGGATACCGGCTCCCCGCGGTGACCAGCAAGTCGCCCTCGACCAACACCGCGTTCGTGTTGATCATCTCCAGGGCCATTGGTCCGTTGCCCCGCCCGACCAGATACCCGATCTCGCCGGTCCGCTCCACCCGAACCGCGATCTTCATCGTGGGATCGGTGATCAGCCGGACCCGGGCGGCCGTGTCCGTCACCGCCACCACCCTGCCGACGAGGCCGCCCTCGTCGATCACCGGCATGTCCACGGTTACTCCGTCATCGCGGCCTTTGTCGATGAGCCGAATCTGGTCGAATTCGGACGGGCCCACGGCCAGCACCTGGGCCACGACGGCCTCGAGCCCCTCCGGCGGTTCGATGCCGAGGATCTCCTCGAGCTCACGCACCCGCCGCTCCAGCGCCTCCGTCTCGGTCATCTCCTGCTCGAGCCCGGCAATCTGCTCACGAAGGTCCCGGTTCTCATCACGCAGGCTGGCCAGGTCGGAGATGCCCTCGAAGAAACCGACAACGGGCCGGGTCACGGCGCTTACTCCCCGCTGCACGGGCTCGAAGACGGTTTGGAACCCCTCTCGCATCGTGTTGCCGAATCCGGCCCCTTCCGAAGCGCGAAGGTCGAGGGTGATGAGCGTCATCGAGACCACAACCAGCGCGATGAACACCGAAGTGGTTCTATCGACTGGCGACGCTCTCCACATCACCGACTCCCAACGCCCCGACCGCTTCCGGCCCGGGGAGGCATGGCTAGATCTGGCCGCTGGATGTCAGGAGCTCCTGCAAGACATCGAAGTCCTCCAGGCAGTATCCCGATCCCAACACCACCGACAGCAGAGGTCGCTCCGCGGTGATGACCGGCGTGCCGGTTTCGTTGGCGATACGGACGTCCAGCCCCCGCAGCAGTGCTCCGCCGCCTGTGATCATGATGCCACGCTCCATCATGTCGGCGGCGAGCTCCGGCGGTGTCTTGTCCAGACAGAACTTGATCGCGTCCACCATGCCCTGCACCGGCTCCTCAACGGCCTCGCGTACCTCCTGGGCGGTGACGATCACCGTCTTCGGAAGCCCGGTGACGAGATCCCGGCCGCGGATCTCGGCGTTGGGCTCATCGGAGAAAGGCCATGCCGAACCGATAGCCATCTTCAGCTGCTCGGAAGTCCGGTCCCCGAGAAGGAGGTTGTACTCCTTCTTCACCCAGTTGACGATGGCCTCGTCCACCTCGTCGCCCCCGATGCGCACGCTCTTGGACACCACGATCCCGCCCATCGAGATAACTGCCACCTCAGTAGTCCCACCGCCGATATCAACGATCATCGAGCCCGTCGGCTCGTAGATGGGAAGGTTCACCCCGATGGCGGCCGCCATGGGCTCCTCGATGGTGAAGGCGCGCCGGGCCCCTGCGTGGTAGGCGGCCTCCTCGACAGCGCGCCGCTCGACGCCCGTGATGCCGGACGGGACGCAGACGATGATCCGGGGGCGAGCCCAACGGCGAGGCTGCACCTTCTTGATGAAATAGCGCAGCATCTTCTCGGTGATGTCGAAATCGGCGATCACGCCGTCCCGCAGGGGGCGGATCGCCTGGATGTGAGAAGGAGTGCGCCCGATCATGCGCTTCGCCTCCATGCCCACGGCGAGCGCCCGGTGATCGCGGGTGTTGATGGCCACCACGGAGGGCTCGTTGAGCACGATGCCCTGGCCGCGCACATACACGAGTGTGTTCGCAGTCCCTAGATCGATGGCCATGTCAC
>CAZWKX010000045.1:0-13311 GCA_964633975.1 uncultured Acidimicrobiia bacterium
TCGTTGGCGGTCTGGTACCGGTACTCGGGCTGCTTGGCCAGGCACTTCATGACGATGGCGTCGAGGTGCTCCGGGATGTTCGGGTTCAGCGTGGACGGCGCCGCCGCCTCGTTTTGCACGTGCTGGTAGGCGACGGCCACCGGGCTCTCCCCACTGAACGGCGGTACTCCGGTGAGCAGCTCGTACATGACGACGCCGAGGGCGTAGAGGTCGGAGCGGGCGTCGGCCTGCATGCCCTGGGCCTGCTCGGGGCTGAAGTAGGTGGCGGTGCCGATGACGGCGCCGGTGCGGGTGAGCTGCTCCGAATCGTCCCAGGCGCGGGCGATGCCGAAATCCGTGACTTTGATGGTGCCGTCCGCAGTGACCAGCACGTTGGCCGGTTTGATGTCGCGGTGCACCAGCCCGCGCTCGTGGGCAGCAGAGAGGGCGGCGGCGACGTCGACCCCGATCTCGGCTACCCGCTGCGGCGGCAGGGCTCCCTCGGCTCGGAGCACCGTTCGAAGGTCCTGGCCCTCGATGAGTTCCATGACCATGTAGTAGATGCCGCGGTCGGTTCCCCAGTCGTAGATGTTGACGATGTTGGGATGGCTGAGATTGGCGGCGGCCTGCGCCTCGCGCCGGAACCGCGTGACGAAAGCCTCACTGGTGGCGTATTGGCCGTGGAGGACCTTGACCGCCACCTGCCGGTTGAGCATCTGGTCGTGGGCGACGAATACGTCGGCCATGCCACCGCGCGCCAGATGGGCCGTGATGGCATAACGATCCGAGAGAACACGTCGCGATTCCACGGTAGCGGAATGGTACTGGAGGAACGGTTGTCAGGAATTCGCCCAGGCGCTGAACACGGCCTGGGCGATGGGCGCGGCCACGGAGCTGCCCGTTCCTTCCTCGCCGCGGTAGCCGCCCGACTCGACGAGGACCGCGACGGCGATTGTGTCGCCGTCGGTGTCGGTGGCGAAACCGACGAACCAGGTGTGCGGTGCGGCATCGGGGACCTCGGCGGTGCCCGTCTTCCCGAAGACGCGCAATCCCGGGACGGCGGCGCGCCATCCGGTGCCCGAGAGCACAACCTGTTCCATCATGTCGCTGAGGTCGGCGGCCGACTCGTCGGACATGGCGTGCAGCCACGCGTGGGGGGTGGCAATCGAGACCGGATGGCCTCCGCTGTCGGTGATCATGCCGACAAGGTAGGGACGCATGATGATGCCGTCGTTGGCGACGGCGGCGGCGACTAGGGCCATCTGTATGGGTGTGGCTTGTACGTCACGCTGGCCCAGGGCGGTCTGTGCCAAGGCTGCGTCGTTGTTGACGAACGTGGAGGGCTCGGGGATCGCCGAGGCGATCGTGGGCAGCTCGAAGGCGATCGTGTGGTTGAACCCGACGGCCTCGGCGGTGTCGACGACGGCCTCGGCGCCGAGATCCATGCCCAGCCGGGCAAAGGCGGTGTTGCACGAGATCACGACTGCGTGGAGCAGCGAGACGGTCTGGCCGTCGCCGCAGTAGCCGCCGCCCGAGTTGGTAATCGTGCTCAGCGAGTTGGGGAGGGTCAGCTCCTCGGTGTCGGGCAGGAGCGTCTGGGGCTCGGCGAAGCCGGTTTCGAGCGCGGCCGTGGCGACGACGAGTTTGAACGAGGAGCCGGGGGCGTAGGTCTCGGTCAGGGCGCGGTTGAGCAGTGGGCCGTTTTCGTCGTCGAGTAGCGCCTCGATCTCCTCGGCGGAGCCGACGGTGAACGTGTTCGGGTCGAATGAAGGGGTCGAGGCGAGTGCGAGGATGGCCCCGGAGGCCGGGTCGAGGGCAACAACGGCGCCTTTCTGGTCGCCGAGTGCGGCGTATGCAGCCCGCTGGACGCCGTCGTCGATGGTGAGGACCACCGACTGGGGCCCGATGTCGGCGCCGAGCAGGTCGGTGAGCACGGCGCCGAGTGTTCCGTCGTCGCGGGAGCGGAGATCGGCGGCGCGGGTCTGCTCCAATCCGCTGGATGTGGCGCTGGTGGCGTAGCCGACGGTGTGGGCGTAGAGCTCCCGCTCCGGGTACACCCGCACGTATTTGCCGTCGGTGGCCATCTCCGATCGGGCCACCACCACTCCGTCGGCCGTGACGATGTTCCCGCGTTCGGCGGTGGTCAGGTCGGCGAACACTCGGACGTTGCGGGGGTCTTCGGCGTAGCCCGGTCCGGCTATGGCCTGCTGGTAGGTGAGGGCGATCACGAGGACGGCGATCCCGCCTAGCACCCCGATGCTGAGCCTGCGAAATGCTCGGTTCACGTTCGCTCCTCATGGGATATGCGAGCCAGGACGGCAATCAGCACGAGGTTGGCCAGAAGAGAGGAGCCGCCGTAGGACATGAAGGGCAGCGTTATGCCGGTGACGGGGAACAGCCTGATGACGCCGGCCAGGATCAGGAGGGTCTGCACGCCGAGTGTGAGCGTGAGGCCGGCGGCGAGCAGCTTCCGGAAGGCGTCGCCGGCGCGCAGGGCGATGCCGAAGCCGACGGCGATGAGGAGCCCGTAGGCGGCGAGTACGGCGAGTCCGCCGGCGAGGCCCAGCTCCTCGGCGATGGCCACAAAGATGAAGTCTGTGGTTGCGGCGGGGATGAGATCGGGGCTCCCCGCTCCGAAGCCGGTTCCGGTGAGCGCGCCGGACCCGAGAGCGAAGAGCCCTTGTGCGATCTGGTAGCCGGTGCCGGTGAAGTCGGCGAAGGGATGTAGCCAGGCTTCCACGCGTACGTGGACGTGGCTGAAGTACTGGGCGGCGGCCAGGCCTCCGCCGGCCACCAGCGCCGAGCTGGCGATGAGGTAGGAGGGTCGGGCGGTGGCTGCATAGATCATCGTGGCGAACACGGCGAACAGGAGGAGGGATGCACCCAGGTCGCGTTGGTAGACCAGCACGACGAAGCTCACCCCGAAGGCGAGGAAGATCGGAAGCAGCTGGCGGGGCTCGGGCACGTGCAAGGGCCCGAGGCGGCGCGGCATGTGAGCCAGGCCGCGGTACCGGTCCGCCAGGTAGGAGGCAAGGAAGGCGACCACCAGGAGTTTTGCCGCCTCGCCGGGCTGGAGTGAGAAGGAGGCGGGTCCGGCATCGAGGCGGACCCAGAGGCGCGATCCGTTGATCGTGACGCCGTGGATCGGCAGCCCTGCGGGTAGCAGCGGAAGCAGCAGGAGGCCGAGCCCGGTGACCAGAAACAGATAGCGGTAGCGGCGGAGAACCTCGACCCCACGCCGGCGCAGCAGGTAGAGGACGCCGGCGGCGAGCACGGCCCCGAGCAGGATCCAGGCGAGCTGAAGTCGTCCCGCTTCACGGTCGATGCGGTAGATCTCGATCCAGCCGACGGCGGTGAGCAGGGCGACGAGAGGCAGCAAGGTACGCACGGAGGCCGAGGCCCAGCGTCGGACGGCGACGAGTAGGCCGCAGAAGGCGGCCAGGAACACCGCAGGGGCCAAGCCGACGTCGGCGGTGATCGTGCCGTCCATGGTGACCGTGACCAAAGCGGCGCCGCCTCCGACCATGGCGGCGGCGAGCACGAGGAGGGCGGATTCGGCGGTGCGGGTCACGTGCTGAGATCGACTACGACGACCGAGGTGTTGTCGAAGCCGCCGGCGGCGTTGGCGGCCTCGACGAGCGCCGAGACGGCCTCGGCGGGGTTGTTGTTGGCGTCGAGGATGCGGCTGATGTCGTCGTCTTCGATCATGCCGGTGAGGCCGTCGGTGCACAGGAGCAGCCGATCGCCGTCGTGAAGGCCGATCTGGAAGCGGTCGACGTCGACTGAGCGGTCGAGCCCGAGCGCTCGCGTGATGACGCTGCGGTAAGGGTGCAGGGCGGCATCCTCGGGCGTCAGCTCGCCGGCCTCCATCATCTCGGCGACGAGGGAATGGTCGCGGGTGACCTGGGACAGGGCGCCGCTGCGGTACAGGTAGGCGCGGCTGTCGCCGATGTGACCGATCTCCACCTCATCGTCGTCCGAGAAGACCGCCACGGTGAGGGTGGTTCCCATGCCGGCGAGGCGAGGCCGCTGCCGGACTGTGTCTATGAGAGCCAGGTTGGCCGCCAGCACTCGCGTCACCGCGTCGCCTTCGACATCTGCCGCCGTGTCGATGGCGATCTGGCTGGCCACTTCGCCTCCGACGTGTCCTCCCATGCCGTCGGCGACGGCGGCGACGAATTTGCCTTCGGCCGTGCCCGTGGTGAGTCCGGAGCCGTCCTCGTGACGCGGCCACACGGAGTCTTCGTTCTGCTGGCGCACGAGGCCGATTTCGGTGCCGGTGGCCCAGGTGTAGGTCATTTGACCTCCATGACCGTCTCGCCGACCTGCACACTGTCGCCGCGGTGCAGGACGGTGGGAGCGGCGATCCTGGTGCCGTTGACGAACGTGCCGTTGGTGCTGTCGAGGTCGTGGAGGCGCACTCCGCCGGCGTGGGGACCGAGGCGGGCGTGGAAGTCGGAGGCGTAGGGGTCGTCGACGGTGACGTCTGCCTCGGCGCTGCGGCCCACGATGAGGGCGCCGGTGACGGAGAAGGTGAGGTGCTGGTTGGAGGGAGAGCGAGTCACCGTGATCTCGTGGGTCTCCCTTCGATCGGCTCCCGACCCCAGGTGAACGCGAACCGCCTTCGCCACATACCACAGGTACAGGTAGGCGACGACGATGAACAGCACCTTGAGGGCGTGGAGCACGGGAGTCGGCATTCAGATCATCCGGTATACGAAGTGGGGCTCTCCAAAGGTGAGCACATCGCCGTCGAGCACTTCAAGAACCTCGGTTATGCGTTCCCCGTTGACGAAGGTGCCGTTGGAAGAGCCGAGGTCGTGGATCCAGGCGCCCCCGGCTTGGCGCCAGATCAAGGCGTGGAGGCGTGAGACTTCGGGCGCGGCGATGGGCACGTCGGCGTCCCTGGATCGGCCGATGGAGGAGCGGTTGTAGCGAATTTCAAGCTCGGGGCTGCGGCCGGGAGGCACCAGACGGGCCCAGACGGGGACCTCGCCGAGAGTGAATGCGACCTCGACGGAGGCGTCCGACTGGATGCCGCTGCCGGTGACGATACGGACGACGGCGGGGCCGTCGAGACGCCACCCGCGCTCGGCTGCGTTCTCCTCGACGACGAGGGCCAGCTCCGCCTCGGCCTCCTGAAGGGCCTCCTCGTCGGCGGGAGGGCCGCCCAGGCCGACGATGAAGTGGTTGGGGGCAACCGGACCGGCCGGACCTTCCTGGAGGGAGAGGTCGGACTCGCGGATGAGACGGCTGCCCAGCTCGACCGGATGTATGCGGCCGCGGAAGAGTCGAGCGGCCATACCGTCGACCAGCCGCTCCAGGCGGCGTTCAATCCCGCGGGCCAATCCCATGCGACAAGTGTACGGCTCCTCGTGTTTGCGCGAAGGCAGCCCGTGGTACGATGCCCGGCCCTCGGGCGAGTGGCGGAATTGGGAGACGCGCAGGATTCAGGATCCTGTGGGCGTTTTAGCTCGTGGGGGTTCGAGTCCCCCCTCGCCCACTCCGATGACCTATCAGCAGGTGCGCCGGAGCCGTCGACGAGGGCGCCGTATCGTGCTGTTGGTGGCGGCGCTGGTGGTCCTCGTAATCGCGTATGCTTTCACGCGCATTCAGTCCGATCGACAGCTGCGTCGCCAGTATCTCGACTCTGCCATGGAGCTTGCCGATGCGGCGGCGGATGTGGCCGACCAGCTCGACGGCCTCATGGGCAGCCTGGAGCAGCTGCAGCGGCCGCTGCTCGTCGAGGCCTTGGATGAGCTGGAGGTGGAGGCGACGCGGATCGCCACGGAGCTGGACCAGCTCGAGATCCCGGGGTCTGGGGGGGTGAGAATGGCCCATGCCTATCTCGATGTGGCGATGAGCAGCTGGCGTGACGGTGTGGGGCAGACCGGGAGGGGCATGGTGGATCTCACCGAGTCGCCCCTCGACGATGGGGCTCTGGAGCTGGTCACCGAGGGCATTACCGCCCTTCGGGTAGGCGATGAGGCCTACGCCTATTTCCTCACGGCACTCGAGGACGTCGACACCTCCGATCTGGCGCGTGCCTTCCCCGAAGTGGCATTCATCACGCCGGAGAACGAGGCGTTCTTCGATGCCGAAGACCTGGGGCAGCGGCTGTTCTTGACTCCCTCGCTCGGCCTGGTGGAGAACGTGTCGGTGTCCGATCTGCGGCTCGACCCCGGTCCCATTGGGGAAGAGGAAGGGGTTTCGGTGATTCCGGTGTCCAATCGGCTCGATGCGGAGGCGATCATCGGGAACAACGGGACGGTCGAGAGGCTGGGCATCGTCGTACAGTTGACGCTGATATCGGCAGAAGGGGAGATGTACCAGGTGGAGCAGACGATCCCGCTGTTGCGGGCCGGTCAGTTGACCACGGTGGTCTTCACCAATCTGCCTGCCGACGCGGGGACGATCTACGAGGTGACCGTGGAGTTGACGGGGACGGACAGCAATCCGGTCGATGACTCGATGACCTTCCTGTTTATGAGGGATACCGCGGAATGAGTGTCGGAGTTGCGGTGGCTTTGGCGGCGCTGGCGACGGTTCTGGCCGTGGTCGGCCTGGCCCAGGCGACCCGAGTAGCCAAGAGGGTCTCGGCGGTGCCGCCGGACGGGAACCTCTACGACGCCATCGGCCGGCTCGACGCCGACCTGGCGGCCGTCGAGCAGGCGATCACGGCGATGCAGCCGGTGCTGCAGTCGCTGCACGAGCGTATGCCGACGGCCATCCGCAACACCGCCGTCATCACCTACGACGCCACGGGCGACATGGCCGGTCACCTCTCCAGGTCCATCGCCTTGCTCAACGAGAGGGGCGATGGCCTGGTGGTGACGCTGCTGAGGCGGCGCTCCGAAGTTCTCTTCTTCACCAAGATGGTCAGGTCGGGGAGGGGCGTCGAGGAGCTGTCGCCGGAGGAGGCGGCCGTGGTCAAACGGGCCACCAGCGGCTAGCCCTACCATTGCCGCAGTGATCGATGTTTCGCTGCTTCGTGACGATCCGGAGGCGCTGGCCGAGGCTTTGCGCCGGCGGCGCCTCGATGTCGACGTGGCAGCGCTGGCGGAAATCGACGTGCGCCGTCGGCAGGCTCGCTCGAGGGCCGAGGAGCTGCGCGCCGAGCAGAGGCGCTCGGGGCAGACGATCGCATCCCTGGATGGGGCCGAGAAAGATGCGGCCATAGCTGCTGTCGGTGAGGTCGCTGCTGAGTACAAGAGCGCGCTCGAGGAGGCGGACGAGCTCGACTCGCGTTTCGATGAGGTCTGGCGCACCCTGCCCAACTTGGCCCATCCGAGCGTCCCGGAGGGCGAAGGCGAGGAGGATAACGTCGAGCTGAAGCGCTGGGGCCGGATCCCCGAGTTCGATTTCGAGCCTCTGGATCACCTGGACTTGGGGGAGCGGCTGGGCATCATCGATGTCGAGCGCGGCGCCAAGGTCTCGGGCAGCCGTTTCGCCTATCTGAAGGGCGCTGCGGTCCTGCTCGAGTTCGCCTTGGTGCAATGGGGGCTGGAGCGGCTCGGCGCCGAAGGGTTCGTGCCGGTTGTACCCCCGGTGCTGGTGCGGGAGGAGGCGCTCTTCGGCAGCGGGTTCTTCCCGGGTGCGAGGGAGCAGGTCTACGCCGTCGGCTCCAGCGAGCGCAGTGGCGAGCCCATTGCGCCCGACGACCTTTTTTTGGTGGGCACCTCGGAGGTTTCACTGGCGGCGATGCATATCGACGAGATCCTGGCGGCCGAAGACTTGCCTCTGCGCTACGTGGGTTTCTCCACGTGTTTTCGGCGCGAGGCGGGCACCTACGGCAAGGACACCAGAGGCATTTTCCGTGTGCACCAGTTCGACAAGCTCGAGATGTTCTCGTTCTGTCATCCGGATCGGTCCTGGGAGGAGCACGAGTACCTGTTGTCCGTTGAGGAGGGGTTGGTGCAGGCACTTGGGATTCCCTACCGGGTGGTCAACGTCTGCACCGGCGATCTCGGTGACCCTGCCGCCAAGAAGTACGACATCGAGGCGTGGATGCCCGGCGAGGACAGCTATCGCGAGATCACCTCATGCTCCAACACGACGGATTTCCAGGCTCGCCGGCTCAGGATCCGCTTCCGCGACCACAAGGCAACGCGGCTGGTCTACACCCTAAACGGCACGGCCATCGCCATGGGCCGGGCCCAGGTGGCCATCCTGGAGAACTTCCAGGAGGCGGACGGTAGCGTGATCGTGCCTGAAGTGCTGCGGCCTTACGTCGGGTTCGATCGCATCACACCGTGACCGGCAGGGGGGTCTTCTTCCGGATCGCGCGCCGCTACGACACGCTCAATCGTGTGCTCTCGCTGGGGCGTGACGGGGCGTGGCGGCGGGCCGTGATCGAGCGACTGCCGCATGGCCGGCTGCTCGACCTTGGCGCTGGCACCGGCGCCGCGGCGCTGGAGTTCGGGGATCGAGAGGTGGTGGCGCTCGATCCGGTGCTGCAGATGCTGGCCTTGAACCCGGAGCGCTGCCGTGTTGTGGGGATCGGGGAGCGGCTTCCTTTTGGGGACGGCAGCTTCGACGCCGTGTTTGCCGGGTACGTGTTCCGTAACCTGGAATCGGTTCCGGAGGCGTTGACGGAGATCCACCGGGTGCTGCGCCCGGGCGGTGTGTTGGGGGTGGTGGGCCTGGCCAGGCCCAGGGCCCGGTGGCGTCGGCGTCTTCACCGGGTCGGCACCGCGCTGGCGTTGCCACTGATGGGCGCGCTTGTCGGCGCGCCCCGCGAGTACTGGTACCTGCACCGGAGCCTCGACAAGCTGCCACCCCCCGAAGAGCTGTTCTTGGAGGGTCCGTTGAGTGTCGAGCGGGTGTGGAGGATGGGCTTGTGGGGGTTCGTGTATGGGGCGGTGTTGCGGCGTGACTGAGTGTTTGAGGGCGCAGGCGGAGGGCGAGTTCAGAGTTCAGAATTCAGAGTCGGCATTGCGCGTTCCGGTTTCTGAATTCTGAACTGTCTCTTCTGGGCTGCTTCGAGCAGCCAAGAAAAGACCGTGCACCCCGCCGTCGAACTCCGACACCCGGCGCGTCCCGGATCGCCAGCTCCGGCCAGGTGACCCTACGGCACCCGGGCCTCCCGCTTAGGGCTGCTTCCTTCCGGATCTGACCCGGTTCACGGTGGTCCCGCCGCGTAGGACCCGGCCTTCAACACCACGTGTCCGGCGCTCGGCCCGACCATCGGTGGTCCTCGGGCGGGGATTCGGCCCCGCATGTAGAGGGTTTCGGGTACAGGGCACCCCTAGCGCCCCGCCTAGCACGGTCTCTTGAAGGGTACCGCGGGGTGTGGTGAATTGGGACCGAAACGCCGAGGGGGCCCGGCGTGGGAAGCAGGACCCCCTCGATCATCGGGCGACGTCAATCTCCGGCTACGTAGTAGATCCACTCGCCGTCTTCGGTGATGCCGATGCGGTAGCCGATGAAACTGCCGAACAGTTCCCAGTCTCCGATAGCGGCTTGGCCGTAGAGGGTGGCCAGCATGTCACGGTCCGCCTGGGGGACGTCGGCCCATGTCGGGTAGGCAAAGGCGGAGGGCCATACGTAGGCCGTGCCGAGATCGCCGGCGTCGGTGGTGGCGAAGGAGAGATTGAGCGTCTCCGCCAGAAAGCGCATCGGCTCCTCGCCGTCGGCCTCGAGCTGAGCCCAATACGCCGCCGGGTCTCCACTGCCTCCAAACGAGTAGGTGAACAGGTCCGGCGACGTCAGGTCGGCGAGCGAGTCGTAGTCGCAGACCACTGCGGCCTGCCAGATCTGCTCTCTCATGTCGGCGACGGCGACGGGCAGGTCCGGCTGCTCGAGGAGGTTCCCGGCCAGGGCGCCGGAACAGGTGTCGGTAGAAGATGACGCGCTGAGCCACACCGGGTGCTCACGCACGTTGGTCTGGCTTCCGTCCATGGCTGATGCCTCCCAGGCGATGACCGCTCCGAGCCGCGCCTGGGTCAGGTCGTACGGAATGGCGATCTCGAAGTCGCCGCGGCAGCCGGTGCCGCACGACGCCATGGTGGTGCCCTCCCACAGGATGAGGCCATCGTTGTCGACCAGAGCCAGGCTCACCACGGCCTCGAACACGTTGGCCGTGCCCTGCACGACGACCGGGTTGCCGGCGGATCCGCCGTAGACCGGAGTCTCGATCATCACGGCCGGCAGTAGGTATTCGAAGTCATCGCGCGCCAGGGGGGAACCGACGATGACCGGTAGATCGGGGTTCGCTACAAATCCGGCCGCTTCACCTTCGACAAGGAAGACGACGCTGTCGATGTTGGGGAGTCGGGTGAGGGTGAACACGACTTGGCCGAGCGGGTAGCCGGCGGCGTCTTCGCAAGACCTGGCGGTCTCCTCCGGGTAGAAGTAGAGGGTGCCGGACCCTGTCGAGTACCCGGTTACCGCCTTGCCGAGGAACTCGGCGGACAGGTCGATGGTGGCGATACCGTGGTTGACGACGATGTCAAGCAGTCGGGTCCCTTGGGGGATGGCCGACGACAGCGCCGGCACCGAGACCGCCTCGTCCTCCGTCGGCCCGGCCAGCAGCGCCGCCAGCGTGTTCTCCATCGGCGCATCTGCGGCGATGGTTCGATGCACCGGCACCAGGGTGGGGCAGGCTTCGGGATCTGAAGTGCTGTCGAGGTACAGGTAGATGACCGTGTCGATCGGCTCGCCGGCGGGGGCGGTTGTGGCCGTTGTGACAACCCCAGATTCACTTGTTGTAGTCGATTCGGGGGCTATGGGCACCGTCGAGCTGCCGGCGACCTCGATGCCGCCGTCCCCGCCGAGCCACCAGAGCCAGGCTCCTCCTGCGATCAGGACCGCGGCGGCAACGGCGCCGGCCAGGGCCCATCCGGGCCAGGGGCGGCGGTGGGGTCTCCCCATGATCTTCTCTGCGGTGTCCATGGGGGTGTAGACCGTCCGGTCGTCGGGCATGGGGTTCTGCTCCTCGAGGATCTCGAACGGGTCGCGGCTCATGGCGTGCCTCCCGTCTCGTTCATTGCTTCTTCCAGGCGGCGGCGGGCTCGGTACAGCCGGATGGCCGCCGCGTTCGGGGAGCAGCCGATGACCTCTCCAATCTCTGCCGGGCGCAGGCCTTCCCAGGCGGCGAGCCGGAGGATCTCACGGTCCTCGGCTCGAAGGTCGGCGAGGGCGGCAATGACGCCGGTATCGGCGGTCATGGTTGGCGGGTCGCCGGCCGTGGATGCTCTGGCCGCCAGGCGTTGGCGCCGCCGTCTGGCGCGTTCCATGTTGGAGACGACGTTGCGCGTCACCGCGTAAAGCCACGGGAGCGTCCCGGGCTCGTCCGGGATTCGCTGCACCTTGCGCCAGGCGACGGTGAAAGCCTCGGAGGCGGCGTCTGCGGCGTCGTCCCGTCCCAGTCGGCGTGCCGCGTAGCGGTACACCGCTTCGTAGTGACGGGAGAAGACGGCGCGGAACCGGTCCTCGGGTGAGGCCGCCGCCGTCTCGAGGCGGTAGAGGGTCATGGTGCTCTCCACACTCCCATATGTCCGGATTCTGCGCGGGATTTCGGAGACGGGACAGAGCGGAGGCGGCACTACGCTCCGGGAGGTGCAGACCTCGTTCGCCGAACCCCTTCATCATCGCCGTTTCCGTTGGCTCTGGATCGCCTCGGTGGTCAGCAATGTGGGCGGCTTCTTTCAGTCGGTGGCGGCGGCATGGTTCATGCTGGAGTTGACCCACTCGCCGGTGTGGGTGTCGGCGATGGCCGCGTCCACAACCTTGCCCCTGCTGTTCTTGGCATTGCCTGCCGGGGCTTTGGCCGACCTGGCCAACCGGCGGAATGTGCTGCTGGTTTCGCAGCTGGGCATGGGCGGCGTGGTGGCGGTGATGGCCGCGGTGGTCATGGTCGACGCGGCCACTCCGGCGCTCCTGCTGACGCTGGGGCTGCTGCTCGGGGTGGGCGTTGCCTTGAACGCTCCGGTGTGGCAGGCGGTGGTGCCGGACCTGGTTCCGCGGCAGCTGGTGGCCAGTGCGGTGGCGCTCAATTCGGCGGGGTTCAACGCGGCGCGGGCGGTAGGTCCCGCCCTGGCAGGGGTGATTGTGGTGACCCTGGGTGTCGGAGCGGCTTTTGCCATCAACGCCGTCACGTATCTGGCGGTGGTCGCGGTGATCGCAAGCTTCCGGGCCCGCGACTGGGCTCCGCAGGAGCATTCGCCGCTGGTGGGTGCAATGGCCCTGGGTATCCGCTATGCCCGCTTCACGCCGGTGCTGCGATGGCTGCTGGCTCTCGCCGCCGCGTTTGCTCTCACCTCGGCGGCCTTGCAGACGCTGCTGCCGAACTTGACCTACGAGGCGCTCAGCGGTGGGGCCGTGATGTACGGCGTGCTGCTGGGTTCGATGGGGGTCGGTGCCCTGGTTGGTGCAATGACCAGGAGCCGCTTCGGTGGGGAGATGGGCCGCCAGACGGTGCCTTTGGCTATGGCCTTGTACGGCGTTATGGGCGTTGGAGTGGGCTTGAGCCGGGAGCCTTGGCTGGGCGCGGTGCTCATGGGGGGCGCCGGCGTGTGCTGGGTGTGGGGCCTGACCACTCTGAACGCCACCATCCAGAACCTTTCGCACTCGTGGGTGCGGGGCCGGGCCATGAGCCTTTACATGCTCGCCTTTTCGGGTGTGCTGCCGTTGGGGTCGCTGCTGGCCGGCGCAGTGGCCGACAGGATCGGAGTGCCCTGGGCGGTGGTGGGTCTTTCGGCGGGTGCCGCCGCCGTGGGATTGAGCGCGTTGCGGCTCCCCATCATCGGGATCGACGAGGTGACGGTGCCGGAGGCTGCGGACGGCTGGGAGTTCGCGCCGCACGGCGATGAGGAAGAGGTGCTCGGCGGGCCGGTACTGGTCATGAACACCTTCGTGATCGACGAGGAGCGGCTCGGCGAGTTCATGGAGGTTCTCGCCGAGCTCCGGCTGGTGCGGCTGCGCACGGGTGCGTACCGGTGGCGTCTGTATCGGAATGTTGACAGGCCCAATCGGATGACCGAGGCCTTCAGCCTGGTCTCGTGGGAGGAGCACCTGCGGCAGCACAATCGAATGGATGTGAGCGCCATGGAGACGATCAGGAAGGCCCGGTCGTTCGATGTGGAGGGTGGGCCGGTGAGCCGCCATCTCGTGGCGTTCGACGTGTCGGACCCGCGGCGGCGGCCGGAGTGGAGCGAGCTGGTCGGTCGCCACGGCGATATTCATCGTTCCGACGGGTCGATTCCGCTGGTGGAGATGGAAGCGGAGGAGACGGGTCGGCGTGAGTGACCGATGCCGGGGTCTCGGACTCCGAGGACGTTGAGGCCCCGCCGGGGGCGGGGCCTCAATCGCGGAGAGGGAGGGATTTGAACC
>CAZWKX010000046.1:0-13289 GCA_964633975.1 uncultured Acidimicrobiia bacterium
TTCGGATTCCTTGGGCCCAATGGCGCTGGCAAGACGACCACGATCTCCATGCTCACAACGTTGCTCAAGCCCACGGATGGCAGCGCCCGCGTCGCCGGCTACGACATCCGCAGCGACAGCGCCGCGGTGCGCAACGCCATCGGGATCGTCTTTCAGGAGCCGAGCCTCGACGACCGGCTCACCGCCGCCGAGAACCTCGAATTCCACGCCGTGCTCTTCAACGTCCCCGCCTCCGAACGCAAGGGCCGGATAGCCGAAGCGCTTCGCCTCGTCGACCTCGAGGAGCGCGGCAAGGAGCTAGTCGAGCGCTTCTCCGGCGGCATGAAACGCCGCCTCGAGATTGCCCGCGGTCTGCTCCACACCCCGCGGGTGCTGTTCCTGGACGAGCCCACGCTGGGCCTCGATCCGCAGACCCGTCGCAGTATCTGGGATCACATCGGCCGTCTCCGCTCCGAGACCGGCGTCACCATCTTCATGACCACCCATTACATGGACGAGGCGGAGTTCTGCGACCGAATCGGCATCATCGACAGGGGCAAACTCGTGGCTTTGGACACGCCTGAAGGACTGAAACGTGAGGTGGGCGGAGACGTAGTCACCGTGCAAACCCCATCTCCTGCAGACCTCGTCAGACATCTCGAACGTGCCGGCATCGAAAGCAGACTGCACGGAGACACCGTGTTGGTGGAAATCGAAGACGGCGCCCGCTTCATCCCCCGCCTGGCCCGGGACTTCGACGGCGACATCGAAGGCATCGCGTTGCGGCGCCCCACCCTCGACGACGTCTTCCTCCGCATGACGGGGCGCACCATTCGCGAGTCCGAACTCGATGACCAGGACATCGCTCGCAATCGGATGCGCAGACATATGACCATGGGACGGAGGCATTGACCACCACGGCCACTCCCCCGGTCACGGCCACCCTGTCGGCCGTCCGGATCATCTGGAAACGCGAGATCCTGCGCTGGTGGCGCAACAAGGCCCGCATCTTCGGTTCCCTCGGCTTTCCTCTCATCTTCCTCTTCGTGTTCGGCAGCGGGCTCAGCGGAGCCATGGGGTCCCTGGCCGGTGGCGCTGCCGAAATCGACTTCCAGCAATTCATCTTCCCCGGCATCATCGCCATGAACGTCTTCTTCGCCGCCATCTTCAACGGCATCTCGCTTGTGTACGACCGCGAGTTCGGCCTGCTCAAAGAGGTTCTCGTCGCTCCGGTGAGCCGCTCGGCCATTGCCTTCGGCAAGACCCTGGGCGGAGCCACCGTGGCCACGGTCCAGGGCACCCTGGTCTTCGTCTTCGCCCCGCTCGTGGGCGTCAAGCTCACTCCCCTGCTCGTGCTGAAGATGTGGCCGCTCATGTTCCTGGCCGCCTTCGCCCTGGCTGCAATGGGCGTGGCGATGGCGGCTCGTATGGGCAGCACCGAGTCGTTCCAGCTGATCAACCAGTTCGTCACCTTCCCCCTCATGTTCCTCTCCGGCATTTTTTTCCCCCTCCAGGGCCTGCCGGCATGGATGAACGTCGTCGTGAAGGTGAACCCGATCTCCTACGCCGTCGATCCCCTGCGCCGGCTGGTGCTCGAAGCCCAGGGCCTTAGCCAGAACGTGCTCAACAACCTTGGTGATTACGGGCTTGGCATCAGCATTGGTGGACATCAGATGACGCTCTGGGAGGAGATCTTCATCGTCGTGGGGTTCGGTCTGTTGATGAACCTCCTGGCCATGTGGCTGGTCAGCCGACAGGACTAGGCGAAGCCTCGGCCGGCGAGACCGCCCCACCCCACCGGCGGCTCTCGGCGGCATCGAGAAGACGCAAATCGCCCGCCGTGTGTTCGCCGCCGACCTGTTCCCGTTCATGACCTTCGAGAACACCGCGGTCGGCGCCGTCGATCCTCCCGAGCCGGCCCAGGTGTTCACGCCCGTGAAGGGAGCGGACGCCACCATGCCGGAGGCCCGCGCTCGTAGAGAGGAGACCGGACCGCCGACGGCCCGGCCGAACAATGGGGCTGCCGGTATGCTTCTCCGCCATGGCCGACCACCGGCGTTCCGTCTGCACCTGGCTCGCCATCGGCATCGCCGCGGGTATCACGATCCCCTATGCCGTGATGCTCTGCTTGACGATCCGCTCCGCCATCGACCCCTCGGCCGTGTCACGCGAGACGCTGCGCGAGATGACGACCCTCGGCTTCTTCTTCAGCCCCGAGGAGTTCCGCAACATCATGGCCATCCTCTCGGGCTTTATGGGGGCCATCACGCTCGTTGTGCTGATCGTCATCGCCGGGCTCCTGGGCCGCCGCCAGTGGGCCCGCGAGGCGGCCTTCGCCGTCTTCGGAACCATGGGTCTGATATCGGGCGTAGCCCTCGTGGGCTCGGCCCTCACAGATCCCATACCCAGGGGGCTTTGGATCGCCCTGGCCACGCTGCTGTGCTGCGCCGCCATAATCGGACTCTTGCTGCTCTCGAGCGTCGCCATCGACTTCGAGAAGGCCGAGATGGCCCGCCAGCGGCGCTCTGTGGGAGCCGTCGGCTCCTAGATCCCCCGCCCGTCTAGGCCTCTTTGCCCCCGGGAACGATGCTCCCCAGCATGCCGGTCACCGCAGCGAATACCCGCGTCGCCGTCAGACGCTGCTCATCGCCGAACGCGGCCTCTAGGTCCGGGTCGAAGGGAACGGCTCCAAGCAGAGGCACACCGTATTCTGCGGCAAGAGCCTGGACCGCGGCATCGCCCTCCCGCCTCATGTTCTCGACGACGCCGAGGACGGCGACCGACAGCTCGGTGAGCAGGGCGAGGGCCCGCCGCACACTCCCGATGGCCAGCGCCGATGCGGTGCCGACCAGCAGGAACTCGACCCTGGGCAAGAGGCGAATCACATCCAGCGTGGCGTCCCCCAGCCCGGGCGGCAGATCGAGAACGAGGACGTCCAAGTCGCCCCATCGGGTGATCGCCAACAGCTCCAGCAAGGCGTTGGTGACATCTTCCCCACGTAGCGGCGTTGCGGCGTCGCCGATGAAGAACGCCGCCGACATCATGTGCACGCCGGCGACGACGTAGGGATCTACGCCGAACGTCTCCGTGGGCAAGCCCTCTCCGCCCCCAAGAATCATGTGATCAGTGGGAGAGGTGAAGTCGAGGTCGAAAAGACCGACGGAGCGGCCGCTACGGGCCAGGGCCAGCGCCAGGTTCGCGGCCACGACGCTCTTGCCGACCCCGCCTTTGCTCCCGGCCACCCCGATGAGGCGCGACACGCCGCGCAGGCGGTCTTCGATGCTGGCCGGCCGCGGATCCATCAGCCCGAGGCTTCCGCGGGGCCACCGCGCCCCTCGATGCTCTCCAGAGTGACCCCGCGCCCGGCCGCTATCTCGAAGTCGGGACTGCCGCAGTCGGGACAACGCACGAAGGCGTGGGACAGCTCCGGAACGAAGTGGATGGCCTCGGCGGCATCCTCGCCACCTGCGTCTGCGAGATCCGGCAGGCCGAATTCCAGCTCGCACACCCTGCAGCGGAACAGAGCCGGTTCCTCCTCCACTTCGAAGTCGACGCCGGCCAGTTCCGGGGCCACCGTCGGTATCACTTCGGTCAAGGAGAATTCGAACAGATCCTTACGGATCCGCTGCAGCTCACCCACTCTCACCGTTACTCGCTCGACGACCTCGATGCCGGCTTCACGTGCCGCTTGAAGCGCCGTCCTGGCGACGGCATCTGCGAGGGCGAACTCATGCATACATGTCTCCGCAGGCGCTCGGCGCAGGCTTGCGCCCGGCCGGTGATGGTAGACGGACCGGTGTCGCTCGACGGCTCGAGGTCCCTAGAGGCCCCAGTCGGCCGCGATCAAGGGGAACACGACCTCCGCAATTCGGCGCCCGCCTGCATCGGTCAGATGGATGCCGTCTTCCAGGCGCACCCGCACCATGCTGTCCCCGGAGTAGCTCGGCAGCTCCGCGGCGTATTCGTCGTTCTCGTCCGTCAGCAGGTCGTAGATGTCCACGAAGGTGACGGCCGGGTGAAGCGAGGCCTCGGCCTCGAGCAGCTCGTTGATGTTGCGCGCTAGCCGGGAGCGCCTCTCGTCCTCCATGATCGGGACCGACACCCAGTAGACCCGCGTGTGCCCGTGGATCAGCAGTTCCATAAACTGGCCCACGAGATAGGAATAGCGGGCCGCCCACTCCGGGGACCCGGGCTCCATGACACCCTCTGAGGTGTAGAGCCGCTGCCACTCGTTGGCTCCGAGCACGACGACGACTGCGTCGGGGTCCACTTCCGGCAGCCGCTCGACGACGAAGACGGGCCAGTTGAGCCTGGCCGGGTTGATGAGCCCAGAGCCGTTCTCGGTGTCCATGAAGGTCACCACGAGGCCCGTGTCCGCTCCCTCGGCGCTGATGCCTCTGCTGATCGGACCGGTCAGCGAGTCTCCGATGACCCAGATCCTGAGTGGGTTGTCGGCGCTGATCGGCTCGGGCTCCGCCACGGTCGTCGTCGTCACGGTGGTGGTAGTGGTGGCTGCCACCGTCGTTGTCGTCGACGACGATGTCGTGGTACTGCTGCTGGTCGTGGGCGCCGTCGAGCTTGTGATCGCAGGGAGCGATGTCACGGTGGTTTCCGCCACCGTCCGGCCGGCGCATGCGGTCGGCAGCACCAGCAGAACCATCGCCAAGACGGCAATCCCCGGCCTGTTCCTCACCGCGTGCTCTCCACAACTGTTTCGCGGCGCAGACTACCGGTCCCCCCGCGCTGCGCCTGGAATAGAAAGGGAAAGGCGGGCGACGGCAATGGGCCATCCTCAACTCGGGCTCCACGCTGCCCAAGCCGCCCGGGTCGGTCCACTTCGGATGGGGTGGGAGCAGCAATAGCATCGGCGCCGTGACGAAGGTCCATCGCTCGCCCAGGCCCCGGTCGGCCGCCGGCTTGATCATGTGGGCACTCTTGGGAGTGACGGCGTGCACTACGCAGAGCGGCTCCGACTCCACGGCGCAATCGATGGCGCCCCCCACCGGCGAAGTCTCCACCATCACGACGACTACCTTGCCGCCCGCCGGTGGCGTTTCGTCCACAACCTGCCCAGTGATCCCCGGCTGCCCCGCCGGTGACCTCACCCTCTTCGCCGGCCGTGAGGTGCTGCAGCCGCCCCAGATCCTGGAGCCTGAGCCCCGCATCTGGTTCCGGGAGCCGACGTTCGGTACCTGCCTCATACGTGTCACCGACAGGAACCACGACCTCTCCCCCGGTGACGCCTCCACGGGCCTGCGCCACGAATACGCCCGCGTGCAGGCATTCAACGCCGACGGCAGCTTCCTGCTGCTACAGGGGACCGAAGGCACCCGCTACCTGTACGACGCCGTCACCCTGGAGCCCATCGCCGAGCTGGTCCTCGGCGCCGAGCCGCGCTGGGACGCCGAGGACCCCGAGCTCATCTACTTCACCGAAGGCACGGCCCTGCGGTCGTACCGTGTCTCGAGTGGGGCGACC
This sequence comes from uncultured Acidimicrobiia bacterium, assembly GCA_964633975.1. Classification (GTDB taxonomy): domain Bacteria; phylum Actinomycetota; class Acidimicrobiia; order Spongiisociales; family UBA11373; genus CAZWKX01. The sequence continues at coordinate 5,458 of CAZWKX010000046.1, forward strand.
GAGACGATCCGCGACTTCGCCGATGATCTCGATGGGTACGATCCGGTGGCAGTCTGGACCGCTTGGGAAGGCAGTCCTTCCATCGACCGCCGCTACTGGGCGTTCATGGCCGAGAACGACGAGTGGCTGCCCACCGCCTTCCTGGTCTACGACCGCATCGAGGACAGCGTCGAGGTCCTCGACTTGCGCGGGATCCCGGGCGCCGAAGACGACGTCGATCACGTCGCCATGAGCCCTCTGGGCACATACCTGCTCGCATCGTTCGACCGCTCCTGCGAGTCGGGCGCCATGGGCACCGGCGCCCACCCATGCGGCCTCATGGTGTACGACCGCAGTCTCCGGGAGGGCCGAGGCCTGCTGCGCGTCGTAGGCCACTACGACACCGCCCTCGACGCCGATGGCGACGAGGTGATCGTCTATCAGGACATCGACACAGACGAGGTGGCGATGCTCGATCTGGCCACCGGCGACATCACCCCACTCTTCGACATCGATTTCAGCCACACGGCCATCGGGCTGCACTTTTCAGGCCTCGGCTACCAGCGGCCCGGCTGGGCGGTGGTATCCACCCACGACAACGACACCGCCAGCCACACCTGGATCGACGACCAGGTGCTGCTCGTGGAACTGAGACAACGCGGGAGAGTGGTCCGCCTGGCCCACACCCACTCCGCAGTCGATGATGATGAGGAGCTGGACTACTGGGCCGAGCCGCACGCCTCCACCAACCCCGAAATGACCCGGATCCTCTTCGCCAGCAACATGGGACGCACCGGCACCGGCGAGGTGGACGCCTACCTCATCGTGCTGCCTGAGGATTGGTCCTTTCGCGTGCCATTCGCCCCTGTGCATTCATCCTGAAACCAGGGAACACTGTCTACAGCAGAGCGGAGGGAGCAGATGCCCAAGTTCGTGTGGAAATCTCTGAAGCCCGAGGACATGGAGACGTTCCTCGGTTACGTGGACGGCCTTCCGGAGAGCGAGCGCCCTCTCTACGGTTTGACCGGAAAGAAGCCCGCATTCCTCACCGCGGGGTCTGCCATGTGGACACATGCGGTCCACTTCACCGCAGACCAGGTGATCGTCACCGAGGTGGCCTTCGTATCCAACAAGAAGACGCAGACGAGTCATGATCTCAGCGATCTCGTCCAGGTGGACGCGAAGAAGCCGAAACTCGGGGAGTTCGGCCGCCTCAAGCTCGGGTTCAGCGATGATTCCTCCCTCGATCTCACCCAGGTGCCCAAGACGCAGAGCGAACCCGTCGAGCTGCTGTTGACCGAGGGCACCTCGGCCTTCCCTCCCGAGCGGCTTACCGACGCCCAGATCACCAACTGCTACTACGCCTACGACATGGCCGGCGTGATTCCACCTGATCTTCTGAGGAAGAAGTAGCCCGGGGAGCCACAGCGTCCCACGAGAGCTGCGGTGGGCGGGGGTCTGGCGCGAAGGCCATCGCCGATCCGGCGGCGCGCCGTGGTCGGAGTCTCAAGCGGACGTGTTTCCGAACCAGCCTCCGGACCACACGTCGTCGACGACACCAGGCAGCACGGAGCATTCGCACGGTCTGCCGCTCCCTGCGGGGTCCAAGTCACCGGGTCGGCCTTGCATGAACCAGTAGAGCACCACACCGAAGTACTCGAGTTGCGCATCGTCGTATTGGATCAGGCCCGATCCATCGCCCACGAGGTCGGCGCAGCTCTTCCCCGGGCCAACGTCCATACGCATGTACCCGGGATCCAGCGTGGGCCGGTAGACCCCGGCCTCGGCCACGGCGAAGGTGCCACCATCATTGAGGACCAGAACGGTCACCACCGGGAACTGGATGTCCTCCTCGGTCAGCACCGGATTGCATTTGGCCACCGAACCGGCCGTCAGTCCGCCCGCGGTGATGACCTGGCACTCCCAAGTCGCGTAGCCACCTTCCTGCCCCTCAGAGGCCGGCCACTCCGCGCCGATCCGCTCGGCCAAGGCTGCCACATCCAGCGGCGGCACCGGCACACTCGTCGTAGTGACTGCTGTGGTCGCCGTCGTTTCGACGGTTGTTGATGTCGTGCCTGCCCCGCCGTCCCCGCAAGCGGCTACGAGCAGCAGGATCACACAGCCGAGCCGTGCCGCCATCCGCACTTCGACCTCCTCTGCAAACCTGACGAAACGCTACTCGCGGTGTCTCTCTATTGTGTGCTCGACGCCGACCATGCCCCGGGCGCTCCGCCACCTAGGGCTTCGCGTGGTCGAGCAGAAAGCTGATCACGCTCTCGGCAAACGTGCCGCTCAGATCGGGCACGTGCCCGGCGCCGTGCATGGTCCAGAGTTCGACGTGTCCCCCGGGGGCGCAGCCCGACGAGTACACCTCGACGGTCGACTCTTCGGGCCCGGTGGCGCCGTTGCTGTTCCGGTCGATGTCGATGTTGGGCAGCAGCTGCTCACTGGAACCGTCGCAGCCGTCGTACTCGGCCCACATGGTGACCGTCTCCTGCGCTCCCGGGTATCGCTCCATCCCGGCCGAGCCGCCCGTGCAGAGAATCACGGTGTCGGCGGTGCCGTGTATCTGGAGCACCGCAACCGGTTCGGTGGGCCGGCAGTCGCTGGGATCGGCATAAGTGGAGCCGGCCAGGCTCACGATCCCGGCCACCAGATCGGCGTGATCACAGGCCATGCGATAGGCCATGAACCCGCCGTTGGAATGGCCGACGAAGAAGACGCGGTTGGGGTCGACGTTCACCACCTCCCCGATCTCATCGACCAGACCGGCCAGGTAGGCGGAGTCGTCTACCGGCGATCCTTCGTAGTTGCAGCAGGCGTCGGTGGCGTTCCAGAAAGGCTGGCCTCCTCGATCCAACGTTCCATCGGGATAGGCGTAGATGATCAAATGGGCCATGGCCGCGGACCCGAGACTCAGATATGCCTCCGCATCGGCCCCGGACCACATGTATCCGTGGAGCATGACCAGGAGCGGCGCGGCTACCTCGGGGTCGTAGCCCGGCGGCACGTGGACCGTGACCGGCCGGTCTCCTCCTGCAACGAAGTCCAGGGCGGAGCCCAGCTCAATCGTGGTGGTGGTGGTCGCCGGGGTTGTGGTGGTCGACGTGGACGTCGTGGCGGTGAGAAGCGAGGTCGGCGTTGTGGAGGAAGCCGTGGTTGAGGTCTGTGGTGCTGCTTGGGGCGATCCTCCGCAGGCGACGGAGAGGGTGGCGATCACGAGCAGGCTGAGCACGGCGGATCTCACGGGTATTCCCCTGTTGGTCTGGGTGGCCAGGACACTAGACGTGTGCCTGTTTGCGCCATCTACGGGCTTGGTTTTGTGTCGTAGGTGGTTGGGATGATGGGGGTATGGAGCGGGAGTTACTCGACGAAGCGATCGGGCTGCTGGAAAAGGCCAATTCTGGCCTGCTGTCGGGGGTGCGCTCCCGGGCAGACGCCGAAGCGCTGCTGGCGTGTTATGTGCGGGTGGAGAAGCTGGCCGCCTTTGGCAAGGCGACACTGGCGGCCCGGGTTGGTGATGCAACCAGCCTGGCCCGTGCCGCCGGGACCACCGTGGGGCAGGCCCGTCGGGTGATCGAGACCGGCCGGCGTGTTGCCGCCGAGCCGCGGCTGGCTCAAGCGGCACGAAAGGCTGAGATCTCTTTGGATCAGGCGGATGAGATCGCCCGCACCAGCACGGTGGCCCCGGGTTGTGTGGATGACCTGTTGAACCTGGCCCGCAACGAATCGTATGGTGTTTTGAAGCAGCGGGCTCGCAGTATCCGCTTGGACACCCAAGCCGGAGCCGACCTGGCCGTGCGGCAGCATCAGGCCCGCCAACTGTGCCACCGGGTCACTGATCTGGGCATGATCCACATCGAAGCCGACCTGGAACCCCACATCGGCACCCCCATCGTCAACCGACTCGAGGCCACCGCCAGAAGACTCGCCCGCAAAGCCTCACATAACGGTGGGCAGGAGCCTTTCCAGCGTCACCTCGCCGACGCCCTCCCCCTCATCATCACCGGCGCACCAACCGGGCCGGGCAAGCGGGCCCGCTCAGACCGGCATACTGAGCTGGTGGTGCTCGTCTCCCATGACGTCACCCAGAGAGGCTGGCAAGACACCAAGGCTGGCGAGCGATGCCACATCCCCGGCATCGGACCCATCCCACCCCAGACCGCCAAGAAGATCGCCCAAGACGCCTTCTTGACCGGAGTCTTCTACGACGGTACAGATCTGCGTCATCTGAAACGCTGGACCCGCAACATCCCCACCCCCGTGCGCATCGCCCTACAACTCGGCGAACCCCCAGAATTCAACGGCCCGGTCTGTGTCCAATGCGGCAACCACTACCGGATAGAACTCGACCACCAGCAACCCCACGCCACCGGCGGGCCCACCTCACTCGGCAACATCAACCCCCTCTGCCACCAATGCCACACCCACAAAACCGCCACAGACCAAAAAACCGTCAAACACCAGCGGCGCTCAACCCCCCAACCCCAACCACCATAAACAAACGCCCACCACCGACTAGGAACCCAACAGACACTCCCACCCTGAACAGACACCCCAAAACGCTCGTGTCGGAGGGGGGACTCGAACCCCCACGCCCATTAATAGGGCACTAGGCCCTCAACCTAGCGCGTCTACCAATTCCGCCACTCCGACGTGGGCCCCGGGAGTATACCCCCGGCCCCTCTCGAGCCACCATCCCCTTTCCGCCGCCCCACCACTCCCCCAGCGCCGGCCCGGCCGACGCAATCACCCCGCAGAGGGAGGCCGTTTTCACCCCCCGGCGTGACGACAGCAGGCGCTCTCGGTGACACAGTGATGCCATGGCCAGACCCTCTGTCCCCATGCAACGGGCCAGCAGCCTGCAAACGGCAGCCGGAAGAACCCTGGGCCCCGATTCCACACCGCGTATCGTGCTGCCCGTGAGGCTGGCAGAGCACTCCCCCACTCCGACCCTCAGCAAAGGGCCCCGCTGATGGGCTACTTCTCCGCCCTGGCCAGCCCGGTGACCTATCGGCGCATGCTCTATCTGCTCATCGGCTTCCCGCTCGGCATCTTTTCCTTCGTCTTCCTCGTTACCGCAACCTCGGTATCCGTCTCGCTCATCATCGTGTGGGTCGGCGTTCCGCTCCTCGCCCTCAGCGTGCTGGCCTGGCGGGCCATGGCCGACTTCGATCGCCACTTCACCTCGGCCATGCTCGGCGTCGCCATTCCCCGGCCCCCCGACCCCACCGTCGGCGTCACCGGAGTCATGCACAAGGCAAAGGCGATCATGACCGACGTCTCCACATGGCGGTCGTTCACCTGGCTAATGCTCCGCTTTCCCCTCGGCATCCTCGGTTTTGTGGTCGTGGTGCTGAGCATCGCTTGGGTTCTCGCCACCATCGCTTTCCCTCTCGCCATCGTTGCCGGCGCCGAGATTGAGCCGTCGAGCTCGCGACTGGCCGGGTTCTGGCTCCTGCCCGTCGTTGGCATACTCCTCACCCCGCTCTTCGCCCACTTCGTCAACGGCATCGGAGTCCTGCAGGGTCAGCTCGCCCGATCACTGCTCAGCCCCACCGCCGCTCAGCAGACCGCGGCGCTGCGCCGCCGCACCAGTGTGCTCGAAGAACGGACCCGGCTGGCCCACGAGCTGCACGACTCGGTGGGCCACACCCTCACCATGATCGTGGTGCAGGCGGGGGCGGGCCGCCACGTCTACGACACCGACCCGGAGTTCGGTAAGGAGGCGCTCGAGCACATCGAGACCAGCGGCCGGCGCGCCCTCACCGAGCTGGACCGCATCCTCGGCATTCTGCGTGAGGAGGGCTCGGCGGCGGCCCGAGCGCCCCAAGCCGGCATCGACCGCATCCAGGCCCTAGTCGACGACACCGCGCGCGCCGGCATAGACATCCGACTCACCATCGACGGCCCGGTGCGCGACGTGTCCAGCGAGGTAGGGCGCTCCGCCTACAGGATCGTTCAGGAAGCCCTCACCAACGTGGTCAAACACGCCGGCCCCGTGCCCACCCGAGTCTCCTTGTACTGCCGCGGCGACTCCCTCGAGCTGGAGGTGGTCAACGACGCCGCCGCCACGCCGCAGACCCGCAGGCTCGGGTCCGAGAGTGCAGGGGGACGCGGGCTCGCCGGTATCCGCGAGCGCGTCGCCATGCTCGGAGGTAGCGTGCAGGCCGGACCTCGTCCTGAAGGCGGGTTCCGGGTCTGGGCAAGGCTGCCTGTGGACGGAGCATGAAGCGACAGATCAAGATCCTCATCGCCGACGACGATCCGCTGGTGCGGGTCGGCCTACGCGCCGTGCTCGATAGTGAGAAGGACCTGAACGTCGTGGGTGAGGCCGAAGACGGTCAAGAGGCCATCGAGAAGGCGGCCGAGCTGAGCCCCGACCTCGTCATCATGGACATTCGCATGCCCAACCTCGACGGTCTGGCCGCAACCCGCCAGATCGCCTGTGGCGACGACGACGCCCCCCGAGTCTTGGTGCTCACCACGTTCGAGCTCGACGAGTACGTCTACGAAGCGCTGCGCTCCGGTGCCAGCGGCTTCCTGCTCAAGCGAGTACCGCCAACCGAGCTCATCGATGCCGTTCGTATGGTGGCCACCGGCGAGTCACTCGTGTTTCCCGCCATCACCAGAAGGCTCATCGAGCATTTCGTCTCCAAGGTCGATTCCGCCGAGCAGCAGTCCCGCATCGGCGACCTCACCGACCGCGAGAAGGAGGTGCTGCGGCTGATGGCGCGGGGCCATTCGAATCGGGAGATCGCCGAGGAGCTGTACGTGGGCCACGAGACGGTGAAGAGCCACGTGAAGGCAGTCCTGATGAAGCTGGGTGTACGCGACCGCACCCAGGCCGTCATCGCCGCCTACGAGACCGGGTTCGTGCAGCCGGGCCCCGGCGTGTAGCGCCGGCTCAGGACGGCTTCTGCCCCTTCGTCGCATCCGGAGTGAACTCGATCTGCGGGAAGTAGCAGGCCACCGGGTGCCCCGTTCCACGATCGATCAGCTCCGGCACCTTGTCGGCGCACACGTCCTGCGCCTTCCAGCACCGGGTGCGGAACCGGCAACCCGAAGGCGGGTCGGCGGGGCTGGGCACATCGCCCTCCAGGAGGATCCTGCGCTCCGGGTCCCGCTTCGCTGGATCCGGGATCGGCACCGCCGACAGCAGCGCCTCGCTGTACGGGTGTGAGGTGTTCTCGTAGACGTCGTACTCGTTGCCGAGCTCGACGATCTTGCCCAGGTACATGACGGCGATGCGATCGCAGATGTGCCGCACCACCGACAGGTCATGGGCGATGAAGAGATAGGCGACTCCGAGCTCGTCTTGGATGTCCTCAAGCAGGTTCACCACCTGAGCCTGCACCGAGACGTCCAGCGCCGAGACCGGCTCGTCGGCGATGATGATGCTCGGGTTCAAGGCAAGGGCGCGCGCCACCCCGATGCGCTGCCGCTGTCCGCCGGAGAACTGGTGCGGATAGCGGTTGATGTGGTCCGGGTTGAGCCCCACCAGCTCCAGCAGCTCGTGCACGCGGGCGCGCTGCTTGTCCCGATCCAGCACTCCCTTGTGGATGCGCCACGCTTCGGTGATGATGTCGCCGACGGTCATCCTGGGATTCAGCGACGCATAGGGGTCCTGGAAGACCACCTGGATCTCCCGACGCATCGCCTTCCTCTCCTCGCGGTCCATGGTGAAGATGTCGTCGCCCTTGTACCAGGCGTAGCCGCTGGTGGGCTCGTCGAGGCGCAGGATCGTGCGAGCCGTCGTCGTCTTTCCGCAACCCGACTCGCCGACCAGCCCCAAGGTCTCGCCCTTGTGCAAGTCGAAGCTGATGTCGTCGACCGCCTTCACCGTCCCGATG
>CAZWKX010000047.1:0-13249 GCA_964633975.1 uncultured Acidimicrobiia bacterium
CTCCTCGCCGGCGATGAGCTGCTCGGCCACCTTGACGGCCAGATCGATGTTGATGGCAAAACCAACGCCCTCATAGATGCCCGAGCGCGAGAACATCTGGTCGTTTATGCCGATGACGCGCCCTTCCGCGTCGACCAGTGGGCCCCCCGAGTTGCCCGGATTGATGGCGGCGTCCGTCTGCACCATCAGCACGCCCTCCACGACCCGGTCGACGGCGCTGACGATGCCGGCGGTGACCGTCTGCTCGAGGCCGAACGGGCTGCCCAGCGCCACCGCGAGCTGGCCCACCTGTAGCTCGGCTCCCAGGGCGAGATCGGCGACGGGCAGGTCCGCCGGCGGTTCCACCAAGATGACTGCGATGTCGGTGTCCTCGTCGAGGCCGATCACTTCGCCCTCCAGCGTTCGGCCGTCGTGCAGGCGGACCGTGACGTCGATGACGTCCTCGAGGACGTGAGCCGCGGTGAGAATGTGGCCCTCGTCGTCGAAGATGACTCCCGATCCCAGCGCATACCGAGTCTCCAAATGAACCACCGAGGGCCCGGCCTTTGCGGCAACCTCGGCGATGCGCTCGTAATACTCCGTGGCCAAGGGTACGACGGTCGTGGTAGTTGCGGCCGTCGTGCTCGATGTGGTGCTGCTTGGGGCGGGTGGGGTGGTTGTCGAGGTCGTTTCGACGACGGCGGCGTCATGGTCCGCGGAGGTGATACGTCCCACGGCGAACGCACCCACGACGGCGACGACCATGGCCGCCAGGATGGCTGCGAGCTTCAGCCACCCGGTGCGGTCGAAGGCAGGCTTGGGCTCCGGCGGGGCCATGGCGTTCGCGTCGTCGCTCGGGCTCATGTCCAGTCTCTCCTCGCGGTGTGCAGCTCTTTTTAGCCGATGAGTGGCCGCGGCGCCGGGCGGCCCCGCCGCGTCGGGCAATGCGTCCTTCGTCTGTGAGTTCGCGCGGCTCGGCGCCGCGTGGGATTCGACATGTGCCTCTCGGCCTGGGAAGGCCTCGGTGGTGCAGGCGCAACCGGAATGCCCGTGAGATATCGAGCGACCCGAGTACGGAAAGGGCGCATCGGAATCGTCACATTTACCTCGGGAGAGACCCGCGTTTTCGGCGGCAATAGACGGCGTCTCGCACAGCCTGCTTCTGCCCTATAGGATGGGGTGGAACGACCAACCTCTGGAGGCAATGTCATGGCCATGTCGGCCAAGCACAAAGCTGCTCTCGCAAAGGGTCGCCGTGAGTCCCACGCGGTGAAGCGCTACCTCGAAGCCATCGGGAACCGTCGGCCGGGCCGGCCCGTCACGCCGGAGCGACTCCGCGAACGGGTTGCCGACCTGGGGGCTCGGATCGAAGAAGAGAGCGATCTACTCAAGGCCCTGGAGCTGCGGCAGCAGCGGATCGACGCCGAGGCGGCACTCGCCCATGCCGAGGCTGCCGAGGACATGTCGCACCTCGAGAACGCGTTCGTGGAGAACGCCAAGTCGTTTGCTGAGCGCAAGGGCATCTCGTACTCGGCATGGCGGCAGTCCGGCGTGCCCGCCGAGATTTTGCGGCGGGCCGGCATCGCCCAGACCAGGAGCAGGAGGGCCTAGGCGGCTCGCCGAACCGAGCCACCGGCCGGACGCCGACGTACGCTCCGCGGTCGTGGCCGGCGGCTCGCCGCCCGCATTGTGGAGATGAGCACCGGGAGCGGCGCGTCGCAAACGCAGCATGCTGAGCCGGTGTACCCTCATGCGGGACATTTCGCAGACCTACACATGGAGTGATCGCACTATGAAACGTTGGACTCTCTTGGTGCTGGTGGTGGCGTTGGTTGCCGTCGCCTGCGGCGACAACCAGTCCTTGGTGCCGCCTGGCTCTACGGCAGGTCAAACGCAGACGACGCTCGCCGGATCGGACACGACGGGTGGGCTCGAGCCCACGACAACGGCGGCGCCCGACGGGGGCGGTGCGCTGGCCGGCGACGAACAGGCCCTGGCCGATGCCATCGGCGCCGCGGCTGCGGCGGAGATGGGCGGCGAGCTTCCCATCGACGCCGACGAGTTCGGCTCGTGTATGGGAGCGGCCGTGGTTGGGGCCCTGGGCATGCAGCGGCTCAACGAACTCGGCATAAGCGTTGGGAACACGGGCAGTATCGACACCGCGTTCGATGCGCTGACGCCGGCGGAGCTGCAGGCGGTGCTCAATGCCATGGCGCCGTGCCTGAACACGCCCGAGGTGCGGAACCTTCTCGTTCAGGAGATGGTGGCGACCGGGATAAGTCAGGGTGCCTCCGAGTGTATGGTCGATGCTTTCCTCGCTCCCGACGTGCTCGGCCAGATCGTGGGCTTGGCACTCTCCGGCGATGAACAGGACATCTCCCAGAACCAGGAGTTCGTCACCATGATGACGACCATCATGTACCAGTGCTTGTCTCCTGAAGAGCTTGCCGATCTGATGGGCGGTGGGGGCTAGCGCGGTAGAGAGCGCGGCAGAGAGCGGGGCGGCTCGGGAGGCCGGGCTTCGAGTTGTGGCTCGTAGGCCTTGCAGCCTGGGCGCCGCTCCTGTGCCGGCGCTCGGGCCGGTGTGGGCGGCCTGAGCGGGTGGCGGCGGGTCTCGGCTCCTGGTCGGCGCGGCCCGTCCGCAGGCGGGCTCGGCTTGTGCAACGAGCAAGGCCGGGGCATAGTTGCGCCGTGATTCGAAGCATGCATGGAGCCAGAAACGCTGCCGTCGTCCTGCTGACCGTCGTGGCGGTGCTCGCCGCCGGCTGTGGGGGTGGAGGCGGCTCCGCTACGGCCACCATGGAGACCGTCTCGGCGGCCGATGCCTACGAGATCGTCCAGTCTGCGCCTGAGGGGCTCGTGATCCTGGACCTGCGCCGGGAAGATGAGTTCGACGAGGCGCACATTCCGGGGGCCGTCAACATGGATTTCTACAGCTACGACTTCGAGACCCGTCTCGATCAGCTCGATCGGGAGGCCCCCTACATCATCTACTGCCGCACCGGCAATAGATCCGCCGAAGCCCGGCTCCTCATGCAGGAACTCGGGTTCATGGAGGTCTACGAGATCGACGGAGGCATCGTGTCCTGGGCGGATAGCGGGCTGCCGCTCATCTTTCCGTGAGGACGGTCGATAGGGAACGCCCAAACCGCAGATTGAGGTCGGCCATCTCCGTCTGGAGTTCGGCTCCGGCGGCACCGGCGCTCATTCGCCACTCCCAGTTGCCTTCCAGGGTCCCCGGCTGGTTCATGCGCGCCTCCGAGCCGAGGCCGAGCAGATCCTGCATGGGAGCGATGGCAAGGTAGGCGGGGGACCGCCAGGTTGCCGTGAGCAGATCCCGGACGATCGTGCGCCTGCTGGTTCCCAGCATGCGGCGCACACGACGCCGTTTCCGCCACGTGAGCGACCGGTACCAGCCCAAGGTGGTGTCGTTGTCGTGTGTGCCGGTGTAGGCGACGCAGTTCTCGGTGTGGGTGTCGAGACCCTGGGGGTTGTGCGGGATGTTGTTGAAAGCGGCCTGTAGAAGCTTCATACCGGGCAGGCCGACCTCCCGGAGCAGCTCCGCCACCACGGGATGCGGCTCCCCCAGATCCTCGGCAATGATGGGCACGTCCCCGAGAGCGGCGCGCACCGCATCGAAGAAGACCCGGCCCGGTCCGGGCACCCACCGGCCGGTCAAGGCCGTCGCCGCCCCGGCAGGTATCTCCCAGTAGTCGGCGAAAGCGCGGAAGTGGTCGATTCGGGTCACGTCGACCAGCTCGAACAGCAGGCGCAGGCGCTCTATCCACCAGTGGAACCCTTCGGCGACGTGGGCTTCCCAGTTGTGCACGGGATGGCCCCAAAGCTGGCCGGTGGCAGAGAAGATGTCCTTCGGCACCCCGGCGACGACGATGGGACGCCGTGCCTCATCGAGCTTGAACAGCTCGGGATGGGCCCACACGTCTGCACTGCCGAGGGCGATGTACATGGGGGCGTCGCCGATGATCTTCACGCCCAGGCCATTGGCGTAGTGGCGGAGGCGTAGCCACTGGCGGAAGAAGAGGAACTGCTGGAAGGCGTGCCGCTCCATTCTGGCGGCCACGGCGGTCTTCGCCTCGGCCAAGGCTTCTGGTTGGTGGAACCGTAGTGGCTCGGGCCAGCGCGACCAGGGCCGGCCGTCGTGGGCGTCCGTCAGTGCCGAGAAGAGGGTGTACTCGTCGAGCCAGCGGGCGTTGGTGGCCCGGAAGGCGGCGAACTCGTCGGCGAGGCCGGGCGGCGCCGCGGTTCGGAACCTCTCGAAGGCGCGGTCCAGCAGGGAGCTCTTCCAGGCGACGACGGTGTCGAAGGCGACGTGGTCGAGCGGGAAGGAGGGGAGATCGGCGAGGTCCCGCTCCTCGAGAAGCCGGGTCTCCAGGAGCCGCTCCGGGCTCACCAGCAGCGGATTGCCGGCGAAGGCCGAGGGGCCGGCGTAGGGCGAGTTGGCCCTTCCGATGGGGCCGAGGGGCAGCATCTGCCAGTACCGGCATCCCGCACCGGCGACCCAGTCGACCCATCGCTCGGCTGCAGGGCCGATGTCGCCGATGCCGTAGGGGCCGGGGAGGCAGGTGGGATGAAGGAGGATCCCGGAGGAGCGCTCTCGTGTCATGGGCGACGATGCTACGCAATCCCGCGACCGCACGAGCGGCCGTGGTCCACCGTCTCGGGTGGTTAGGCTCGTCTCCGTGGACATCCTGTGGGCCGGATGGCGCGGCGAGTACGTGAGGTCCGCCGACGAGCGCAATCAGCAGGGCTGCCTGTTCTGCCGCCTCCCCGGGGAGGCCGATGAGGAGGCTCTCATCCTGGAGCGGGGCGAATTTGCCTACAGCGTGCTCAACCGCTTCCCATACAGCAACGGCCACCTGATGGTCACTCAGTACCGCCACGTCGACGATCCCGGTGACCTGACCGCCGACGAGATCGTCGAGGTGTGGCGCCTCCTGGGGCGGGGCAAGGACGCCTGTATGGATGCCATGTCCCCGGACGGCTTCAACCTCGGCGCCAACCTGGGTCGGGTGGCCGGCGCCGGTATCCCCGATCATTTCCACGTCCATCTGGTGCCCCGGTGGAGCGGCGATACCAGCTTCATGACCACGCTCGGCGGCACCAGGGTGCTGCCCGAGGACCTGGCCGAGTCGTTCACCAACCTGCGGGCGGCGCTCGGCGCTCTCGACTGAAGCGCTCAGTCGGCGGAGTGGATGTTGATGTTCCCGTTCGACGTGCTGGCGACTATGGAGCGCTCGGCGTTGGGATCGGTGGCGATGCCGTATTCGATGCTGCCGTTGGAGGTATCCGCCTCGATCTTGTAGGTGCCGTTCGGCACGATGATCTCGATGTCGCCGTTGGAGGTCTCGGCGACGACACGCTCCGGGGCGGCGACGAAGGAAAGCTCGATGTCGCCGTTCGATGTGTCGGCGAGCAGGACGGTGGCCGTCAGCGACCGCCCGGTGATGTCGCCGTTGCTGCCGTTCAGCGACGCCTCTCCGCCGATTCCGTCGACGTCGATCTCCCCGTTGCTCAGCTCCACCGACACGTCGATGCCTGCCGGCGTGGTGATGCGGAAGTCGACCCGGCAGCGGCCGAACAGCGTCGAGAATACGCCGGGGCACCCCTCGTCGAGCGTGAGCGTGGACCCGTCGACCACGGCGGTGCCCCGCGGCGATCGGAAGCTGTAGCGCTCCGTGCGCTCGACGGCCAGCGGCCCCTCGTCGGTGGAGACGATGATCACGTCGCCGTTGGCGTTGTCCACGACTAGATGGTCGAGTACTGCCGAGTAGGTCTCGGTCGAGGTCCGGGTCTGCTCGAACAGGTGGTTCGCCAAAGTGGTGATTCCGGCGAGGATGAGGATGGCGCCGGTGATGAGGATGAGCGGCCTGCGCCACGTCTTTCGGGGGGCTTCGGGTGGCGGCGGCTGTGGCGTCTCTTCCTGCACGGGCGGCTCCTGAGGTAGTCAGCCGCTATGACACCACGGCGGGCGCCGGGACCGCAACACGAGTGGCCGCCGGACACCGGCCGACGATCCCGGGTCTCACTCGTAGACGAAAGGATTCACCGGCTTCAGGATCTCCACCTGCACCGGTGCCGCCGCCTGCTTGAAAAGAGCGGCGTCGGAGGAGCTGCCCACCACGAAGCCGTAGTGCATGGGCACCGCAACCTGGGGCCCGATGCTGCGGGCGAGGCCGGCGGCCTGGCCGGGGTCCATGGTGTAGGTGCCGCCTATGGGGAGCAGGGCGGCGCCGCAGTGAACGTCCTCGAGTTCGGGCAGGTGGTCGGTGTCGCCGGCGTGGTAGTAGTCGGTCCCGCCCAGGCTGAGCACGTAGCCGACCCAACGTTTCCGGCGCGGGTGGAAGCTGAGCCGTGCCTCGACGTTGTTGTAGGCGGGCACCGCCTCGGCGCGGATGCCGCTCACGGTGACCACGTCGCCCGGAGCTACGGGAATTACCTTGCCCGAGATCTCGGCGGCCACGTCGTGTGGGGCCACGACCGTCGTCTCGTCCGTCTTCACCAGGGCTATGTCGCTGGGGGAGTAGTGGTCGTAGTGGGCATGGGTGATGAAGATCACGTCCGCGGGCACCTCTCCGCTCACGCCCCAGGGGTCTATGTAGACGGCGAGACCGTCGTTTTGCCACAGGTAGGCCGACTGTTTGAACCAGGTGAAGTGCTCGAGCACCAGATCCCCCTTTGTTGGCCTGAGAACACGGTAGCCAGGCACGACAGCGCACGATGCGCTATACCGGGGGTCGTTGTGAGGATCGTGTGCGCGTTCGACGGCACCGATGCGGCCCGGCTCGCTCTGGTGCGAGCTGAGGAGCTGGCGCGGGCCCGGGGAGGCTCGCTCACCCTGCTCGCCGTGGGGACCGGCGCCGCCGCTCTCCTGGAAGAGGCTGCAGATGAGGTGGGCATCGAGGTCACGATGCGTGCCGAGCCCGGCTTCACCACCGACCAGCTCATCGGCTCGTCGGCGGAGTACGACCTGCTGGTCATGGGCAGCGCCGATGTCGCTGAGCGCACTCGCTGGTTGCTGGGCTCAACCACCGATCAGGTGAGCAAACACGTGCAGTCCGACCTGCTGGTGGTCGACGCCGGCCATCCCGAGACCGGGCCCTATCGCCGCATCCTGGTCGGGGTCGACGGTGGACCGGCCTCGATGCACGCGGTGGCCGTGGCCGCAACCTGGGCTCTGGTGTTCCCCGCCCTTCTGACGGTGGCGCACGTGCACCCGGGGAACCCCGCCGCCGCGGCCGAGGCGGAGGACATCATCGGGCGGGGGAGGGACGCCGCCGCCGAGGTCGGCATCTCGGCCGATGTGATCTCGGTGGCCGGCCTGTACGCGGCTTCGGTGCTGATGGAGATCGCCGAGGAGGCCGACGACGATCTGATCGTGGTGGGCAGCCGTGGATCCGGGGCCGCTCGGGGCGCCCGATCCGTTCCGGCGCAGCTGCTCCACCGGCTGTCCCGCGACCTGATGATCGTTCACGCCCCCGACGGGGTGGACTAGAGGCTCCATTCAATGGCGGCCAGGCCGCCATCCGCGTCACCGCCGAGGTTGATCCGGAACACCCTGCGCCCGGCGTCGGAGAGCGCCTGGAAGTCACCGTCGGCCTGGCCGGCGACGAAGCTGGCGAAGCCGTGGCCGGTCCCCGGCACTTCGATGTCGAAACCGGGTTCGTCGATCATCTGAAGGAACAGGCCGGTGTTGGGCCCGCCCTTGTGGAGCTGGCCGGTGGAGTGCAGGAAGCGGGGGCCGAAGCCGAGTGTCGTCGCCATGCTCAGGCGGCACCCCAGGATGTGTCGGATGCGCTGCAGCCGATCGGTGGCCGCGGGGGTGGGCTCGATGAACGCCTGGAGGGCGAGGTAGCCGCCGGGCCGATCCGACGCCGCCGTCAGCTCGGCGAGCAGGCGGGCGGTGTCGGCCGCCGGTGTCTCGGGGATGTCGGCGGCCTGCAGCTCGCCCTCCATCGCCTGGCGGGCCAGCTCCTTCGCCTGCCCTACGTCGGGTTGGTTGAAGGGATGGATGCCGAGCACGCTGCCGGCCATCGCCACTGCGATCTCGAAGTGGAGTATCTCGCCGCCGATGTCGTGAAGGTCGTCCACGGTGATGCGGGCCACCGGGTGGCCGGCGGCGCCCAGCCTGTCGACGGCGGAGGCCTGGGAGGCGTCGTTGTCGCTGCGGAGCGCCAGGTAGATGAAGAAGCGGTCGTCGCCGTAGCCGTCGGGCTCGGAGAGCGGTTCGTCGGCGATGGGCACGATGCCGGTGCCGTCCTTGCCTGTGCTCTCGGCGACGAGCTGCTCAATCCAGGCGGGGAGTGCGGCGAAGCCGGGCGACACCAGGAACGTTGCCTTGTCTCGGCCTGCCAGGGCCAGCTCGCCGAGGGCGGCGCCGAGGGCGAAGGCGGGGTCCGGGTCGGCGGCCGTCGCCGCGGCGGAACCGAGCAGCCGGTTCGGGTCGACGCCGACGAGCGCCGCCGGCACCAGCCCGAAGTGAGTGAGCGCCGAGTAGCGGCCGCCGACGTCGGGGACGGCCTCGAAAACCCTGCGGAAGGCGTGCTCGCCGGCGAGGTCGGCCAGAGGGCTGCCCGGGTCGGTAATGGCGGCGAAGTGGCGTCCGGGGGCGGAAGACACGGTCTCGACCTGGGCCCAGAAGTAGCGGAAGAAGGCCAGCGGCTCCATGGTGTTGCCCGACTTGCTGGAGAACAGGAACAGCGTGGCCTCGAGGTTGATGCGCTGGTCGACCGAACGCACCGCGCCGGGGTGGGTGCTGTCGAGCACGATCAGCTCGGGATGGCCGGGGGCGCTGCCGAACGTGCGGGCGAAGACCTCGGGGGCGAGGCTGGAGCCGCCCATGCCGAGGAGCACCACGTGGGTGAAGCCTTCGGCACAGATCTCGGCCGCAAAAGACTGTATGTCGTCGACGGCGGCGGGCATGGTCTCATGCAGGGTGAGCCAGCCGAGACGGTTGGTGATCTCGGGAAGCGGCTTGGCGGTCCAGAGGGTGTGGTCCTTGCCCCATAGGCGCCCACGGGCGTCGTGGGCCCCCCAATCCTCGAGACGGGAGGCCACGACGTGTTCGTATTGGCCCAAGGCCAGGTTCTGAGCGCCCGGCGATGCGGCGGCTTCGGTCATCACACTCCCACTCCTTCTTCTGTGCGCCCGGCGCTAGGGCGGGGTGCTGTTCCGGTGACGGGACTGGGACTCCATGATCCCGGAATTATCGGCGCTGAGCACGATCGCCGCTCGGGGTTGTCGTATGTTGCGGTCCGGGAGATGCACCGGGGTCGTATAGGCTCGTGGGTATTCCGCCAGTTGCACGGGGCACGCGGAGACGACAGACTCGGTGCAGGCAGACGACAAGGAGAAAGGGGACCGCCATCAACCTCATTGAACTCGTCACATCGAGCCTCGGCTCTAGTGGCATCGGTTCCATCGCCGGCCAGCTCGGCATCGGCGAAGACAAGGCGTCGGGAGCGGTGACCACCGCGCTCAGCGTGTTGACCGGGGCGCTCGCCAAGAACTCAACGAAGCCGACGGGGGCCAACGCCCTCGATCAGGCGCTGGAGAAGGACCACGACGGCAGCATTCTTGACAAGGTCGGCGATTTCCTCGGCAATGTGTCCGCAGGGCCCGGCGCCGGGATCCTGGGCCACGTGCTCGGCGGGAAGCAGTCGGCTGTGGAGGCGGCCATCGGGCAGGAGACGGGGCTTCCCAAGAGCAAGGTGAGCGACCTGCTGGTCACCGTGGCCCCCCTGCTGATGGGCGCTCTGGGCAAGCAGAAGCAGCAGCAGGGGCTCGATGCCGGAGGCATCGCCAGCCTGCTCACCGGCCAGAGTCAGCAGATCCAGCAGCAGGCGTCGGGGGGCCTCGGCGGGCTGATGAGTTTGGTCGGAGCGGCTAGCTCGTCCGGAATGCTGGCCAAGCTCCTCGACTTCATCAAGGGGCTGTTCGGTGGCAAGAAGAAAGAGAGTTAAACGGTCTATCCGAGGAGGACCGGCCCGGCCCGCGCCGGGCCGGTTTCGCGTGGGGGCGTCAGACGACATCGAGGGCGCGCCTGATGGCGGCCGCAGTGCGGATGCGGTGCACCTCGTCGTCGTAGCTGTGGCGGGGCCAGAAGAACCCGCGCAGGCCGTCGCGTCGGCGCCGAGGCACGATGTGCACGTGCACGTGGGGCACGCTCTGGCTGACCTTGTTGTTGATGGCCACAAAGGTGCCGTGCGCGTCGACGGCGGTGCGCACCGCGATACTGAGGCGGCGGGCACTGGTGAAGAGGGGTTGTAGAAGGTCGTCGGGCAGGTCGTCGAGCGTTTCGATGTGTCGGCGGGGCACCAGCAGCGTGTGTCCGGGGAATAAGGGCCGCATGTCGAGGAAAGCGATCGTGTGATCGTCTTCGAGCACGATATCGGCGGCGATGCGCCCGGCGATGATCTCGCAGAATCGACAGAACTCCATGAGGTGACGCTACCCGATCGGAATGTCTCGGAAAACGCGAGCCATGGCATACTTGACTACCGAACCCTTGGTTCCGAAAGGATTCGCACCGTCATGCCATCCCACAAACACTGGATCGTGCCGGTCGCCGTAGGCCTGCTCGCCGCGTCGGCCTTGGTGGCGGTCCCCGATGCAGCGGCCATCGGCGCGCCGCCGGCGTGTATGGGCCGCGAAGCCACCGTCTGGGGCTCCGGTCTTTTGGAGGGCACATCGGGAGACGATGTGATAGTGGGGAGCAACGGAGCCGACACGGTCTACGGCTACGAGGGCGACGACATCATCTGCGGCCTCGGGGGCAACGACACCATCTACGGCGGCCCCGGGGAGGACCGCATCAAGGGTGGCTCGGGCAACGATGTGGTCAACGGAGGCTCCGGCGCCGACTCCATCAGGGGCGAGGGTGGCAACGACACGCTGATCGGCGGATCGGGCGGCGACGAGATCCGGGGCGGCAAGGGGAACGACGAGATCCGGGGCTGCAAAGGCAGCGACGAGATGCAGGGGGGGCCCGGGAACGACCGCCTTCAGGGCGGCACCGGCGACGACTATGTGTTTGGCGAGGCCGGGGACGACCTGCTCGAGGGCCGCGGCGGCCATGACCTCCTCTACGGCGGATCAGGGGTAGACAGGCTGCGGGGAAACCAAGGCGCCGATGAGCTGTGGGCCGGCGAGTGTCGGGAGAGCGGCAGTGGGGTCGGTCATTTCTGCCGGGCGACGCCCAGCGGCCGCTCCGCCAACGGAGCCGCCGCCGAGGCGGGCGACCATCTTTTTGGGGGCGTGTATTTCGATTCCTGCAACGGCGGGGCGCAGTCGGGCTGTGAGACCTACCGGGGCTGGCGCGGCTCGGGGCGGAGCAAGGCGACCGCAGAGGAGTGGCGCGACGAGGTGACGGAGGCCTTCACGGCTTTTGGAGTGGAGGAGGAGATCGAGCACGCCCTTCAGATCGTCGCCTGCGAGAGCCTGGGCGACCCGTTTCAGGTGACGCAGGCGGGCACGCAGTACTCGAATCGGGCGGTGGCCGGCCTGTTCCAGCACCGAGTCTCCGCTTGGGGCTCGCGGGCGAGTCTTGCGGGTGTGGGGGGTCAGCCCGTCTTTTCGCCGTCGGCCAACGCTCACGCCGCGGCGTACCTGGTCAGTGAGGACATCGACGCCGGAAGAGACCCGTGGGACGACTGGACCTGCGACGAGCTGTTGATGAGCCTGGACCTCTGGGAGTAGAGAGAACACAGGATGAAGAGCCGGTGTTGCGCTTTCTGGGATCTGGGCTCTCCACCCGGAGAAATTCGGCGCAAAACGCGGTCCATGGCACACTAGGGCGTAGAAGCTGCACCCTCATCAGGAGTCTTTGCCGTCTTGTTCTTGAGCCGACGCCGCCTCGCGCTGCTCCTCGGAGTGTTGCTTCTGTCATCGGTTGTTGCTTCGATTCCTCGCGCCGCGGCCGACGAGGCGCCGCCCACGTGTTTCGGTCGGGTGGCCACCATATGGGGGTCCGGTCTGCTGGAGGGCACACCTGGTGATGACGTCATCGTGGGCGACGGAGCCGAGGACACCATCTACGGCTACGAGGGCGACGACATCATCTGCGGTCTGAGCCACGCCGACACCATTTACGGCGGGCCGGGCAACGACCGCATCCGGGGCGGCCTGGGCAAGGATGTCATCGACGGCGGCGAAGGGGCCGACGTCGTCATCGGCGGAGTGGGCAGGGACACGCTGATCGGCGGGCCGGGCAGCGACCGCATTCTGGGCAACGGCGACCGCGACGACGTCACGGGCGGTGACGGCAACGACGTGATCGTCGGCAACAACGGCAACGATCTGCTGCGGGGTGGAGACGGCGACGACGAGATGCGCGGCGGCAAGGGCGACGACGAGATGCAGGGCGGCCCGGGCAACGACAGCCTCCAGGGCGGGACCGGCGACGACTACCTGTTCGGTGACGAGGGGGACGATCTGCTCCAGGGCCGCGGGCATCACGATCTCCTCTACGGCGGATCCGGCGTCGACAGGCTGCGGGGTAACAGCGGCGCCGATGAGCTGTGGGGCGGCGAGTGCGATGAGGTCGACTGGAACGACCACTTCTGCCGGGCGGTGCCCAGCGGCCGCGTCACCAACGAAGCGCCCGCCGAAGCGGGCGATCTGCTGTTCGGGGACGCCAACTTCGACTCCTGCAATTGCGGCGAGGAGCCCGGCTGCGAGCAGACGGACTGTGAGACGGAGCGGGGCTGGCGCCCTGGGGCACCGTGGAACGAGGAAGCAGCCGAAGAGTGGCGTCCCTACATAGAGGAGGCGTTCACCGCGTTCGGCGTCGAGGATGAGATCGAGCACGCCATGCAGATCGTTTCGTGCGAGAGCCTGGCCGATCCTTTCCAAGTCACTCCACCCTTTGCGCCGCCACATTTCACGAATATGGCGGTGGCCGGTCTGTTCCAGCACAGGATCGCTTATTGGGATAGCCGTTCGGCCGCCGCCGGTGTAGGGGGTCTGCCTCCCTATCGCCCGGACGCAAACGCCTACGTGGCGGCATGGCTCGTAAGGGACTCGATCGACAAGGATCTGCACCCTTGGTATCACTGGGGCGCCAACGATTACTTCGACGGCTGCTACGACGCGCTGGTCGAGCACGGGGTCTGGGAGGAGTAGAGCACCCCCTGCCCTCTGCCTGCTGCTCTCTGCCTTCTGCCCCCCCACTCTCCCCCTTCAGGGGGGAGTACCGAAGCCCGCAGGGCGGAGGGGAGGGGGGTGCTTGTCTCAAAGTGGTGGGGTGCTCGTG
>CAZWKX010000048.1:0-13096 GCA_964633975.1 uncultured Acidimicrobiia bacterium
GGGCCGTCTCGGCCGGGTCACGCTGCTCGGCCTGGGCATGGTGGCCGTGCCCCTGTTCAACGGGGTCATCGGGGTGGCACAGCGCTGGGCTTCGGCACGGGCGGGCGAGGGCATCATCTTCGATCTGCGCACAGCGCTCTACGGGCACCTTCAGCGCATGTCCCTGGCCTTTTTCACCGGCAGTCGCCCCGGGGAGCTGATGTCACGGCTCAACAACGATGTCGTGGGCGCCCAGCAGGCGATCACCGGCACCCTGGTATCGGTGGCCTCGAACCTATTCACCGCCGGGGCGACGCTGGCGGTGATGCTGCGCATGGAATGGCGTCTCAGCCTGGCGGCAGTGGCCATTCTTCCCCTGTTCGTCCTTCCGTCGCGCGGGGTGGGGAGAGTGCTGCGACGGGTGACCCGAGCGCAAATGAACGCCAACGCCCGCATGTACTCGACCCTCAACGAGACCCTGAACCTCAGCGGTGCCCTCCTCGTGAAGCTGTTCGCCCGAACCGCCGACGAGGATCGCCGCTTCGCCGGCGAGGCGGCCGCGGTGCGCGACCTTGGCGTTCGGAGCGCCCTGGTGGGCCGCTGGTTCTTCATGGGGCTCAGCGTGGTGAGCGCACTGGGCACGGCCCTGGTGTTCTGGCTGGGGGCGGTGCTCGTGATCCGGGGCTCGTTGACACTGGGCACCGTGGTTGCCCTCTCCGCCTACCTCGCCAACCTCTATGGGCCGCTCACCGCCCTGTCTAACGCTCGCGTCCAGTTGGCCACATCGCTGGTTTCTTTCGAGCGGGTCTTCGAGGTGCTCGACCTGTCGCACGATATCGCCGACGCCGCCGGGGCCTCGCCGCTGGACCCGATGGTGGGGCGGGTGACTTTCGACCACGTGGGCTTCGACTACCGGGCGGCCGAGCCGGAGGGCCTCGGGCATGTCCGCCGTTTCTCCTGGTTCACGCCGTCGGAGGCGCCGGCCGATGAGCCGGCCCGGCTGGCCCCCGTCGCGGCGGGTCCGGCACTCTCCGATGTTTCCTTCCAGGTGGAGCCGGGGGAGTTGATGGCCCTGGTCGGGCCGAGCGGAGCGGGAAAGACCACGATCACCTGGCTGATTCCCCGTCTGTACGACGCCACCTCCGGCCGGGTGCTGATCGATGGGTGCGATGTGCGCACCGTGACCCTGGACAGCCTGGCCCGGGGCATTGGGGTGGTCACCCAAGAGACCTTCTTGTTCCACGACAGCATCGCCGCCAACCTCCGGTACGCCCGGCCGGGGGCCACCGAGGCCGAGGTCGAGCAGGCCTGCCGGGTGGCCAACATCCACGACTTCATCAGCGGTCTTCCCCGCGGCTACGAGACCGTGGTGGGGGAGCGGGGGCATCGGCTGTCGGGGGGTGAGAAGCAGCGGGTGGCCATCGCCCGGGTGGTCCTGAAGGACCCGCGCATCCTGATCCTCGACGAGGCCACCGCCCACCTCGACGCCGGGTCCGAGGCCCTCATCCAGGAGGCGCTGCAGCGGGTCATGGAGGGGCGGACCTCGTTCGTCATCGCCCACCGTCTCTCCACGGTGCTGGCCGCCGACCGGATCTTGGTGCTGGACGGCGGGCACATCGTCGAGGAAGGCACTCATGCGTCTCTGCTTGCGCAGGGCGGCCTCTACGCCCGCCTCTACGAGACTCAGTTTCGGGCCGGCGCCTCCGCCGAAGCTTGAGTCCCTGTTTGCCGATACCGAGCCGGACGAACCGGGTGAGCAACGCTCATGCGTGCACCATACGGAGCAGTGCCGTTGCCGCAATCGCGAGACCCGACAGCCGAAGGGGAAGGACAGAATGGTGAGATCTAGCGACTGTGGCCTCGCAGAGAGTGGCCTCATCAGAGAGGGCAGGGTGGCGGCCGTTGTTGGTGAAGTCGGAGGAGGACGGCGATGGGTGAGACGATAAGTGTGCGGGATCACAGCCAACCCTGCGAACACGGCTCGCTTTGGCCCCATTGGATCAACGCTGCCAAGGCCAGGTGGTGGCAGGAACCCGATTGCCTGGGCGGCAGGGAGATGACCCTACGCCGGCTCGACGACGGTGTGTGGATGGAAGTCGAGAAGGACGGCGGTCAGAACGGCTGATCCGCTTCGTCTAGAGAGCCGAACCGGTCGACCCACCGGCATCCATCCCGACACCTGTGCCAATTGCCACCGCCGCCAGCCCATCGAATCCGGCACCCTCGCCGGAGTGTCACCTATGCCCCCGAGCACCCGTCACCCATCTCCCCGGTCTCGGCACCCTTGTGGAAGAGGGAGCCCAAGTGGCATAGCAGCGAGCGGAAGGGACCGTCGGATGGACTCAGCTTGACAGTCGGTGAGCGGCCGTCCTTAATGAGCGACCGTTTGCCCACCGACGCAGGGAGTCCCGATGGCTTGGACCGTTTCCGACATACCCGACCTCACCGGCAAGGTGGCAGTTGTCACCGGAGCCAATGGAGGGCTGGGGCTGGAGACCGCAAAGGCCCTTGCGGGAGCCGGGGCTCACGTCGTCATGGCCGTCAGGAATCAGGAGAAGGCCAAGGAGGCCTTCAGCCAGATCAAGGAGCGGCATCCAAACGCCTCCCTCGAGACCGTGGAGCTCGATCTCGCCTCTCTCGAGTCCGTGCGGAAAGCAGCTGCAGCCATCAGCCAATCTCACCCCGTCGTCGACATCCTGGTCAACAACGCCGGGGTCATGGGCCTGCCGGAGCGCCGGACGGCGGATGGTTTCGAGATGCAGCTCGGAGTCAACCACCTGGGCCACTGGGCGCTGACGGCGCAGCTCCTGCCGTCGTTGCTGCGCGCTCGAGCGGCACGGGTGGTCTCGATCACGAGCACGGCCCATTACCTGGGCCGGTCCGTCGATCCGGACAATCCGCACCTCGAGGGCAACTATGGGCCGTGGAAGTCGTACTTCCAGGCCAAGTTGGCCAACTACCACTTCGCTCTTGGTCTGCAGCGCGAGTTCGAGAAGTACGGCACCCGCGCCCAAAGCCTCGTTGCCCACCCCGGCCTTTCCCACACGAATCTCCAGGTCAACACCGTTGAGCAAGGTGGCGGAGGCCGGTCTGCCGCTGTGTGGAAGAGACTGGCCGCACGCAAAGGAATGGAGCCGGCACGCGGTGCCTTGCCTCAGCTGCGGGCGGCTACGGATCCCGAGGCGCGCGGCGGCGAGATGTACGCCCCTCGATACATGAACAGCGGTGTTCCGGTGCGGCGTCCCATCCTGCGTCGGATCGGCCTCAGAAGGGCGATCAACAACCTCTGGGTGATATCAGAGAAAGAGACCGGAATCGTGCTGGAAATCCCCAAGGCGCTAGAACTCGTATGACGGTAGGCCGCATCGACCGAGAGGCGTCGGGGGTGTCTCCGGTAGCGTTTGGCGGCTGCGTCGGACCGGGAGAGGCGCCATGGACCAGGCTGCCTTCGAGTCGCCGATTGAGCGCCAGGTCGGCAAAGGTCACGTCCACAACATCGTTGCCGCGGTGCGGTCGGGCGGCGGCTCAACAGATCTGGCCGTGGCGGCCAGGGGAGGGTGCAGTCGTCGCTGTCGCGCCGACGCCGGAAACAGACTCAGTCGTGAATTCGGCCTTCATCTGCCTCAGAGCAAGGCTTCGCTGTGTCAGCTGATCGATCACTCGGCGATTCGCCCGATCCAGATACTGCCCACTCTCTCGGGGTGTGTGTAGTAGATGACGACGATCCTATCGCCGAGCGATGCTGCGGCCTCGATGGTGCCCTCCGAGCCGAAAGCGTCGGATGCAGACAGTCGCAGCCAGCCCGTGCCATCGAGTGACCACCAGATTGTGGCCGGCACGAAGCGGCTGAGATCCTCTGGTGCATCGCTTCGTCCCGGCTCGATGACAAGAGCTGGCCCGCCACCCGACGAGCCGATGACGGTGCCGCCTGAGTACCCGACAGGCGTTACGTCCGCCCAGGTGCCATCGTTGGACATCAGCCACACCTCGGGGGCGGATCGTCCACCGGTCGACACCGCCAAGCCGCCAGGGCTCCCAGAGGGGACGGCCCATCCTGCCCAGTCGGCTCCAAGCGATGGAAGTCGAATACGTGTCCAGTCCGAGGCGTTGGTGGATGTCCATAGTGAGGGTGTCTGGTCGCTCGACACCCACTCTCGTGCACCGACATAGAGTTGGCCTTCGATGATCTCAACCACCGGCCCGCTCACTCCGCTGAAAGTCTCCGAGGCCGTCAGTCTCCAGGTGGTGCCATCGGCTGAATGCCAGACGTCGTAGGTGTCGTATCCGCCGCCTTGCGCTAGGGCTAGAGCAATGCCTCCAGCGTCACCGCCGGCGATGGCGACCGGGATGACCGTGGCGCCTCCGAAATCGGCCGGGGCCCAGGTGTGTGCATCCTCGGAGACCACCAGGCGGACATCGAGCTCTTGCTCTGTGAGTGGTTGGCCTTTCACCAGGCCGATGAGCGTGTCGCCGATCGTGTCGATCTCCTGAAAGTAGGCGGCGCGCATCCCGAACCGGGTTGCGTCGACGTCGATTGCCTCCCAGTCTGCGCCGTCGTCGGACAGCCATAGACGTGTGTGAGCATCGGACTCGACGCCCTCGGCGTCGTGCGAGAGCTCATCCACGGCGAGGCCGAAGAACTGGCCGCCGGCCACTGTGATCTTGTGTACCTCAAAGCCTTCAGGGAGATCTGTTCGGGTCCATTCGATCAGCACTTCTGGCGCCATGGTGTTGGTGCCGCCGTCTGTCGGCGCGGTTGCTACGGTCTCGGATCCGTGGTCGGGTCTGCTGCTCAGGAAAGCAATGGAGACAGCTCCCGACACAAGGACAGCCACCGCTGCGCCGACGGCGACCATGGGGCCTCGAATCGATTTCCGCTCGCCTAGTCGGTCCACCTCGAGGGGACCGGCCGGTTTGGATCGGGTCTCCGGTGCGTCCGTCCTGGTCTGTTCCGGCCGGACCTGCTCGAGAGATACGTCCCTCAGACCGTTGCGGATTCTGGCGACAACATCCGGGTAATCCTCTAAATCGTTCACTTGTTGATCCTCTCTTCGGTGGCGAGCTCGTTGCGGAGCGATGCGAGCGCACGGTGCAGGTGTGTTGTGACAGTGCCCGCAGAGATCCCCAGCACCTCGGCCGTGCTCTGTGTGTCAAGGTCCAGCACGACCCGAAGTCCGATCACCTGACGCTGCCGCTTCGGCAGCGACCACAGGGTGTCGAGCAGAGCTGGGTCGACGGGCAGCTCCGGGGCGGCTACAGGCTGAGCGGGATGCACCAGGCGAGGGAGCAGCTTGAGCTTCCGCCACCGATCCCGATGCAGGTTCAGCGCCGTTCGCATTACCCAAGCAACGGGCGCCGGATGATGTGCCACCATCGCCCACCTGGAGAATGCCCTGGCATAGGCCTCCGCGAGCAGGTCGGCCGCTTCATCGATATCGCGTACGGTGACCAGCAGAGCCCGGAGACAGTCGTCCCGAGTCGCCACGTAGAACGCCTCAAAGCCGGGTGGGCCGTCGTCGGTCACATTCAACTAACGAATACCTCCACAGCGACACTTACAGGGCTGCGAGAGACAAGCTCTGTGCCGCCACGGACACGGCGCGCAAGTGCTCAGGATGGCACCCGCTCCACCACCGACAGTCAAGGCCCTGTAGCTTGTTTTGCCTCTGCTGCATGCGAAGGGCTACAACGTCTTCAGTACCGCAACGAACGTGTGGGCGGCTACTGGCGGTCGCCCATGGTGGTTTGCGATAAGGGCCTTTCGCCTCTGCGTGGAGGCGGATCAGGCGAGTACACAAATGGCGTGAGTTCAAAAATGATTGAATCAAGCTATCTCGAATCGACGGCGCTCAGTTTCTCTGCGCTGGGTGATCCGATCCGCCTCCGTATCCTCGCCGTGCTTGTTGACGGACGGCTCTGTGTGTGTGAGCTGCTCGAACAGATCGGAGTGGCCCCGAACCTCCTGTCGTATCACCTGCGGGTATTGCGGGAGGCCGGTCTGGTTGAGGCGTCCCGGAGGGGCCGCTGGGTGGATTACCGCTTGGCGGAGGCGTCGCTCGACGCGCTGCGCTCGGCGATCCCGTTGCCGAGTGCAGCTTGAACGAGGTCACTTGGTCGGTCTACGAGCGCTGTCTCCAGTGGCGCTCTGGTCGTTGCGGTGCCGAGCTGAGCATCGCCGTTGGGCAAGCCTGACGTGACCACGAACCGCGACGCTGAGACGGCGGTCCTCGGCCGGCTCTCGCTGCTGGATCGCTTCCTGCCGGTGTGGATATTGCTGGCCATGGCCATCGGCCTTGGACTGGGCCGGCTGTTCCCCGATCTGAACGACGCCTTGGAAACACTCAAGGTCGGGTCGGTGTCGCTGCCCATCGCGCTGGGGCTGCTGGCGATGATGTACCCGGTGCTCGCCAAGGTCCGGTACTCGAAGGTGGCCGAGGTGGCCGCCGACCGCCAGATGCTGGTGACGTCGCTGGTCTTGAACTGGCTGATCGGGCCGGCACTCATGTTCGCCCTCGCCTGGACGCTGCTGCCGGACCTGCCCGAGTACCGCACCGGTTTGATCATCATCGGGCTTGCCCGCTGCATCGCCATGGTGCTCATCTGGAACGACCTCGCCTGCGGCGACCGGGAAGCGGCCGTCGTGTTGGTGGCGCTCAACTCGATATTCCAGATCGTCGCTTACTCGCTGCTCGGCTACTTCTACCTGCAACTGCTGCCCGGCTGGCTGGGCCTCGACACCGACGTGCTGGATGTATCGCTGTGGGAGATTGCCCATATCGTCTTTGTGTTTCTTGGTGTGCCGCTGGTCGCCGGGTATCTCACTCGGAAATGGGGCGAGCGGACCAGAGGGGTGGAGTGGTACGAGACACGGTTCTTGCCCAGGATCGGTCCGTGGGCTCTCTACGGCCTGCTGTTCACCGTTGTGGTGCTGTTCGCCTTGCAGGGGGAGACGATCACTTCGAAGCCCTTGGATGTGGCCCGCATCGCTCTGCCGTTGCTCGCCTACTTTGCATTGATGTGGGCCGTCTCGTTCGCTCTAGGCCTGCGGCTCGGCATTGGGTACCCGCGCAACGCCACGCTTGCGTTCACCGCGGCATCCAACAACTTCGAGCTGGCCATCGCCGTCGCGATTGGCGTATACGGCGTCACATCGGGCCAAGCGCTGGCCGGTGTCGTCGGGCCCCTCATCGAGGTCCCGGTACTCGTCGGGCTCGTGTACGTAGCGCTGTGGGCACGCCGCCGCTTCTACACAGCGAAGCACTCCGCCTGAGATCACATGTCTGTTCGATTCAGCGGCCGGCGGCCACATAGCCGCAGCGTGACATGGCAGCATCATGCTCGCCGATTCCGACGAGCCGGACCGGCGGGCTTTCCGGTCGGCCGAGCAGGGAAGACGAGTCTCGGCTTCCCGATCCGGAGATGGGCTGGGTGTGTGGGTCAGGTGGCAGGTGCCGGGATCGTCTGGCCGGTTGGTGTTGGGGGAGTATTTGTGTTGCACGCTGCGCTGCTCACTGTTCGGGGACGTTCGCGACCGGCCCGGACGCCGCCCATTGCCCGGCGGCCGTCGTTAGCCTGGGCTCGTGGCGATCGTCGATCCCCAGTGGCCGAACGCCGCAGGCTGGCTGGCATCGGCTGCCGATGCTCCTGCCCTCCTGGTCGCCGGCGTGCCTTCGTCGTCCGCCTCGCTCAGCCCGTCCGGAGGATGGCGCACCCCGGCGGCGTTCCGCGAGACCTTGGCCCGCTTCTCGGTGTTCGACGGCGAAGCCCTGGTGGATCTCCGTGCGCTCCGGGTGGCTGACCTTGGCGACTGGCCGGTGACCGGCCTCGACATGTACGAGGCGCCCGTGGCGGTGGAGCGCTGCGCCGGAGAGCTGCCGTCCGGCCCGGCGGTCGTGTTCATCGGGGGCGACAACGCCATCACCCGGCCGCTGGTAAAGGGCCTGTGCCGCGGTGACCTCTCCGCAGTGGGCATCCTCACCCTCGACGCCCACCACGACGTGCGAAGTACCGATCAGGGGCCCACAAACGGCAGCCCCATTCGAGGACTCATCGAAGACGGCCTGCCCGACGGGCATGTGATCCAGGTGGGCCTGCACACCTTCGCCAACTCCGCCGAGTACCGCGGCTACTGCACAGAACACGGCATCGAGGTGGTCACCATGGAGACGGTCGACCAGGTGGGTGCCGGCCCGGTAGTTTCAGGCTCGCTGGATCACCTGGGGGAGCTGTGCGATTGGATCTACGTCGATGTCGATCTGGATGTGCTCGACGTTGCCTTCGCCCCCGGCTGCCCCGGAGCGCGCCCCGGCGGCATGACGCCTAGGCAGCTCGCCGCCGCCTGCCGGGCCGCCGGCTCACATCCCAAGGTGCAGGCAGTGGACTTCGTCGAGGTCGATCCCACCCGGGACAGCGCCGGTCTCACCCTGATGAACTTGGCCACCGCCTTCCTGGCGTTTGTATCGGGGCTGGCCAAGAGGGAGGCGGGCAATGCCTAAGCAGGTTGTGATCACGGGCGGACCCTTGCAGCCGGAGGAGGTAGTCGCCGTCGCCGAGAGGCGGGCCACCGTTTCCCTCGATCCCGGCGTCGTCGAGCGTATGGCCCGGTCGCGCCGGGTGGTCGAGGAAGCCGTGCAAGAAGGCCGGGTGGTATACGGCGTCACCACCGGCTTTGGGGCCCTCTCCAACACGCGCATCGACCCCGCCGAAGCCGATGAGGCCCAGATCGCCCTGCTCCGCAGCCACGCCTCCGGGGTGGGCCCGCCGCTGCCCGATGAGATGGTGCGGGCGATGCTGCTGCTGCGGGCGCGCACCTTGGCCCAGGGGCATTCCGGAGTGCGGGTCGACCTGGTGGAGCGGCTGCTCGACTTCCTGCGCCTCGACCAGTTGCCGGTGGTCCCGGGTTTGGGATCGGTGGGGGCGTCCGGCGATTTGGCCCCCTTTGCTCACCTGGCTCTTCCCCTGATCGGCGAGGGCGTGCTCCGTCACGACGGTGTGCCGCGGCCCTCTGCCGAGGTGCTTACCGAGAACGGCCTCGAGCCACTCACTCTGCACGCCAAGGAGGGCCTCAGCCTGCTCAACGGCACCGAGGGCATGTTGTCGTTCGGTGTGCTCGGCTTGCGGAAGGCGCAGCGGATCGCCACCGCCGCCGATATCGCCTGCGGCCTGTCGGTGGAGGCGCTGCTGGGCAGCGACCGGCCCTTCCAGCCGCCGATACATGAACTGCGGCCCTTCCCGGGCCAGGTGGCATCGGCCGACAATCTGCGCCGGCTGGTGGCGGGAAGCGCCATCGTGGCGAGCCATCGCGATGATTTCATCCACGCCGTGCAGGACGCCTACAGCCTGCGCTGCGCCCCCCAGGTGCACGGCGCCGCCCGTGACGTTCTCTCCTTTGCTGATCGTGTGTTCCGCGTCGAGATGGGCTCGGTGACCGACAACCCGATCGTGTTTCCCGACGACGGCACCGTCGTGTCGGGTGGCAACTTCCATGGACAGCCGCTCGCCTTCGCCCTCGACTTTCTCACCATCGCGGTCACCGAGCTGGGGAGCATCTCCGAACGCCGCACCGACCGGCTCCTCGATCCGGAGCGCTCGTCCGGGCTGTCGCCGTTTCTCGCCACTCGTCCGGGGCTCAACAGCGGCTTCATGCTCACCCAGTACACCGCGGCCGCCCTTGTTGCTGAGAACCGGGTGCTCAGCCACCCCGCCTCGGTGGAGAGCATCCCGACGTCGGGCTCCCAGGAGGACCACGTCTCCATGGGCTGGGGGGCGGCGCGCAACCTGTGGACCGTGCTCGACAACACCAACATCGTCATCGCCGTCGAGGTGCTGTGCGCCTGTGAGGGCATCGA
This sequence comes from uncultured Acidimicrobiia bacterium, assembly GCA_964633975.1. Taxonomy (GTDB): domain Bacteria; phylum Actinomycetota; class Acidimicrobiia; order Spongiisociales; family UBA11373; genus CAZWKX01. The sequence continues at coordinate 9,828 of CAZWKX010000048.1, forward strand.
CCAACGCCGCCCCCTGGAGCCGGGTGCGGGCACGGCGGCGGCGCTGCGGGCGGTGCGGGAGCGGGTTCCCCCACTCGACCAGGACAGGCCTCCCGCCCCCGATATTGAGGCCATCGCCGTGTTGATCGAGGACGGCACGTTGCAGGCCGCCGTCGAAGATGCCATCGGGCCGGTGTCGTAGGTGCGGCGATGAGCGGGCCACGCATCGTCCGGGCGCCGCGGGGCACGGAGCTGAGCTGCCGAGGATGGCTCCAGGAGGCGGCGCTGCGCTGCCTGATGAACAACCTCGACCCCGAGGTGGCCGAGCGCCCGGAGGAACTCGTCGTCTACGGCGGGAGGGGCAAGGCGGCCCGCAACTGGGAGGCGTTCGACGCCATCGTGCGCTCGCTGACCACGCTCGGCGACGATGAGACGCTGCTGGTTCAATCGGGCAAGCCGGTCGGTGTCTTCGATACACATCCATTGGCCCCCCGGGTGCTGATCGCCAACAGCCTCCTGGTGCCGGAGTGGGCGAACTGGGAGACCTTCTGGGAGCTGGAGGCGGCCGGTCTGATGATGTACGGGCAGATGACGGCCGGTTCCTGGATCTACATCGGCACGCAGGGCATCTTGCAGGGGACCTATCAGACGTTCTCCGCCATCGCCGAGCAGCGGTTCGGCGGCAGCCTGAAGGGCGTCTTTACCCTCACCGCCGGCCTGGGCGGCATGAGCGGGGCGCAGCCGCTGGCCGTCACGATGAATGGGGGAGTGGCTCTGGTCGTCGAGGTCGATCCGGCCCGCATAGCCCGCCGGCTCGAGACCCGGTACCTCGACGAGGAGGCGGCGAGTCTGGACGACGCCGTCGATAGGGCGCTGGCGGCGAAGGCGGAGGGGCGGCCGCTTTCGGTCGGAGTCCAAGGCAACGCCGCCGATGTGTTCCCCGAGCTGCTGCGCCGCGGCGTCGAGATCGAGGTGGTCACCGACCAGACCTCGGCCCACGATCCGCTCAACGGCTACATCCCGTCTGGATACGACGTTGGGCAGGCGGCCGAGCTGCGGGCCAAAGATCCGCAGCGCTACATCGCCGAGGCTCGCGCGTCTATGGCCCGCCACTGTGAGGCGATGGTCGGTTTCCAGCGTGCCGGCGCCGAGGTCTTCGACTACGGCAACAACCTGCGCGGCGAGGCCCGGCTCGGAGGGTTCGCCGACGCTTTCGCCTATCCGGGGTTTGTGCCCGCCTACATCAGGCCCCTCTTTTGTGAAGGCATGGGGCCCTTCCGCTGGATCGCCCTGTCCGGGGACCCGGCCGACATCACCGCCACCGATCGCGCCGTCGCCGGCCTGTTTCCGGAGAACCGGGCCTTGGGGCGGTGGCTGGAGCTGGCGCGGGAGCGAGTCGCCATGCAGGGCCTGCCCGCCCGCATCTGCTGGCTCGGGTACGGCGAGAGGCATCGTGCCGGCCTGGCATTCAACGAGCTGGTGCGGTCCGGCGAGGTGAAGGCCCCCATCGTGATCGGCCGTGACCATCTCGACGCCGGCTCTGTGGCTTCCCCGTACCGGGAGACCGAGGACATGGCCGACGGCTCGGACGCCGTGGCCGACTGGCCGATCCTCAATGCCTTGCTCAATACCGCCTCCGGCGCCGCCTGGGTGGCGGTGCACCACGGGGGTGGGGTGGGTATCGGAAAGTCGATCCACGCCGGTGCTCAGGTGGTGGCCGACGGCACGGACGACGGCGCGGCCCGTCTGGAGCGGGTGCTCACCAATGACCCCGGCACCGGGGTGATGCGCCACGCCGACGCCGGATACGAGCGGGCTATCGAGGTGGCCCAGGAGCGGGGCGTTCGTATGCCGATGCTCGACTCATGACCTCCGATCTACTCATCCTCGGCATCGGCGAGCTGGCCACCAATCGGCCCGGAGCAGCGGATCTCGTCGGGGTGGTGCGGGACGCGGCAGTGGCGATCCGCTCGGGCCGAGTCGCCTGGTTCGGGCCCCAGGCGGAGGTGCCGAGAGAGCTGCTGGATCTGCCGGAGCTATTCGCCGAGGGCCGTGCGGCTGTGCCGGGTTTTGTCGATGCGCATACCCATCTGGTGTTTGCCGGGGACCGCGCCGACGAGTTCGCCAGGCGCCTGCGCGGGGAGACCTACGAGGACATCCTGGCATCGGGTGGTGGTATTCACGCCACGGTCAGGGCGACCCGGGAGGCGACGCTGGAAACGCTCGTCGAGACGGGTGCACAGCGGGCGAACCGGATGCTGCGGCAAGGCACCACCACGGTCGAGGTCAAATCCGGGTACGGACTCGACACCGAGACCGAGGTGCGCATGCTGCAGGCGGCCCGGGAGATCGGCGACAAGACGGCGATCGACGTCGTTCCGACCTTCATGGGCGCCCACGTGGTGCCGATCGGCGCCGACCGGGACGAATACGTGAGTCTGGTGGTCGATGAGATGCTTCCGGCGTGTGCGCCTCTGGCCGTGGCCTGCGACGTCTTCTGCGACGAGGGTGCGTTCACCGTCGGTGAGGCCAGGCGTGTGCTGGAGGCCGGCCTCGAGCACGGCCTGCGGCCGCGTCTGCACGCCGATCAGTTGGCTCGCACCGGGGCGGCTCGGCTCGCCGCCGAGCTGGGGGCGGCCAGTGCCGACCATCTCGATCACGTCACGCCGGAGGACGCTGCCGCATTGAGGGATTCCGGCACCGTGGCCGTGCTCCTGCCCGGAGCGTCGCTCTCGCTGAGATCGGCGCAGGCGCCCGGGCGCATGATCTGGGACGCCGGGGTGACCGTGGCGCTGGCCACCGACTGCAATCCGGGCACCTCCTACATCGAGAGCATGCCGCTCATCGTGGCGATTGCCTGCCTGGAGATGGGCCTGACTCCCGAAGAAGCAGTCTGGGCGGCCACCAGGGGCGGCGCGCTGGCTCTAGGCGATTCCGACAAGGGCTGGGTCGGCGAAGGCGCGGTCGGAGATGTCGTGCTGCTCGATGCACCGTCGTATCTGCACCTGGCCTACCGGCCAGGGAGCGATCTGGTGTGGAGAGTGGTGAAGGCCGGCGAGATCGTCCCCCTGATGAGGTAGCACTGGCCCAGGGGAGCGTGAGGTCATCAGGTGTTGCATGGGGACCGCTCCTTCCCCTCAGGGGAAGGTGGCACCGGCCGCAGGCCGGTGACGGAAGGGGTGCGTCTGCCAGCCTGACACAAGCTGTCCGCGGTGGAACAAGCACCCCCCTCCCATCAGCCCTGCGGGCTTCGGAACTCCCCCCTGAGGGGGGAGAGCAGTAGTGGTGAG
>CAZWKX010000049.1:0-12936 GCA_964633975.1 uncultured Acidimicrobiia bacterium
GGCAACGACAAGCTCTACGGGGGAGCCGGCAACGACACCTGCAGCGGCGAGACCAAGGTGAGCTGCTAGGTGGGTGGCCTGGCCGGTTTCCCTCAACACCCCCAACTGGTAGGCCGATAGCGTCGGCATGGCTCGTCCGGTGCGGGAAAGCTCGCGTTCCGACGGATCACAGCCGGGCAGCTCGCCGTGGCTGCCGCTGTTCGCCGGCATCTCCGCTGCGGCGGCCGCCGCGCTGGCGGTACTTCAGCCTCAGCGCTGGGTGGTGGCCATCGTTGCAGCGTCGGCGGCCGGCATCCTCGCCGCCGCCATCGCCTACACGTTCGAAGCCAGGCAGAACTACCGCCGCCTGATCGCGGAAGCCACGCTGGAGAAGCCCGCCCTCTGGACCAAGCCGCGTGGCGCGGCTCGCGCCGACCTCGGAACCGACAGCCTGCGCAACCTGGGCACCGAGACCCAGGCCCGCCTCGACCTCATCGGCACGGTCAGCCATGAGATGCGGACCCCCCTGACCGCCGTGCTCGGCTACGTCAAGCTTCTGCGCGACGAGGTCTTCGACCCCAAAGAGGCCGCCCAGATGCTCGAGGTCGTCGCCGAGCAGAGCGAAGACCTAATGGCCATCGTCGAGGATCTCCTCACCGCCGCCCAGGCCAGCGCCGGCAAGCTCGAAGTCAAGCCCCACGACATCGACCTCGGCGAGGAGACTCGAACCGTCGTCGCCTCCATGCAGCGGCGCACGGAAAGCCCTATGTGGCTCAACCTCCACCCAGCGCACATCATCGCCGATGCCTCCCGGGTGCGCCAGATCGTGCGCAACCTGCTGAGCAACGCCCTCATCCACGGCGGCGATAACATCGGCGTCGAGATCGACGTCGACGGCGAGCAGGCGAAGGTCACCGTCTCCGACGACGGGCCCGGTCTCGGCGAGGCGAAGCCGGAACGAGCCTTCAACGCGTTCGAGAGCGGCACCAACGGTGAGCGCAAGCCGGGCTCAATAGGCCTAGGCCTTGCCATCTCGCGCTACCTGGCTCGGGCCATGGGAGGCGACCTCGTCTACGACCGCATCAACAACACCACCCGCTTCACGCTCACACTGCCCACCGACTAGCCGGATCGTCGGCCGACCTCGCCCGCCACACCGCCTCGCCACCTCCGACGATGCGGTCTACACGATCGAGCCTGCAAACACCGGGTGGCGCCGCAGGCCCAGCCGCCCGCGAACGATCCCGCCCTCATCGAAACGCCCGCCCGCGTGGAACCCGCGGCCAGAAGATGCCGCCCCCGTTCCATCAAGCGCGTGCCCTCCATGGAGCCGGCGTTGCGACGGTACCCTGCCACTCCGACCATGGCATCTACCTTGCCCACACCACCCGATGAGGACCGCCTCACCTGGCGACCCGCCACCTTCGACGACGCGGCGCGTCTCGCCGAGCTGGTCACCGCCGTGCACGCCGTCGAGAACCTCGAAGACGTGCCCGGGCCTGACGGCTTCCGGCACCTCCTGTCTGGATCCATTCCCGATTCGCAGCGCGACACGCTGCTCGCCGTCGACGAGTCCGGGCGGGCACTGGCACTGGCTTTCGCGTGGCCCCAGGCGAAGAGCGGCCGAGGCCGGGCCTTCCTATGGCTCGAGGCCCATCCGACACGTATCGACCTGGAGCCCTTCCTGCTCTCGTGGATGGAGGCCCGAGGCGCCGAGTTCTTTGCCGAGCGGCACGTGGCGTCCGCACACCTCCGCTGCCACATCGAAGACCACCGTCGACGGGTTCGCCGCCTCTTGGAGAAGTCGGGCTACCGACACGCCCGCGATTTTGTCCAGATGCATCGCCGGATCGAGGGCGTTCCTTCGTCGGTAACCCTCCCGGACGGAGTCGACATAGTCCCGTGGTCCGAAGACCTGGACGACCAGGCCCGCCTCGCCTGCAACGCCGCCTTCCAGCTTCACTGGGACACGATGCCGCTCGATCCCGCACAGTGGCGAGGCCGCGTGAGCCGGGCCCCATTCTTCCGCTCCGATTTGAGCTTCCTCGCCGTTCACGACGGCCGGGTCCTCTCCCTCGCCATGTCATCGGTCGATCTGGAGCGCGCCGAGCGCGAAGGCACCACAGAGGTTTGGATCGACCGCCTCGCCACCCTGCCCGACTGGCACCGCCGAGGATTGGGGACGGCCCTGTTGAAGAAAGTCATCCGGGCGGCCGCAGACTGCGGCTTCGACACGGCGGCGCTCACCGTCGACGCCGAGAGCAACACCAACGCCACCGCCTTGTACGGCCGACTCGGCTTCGTGACCCGGCGCGCCAACGCGATCTACGTCAAAGAGGTGTAGACGGCTCGGCCGTCAGCCCTCCGGCAAGGCGATCTCCTCGAGGATCATCTCGACGGCCACGGGCACGGCCGCGGCCACCTCCGGGCTGAGCCCGCCGCCGATGCTGAAGTCGCCGCCTTCGATCCCGTACACGGAGATGCGACCCGGCAGCCTTCCCAGGGCACGAGCCATCTCGACCGCGGTATCGACACCGAGCGCGTGAGTCGACGCCACACGAACACCGGCGGGAAGCGGGTCATAGGTGACATCGAACCTCTGCACGGTCCCGGCCGAGGCCCCAGACTCCATGGCATCGATGACGATGGCCTTACCGGCCTCCGCCCAAGCGCCCATCAGCGCCGCCGGGTCGGCTCTCATCATCTGCAGGAGATCGACTCCCTCCGGAGCCGTGTCGACCAGCGCGGCGACGACGACATGGCCAACACGATCATCACCTCCGTCGGGGTTGCCCGCCCCTACGACAACCCAATCAGCCACGATCGATCTCCAATCTGAGGAAATGGGTGGCACACGAGATGCACGGGTCGTAGTTGCGGATCGTTTGCTCCAGACGCCACCCCAGCTCCTCATCGGACAGGTCGAGGCTGCTCTCAAGCACAACCCGCAGGTCTTCTTCGATGCTCAACTGGTTCTGGGCCGTAGGCGGAGCGATCTGGGCGTCGGTGATCCAGCCTTCATCATCCACCCGGTACCGGTGGTACAGCATGCCCCGCGGCGCCTCGGTGGCGCCGTGGCCTTCGCCTGCCTTCACCTTGAGAGCGACCACCGGCTCCGTCGGCTCCTCATACGCGTCGATGACACGAAGTGCCTCCTCGACGGCGTACATGGTCTCCACCGAGCGGACGACGATGCTCTGGAAGGGGTTCACGCAGGTCTCGCCGAGCCCGGCGGCGGCCGCCGCCTGCTGGCAGGCCGGGGTGAGCTTGTCGAAATTGAGGTTGTAGCGGGCCAGCGGACCAACGAGGTACGAGCCCCGCTCCTTGACCTTGGATTGGAGCGCGTTGGAGCGCTCCACGTGGATCTCCTCGAAGACGTCGTTGAACTCGGAGGCATCGACATCGATGCCTTTCGTCGAGACGATGCGGCCTTCGTTGAACGGGTACTCATCCGGATGGCTCACCGAGACGTACTCGAGATCCTGCCCGACGGCGGGAAATGGGAGGCTCGAAGTGAACTCCACCGCCCACTTCGCCGCGTCCAGGGCCCACTCCAGGTCCGGAACGAGCGTGGCGAGTTCCCCCTTGGTGGGAACCCGGTAGAAGCCACCCACCCGGACGTTGATGGGGTGGATCTCCCGGCCGCCGAGCAGCGTCATCACGGTGTTGCCCACCTTCTTGAGCCTGAGCGCCCGCTCCACCGTCTCACGGTGATCGACCGCCATGTGGATGGCGCTTTGATACCCGAGAAAGTCGGGGAGATGGAGCATAAAAGCATGCAGCACATGGCTCTCGATCCACTCACCGCAATAGAGCAGCCGCCGCAGCTCCCGCAGCTGCCCTCCAACCGTGGCGCCGAAAATCGATTCCATGGCGTGCACCGACGACATCTGGTACGCCACCGGACAGATTCCGCAGATCCGGGCGGTGATGTCCGGAGCATCGCCAAAGCGGCGGCCCCTCAGGAAGGCCTCATAGAACCGCGGCGGCTCGAAGATGCCGAACTCGACGATCTCCACCTTGCCGCCACGAACCTCCACCTTCATGCTGCCCTCGCCCTCGACACGGGCTAGGTAGTCAACAGAGATGCGGCGCGGCTCAGTCTCGGGCGTAGGCATCACTCGCCTCCCGGAAAGCCTCGGCGTACGCGTTGAAGCTTCTCAGGCTGTTCACCACGTCGCGCTCGTCGACACCCAAAGAGAGAAACCAGCCGACCAAAGAGGGCAGGTTCGGCGACTCCATCGGGCCGTAGCACCCGTAGCACCCCCGGTCGTAGGCCGGGCACAGGGCATTGCATCCGGCCTGGGTCACCGGACCCAGGCACGGGATACCTTTGGCCACCATCACACAGGTGGTGCCGCGGCGCTTGCACTCCACGCACACGCTGTAGGTGGGGATGTTGGGCCGTCTGCCGTGGAGAAAGGCATTTACGGTCTCCAGCAGCTGCACCTTGTTGATGGGACAGCCCCGCAGCTCGAAATCGACGGCGACATGGTCGGCAACCGGTGTCGACCGCTGCAGGGTCGAGATGTACTCGGGCTTGGCGTACACGTAGCGGGTGTACTCCTCCACGTCGGCCCAGTTGCGAAGCGCCTGGATGCCCCCGGCCGTGGCGCACGCCCCGATGGTGACGAGGAACTCCGACTGCTCACGTATCTCACGGATGGCATCCAAGTCGTGCGGCGTGGTGATGGACCCTTCCACCAGCGTGAGCTGGTACGGGCCCTCGATGATCTCCCGAGAGGCCTCGGGGAAGTTGGCGATCTGTATGACTCCTGCCACCGCAAGCAGCTCGTCCTCACAGTCGAGCAGGCTGAGCTGGCAGCCGTCGCAGGAGGCGAACTTGAACACGCCGAGTTTCGGCCGGCCCATCACACCTCCCGAATGTCGAGTAAACGATCGATGACGTCGTAGGCGAGCACGGGACCGTCCCTGCAGACGAAATGCGGGCCGAACTGGCAATGGCCGCACACCCCGATGCCGCACTTCATGTTCCTCTCCATCGAAATGAAGATCCGGCTGGCCGGCATGCCCCGCTTCATCAGCTCTGCCGCGGTGAAGCGCATCATGATCTCCGGCCCGCAGACGAGGGCAACCGCCTGTTCGTAGTCGACGTGGGCTATCGGTATCAGCGTCGTCACCACGCCTACCCGCCCCCTCCAGCTCGTCGCAGCCGAGTCGACGGTGACCTGGACGTCCAGGTCGAAGCGCCCCCGCCAATCCTGGATCTCCTCGATGAAGGGAAGGTCGCGCGGCGATCGGGTCCCAATGAGGACCGCCACCTGCTCGTATCGATCCCGGTTGGTGAGGATCTCACGAATGGCCGGCCGCAGCGGCGCCACCCCGATGCCGCCGGCCACTATGACCACGTCCCGTCCTACCGAATAGCCGAGAGGCCAAGGCGTCCCAAACGGCCCCCTGACCCCGACCTGATCACCTGGCCGCAACCCGGAAAGCGCCTCGGTCACCTTGCCCACACGCCGAATCGTGTGTACCAGCCGTTCCGGCTCGGCCGGATCTCCGCTGATCGAAACGGCCGACTCCCCGGTGCCGAATGGATAGAGCATGTTGAACTGGCCGGGCCGGAACGAGAAATCGCCGGGAGCTTCGAGCACGATGGTGAAAGTGTCGTGCGTCTCCTCCCAGCGGTCCACGACACGGCACCACCTGGGAGCCATAAAAGGCGTGGCGGCGTCAGGGACGGTCAACATAGAGATCCAGGAGCTGCAGCTGCGTTGCCTGTAGCCGGCCGGCGAGCAGCATTGCCAGCCGCGACATGACGTAGAAGCCAAGCGACGTGTCTTGGGCGGCGCACTCCCGAAGCGCCCTGCCGTCGATTGCGACGACCTCGGTGGGAGTCATGGCCCTGGCGTCGAAGAGCCAGCGGTACGGCTCGAACATCCAAGACCAACCGAGAATCTCACCTTTGCCGACCGTCTGCACGACTCGCGCCCCATGACCCGGGGAGTGGACCTCGATGGCGATGGTCCCGTGAATGATCAGATAGCACCGATCCGCCGTGCCGCCGGCCCGGAAGATGACCTGATCGGGCTCGAACGTCGTCAATCCCCGTGCGCAGGCGCCGACCCGACGCACCTGTGCAGGTTCCATGCCCGCGACGAAAGGATGCGCAGCCAGAAGCTCTTGTATATCAGGCATCCGTCTCCTCCTTGGCCCGCAGCACCGCCACCTCGGCGGTGATATCGATGCCGACCGGGCACCACGTGATGCAGCGCCCACAGCCCACACAGCCCGATGTCCCGTATTGGTCGTACCACCAGGCGAGCTTGTGGGTGATCCACTGGCGATAGCGAGCCGCCGTACTGGAACGAAGCGGCCCTCCGTGAATGAACGAGAACTCGAAGTTGAAGCACGAGTCCCAGCGCCGCACCCGCTCGGCCGAAAAGCCGGTCAGGTCGGTGTGGTCCTCCACGTTTGAACAGAAGCAGGTGGGACAAACGAGTGTGCAGTTGGCGCAGGCCAGGCAGCGCTTCGCCACCTCCTCCCAGTGCGGGCTGGCCAAGCTGCGCTCCAACAGATCCTTGATGCCCGCCGTGTCCATAGCCCGGCCCATCTTGCCTGCGGCTTCCGACAGCAGACGATCGGCCTCGGCAACGTCCTCCTTGGCCGCCGCAGGCGCCCCCAGGGCCGCCAGCAGCTCGGCACCCTCCTCGGACCCGGTCTCCGCAAGGAAAACGTGCCGCCCCCCGCCGACCATCTCCGTAAGCACCACATCGAAGCCGGAGCCGGCCCGCGGCCCGGTGCCCATCGACGCACAGAAACAGGTGCCCCCAGGCTCTACACAGTTCACCGCCACGAAGAAAGCGCCCTCGCGTCGCGGCCCGTACACGCCATCGGGCCGCCCGTTGAGAAAGACCCGGTCTTGGACGTCCACGGCGGCAAGCTCGCAGGGCCGCACCCCAAAAAACGCAAAACGCGGCGGCTCCTCCAGAGGCACCGTCTCGAAGCCTTGGCTGCTCCGCGTGCCGGCCCACACGACGGCCTCAGGCGGATGGAGAAAGGCTTTCGGAGAAGTAGGTCCCACAACGTAGCGGAACAGGCTCTCGCCGCCGTCGTTGTTCAGCCGGTAGCTGCCGGCGTCCTGCTCGTCGTCGCACCCGACGGGGAGATCAGACGTGCCGGTGATGTCGCCGTACACGACCGCCCCGCCACAAACCGTCGGCCCCACTACCTGATAGCCCTTCTCACCCAACAGACGAATCAGAGCGTCGAGGTGCATCCTTTCCAGCAGCAGTGCTTCGGGCGGCATAGGTCCCTTTGATCGTCGGCATGCCCCAGTCAAGGGCAAGGGGGCCAACGACCACGCTAGTCGGGAAAGAGGACCTTCCGGCCGCACGACGTCCAGAAGCCGCTCCACCGGACCCGCCGAGCACAGGAGGACGCGGACGCATCCTGCCGCGGCTTCACCACTAGCCTGATCGTATGGACCCGATCCGCCGCCTCGACCGGCCCACTCTTCGGCGCCCCAAGGCCGTCTTGGCCTGGGAGGGCTGGAACGACGCCTGCGATGCCGCCTCGGGAGCCACCGCCTTCCTTCTCGGCCAGCATGAACTCGAGCCGTTCGCCATTCTCGAGCCTGAGGACTTCTACGACTTCCAGTCGTCGAGGCCGAAAGTCGAGATCGGTGACGGAAGCACCCGCCACATCACCTGGCCGGCGACCCGCTTCTACGCCGTCGAGCTGCCGGACCAGGATCGAGACCTCGTCATCGTCGTCGGAGACGAGCCGAATCTTCGCTGGAAGACCTACACGAGGCTCGTGGCCCAAGTGCTGACCGACACCGACGTCGAGCAGGCGCTCACCCTGGGTGCCTTCCTCGCCCAGGTGGCCCATACCGTCCCGGTCCCGCTGGTCAGTGTCGCCACCGACCCGGGACTGGTCGCCGCCCAGCAGCTCGCCATGTCCGACTACGAGGGACCAACCGGAATCGCCGGCGTGATGCTTGAGGCTTTCAAGGAGATTGGCATGCCGGCCCTCAGCATCTGGGCGGCCGTTCCTCACTATCTGGCCGCTAACCCCAACCCCAAAGCGATGCTGGCGCTGCTCAACCAGGCTGCCACCGCATTCGGCATCAGCATCGACACCACCGAGCTGGCACGCGTCGCCGAGGAGTTCCAGAGCCGCGTCGACGAGGCGATGGCCGAGAACGAGTCCTTCGTCGCCTACGTGCGGCGGCTCGAGAAGGAATCCACCGGGGTCCCGTCCGGAATAATCGATCCGCGCGAGAGCGACCAGTTGATCTCCGAGATCGAGCAGTTCCTCCGCAACCGGGACGGCTAGGCGGGTCCGACCGCCGACCCTCCCCTCCCTTCACCGGCGGCGAACCGCGCCGCCCCGGCCGCCGCCAACTCCATGACATGCCTCCCGTGCCGATCCTCGGCCGCCAGACCGTCCTCGAGCAGCCTCCCCAGGCCTTCATACACGGCGAGACGATCCGACCGCACCGTCTCTTGCGGAAAGCCGGCAATAGTCTCGGCCAACTCAAGAGCGGCGTCGAGCTCCGATCCGGCAGGCACCAGCCTGTCGATCAGCCCGATTCGGTAAGCCTCCTGGGCCCCCACGGGCCGCCCGGTGAGGATCATGTCGAGGGCCCGGCCCAGCCCGATGAGCCGCGGCAACCTCTGGGTGCCACCGTCCAGCATGGGGATGCCGAAACGGCGCTCGAAACACCCGAACACTGCGTTTTCCCCGGCCACCCGTAGATCGCACCACAGCGCCATCTCCAGACCGCCGGCCACGGCGTAGCCGGCCACCGCCGCGATCGTCGGCTTCGACACGGTGCACCTGGTAAAGCCAAGAGAACCCTCGGGACGATTCACCAGATCAAACACTCTGAGATCGGCACCGGCGGAGAAGAACCCCGAGGACCCCGTGAGCACCCCGACCAGAGCATCCGTGTCGTCATCGAACCTCAGCCACGCCCGGTGCAGGGCTTCGGCGCTGGCTAGGTCGACTGCATTGCGCGTCTCCGGACGGTCAATCGTGATGACGGCCGCCCTCCCCCTGACCTCGTAGTCCACGGCCATCCTGACCTCCTGATCGAGTTCCCAGACTACGACGGGGCCGGACAAACCCAATGGATCCGCGTTCCCAGAGAAAGCCAAGGAAACGTCCCTATACACTCCCGTCTGGTCGCACAACCGGGGGAAGCGGCTCCATGACCCTCGACGGGTTCATTAGGTGGCTTCACGTGCTTTCAGCCGCCGTCTGGGTCGGCGGTCTGCTCACACTCGTGCTGATCATCCCCACGGCGCGCCGGTCCGGGTCCACGGGACGCGAGATCCGCGCCATGGGACGCGCCTACGGCCGTGTCGCATGGCCGGCCGTCGTCATCGCGATCGGCAGCGGAATCACGATGGTCCTACGCGAACATCTCGACTGGCTCGGTGATCAAAAGCTGCTCACAAAAACCGGCCTCTCCGCAGTCGCAGTCGCCCTAATCGCCTGGCACCAAGCGAAGACTCCCTCCGGCGCTCGAGTCACCAAGGGGGCAATCCGCATGTTGCTGCTGCTGGTTGGTGTCGCCCTGTTCAGCATCGCCATCCTGGTCTAGCTCTCGGCGTCCTGACGACGAATCCGGACGAGCCCACTCTTCTTGCCCACTCGTGTGCTCGAGCGAAGCCAAAGCCCAAATCGAGAGGGCGACACGAACGTGAGCCGTGGCCGGCAGGCACCGCCACCAGCGACCCCAGCCAAGGCTGCCGGGAACACTGCACCTCGTCGAAGGCTGTGCACTCCATACGGCGATCACGGGCATGACACATGACAAGCGCCAAGACGATTGTCCCTGGTCAATGAGCCTCGTGGGGCGGATCGCAGCCGTGTCGCTGGGCGACGCTACTTCTTCCGCTTGTGGCGATCGGCGCGCAAGCGTTTGCGGTACTTGTGCTTGCTCATCTTCTTGCGCCGCTTCTTGACCAGAGACCCCATGAGTCCTCGTGATTGCGGGATCCCATAGGTTCGCGGTTCCACCCCGCTACCGCAAACCCTCTTCGGCTCCGGCCGCCCGCCAGCGCCCCCATACCCGGCTCCAAGCGCCCTGGTACCCTCCGCAGCCGTGACCACCACGAGTCTCGAAGGCGAGACCATCGTCGTCACCGGAGCCAGCCGCGGCATCGGAGAAGCCATCGCCCGAGCCTGCGCCCAGGCCGGCGCCGCAGTGGTCCTGGCCTCTCGCAAGCAGGCGGATCTCGACGCCGTCGCCGCCTCCTTCAGCGCCGGCACAGGCAAGGCTCTGGCCGTCGCCTGCCACGTCGGCCACCCCGCTGAGGTTGAGGTTCTCTTTGCACGCGCCCACGACGAATTCGGCACCGTCACCGGCCTGGTAAACAACGCCGCCACCAACCCCTACCTCGGCCCCACTCTCGAAGTCACCGACGCCGCGTTCGACAAGACCTTCGAGGTCAACGTGAAGAGCTGCATCTACACCACACGCTGCCTGGCCGCACAAACTCAGGTCGGCTCCGTGGTCAACATTGCCTCATTCGCCGGCATGAGAGCCGCCCCGCTCATGGGCATCTACGCAATGACCAAGGCGGCCGTCATTTCGCTCACCCAGACGCTCGCCGTAGAACTGGGGCCCGGTATCAGGGTAAACGCCATCGCTCCCGGCCTCGTGGAGACACGGTTCTCCGCCGCTTTGCTCGCCGACGAAGAGGTCAAATCCCGGATCCTCGGCTCTGCTCCGGCCGGGCGTCCGGCGCAGCCCAACGAGATCGCCGGATCCGCCGTGTTCCTGCTCTCGAACGCCTCCACATACATCACCGGCCACACCCTGGTCGTCGACGGTGGCCGCACCGTGACCTGAACACAACGCACATCGGCCACCTAGCATCGACGGCGATGCCAACCGTCGACCTGAGCCACACGATCGAGCACGGCATGATCACCTACCCGGGCTTGCCCGGCCCGATCATCTCGGACTTCCTCAGTCGGGAGGACTCACGGCAGCACTACGCCGAAGGCACCGAGTTCCACGTGGGCCGCATCGACATGGTCGCTAACACCGGGACCTATCTGGATACTCCGGCCCACCGCTATGCGGACGGCGTCGGCCTCGCCGACGTAGCTCTCGATGACGTCGCCGCCCTGCCCGGAATCGTCGTCGACGCCGACGGACCGTCGATTGGTCCGGGCGACGTGTTCGGCCGAGACCTCACCGGAAAGGCGGTACTCTTCCACACCGGGTGGGACCGTCATTGGGGCACCGAGGAATACGGAGCCGGAGGCCACCCCCACCTCACCGCCGGCTGCGCCGAAGCCCTCGTCGACGCAGGGGCCATTCTCGCCGGCATCGATTCAGTCAACATCGACGACACCGCCACCGGAGAGCGCCCGGTGCACTCAACGCTGCTCGCCGCCGGCGTCCTGATCGTGGAGCACCTGACCGCTCTCGACCAGATCCCCGACGCGGACTTCCGCTTCTACGCGGTCCCGGTCAAGGTTCGTGGCCTGGGCACGTTCCCCGTTCGGGCTTTCGCCACCTGGTAGCAGCCCTCAAGACCGCCGACCAGGAACCGGCCGGCGCTGCTCGCGTTCCACCGTTCTCTCTCAAGCCCGGCAAGCCACGGCTGTGTTCCACCCCCGCCAGTTCCCCGCCGGCCGCCATCCCGCCGCGCTTCGGCGAGACTGGAGCCGTGAGCGACATCACCGAACGGTTCCGAAAGAGCCGCAGCGACCCTTCCATGGTCGTGCTGGAGGGTTTCCATGCTCTCAAACACGCCATCCGATTCGGCGCCGCAATCACCGATGCCGTAACAGCGGATTTGGACGCCGCCCTGAAGCTGGCCGCCGATCTGGCCCCGGATATCGCAGCGATCCTGGAAGGGATGCTCGAGGTTATGCCCGGGCCCGTCTTCGCCCGGCTTTCCCCCTCAACCGTCACTACCGGCTTGCTGGCGCTGGCGCGCCGACCCGAAACCGACCTGGACGGCTTGCTCACCGCCCCCGGACCCGCCGTCTTCCTGGAGCGGCCAAACCATCTGGGCAACATCGGCGCCGTCGTCCGGGTTGCCGCAGCCGCGGGAGCCGCCGGCGTTCTGACCACCGGCACCCGGGACCCATGGCACCCGGCCGCACTACGCGGCAGCGCCGGACTCCACTTTGCCCTACCCGTCTGCCGAGTCCCGACTCTGCCCAACACCGACCGGCCGATCGTGGCCCTCGACCCCGACGGGTCCGCTATAGGCGAGGCCACCGTGCCCGACCGGCCGCTGCTCGCTTTCGGCGGGGAGCGGCACGGTCTCGACGCCGAGACTCTCGATCGCGCCCGGCTCCGGATCCGCATACCGATGCGGCCCGGCGTCTCCAGCCTCAACCTGGCCACGGCCGCAGCCGTCGTGCTCTTTGCCCCACACAAATGAACATCCAACCGTCGTGAGCCGACACGAGGCCGCCACAACGTGCAAAATGGGGTCACCGAGCGAGCCAAGGGAACATAGACAATGGCTGAACAGCTCATCGGGACCGTGACCCACTACTTCGGCAAGCCACAGGTTGCCGCTCTGACCATCACCGCGGGAGAGCTCAACGTCGGCGACACCATTCGGATCGTCGGCCACACCTCCGACTTCACTCAGCCGGTGAAGTCGATGGAGGTGGAGCACGAGACCGTTGAATCGGCGGCGATAGGCGACCAGATCGGCATCAAGGTCAAGGAGCGGGTCCGCATCCACGACAAGGTCTACAGGGTCCTACCCGAATAGCGCAGCCGCAGCCTCTGCTGCGGCCTCCACATGCGCTGCCCGGATGCAGCGCCTCTTTGCTGTGGCCTCGGCGAGGCCCTCCACCGTTCGTGGCGCTTCGCGACCGCCCTATGCTTGCGCCCCAACGTCGAGGCCCTTGCGGTCCGGCGGGTCCAAAGAGAGCTTGACCCTCTTATACGCATACCCGTATAGTTATTCATCTCATGTCTCACCCCGTCGCAGTACTCGGCGC
>CAZWKX010000050.1:0-12576 GCA_964633975.1 uncultured Acidimicrobiia bacterium
CCCCGATGACACCAGCTTCGTTTACGACGCTGGTGGTGGCCGCATCAGACGTGCCCGCGGTGATGACGCCACCTACTACATCGGCCCGGTTGAGATCGAAACCGACAGCGGCGACGTCACCGAGACCCACAGCATCTACTCGCTGGGTGGTGGGGTGACCGCAGTACGCACCGTGACCAGCCCGGGTGATGACGGTGAGTTCACTTTCACCTTCGGTGACCATCTGGGCAGCTCCTCAACCGTCTGGCAAGCTGGTGATCCGGGTGACACCGACCCCGGGGTGACCTCCTTCCAGCGCTACTACCCCTATGGGGAACCCCGGGACGCCTACAACCCCAATCTGCCCACCGACCACACCTTCACTGGGCAGATCAGCGACGGGCTGCTGGATGATGGTGGCACCGGGTTGATGTACTACGGGGCCCGGTATTACGACCCGCGGGTGGGTCGTTTCGCCGCCGCCGACACCATCATCCCCGATCCGGGCAACCCACAGGATCTCAACCGGTATGCCTACGTGCACAACAACCCGACCAACGGGACCGACCCGAGTGGGCATGACGAACCCGAAGACGATACGTGCAGTCTGTTGGAGTGTCGCGCGGGTCCACTATTCGCTTCAGGGGGGTCGTGCCCACACACGCCGAGTATCTTGGATGGGCCTGATTGGATGATCATTGGCCAGGTGACAGACATCATTGTTGTGGATGAACACGGCAATGAGGTTTCCTTGCTTGAGGCGATTGGCGCCGAGGCCACCTCGATTCCAGGACTCCTGGAAGGTATCGCATCAGGAGCCGCTGAGGGATATGACATCTTGGGAGATGGTCGGTTCCACATAGTCACAAGTGGTCCGCAGGCTGGCCTGGTGCGGTACAACCCTCTGTCAGAGGGTGGCGAGAGAAGCGTGAGAAACGCTCTCTTGGGGCCGACAGGTGAGATTGCCCAGGGCCGCCTCAGGTACGTCCGCGCAGGGGGCGTAGCGCTCGCGGTAGTCGGTTTCGGGTTGGACGTGCACGAGAGCTGGGGCCTCTACAGCGACAGCGGAGGCATACGCCAGGTAGCGATGGCTTTCGGTCGTGGCGGCGTTTCTGCGGCAGGTGCGCTCGGCGTTGGCTACATGGCCGCGAAAGGTGGAGCCTTGGCTGGCACGGCGATATGTGGGCCACTCTGCGGCGCAGTAGGTGGCGTAATCGGCGCTACCGTTGGCGCTGTCGTCGGCAGTGGCGCCGCCAAGTGGGCCTGGGATCACACATTCGGTGCATGGTTCTGATTCGCATGGGAAGCAGTGACAGATTCGTGATTGTGCAGCGTTCATGGAGGAGCGGCCTCCTCGCCTTGGTTGCCTTCCTCCTGGTCCTTTGCGGCGGGATATGGGCTGGCTGGAGCGGGAATACCGGGATTATCGAATGGGCGGGTGATGCCGGGCGGGTCTTTGTTGTTGTGCTGAGCGCGCTCGGCATGCTTGCAGTCGCGGTGGTTGTGCTGTCGAATGTGGTTCAGGGCTGGGCTCTTTTGGTGGGAGACAGCGAGGGACTTCAGGTGCTATTTCCGCTTGGGCTTCACCGTCTCTTTGCCAGGAGTCGACTTGTGGGGTCTCTCGAAGCAGCGGAGATGCGTGTCCGGCATCGGCCAGCGGGCCGCTTCATGCCAGCGTTAGCGTATGTGACGATTACTGCCCCTGAGGGAGCACTGCGGTTTTCGTTTGGCGACAAGTATGTGAACAGGGATTATCGAGAGCGGTTCGAGGCTTGGGTGGCGTCGAGAGGATCATCCTCTGCGTAGTCCTGTGGCGTCGGATGATCGCCAAGCTGGATGCTCCGTGTTCTACGGCTTGGCTAGTCCTCTTCAGAGCTAGTTGTTCTTCACACAGACGTTGTTGACAGGTAGCCGGCTGGCTGGGGGCCCGTCGAGTTCGGTGTGGAGTCGATGCCAGTTGTAGTGGTGGAGCCAGCGAGGTAGCGAATCGAGACGCTGCTGGTTGGACTCGTAGGGTTGGTCGTAGGCCCATTCATTGCGGAGGGTCTGGTTGAATCGTTCGACTTTGCCGTTTGTTCGGGGCCGGTAGGGGCGGGTGCGGAGATGCCGGATCCCTGCACCGGTGAGGGCGTTGTGGAAGGCGGTTGACCGGCGGTAGTTGAGGGCGTTGTCGGTCATGACTCTTTGCACGGTGATTCCCTGGGTGGCGAACCAGGCGACAGCCTGGGTGATGAACCGGGCGCAGGTTCGGCCGGTCTCGTCGGGGAGAGCCTCGACGTAGACGACGCGGGAGTAGTCGTCGATGGCTACGTGCAAGAAGTCGTAGCCGAGGCCCTGCTTGTGGTTTGGCCGGTTTGCACGCCCATGGATCCGCCAGCCGCCCCCATCGGGGATCCGTCCCAGTTTCTTGACATCGACATGGATCAGCTCGCCGGGTGTGGCTCGCTCGTAGCGACGGATGATCCGCCGGGTGGGTGGATCGATGACATCGAGCCGGGCCAGGCCGCGGCGGCGCAGCACCCGTTCCACGGTCGACCGGGGCATCTTCAGCGCATAGGCGATACGATGTGGACCCCAGCGGCGAGCCTGCCGCAGCTCACAGATCCGCTCCTCCACCTCAAGCGGGGTCCGGTTCGGTGAGCGCCTCGGTCGAGAACAACGATCCTCCAGACCGGTGATTCCTCCAATCCGGTAGCGGCGCAGCCACCGATACGCCGTCTCCCGAGAAACCCCCATCGATTCGGCAGCCACCGCCACCGGCCAGCCATCAACCTCGATCCGTTCCACCAGAATCCTGCGACCAACCGGCGCCAACCGTGCATTACGGTGAACCACGAGAGCCTTCCTCTCGGATTGGAGTACCTACACCCCAAACCGAAGCCGGGAGGCTCTCCCCATGTCAACAACCTCTAGAAGAAGGACAACTAGCGGCTGAATCTGGGTGGCGGGCGTAGCCCGATTGGGAGGGTGCGGGCAGCGCCGGACCGCATGCGGTGACTTCGGTGGGTGGTGTCAGTCTCGGCTACGACCAGAACGGCAACCGTGTCACCCGCAGCGAAGGCACCGCCACCGTCGCATACACCTATGACGCCGACAACCGGCTCACTGTGGTGGAGAATTCGGCGGATCCGGATGACACCAGCTTCGTCTACGACGCTGATGGTGCCCGGATCAAACGGGCCCATGGCGACGATGCCACCTACTACATCGGCCCGATAGAGGTCGAAACCGATCAGGGTGATGTGACCGAAACCCACAGCATCTACAGCCTCGGCGGCGGTGTCACTGCGGTGCGGGTGGTGGCCAGTGCGGGTGATGACGGTGAGGTCACTTTCACCTTCGGGGATCATCTGGGCAGCTCATCCACCATCTGGCAGGCCGGCGAGCTAGGTGACACCGACCCGGGTGTCCTCTCGTTCCAGCGGTACTACCCCTATGGGGAACCCAGAAACACCTACAACCCCAACCTGCCTACTGATCACACTTTCACTGGGCAGATCACCGACGGGCTGCTGGGTGATGGTGGCACCGGGTTGATGTACTACGGGGCCCGGTATTACGACCCGCAGGTGGGTCGTTTCGCCGCCGCCGACACCCTCGTCCCCAACCCCAACAACCCCCAAGATCTCAACCGGTACACCTACGTGGGAAACAACCCGACCAACGCCACCGACCCGAGCGGGCACGTTCTCTTGCAGGGTGAGGAGCGCCATGGGATTGGCGGCGCCCGGTATACGACTCAGTGCATCGCCAGGAACGCTGCCGGGCATTGCTTAGCGCGCGATTCGTCCAATCTGTCTATGGCAGGTGCCCAGCTCGTTTTCGACCAAGTGGCCGCGAATTCTCAGATCCTGCACGAGTTTCCGATGGAGTTCTGCTACGTCCGTGCTGAGCAGGCGCGGGATCAGATCGCTACGGAGTTCGGCTTGTCTGCAAACAAGATTGTCATTGTGGGCAGCAATCCCGACACGGACCAGGATGGAAGGCGTGACCCGAGTCTCTATGCCGAGACGTCTGTGGATTATGACGGCGTGCCGGGCGACGACACGATCGAATGGTATTGGCATATCGCTGACGCCGTGATGGTGGAAGGCGAGTGGATGGTGATAGATCCGGCTCTGTGTGATGGAAGGCTATGCGATGGGCCAGTGTCAGTCAGCGATTGGGCGTCGTTGATGAATGACCCCGACGCGATCTACGGGGTGGTGAGCGGAGACGTTTATGGAGCAAGTCTCGATGCCCGTACTCTCGAGTTCGTGGGGATCTATGAGGGCGACCATGATGCGGAGACTATCGAGGAGTATGTTGAAGCTGCACGGGACTGTGTGGAGCACGGCTATTGCGAAGGGGTTGACATTCAACGTCTCGGGTACCTGGCTCAATGAGGCATGACGTGGCGGCGATCGTGCGAGGAATCGTTCTCATCCTGCTTCTGCTGGTGCTGACGGGGTGCGGCGGCCCGACATCGGGTCATGGGCTGGTGATCGAATTCTATGACTGTGCCGACGTTGGGCTATCTGGCGCGGAGGCTACGGACGACTCGATGGTTGCGGGTGAGGATTTCTCTGCGGAGCCGCTGCTTGTTGTCCGCGAGGATGACATTGAGTCGTGGCCGGAGTTCACAGGGGAAACCTGGAGTCCCGAGGATGGGTACATTGAGCTGGTGGAGGGTGAGGCAACGTCGGGACTGGCACTGCTGGCAGAAGCAGAGAGTGATGTCGATTTGATGTTTCGCCTGACGGTCGATGGCCAGTCTTTCTGGGGAACCATTCGGTACGGCCTTGCTAGCGGCTCCCTTAGTCCTCAGTGTGTTCATCTAGGCTACCCGCTCATCATGTTCCCCGGCGGCCATGTCGGGCTGTTTGACAGTTTCTACTTGGCCTCTGGCGGCATCACGGTCGATGGTGTAGATCTTGCTGATGCAGCCCGGCAGGCCTGGTCCGACTCACAGGCCGTTCAATAAGCCCTGTACGGTCGGGGCAGTCGAAGGTGGGCCGTCATCGGTGGTGTGAGGTCTCTCCACTTCTGTCACCTCCGCTCCTCCGACAGGAGGGAGCATTGAGAGGGGCAGGATCGGCGATGCTGTAATTCGCCCCGCGCATAGGGCCTATGGGTGGGCCTTTCTAGTCTGGTGATGGGCGAGGTTTCGCACCCATGGCGAAATGCAGCACCTGGAGAGGGGAGAGTGGAGGGGGGAGACCTGCGGACTTTGGGACTCCGCGGTGGAGAGCGGGTGGGTGTCGGGTTGCGCGATTGGGGCGATGGGTCATGGGTGGTTGCTTGTGGTAGCGGTGCTGACGGTGAAGTCGCCTGCAGCTTTGGTGATCATCTGGGCAGCTCGTCGACGGTGTGGCAGGCGGGTGAGCTGGGGGACACCGACCCGGGAACCCGCTCCTTCCAGCGTTACTACCCCTACGGCGAACCCCGGAACGACTACAACCCCGATCTGCCGACTGATCACACTTTCACCGGCCAGATCACAGACGGGCTACTCGATGATGGTGGCACCGGGCTGATGTACTACGGGGCCCGGTATTACGACCCGCAGGTGGGTCGTTTCGCCGCCGCCGACACCATCATCCCCAACCCCAACAACCCCCAAGACCTCAACCGGTATGCATATGTGCGGAACAACCCGCTGCTATACGTAGATCCCACTGGTCACTGGTGCATCCTCGGCCACAATCCGGATGGCTCCTGTCGTGGGAGCGGCGTGACGAGTGCCATCGGCCGTGGAGTCGCCAAGGGGTACAAGTGGGTTGAGGGTGCAGTAGTTGAGGGTGCCAGGAGGGTCAAGGAGGGTGGTGAGTATGTTGTGGCCACCACGGTTCGGCGCTTTTCTAATCCCACTCAGACGCTCCATGACCTGTTCACAGGCACCGCCTTTGTGGAGGATATTGGAGGTTTCTACGGAACGATTGTTGCCGGCGGCGACGTCGATCAGACCAACTGCCCGGCGTATGCCACATGCATCCAGCGGATGGATCTCCCTGTGCTCACGCTCGACGCTCAGTGCCAGTCGTTGGGTGGAACCGTCATGTGTGAGAATGACCTGACTGTCCCGCTGGCAGCTCACGAAGGTCAGCACGTGCGAGATATGCATGAACTGGGCTTGCTGGGGTTCTCGGGATTCTGGCTCTTCGGAGGCGGTGCTGTTGAAGAGAGGGCCAACGCGGCTGAGGACAGGGCCAGGGCCGCGCAATTGGACTATGGGGAGGACGAGGTGGATCTCGAGGAGTTCTACGAGCCTTCAATCTTGCCTCATTGGTTGACACCTCACAACTTCCGCGAATGACGATCAGTATTGGAGGTTGAGCCATGCGCGACCGTGCTTGGGCCATCTGGGTCGTGACGATGTTGTTGGTCGTGGGGTGTGTTGGCGATGCTGTTGTGTCGGTGCGGGTGGAGAACCCGTGTGATGTAGACCTCGATCTCAGGTACTGGCATGTTTTCGGTGACGGCGAACCGGATGATGAGGCTTCGACTGGTGTCCCGGTCACCGTCCATGCCAACAGTGATCGAACCTACGGGCTTATGACGGCTCGTGGTTCGCGGACCGTGCTACTCGTGCGAATCGATGAGGTTCGTGTCCGGGAACGTTTCGAGTCGTCGGGCAACGATGTGACGCACGAGATTGCGATCACAGAAGAGATGTGCCCCGGCGTCGGGTCATAGCCCTTGTGTCGCTCGCTCGATGGCAGCTACTGCCGCTGGGGTCAGCCCGATGGGCTTGGGCACCTGGGCCATCGGAGGACCGTTCTGGTCCGGTGATGAGCCGCTCGGCTGGGGAGAGGTCGACGACTCCGAATCGATCCGGGCATGAGAGACGGTTCCGTGGCAACGGGGAAGGCGCGCCGGGCATGGCCCGGCGCGGTGAGGGCCTTCTGGTCGTGATGGGGACCCGATAGCCAACGGCAACCGCATCGAACGCACCGAGAACAGTGTCACCGTTGAATACGCCTACGACGCCGACAACCGGCTGGTTGAAGTGAACAAGCCAATTGGTGCCGACACCACCTTCGTCTATGACGCTGACGGGGCCCGCATCAAACGTGCCCACGGTGACACCGCTACGTATTACATCGGTGCCATCGAGATCGAAACAGACAGTGGTGACGTTGTAGAGACCCACAGCATCTACGACCTGGGTGGCGGTGTCACTGCGGTGCGGGTGGTGGCCAGTGCGGGTGATGATGGTGAGGTCACTTTCACTTTTGGGGATCATCTGGGCAGCTCATCGACTGTGTGGCAGGCGGGTGAGCTGGGTGACACCGACCCGGGTGCTCGCTCCTTCCAGCGTTACTACCCCTACGGTGAGCCCCGCAACGACTACAACCCGGCTCTACCTACCGATCACACGTTTACCGGGCAGATCAGCGACGGGCTGCTGGATGATGGTGGCACCGGGTTGATGTACTACGGGGCCCGGTATTACGACCCGCAGGTGGGTCGTTTCGCCGCCGCCGACACCATCGTGCCCGATCCCGGCAACCCCCAAGGCCTCAATTGGTACACCTACGTATCCAACAACCCTGTGAATGGGGCAGACCCGAGCGGGCACGACCCATGCAGGGATGCCAAGGGCAATCCCACCAACTGCCCAACGCGGCCTCCTGAGTCTGGCGGAGACAGGGAGGAGAGCCTTCCTGATCTTCCTGACCCGGTCACCGTGACAGGCTCTCTGGACACCCGCTCGGCGTGGCACCCCTTCAGCTGGTTCAGCCACGTCGTGGACTGGGCTACAGGACGAGACGCCGGTGATTACTCAGATCACATCATGGCGGTCGCGGCGGAAGCTGGCATCGACCCGCTGCTTCTACACGCTGTGGTCGAGCATGAGTCGAGACATCAGTCAATAACGGGCTTTCTTTGGCTTGATGAGGGATACGATTTGGGGGCCGCTTGGCTCTCGACATCGAGGTTCGACGTTGACCCCTCGATTGGGATGGCACAGATGAAGATATCGGTCTTTCTGAGGACTGTGAGGAATCATCCGGAGGCTTTTCCTGAAGATGTCGAAGTCCCCGATCTGTACACCAATGATCTGCTATCCATCACGGCTGCCGCTTACCATCTCAGCGATCTCCAGGCTGCGCTTGACGATGTGAGTGTGAACAGCCCTCTTGATGAGCGCTATCTGGTTGCCCTGGGGTACAACGTCGGGCAGACAGAGATGCTCCGTGTTGCGCAAGGGGGAGCCTTGGGGCCCCGAGGGGCGACCTACCTTGGCTACATAGCTGAGCACTATGGACTGGCTTACGATTTCTACTGTGGAGGTGGTCATGGCTTCTCCTGCTCGTAGCGGCAGAAGGGTCCTGGCTAGCTTGGGAGTACTCCTGTTGATTCTCATAGCTGGCTGCGGGTGTCTGGATGACCGCTCAGATCTGGAGATTGACGCTGCAAGGCTTCTGGACGTCCTCGCAATCCCAGCAGGCTGGCATGAGGTTGGACTAGCGCACCTGTCGCTGACTCGTGCCTTCGAGCTCGATGAGACAGAGACGCCTCTCGGCTTCGCGCCGCCCCCCGAGTATCAGCTCGTTGAACTGAGCAGCGTCGATATCCACAACTACGCCGTTCTTGATGATCTCCGGGGATACCAGGCTGACCTCCTGATGGAGTATGTGGGCCCAGCTCCCACACTGGCGACCATCTGCCACATCTTTATTGGCGAAGGGCGAGACGCGGACGCCGGGTTGGTGTTTGTCGAAACGTATTGCGAGGATCGGTAGGCAGTTGGATACCTCCGGGAACGCGGAGGGTTCTCCTCGGTGACGGGGCCCCGGTGAGAGTTCGCTCGGGGTTGGTCGTTTCGGGTCCATTGGGCAGCGTACTCGGCGGGGGTGAGACCGCTGAGGCTGCTGTGGGGTCGCCAGGTGTTGTATTGGTTCCTCCAGTCTTCGATGACGACGCGGGCCTCGGTGAGTGACCCGAACTCGGTGATGTTCAACAGTCCGTCGCGGGCGGTTGCGGTGCTGTTTCTTCTTGGTCTTTCGGCCTTCTGCGCTTTTCCGGCGTTCCTCGGAGTCTGGCTTACTGTTGTGGCGTCGGGGCGGGAGCCGTTCGGTGTTCTTGTGAGTGTTCTCGAGTATGTGTTGTGTCCGTTGGCCGTTCTGTTCCTGGGAGTGATGTTCGAACCGCTGCGTGAGCACTCGTATCCAATCGGTTTTCTGCGGGCGGTACTCCCTAGGCACCTCGTTACCGGTGCGTTGAGACGGGTTGGGCTCAGCGAAAGCTGGCGCTATCTGCTGTTTGCGTCTCTTGGCGTCTTCGCAGTAGGCCTTGTCATGCTTCCCTTTGTGTAGGGCTGCATGCTCCGTTTCGCCTACTACCCTCACCCCTCACCGCCGGACCGTCTCTGGTAGGGGGGACCGCCATGGAGAAGCGCAGGATCGGCGACGTTGAGGTCAGCCCCATGGGCTTGGGGACCTGGGCCATCGGTGGGCCTTTCTGGTCCGGTGACGGGCCCCTTGGCTGGGGTGAGGTAGATGACTCCGAGTCGATTAGGGCGATCCACGCCGCTCTCGACGCCGGGATCACACTCATCGACACGGCCGACGTCTACGGCACCGGGCACGCCGAGGAGATCATCGGTCGGGCTCTGGCCGGCCGGCGCGACCAGGCCGTCGTGGCCACCAAGTGGGGCTACGACTTCAAAAGCGGCACTCGCCAGTCCACCGGTGAGAACCTTTCCCCCAAACACGTGCGACGGGCCCTGCTGGCGTCGCTCGACCGCCTCGGCTTCGACTACGTCGATCTCTTCCAGTTCCACATCAACTACGCCTCCGTGGAAGCGGCGGCGCCGCTGCAGGTTGCCTGCGAGGAGCTGGCCGCCGAAGGCCTGATCCGGGCCTACGGCTGGAGTACGGACTTCCCGGAGCTGGCCCACTCCTGGCTCGGCGGTGCCAACTACAAGGCGGTGCAGTTCGAGG
Organism: uncultured Acidimicrobiia bacterium; assembly: GCA_964633975.1. Taxonomy (GTDB): domain Bacteria; phylum Actinomycetota; class Acidimicrobiia; order Spongiisociales; family UBA11373; genus CAZWKX01. The sequence goes on from CAZWKX010000050.1 coordinate 9,909, forward strand.
CCAACGCCTTCGACGACGCCCCCGAGATGTTCGCCTTCTGTGAGGAGAACGACATGGCCGGGCTCAACCGGGGACCGCTGGCCATGGGCCTGCTCACCGGCAAGTACACGACGTCGAGCCGCATGGAGATGGACAGCGTGCGGGGCCGCACCCCGGAGTGGATGAAGTACTTCGTCGACGGAGTGCCCTCCGCCGAGTATCTCGCCGACCTGGACCTGGTGAGGGACGCTCTCACCACCGACGGCAGGACCCTGGTCCAGGGGGCCATTGGCTGGCTGTGGGCCCGCTCTCCGAAGGCGATTCCCATCCCCGGAGCCCGCACTGTCGCCCAGGTCGAGGAGAACTCAGGCGCTATGGAGTACGGCCCACTGGCCCCGGAGCAGTTCGCCGCCGTTGAGAAGGCGCTGCGGCCGGAGGCCGGTTAGCTGGACCCGGTATCCCGTTTGCCGCCTCCGGGCCGAGTGGGCGAGAATGCCGCTATGAGAAAAACACTGACACTGCTGATCATCGGCTGTCTGCTGGCCGCTTGTGGCGACGGGGTTTTCGGTGCGGCCGCATCGACGAGTACCAGCCCGTCGATCAACACGACGACTTCGTCAACTGCCGCTACGACTTCATCGACGACCACGACGGGCGCGTCGAGTACGACTCTTGCCGACGGTGGGGCTTTTGCTGCCGAGGCGGGGACCCCGCCCGGCGAGCTGGATTCGTTCACCGGCACGTCCGAGATGTATCTCAGCCTTGACGCCGGCGGCGCGGTTGTGACCACCGATGCCGTCTACGTGGGCGATGCCTACCAGTGCACGTCCACTATGGAGAACATGGGATTCTCGGTGACGATGACCGTAGTAGCGACCCCGGAGACGGTCTGGGTTGGTCAGGGTGGCAGTTTCGAGGAGTCCGATTTTTCGGACCCGAACGTACAGGGGGTGACTGCGATCTGCGCTGCCAGCCCGGCGTTCTGGTCCGGCTTTGGTGAAACATCATGTGCCACTGCTCCTGGCGATCCCGACGAGGTCAACGGGATTCCGACGCAGCGCATCGACCTGTCCGGGGCACTGGGCTGCATGGATTGGGTAGATCTCGCTGCTGCGTTTGGCTACGGGTCTTTCCCCGAAAGCGCCGAATTCAACGAGGTGGTGTTCTGGATCGCCGACCCCGGCGGGTGGCCGGTCGAGGTTCAGGCCCGTATGCATCTTTCGGAAGAGGCTGTGACCGAGCTCCTGGGCGTGACAGGCCTGGGCACTGGCTTGATCGACCTTCGTATACAAATCGACAACATCAACGACCCGTCACTGTCGGTGCAGGTGCCCCCGCCGTAGCGGGCGTGCCCACCGCGGAGTCCCTCGCTTGCCGGGTGACCGCCGAGTGACGACAATCCCCCTATGAGTAGAACACCGATTCTCCTGATCGTCGCCTGCCTGCTGCTGGCTGCCGGCTGTGGCGGAAACAGTGTGTTGGCCGGACCGACGAGCACGACCGCCGAGCCTGCCCCAACCACGTCGGTTGAGTCGACGAGCACGACGCCGCCCACGACGACCGTGTCGACGACGACAACGACGTTGTCGTTGCCGACGACCACCGCCGGGGGTGGTGGCTTCCACACCGAAGCCGGCTCGCCACCGGACGCGTTGGACTCGTTTGCCGGCGGCCTCGACGCCAACATGGAAATGATGGGGATCAGCATGGTCATGACCGTCGACTTCACCTACGTGGGCTCCGCATACGAGTGTGTTGCCACCGTCAATGCCGCCGGCACATCGATGGAGATGGCTGTCGTGGCCACCCCGGAGACGATCTGGCTGGATCAGGGCTACGGCTTCGAGGAGTCCGGCCCGTTCGACAGCAATGTGCAGACGGTCGTCGGGATATGCCCGGCAAGCCCGACGTTCTGGATGGGTTTCGGCGAGGTGCCCTGGGCCGCCATGACCGGGGAGCCCGATACGGTGAACGGTATACCGGCCCAGCGTGTTGATTTCACGGCGATGGCAGGTGCTATGGATCTCGGTGCCCTCGCTGCTCTCATGGGCGGTGGCGTTGGCAGCGGCATGGATATCGACGAGGCGGTGTTCTGGATCGCCGATCCCGGCGGCTGGCCGGTCGCCATGCAGGTTGGCATGGTCATGCTGGACCTGGAAGGTATGGGCGACGTGCCGATCTCCATGCACTACGAGATCAACACCGTCAACGACCCGTCCCTGTCGGTGCAGGTGCCCCCGACGTAGCCGTTGCGCCCGGCAGTCTCCTAGAGGTTCGGCGTGCCCAGGTCGGCGGTCAGGTAGCGCTCGACGGTCGGTGCGACGATCCGTGCCAGCTCGCCGAGATCGACATTCCGAAGCGCCTCGACCCCGATGACTCGGCGCAGCATGAACAGGCCCATCAGGTGTGACCCAACCAGCATGATGCGCAGGCGGGCGTCGGGCACACCCAGGCGCGGCGCCAGGGTATCGAGCACGCCGTGCTCGATGAAGTCGCGCATCATGTCCCGCGCCGTGTCGTGCGTCATGGCCGAGCGCACCAGCGCCTCGTAGGGACCGCCCGGGGTGAACGTGGCGGCCAGGAACATGCGGGCCACCCGCTCGCCGAGGCTGCCCTCGCCGTGTTCGAAGGCGGCGATCATGGCCGCCGGGGAGATGGGCAGCTCGTGGGCGGCGACGAACAGCTCCTC
>CAZWKX010000051.1:0-11562 GCA_964633975.1 uncultured Acidimicrobiia bacterium
CCTCTCTACGACGCCCTCTACGACATGCTCGGGCCCGACGAGACCCGGCGTCTTCTGGAGCGGGGCACCATCGAGATCGCCCCACTCGCGTACATGCGGGGCCGCACCCTCAACGATGCTTTTGTGGTCCTCGACGAGGCACAGAACACCTCGCCGGAGCAGATGAAGATGTTCCTGACGCGACTCGGGTTCAACACGAAAATGGTGGTGACCGGCGACGTCACCCAAGTCGATCTGCCCACGGGCCGGGGCTCCGGCCTTAGGCAGGTGCGCCGGGTGCTCAACGACATCCCCGGTGTGGCCTTTGTGGAGCTGAGCTCCGATGACGTCGTGCGGCACCGCATCGTGGCCTCGATCATCGATGCATACCGGCTCTTCGAAGAGGAGAAGCAGGGCGAATGAGCTTCTGGCCCCGGTTCTCCGGGCTGCTTCGAGCGATGGCTATCGCCCTCACAATCTTTCTGAGCGCGGGCGTGCTGATGCTCTTCCACAGCGATGGCGAAGAGCCCATAGCCCTCGAGGTGGGCGATCCCGCCCCCCAGCCCTTCATCGCCACCCAGCGCGTCGAAGTCGTCGATGAGGAAGCCACCGAGGCGGCGAGGGCAGCGGCCTACGACGACGTCGAGCCTGTGATCACTCGAGTCACCACGGTGGACGAGGCGGTGCGCACACGCGTCGAGGGTTTTTTCAGCGCGGTGCATGCGGCAGCCGAGCCGTTTGAGGATGGCGGCGAGAATCCCGACGATCTGACGCCGGATCTCTCCACCTCGTCGACGGCATCTGGCACCACCGCCGCCGAAGTTGTGACGACATCGACTGAGGAAGCCACGACGACCACGAGCGGCGACACCGGCTCGGCCACGTCGTCGACTACGACGACCGTTCCGTTGGCCTATCGGCCCCGGGAAGTGCAGATCGCCATGCTGGTCGACGAGTACCCGTCGCTGGACAACGAGACCATCGTGGTCATGGTCGATATCCGCAATGACGATGTCACGCGAGTCGAGATCGGGGAAGAGGCGCTCTTCGGCTCCGTCGAGACGGATGCGCTAGAGGAGTTGGAGGGCCTTCTCGAAACCGGCATAGAGGCCTCCGAGCTGGAGGGGGTGCGCGACCTTCTCCTCACCGACCCTCCGAGCCTGATTCTTCTCCGTGACCTCGACCCCACACAGCGCGCCGCCGCCGAGGCTGCCGTTGCCGATCTGCTGGCCGACTCACTCCAGGCGAATCGGATCGTCGACCAGGCCGCCACGGAGCAGGCGCGGGAGGACGCGGCCGCCGCGGTCGCCGACATCACCCAGTCTTTCGGTAACGGTGTGCTCATCGTCGGGGAGGCCGAGCCTGTCACTGCCGTGCAGCTCGCCGCCCTCGAGGAGCTGGGCCTGCTGCAGCCGGAGTCGAGCGACGGGTCGCAGTGGGCGTTGGGCTCCATCGCATCGCTCGTGGTGTTGCTCACGTTCTTCTATGTGTGGAGGACCGGGAAGACGTACTGGCAGCAGCCAAAGATGATCCTGTTGCTCGGTCTGCTCGTCGTGCTTGCGGCCGCAGTTGCCCTGGTACCGGCTCTGATAGACGGGGATCGACCCGCGTTCGGGTTCCTGCTGCCGGCCGCCTTGATCGGCTACCTAGCGGCCAGTCTCTTCTCCGCCCGGGTGGCCGTTGCCGTTGTCCTCCCGATGGCGGCCTTCACCGCGCTCGCTGGGCCCGAGAACCTGGGTCTCGTGGTCTTTGCCATCGGAGCCACCGTGGCACCCATTCCGCTGGTGTCGGCAGCTTCCTCGCGGGCCCAGCTCAACCTGGCCGTTGCCCTCAGCGCCGTCATCCTGGGGGCGCTGGCGGCGGCCACGTCCTGGTTCTTCTACGCGGGTACCCCCGTGTGGCATTCGACCGGCTATGCCATGGGCTCGGGTCTCGGGTCCGGCCTGCTGGGCCTCGGTCTGATGCCGTTGCTCGCTGCGGTCTTTGGGGTGACCACGACGCAGACGCTGCTCGACCTGACCGACCGTAATCACCCGGCACTGAGGCTGATCGAGGAGGAGGCTCCGGGCACTTTCAATCACTCGATCATGGTGGGCAGCCTGGCGGGGAGGACTGCCCATATCGTGGGCGGCAATGCCTTGTTGGCCCAGGCGATGGCCTACTACCACGACCTCGGCAAGACGGTGTCACCCCAGTACTTCGTGGAGAACCAGTTCGGAGTCTCCAATCCCCACGATCGGCTGCCTCCCGAGCAGTCGGCCGCCATCGTGCGCGGCCACGTTCTCGAAGGACTGCGTCTGGCCCGGGAGTATCACATTCCTCCTGAAGTGTCCCAGGGCATCCTCAGCCACCACGGGACCAGCCTGATGCGCTTCTTCTATCACAAGGCCATCGAGCTCTACGGAGAGGACAACGTCGACCCGTCCGACTACCGCCATCGCGGTAGGAAGCCGCGCTCGAAGGAGGCGGTCATCGTCATGATGTCGGATGCCTGCGAGGCGGCGGTGCGGGCCATGGTCCAGGAGGAGGATCCGACCGAAGAAAGCCTGAGCCGCCAGGTGGAGCAGGTCATCTCCGAGAAGGTGGAGGATGGGCAGCTCGAGGATTCCGAGGTCACGTTCGGCGAGCTGACCAGGATCAAGGAGGCTATCGTCGATAGCCTCATCAGCCACTACCACGCTCGTATTCCCTATCCGGGGTTTCCAGGGTGAGGAGCACCACGCCGTCGTGAACGTCTTCCTGGGAGATGAACAGGATGAGCCGCTCGATGGTCCCGGCCTGCTGCACTTCGCCGAGATGATCCTCGAGAACGAGGGGTTCCCCGAGGACACCCAGATGGCCATCATGCTGGTGGTCCCAGAGCAGATGGCCGAGTACAACCGACGCTTCATGAACCACCAGGGGCCCACCGATGTGCTCGCCTTCCCAATAGAGGATCTCTCACCCGGCCTGGTGCCGGCTCCTGTCGCCAACGAGCCGCCGGTGGCGCTGGGCGACGTGTTCATGTGCCCCGCCGAGATCAAACATCACGCCGAGGAGGAGAGCGTCGATTTCGACGACTACCTGCATTTGCTGCTTGTGCATGGCATTCTTCATCTACTGGGTTACGACCACGAGGACGAGGACGGGGCCCGGCTCATGGAGAGCCGCGAACGAGAATTGCTGGAGTTGGCGGGGCGGAAGCCATGGTGACCGGCCCGGCCTTGGCCTTGTCGGCGGTCTTTACTCTGTTCGCCGCCGCCATTCGCTTCGGCGGCGCCTCTCTGGTGCGAACCCCCCGTGCCGACGCCCTTCACGACGCCGCCGAGGGCGATCGCAGGGCCGCCCGTGTCGCCGCGTTGCTCGAGGACCGGGCCGTGATCCAGCCGTCGCTGGGCATGGTGCACGCCGCCCTTCTGGTGGCCGCCGCCATCCCGGCCGCCTGGGCGTTGGCGGCGCTGCTGTCCGGGTGGCTGCTGCTAGCCGCCCTCTTGGGGCTCGGCTTCGCTCTGGTGCTGCTGGGCGATCTGCTGCCCCGTTCCTTCGGCCGGGCGCGGCCGCGCGGCCCTGCCTACTCGTTCTCGCGTCTACTCGAGGCGGCGGTCCACGTCGGCGAGCGGGCCAGTGATCTGATTCAAGAGGATGAGGAAGATGAGGAGGAGGACGAGGGCGGTACCCAGGGCGGTGAAGAGATGGAGCTCATCTCCTCGGTGCTCGAGTTCACCGACGCCATAGTGCGCGAAGTCATGGTGCCCCGCACCGACATGGTCACGGTGAGTGCCGCCGACGACACCGACCATGCTCTGGACGTCGTCATCGCCGCGGGGCGCTCCAGGGTCCCGGTCACCGGAGAATCGCTCGACGACATCGTCGGGGTGCTCTATGCCAAGGATCTGCTCGGCCTCATGGACGCCGGCACCGGCCGGGCTCCGGTGACCAGCATCATGCGGCCGCCGCACTTCGTCCCGGAGACCAAGAAGGTCACCGAGCTGCTTCGTGAGCTGCAAACCGACAAAGTGCACCTGGCGATCGTCGTTGACGAGTTCGGGGGCACGGCCGGGCTGGTCACCATTGAGGACCTGATCGAGGAGATCGTGGGGGAGATCGTCGACGAGTACGACGTCGAGGAGCCCATGATCACCCTGGCTGGGGCCGGCGAGTATCTAGTTGATGCCCGTCTCTCCATCGACGACTTCTCCGAGTTCGTCGGCACCGATCTCGCCGGCGAGGGCTGGGACACCGTAGGCGGCCTGCTTCTGGGCTTGGCCGGCCGGGTTCCTCGCGAGGGGGAGTCGTTCGAGGTGGAGGGCCTAGTCGTCACCGCAGAGCGGGTGCAGGGACGCCGCATCGCCCAGGTGCGCGTGACCTCGCAGTGAAGTCGGGTTTCGTCGCAGTCGTCGGACGGCCCAATGTGGGCAAGTCGACCCTGGTGAACGCCCTCGTCGGCAGCAAGGTGGCGATCGTGTCGTCGCGGCCGCAGACCACACGCAACACGATTCGCGGCGTCCTCACCAGCGACGAGGCTCAGCTCGTGTTTGTGGACACGCCCGGCCTGCATCGGCCCCGGACCGCCCTGGGTGAACGCCTGAATCGGCTGGTCGAAGGGACCCTGTCCGAGGCGGATGCGGTCGTGTTGGTGCTCGATGCGACTCAGAAGATCGGGCCCGGCGATCGCCTGATCGCCGGGCGCCTCGGGAGTGCCGGCTCCCGCACCGTTGTGGTGGTGAACAAGACCGACGTCGCGGCCCCGCAGGCGGTGGCCGATGCCCTGGCCGAGGCCGGAGAGTGGGATTTCGAGGCCTACGTGCCGCTGAGCGCCCTGGAAAGGGAGAACCTGGAGCCCGTCGTCGAGGAGCTCACGGCACTCCTACCGGAGGGGCCGGTCTACTTCCCCGAGGGCACGGTTACCGATCAGCCGGAGGAGCTGCTCGTCGCCGAGCTGATCCGAGAGAAGTTCCTCGCTCGGCTTCGCGACGAGCTCCCGCATTCGCTCGCCGTCGTCATCGAGGACATGGAAGAGCAGGAGAACGGCGTGCTACGGATCGCGGCCAGGCTCGTCGTGGAGCGCGATTCGCAGAAGGGCATCGTCATCGGCAAAGGTGGCGCGCTGATCAAGGAGGCGGGCACGGAAGCCCGCACCGAGATCGAGGCGCTGCTCGGCACCAAGGTGTTCCTCGACCTGCGAGCCCGCGTGGAGAAGGGGTGGCAGCAGCGCCCCGGCATGATCGAACGTCTGGGCATGTAGGTATCCGCGGCGGGATCAGCCGCCGACGGTGATTCCGGACGTCTGCTCCAATGCTTTGACCAGGGCATGGTTGCCCTCGCCGCCTAGGCCCTGGCGCTGGAGCGTCTGGTACATCTCGGAGACCATCTTCGTGCCCGGCAGGGGCACTCCGAGCTCGTTTGCGATGTCGAGCACCAGCAGGAGGTCCTTCTGCTGCAGATCAATGGTGAATCCGGGGCGCCAGTCGCGTTGCACCATCTGCGGCCCCCGGTTGGACAGCATCCACGATCCGGCGGCGCCGCCGGCAACGGCTTGGATCGTGCCGGTGAGGTCGAGGCCGCCGGCCTGGGCCAGCAGCAGCGCCTCGCTCACGCCGAGAGCGTTGACGACGACGAGAATCTGGTTGACCAGCTTTGCCATCTGCCCGGCGCCGTTGGGGCCGACCCGGGTGATCGTGGTTCCGTAGGCCTCCAGGTAGGGACGGGCCCTTTCCACCTGGGCGGTATCGCCTCCGATCATGATGCTGAGGGTGCCCCGCTCGGCGCCCTCGCTGCCGCCTGAAACGGGGGCATCGAGCCAGTGCCCGCCTCTCTCCGCGACTTTTTCGGCGAGCCGCACGGTGGAGCGAGGGCTTATCGAGGAGTGATCGACTATGAGATCGCCCTGGGAGAGGCCTTCGAGGATGCCTCCGTCTCCGAGCGTGACTTTCTCGACGTCGGGGGTGTCGGAGATGCAGATCATGATGATGCTGCAGCGGCGGGCCAGATCGGCGGGGCCGGCGGCCGCCTCGGCTCCCGCGGCCACGAAGGGAGTCATGCGCTCGGCGGTGCGGTTCCACACGACGAGGTCGTGCCCGGCTCGTGCCAGGTTGTGCGCCATGCCGCCGCCCATTGTGCCCAGGCCGACGTATCCGATCTTCTCGGTCATGGTGCCTCCGTTGGTGAGGGTGGAAACGGTAGCGATAGCAGAGTTCAGGATTCAGAATTCAGATCGCCTGCTGCCGACTTTGAACTCTGCACTCTGAATTCCTGCCTTCCCTGTACCCTGGGGCGCCAGCGAGGTATCAGATGGCACTCCGCCACGATCAGGGCATCGTTCTCCGCTCGTTTCCCCTGGGTGAGGCGGACCGTATCGTTGTGATGCTCAGCCCCAATCACGGCAAGGTGCGGGCCGTGGCCAAGGGGGTTCGGAAGACGAAGAGCCGCTTCGGTGGCCGTCTGGAACCCTTCAGCCACGTCGATCTGGTGCTGTATGAGGGACGCAGTCTGGACATCATCACTCAGGCGTCGGTGATCGAGGCTTTCCCGGCTTTGCGCTCCGACCTCGATCGTGTCCTTGCCGCGAGCACGATGGTGGAGGCGGTCGACGCGGTTTCCCAGGAGGGCGAGAGCGCCCACAGGGCTTTCCTCCTGCTGCAACGGGGCCTGAAGGCGCTTGAGGCGGGTCCTCTGCACCCCGACCTCGTCGCCGCTTTCCTGCTCAAGATCGCCGACGTGGTCGGCGTGGCTCCGGCCCTGGACCACTGTGCCGGCTGCGGCACCAGGGAGGGAGTGAAGCGCTTCTCGTTTGCTGCCGGTGGGGCGCTCTGTGAACGGTGTCGCAATCCGGGAGCGGTGACCCTGCGCGTGGGCGTGACCGCCTATCTGGTCGCACTCGCCGCCGCCGATCTGAGCGCGCTGCCCGAGCCCGATCCATCGTTCTCCAAAGAGGCGATGGGGGTGACCCGCCGCTTTGTCGAGTACCACCTGGACCGCAGGCTGGAGAGCCTGGCCACCGCCGATGGCTGAGCAGCCGGACGTCCCGCGGCACGTCGCCATCATCATGGACGGCAACGGCCGTTGGGCGGAAGCCCGTGGACTGCCTCGTACCGCTGGCCATGCGGCCGGTGAGGAGGCCCTCTTCGACGTGGTCAACGGCGCCATAGAGCTGGGCATCGGATGGCTGACCGTCTATGCATTCTCGACGGAGAACTGGTCCCGGTCCGAGGATGAGGTGGTGTTCCTCATGCACTTCAACGAGGATCTGCTGCTGCGGCGCCGGGACGAGCTCAACGACATGGGGGTTCGGGTCGTCTTCATGGGTGATCGGGACGATCCTCGGGTCAGCGACCGGCTTCGGGGCCACATGTCCGACACGGAGGTGCTCACCGCCGGCAACGATGTGCTCCATCTGGTGTTTGCCTTCAACTACGGGTCCCGGCTCGAGATCAGCGAGGCGGTGCGCCGTATCGCCGAGCAGGTGGCGGCAGGGGAGATCGACTCCGCAGGGATCGACATCGGCACCGTCTCCGCCAACCTCTACCTGCCGCAGATGCCCGATCCCGATCTGGTGATCCGCAGCAGCGGTGAGCAGCGGATCAGCAATTTCCTGCTGTGGCAGTCGGCCTACTCCGAGCTTGTGTTCCCCGAGACTTACTGGCCCGATTTCCGGCGCTCCCACCTGGCGGAGTGCGTCGAGGTCTATAAGCAGCGGCGCCGGCGTTTCGGCGGGGTCGACTAGTAGTGAGTGGGGGACCGGCCACCCCCGGTTTATCATGCGGCGCCCGCCGGGAGAGGACCCGTTGACCGTCGTCTCGCTGGAGACCATCGCCAATCTGGCGCAGAAGCGCGGTTTTGTGTATCAGGCCTCTGAGATCTACGGGGGCCTGCGTTCGGCATGGGACTACGGCCCTCTTGGGGTGGAGCTGCTGCGCAATGTGAGGGAGGCCTGGTGGCAGGCGATGGTGCGTGAGCGCGACGACGTGGTCGGGCTCGACTCGTCGGTGCTGCTGGCTCCTCAGGTGTGGGTGGCGTCGGGCCATGTGTCGTCCTTCGCCGACCCTCTCGTCGAGTGCACCGGCTGCCACAACCGGTTCCGTCAGGACAAGCTCGAGGACCCGGACGTGTGCCCGAACTGCGGCGCGAAGGACTCGTTCACCGCGCCGAGGCAGTTCAACTTGATGTTCAAGACGTTTATGGGACCCGTGGAGGACGAGGGCAGTGTCACCTACCTGCGGCCGGAGACGGCGCAGGGCATCTTTATCAACTTCCTCAATGTCGTGCGCACCGCCCGGATGAGGCTCCCGTTTGGCATCGCCCAGATCGGCAAGGCCTTCCGCAACGAGATCACGCCCGGCCAGTTCGTCTTCCGCACCCGGGAGTTCGAGCAGGCCGAGCTGGAGTTCTTCTGTCATCCCGACGAGGCCGAGAAGTGGCACGAGTACTGGCTAGAGGAGCGAATGAACTGGTACACGGGCCTGGGCATGAGCCGGGAGAACCTGCGCCTGCGGCCCCACGGCGCCGAGGAGCTGTCGCACTACGCCGCCGCCACCAGTGACGCGGAGTACCGCTTCCCTTGGGGGTGGGACGAGCTGGAGGGCATCGCCAATCGCACCGACTTCGACCTGAAGGCTCATGCCGAGCACAGCGGCGAGGACATGCGCTACTACGACCAGGAGCGCGACGAGCGCTACTACCCGTACGTGATTGAGCCTTCAGCGGGGGTGACGCGCTCGGCGTTCGCCTTCCTGATCGACGCCTACCACGAAGAGGAGGTGCGGGGGGAGACCCGGGTGGTGCTGAAGCTGCACCCGAAGCTGGCTCCGGTGAAGGTATCAGTGCTTCCCTTGTCGAAGAGGCCCGAGCTGGTGAGTGTTGTGGATGAGGTGGCTGATCTACTGCGGCCGGTGTGGCCCATCGAGGTTGACGTCACCCAGTCGATCGGCCGCCGCTACCGCCGCCAGGACGAGATCGGCACGCCCTATGCGGTGACGGTGGACTTCGACACGCTGGAGGATCGGGCGGTGACGATCCGAGAGCGGGACACCATGGACCAGATCCGGGTGCCCATCACCTCTCTCGTGGAGGCCCTTCGGGATGAGTTCACCGGGGTTCTGTAGCGCCTCTGATGAGGTAGCACTGGCCCAGGCGAGAGTAGCCTCACCGATGGTGAGGGGGTGATATTCCCGCACGCTGGCCCTGGCGGTGGCGACGTCAGGAGCCCTTCGGGACCCCTGACCTCTCCAGATGGGGTGTACTTAGGAGGCGGTTGCGCAGGGGAAAGCGGCCTCACTCGCGTGTCTTGAGAAGCATCTGCGATCGCGTACCAGAACAAGGCCACGCAGTGGCGGCTCGCGGAAACAGCCTGCGCCGGTTCGGGACGTGAGAAACGCATCGAGCTCCATTCCAGGGTTGACATCCTGTCCCGCGTTGGGTACGGTGAACAAGCAAGTGCACAAAAAGGTGGACAAAAAGATGCACTTGGAGGAGGGACGTGAGCCTGGAGCATGCGCTTGAGCGAAACCGCGCGGATATCGAGTCGGGAATCGCTGAGGCAGAAAGAGAAATCGGTGCGCTTCGAGAACGGATCGAAGAGCTGCAGCGTCTGATCGCGCGAGGGCGGGCTGCTCTGGGGGAATCTTCACCTTCGGCGGACTCGCTTGGCGGACTTACGCTGCATGAGGCGCTGGAAGTGGTTCTCATGGCAAACAGGAACCACTGGACCAGTGTCAAGGAGCTCGCTCGTGAAGTGAACCAGCGAGGGCTCTACCGGATGCGCGATGGGCGACCGGTGGAACCTGGCCAAGTTCATGCGAGGGTCCGGAACTACAAGTACCTCTTCGAGAAGAAAGGACAGGCTGTGCGTCTCGGCTACGCGTACGCGACTTCGTTGCTGGATTCGTCGGGCGCCTATTGGGCAGCGATCACCGAGATAAAGAAGGCCACTGGTGAGCGTCCGATGGAGGTCGTGACGCAACTTGCCTATAGCGTCGGCGCTCCCGAAGGGCAAGCACCCGAAGAATACGTGCAGACCCTTTCAGACGGCTTGGCACGGCAAAAGGTGAGAGACGGAGGTTTTGAAGCTGGTGCCAGGCATGTCGCGAGGCTCACAACAACCGGATGGCAAGACATCGAGGAGTAGCCGATGGTGGCCAATATTTACATTGACGGCTTCAATCTCTACTACGGCGCCGTCAAAGGAACGCCCTGGAAGTGGCTGAATGTCGAGTGCCTGTGTCGACGTCTTCTCCCACGAGACACCCTCAATCGGATCCGGTACTTCACGGCGAGAATCACAGCCCGGCCGGAAGACCCCCGGGCACCTCAGCGGCAGCAAACCTACCTGCGTGCTCTTCAGACGATTCCGATCCTCACAGTCCACGAGGGCTACTTCCTTGCCACGCCCGTGCGCATGCCCCTCGTTCATCCAACCAGGAATCGACGGACGGTCGAGGTGATCCGTACTGAGGAGAAGGGCTCAGACGTGAATCTCGCGACGTACCTGCTCCTCGACGTCTTCGAGCAGGACTGTGAGACAGCGGTGATCATCTCAAACGACTCTGATCTGTTGGAGCCGGTACGTGCTGTCAAGCGGAGATTCGGCATGCCGGTCGGAATCATCAACCCACATCCTCCGCGGCGGCGAAGCCGAGCGCTGCTGGCAGAGGCCTCATTCTTCAAGCAGATCAGGGCGGGCGCACTGGCAGCTTGCCAATTCCCGCAGACCCTCACCGACATAAGCGGAGACTTCTCCTGTCCAAGCGAATGGACTCATCCCTGACAAACGCAGAGGCCCGCCGAAGCGGGCCTCGCACCTAGCCACCGAAGCGACTAGGGGAATCACCCACCATTATCGTCATTCCGTTTGCCAAACTCAACTGCTGCAGTTCACTGATCAGGCGCTCACTGCTGCCCTGCCTTCATTGATAGCTCCAGGTACGAGGGCTTTGAGAATGGCCCTTGCAGTGCAACAGGGAGATCGTCTCGTTGGCGCCCTCGCTTGCCGCCCTCAAGGAACAATCGTCCACCTTGGGGCAGGGGAGAGTCACTTCATCAGATTTCGGCAAGGGCAGAACCGTCGGATGATGCTGCGGTTGTTGGGCCGGTGCTACTCGTCGGGTGCCCAGCGCCACACCGCCGCATCCCAGTCGCCACCGGAGTAGTCGTTTCCGACGGCGACCAGCCCCGGGCCCCCAGCAACCACCGACCACATGCCCTGGTCGTCGGTGCCGCCGAAGGCCGCCTCATCTTGGGGCACCCGGGTCCAGGTGAGCCCGTCGGCTGAGGTCCACACCGTCGCATCCGCATTGTCACCCGACATGTCGTATCCGACGGCTACCAGGCCCGGGCCCCCAGCAGCCACCGACCACATGCCCTGGTCGTCGGCGCCGCCGAAGACCGCTTCATCATGGGATACCCGGGTCCAGGTGAGCCCGTCGGCTGAGGTCCACACCGCCGCATCCGCATCGCCAATCGGCCCGTTGGCTCCGACGGCGACCAGGCCCGGGCCCCCGGCAGCCACCGACAGCATCACCTGGCTGCTGTCGCCGCCGAAGACCGCCTCATCATGGGGCACCCGGGTCCAGGTGAGCCCATCGGCTGAGGTCCACACCGCCGCATCCG
>CAZWKX010000052.1:0-11558 GCA_964633975.1 uncultured Acidimicrobiia bacterium
TTCGAGATCGAGCTGGCTCCCGGCGTCAAGGTGGCGCGCGTGACCGGCCTCGCCCACGACATTGCCTATGCCCTGGCCACACCGGATGTGCGCATCCTGGCCCCGATTCCGGGGCGCAGTGCCATCGGCGTCGAGGTCCCGAACCGGCGGCGGCGAATCGTGACCCTCGGCGACATCCTGCGTGAGCCTGAGGCCAAGGCTGCCACGCACCCGCTGACGGTGGGTCTTGGCATGGACATTTCGGGGCGCCCGGTGATGCTCAATCTCCATGAGCTCCCCCACGTGCTCATTGCGGGTGCCACCGGCGCGGGCAAGTCGTCGTGCATCAACGCCATGGTCATGTCGCTGCTGATGCGTACGACACCCGACCAGGTTCGACTCATTCTCGTCGACCCGAAGCGGGTCGAGATGGGTCACTACAACGACGTACCCCATCTGCTCACCCGGGTCATCACCAATCCGAAGAAGGCGGCCGATGCTCTCCAGTGGGCGGTGCGCGAGATGGAGCGCCGCTACGACCGGCTCGCCGAGGCTGGGATGCGTGATGTGGACGGCTACTACGAGGCTTGCGATGCCGGGGTCCTGGACCCGGCCCAATTCGATCGGTTCCCCTACATCGTCGTGGTGATCGACGAGCTGCACGACCTGATGATGGTGGCGGGGCGAGCCGTCGAGGATGCGATCGTTCGTATCGCCCAAATGGCGCGTGCGGTAGGCATCCACCTGGTGGTGGCTACACAGCGGCCATCGGTAGACGTGATCACCGGGGTCATCAAGGCCAACATCCCCTCCCGTCTCGCCTTTGCCGTGGCGTCGCAGGCCGACAGCCGGGTCATCTTGGACACGGGCGGGGCGGAGAAGCTGATTGGGGACGGCGACATGATCGTCGTCACCGCTCGTGAGCCGAAGCCGGAGCGAGTGCAGGGCGCCTGGGTCTCACAGGCCGAGGTGCAGTCGGTCGTCGAGTGGGTGCGCCTGCAGGAGAAGGCGCGGTACGAGGACACGGTGCTGGAGGAGTCGGAGGTAACGGCCGCCGGGCACGACGAGTACGAGGGTGAAGACCTCGACATCATGCGCCAAGCCATCGACCTGGTGGTGCGTTCCCAGCTGGGCTCCACCTCGATGCTTCAGCGCAAGCTGCGCATCGGCTTTGCCCGGGCTGGCCGAGTCATGGACATCATGGAGCGGCGCGGAATCGTGGGGCCCTCGGAAGGTTCAAAAGCCCGTGCCGTCTTGGTCACCGTCGAGGAGCTCGATCAGATCCTCGGCGAGCCGGCGACTCGCTGAGAAGAGCGCGGTCAATCGCTAGGTCTGGATTGCCGAGCTGCGAGGCCTAGGTGTCCCCACCTTTGAGGATCTCCAGCGCCTGGTCGTGCAGCAAACCGTTGCTGACCAGGGCGTTGCCCCCGTCGATACGTTCGACGCCTGCGATGTCGGTGAACCGCCCGCCGGCCTCCTGCACTATCACCTTGAGAGGGGCCAGGTCCCACACTGCGGCGATGGGTTCGAGGCTCACGTCGACGGCTCCCTCGGCCACCAGGCAGTGCGACCAGAAATCCCCGTAGCCGCGGGTGCGCCAGCAGGCCCGGGCCAGCGCCAGCGCCTCGGATCCGATACCGGCTTCTTCACATGCGGTCTGGGCGTTGTAGGAGAGCTGGGCATCGGACAGCTCGGCCACCGCGGAGACCCGGATCGGGTCCCCATTACGAAAGGCGCCCAAACCTCGGGCCGCCCACCACCGGTGCGCGATTGCCGGCGCCGAGACCACGCCCACGACGATGTCGCCGTCCTGCTCCAGGGCGATGAGTGCTCCCCACACCGGGATGCCCCGCACGTAGTTCTTGCTGCCGTCGATGGGGTCGAGGATCCAGCGCCGGGCCGCTTCGCCCGAGGTCCCGAACTCTTCGCCCACGATCCCGTCGTGCGGGCGTTCTTTCTTCAGGATCTTGCGAATGGCTTGCTCGGCGGCCCGGTCGGCCTCCGACACCGGGGTCATGTCCGGCTTTGTCTCCACTTGGAGGTCGGCGGCGCGGAACCGGGGCACAGAGACGGCGTCGGCGGCGTTGGCGAGCCGCAGGGCGAGATCGAGGTCGGCTTGGTGATCCATGGCCGCCATGTTGGCTTGGCCGCCGCCGGGCCGCAAAGTTGTGCGCGCGCCACCAGCGGGTCGGTGACCACCCACCTCTTCCGCCTACTCGGTATCCCTACTGATTGAGAACAATGAGCGCACCGGCGACGATGGCGCCGACGCCCAGGATCTCGTCGGCACTGCTGAAGTCCAGCCACCCCATGGTGTAGCACCCGAAGTAGATGAGGACGACGGCAAGCGCCAGCTGCCAGAGCTTGTAGCCTTTCATGGCCCCGACGCTAGCGAACGCGTCGACCCGTTGCTGAGGGCCTGGTTCCTAGACTCGCCGACGTGCCCGCCGACGCCCCTCGCCTGTGGCTGACCACCCTCGGGTGCGCCAAGAACGAGGTCGATTCCGAGAAGCTGAGCCTCCACCTGACCGAGGCCGGCTTCGGCACGGCGTCGTCGCCCGAAGAGGCGGACGTGGTCCTGGTCAACACCTGCGCCTTCATCGAGGCGGCCCGTCGGGAATCCATCGACACCATCCTGGATCTGGCCGCACGCAAGCGCGCCGACGCCGGCCTCGTGGTCCTGGGCTGTATGGCGCAGCGCTATCAAGGCGAACTGGCCGATGCCCTGCCCGAGGCGGACGACGTCATCGGCATCGATCGCTACAACGAGCTGGCGGACCGCCTCGGTCGGATGACCGGCTTCAAGCCGACCGGCCCGGCCTCGACTCACATGGACATCCTGTACGGGGTGCGGCGCCCTACCCCGGCCACCCCGTACGCCTACGTGAAGGTGGCCGAGGGCTGCAACAAATCGTGCACCTTCTGCGCCATTCCCCAGTTCCGGGGAAGGCAGCGCTCGCGGCGACCCGTGGAGATCGTCACTGAGGTGGAGTCGCTGGTCGCCGCCGGTGTCGGGGAGATCGTGCTCGTGGCCCAAGACCTCGCCGCATACGGGCGCGACATCGGCGCCGCCGGCGGGCTGGTGGACCTAATCCGGTACTTGTCCGAAGTCGAGGGGCTGCGCCGCCTGCGTGGGCTCTACCTGCACCCGCGAGAGATCGGAGATGGCCTCATCGGCGAGATGGCGGGCAACCCGGTGGTGGCCTCGTACTTCGATCTCAGCTTGCAGCACGTTGCCGGCCCGCTGCTGCGGGCGATGATGCGGCCCGGCGACGCCGGGCGTCATATGGAGCTGGTCGAGCGCATCCGCGCCGCCGACCCCGAGGCCGCTTTCCGCTCGTCGTTCATCGTGGGATTCCCCGGCGAGAGCGACGACGACGTGGAGGAGCTGGCCGAGTTCTTGAGGACGGCCCGGCTCGATTGGGCCGGGTTTTTCCCCTTCTCGGCCGAGGAAGGCACACGGGCGGCGCTGCTGCCCGATAGGGTCGATGCCGAGGAGGTGGGCGAGCGTCTCCGCTACCTGGCGGGCATCCAGGAGGAGGTGACCGCCGATCGTAGTGAGGAGCAGGTGGGCAAGGTTGTGGAGGTGATCGTGGATCAGGTGGAGGAAGGCACCCCGGTGGCCCGGTCGTATCGGGAGGCGCCCGAAATCGACGGTGTGGTGCTGCTCGACAAGGGCGAGGCCGGGCAATGGCTGCAGGCGCGGATCACCGGCGCCTACGGCAGCGACACCAGTGCCGAGGTAGTGACGTGATCGTCGAAGTCGTCGCCGTCGGCACCGAGCTGCTCCTGGGGCAGACGGTGAACACCAACGCATCCGTGCTGGGCAGCCGGCTGGCCGAAGCCGGCCTGAACCACTATCACCAAGTCGTGGTCGGTGACAACCTGGAGCGAGCCACGGCAGCCATCCTTCAGGCGGTCCGGCGTGCCGACGCGGTCATCATCACCGGGGGTATCGGCCCTACGCAGGACGACATCACCCGCGAGGCCATCTGCGCCGCCGCCGGAGTCGGTATGAACTTCGACGCGGACTACGCCGACTGGCTGCGGGAGCGCTGGGTCCGCCGCGGGCTGGAGATGCCGGAGAACAATCTGCGCCAGGCGGAGTACCCCGAGGGCGCCGAGCTGATCGAGAACACAAAGGGCACGGCGCCGGGACTGAAGCTCCGCGTCGCCGACACCTGGGTGTTTGCCCTGCCCGGGGTGCCTGAGGAGATGCTGGCCATGCTCGAGAGTGACGTGTTGCCGTTTCTGCGCTCCGAGGCCGGGGGTGACGAGGGGGTGCTGGTGAGCCGCCTGATCCGCACTTGGGGCAGCACCGAATCGAGGGTTGCCGAGGTGCTGGCCGATCTGTTTGAGGAGGCGGTCAATCCCACGGTCGCCTTCCTGGCCGGTGGGGGCGAGATCAAGGTGCGCCTCACCGCCAGGGCGGCTACGGAGGAAGACGCCGCCTCGCTGCTGGAGCCGGTCGAGCGTGAGGTGCGCTTGCGCCTTGGTTCGCAGGTTTTTGGCATCGACGATGACACGGTGGAGCGCATCGTGCTGCGCCTGGCCACCGAGCAGAACCGTTCGCTGGCCACCGCCGAGTCGGCCACAGGGGGCATGATCGCCCAGCGCCTCACCGCGATCCCCGGGGCGTCCGCCGTCTTCAAGGGATCGGTCGTGTCCTACACGGTCGATGTCAAGGAGCGCCTGTTGGGTGTGCCCGCCGAGGTCGTCGAGACTCACGGAGTGGTGAGTGAGCAGACGGCGCTGGCGATGGCCGAAGGCGGCGCGGCGCGCCTCGGTGCCGACCTCTGTGTTGCCGTCACGGGAGCAGCCGGGCCCGAGCCGCACGGACAGCCTCCGGGCACCATGGTGGCCGCGGTGTTTGCCCCGGACCGGGCTCAGGCCCGCAGCTTCCGTTTCGCCGGCGACCGTGAGAGGGTCAGGGTGTATACCGCGACGGCGGCGCTGCACCTGGTGCGGCTGGCGCTCGAAGGGGAGTGGTGGTGATGCGCCTCTTTGTTGCGGTGCCGCTGACCGAGGAGGTGCGCCACCGGATGGTGCACCTCCTCAACGAGACGGTGGAGCGGCAGCTTCCGGGGCGGGCGGTGCGGCCGGAGAACTGGCATCTCACCCTGCGCTTCCTGGGCGAGGTGGACGAGCTGGGACGCGACCGTCTCACGGCCGCTCTCGACCAGGCCGACCTGGGCGCTCCCTTCCAGGTCCGCTGGGGTGGCCTGGGCGCCTTTCCCCGGGCTCGCAGGGCCACCGTGCTCTGGGTCGGCCTGGAGCGTGGAGCCGAGGAGTCGGCTCGTCTCGCCGAGGTGGTCGAGGAGGCGGTGCAGGCTGCCGGCTTCCCGGCCGAGGAGCGGCCTTTCCGCTCGCACATGACGCTGAGCCGCATCCGGCCTCATCAGGACGTGACACCTCTGCTGGAGAGGGCCGTGCCCATGGACATCGACATGCGGGTTGACCGGGTTGTGCTCTATGAAAGCCACCTGGGACGGGGAGCTCCTCGCTACGAGGAGATCGAGAGCTTTCCACTGTGACCGTCGTCGCCCTGCACGGTTTCACGCAGAGGGGATCGATGTGGGAGGAGGTGGCGGCCGGAATCGACGAGGACTGGATCGCCCCCGACTTGCCCGGCCACGGGCCCGAGCCCGTCGTGCCCTGGGAGGTGGAGGTGGCCCGGCTGGCCGGCTTCCTCGCCATGGCACCACCGCCGCGCCTGCTCGTCGGCTACTCCATGGGAGGACGCCTCGCTTTGGCCACCGCCTTGGCCCAACCCGGCCTGCTGGACGGCCTCGTGCTGGTCTCCGCGTCGGCGGGCATCGCCGACGACGGTGAACGGCAGCGACGTGTCGCGGCCGACGAGACCCTGGCCGGGCACATCGAGGAGATAGGGGTGGAGGCCTTTGTCGAGGAGTGGATGGACCGTGACATGTTCGCCGGGCTGAGGCGTCGTGGGGAGGCTTGGGTCGTCGAGGATCGAGCCCTGCGCAACACGAACGGGGCGGCAGGGCTCGCCGGTGCGCTGCGGTCGCTGGGAGCGGGGGCGCAGCCCTGGCTGGGGGGCCGGCTTGGCGAGCTGGAGCTGCCGGTGTTACTCGTCGTCGGGGCCGAAGATCGTTGCTATGCGGAGACGGCCGCGGCGATGGAAGAAGGCCTGCCCGGCGGGCGGGTGGTGAGGGTTCCCGAGGCGGGGCATGCCGTTGTCGGTGAGCGGCCGGAGGCGGTGGCGGACGCGGTGGCGGCGCTTCTGGGTGATCTGGGGGGAGTGGGCTAGGGCCGAGAATTCAGAATTCAGAATCGGTGTGGCGCGGCTCTGAAGACTGGTTTCTTGCTGCCGTTTCCCAGACGCCACTTTCTTCGCAGGTCCCGGCCCGCTCTGCATTCTGCATTCTGCGTTCTGCCCTCCGTATCGTTGTCTCCGAACACCTGTTCGACTAGCGTACTCACCGCGGAGCGGATACAATCACAGGGTTGTAGTTCTGTCGCAGCCTCTGTATATCGTCAGATCATCACCATCGGAAGGAGCGCCAGTGGAACGGGACAAGTCCCTCGACATGGCGATCACCCAGATCGAGCGGCAGTTCGGCAAGGGCGCCATCATGAGGCTTGGGGCCGGCCAGGCCCAGAGGATCGCCGCCATCCCCACCGGTGCTTTGTCTCTCGATCTGGCGCTCGGCATCGGCGGTGTGCCCCGGGGCCGCATCGTCGAGATCTACGGGCCGGAGGCCGGCGGCAAGACGACCCTGGCCCTTCACATCGTTGCCGAGGCGCAGCGCAACGGCGGCATCGCTGCCTTCATCGATGCGGAGCACGCTCTCGACCCCATATACGCCGAGGCTCTCGGTGTGGACATCGACCAGCTCCTCATCTCGCAGCCCGACACCGGCGAACAGGCTCTCGAGATCGCCGACATGCTCATCCGCTCGGGTGCTCTCGATGTTGTGGTTATCGATTCGGTGGCGGCTCTCGTTCCCAGGGCCGAGATGGAGGGCGAGATGGGCGACTCGCACGTCGGGTTGCAGGCGCGGCTCATGTCGCAGGCGCTGCGCAAGCTGGCCGGCAGTATCAACCGCTCCAACACCACCGCGGTGTTTATCAACCAGATCCGCGAGAAGATCGGGGTCATGTTCGGCAACCCGGAGACGACGCCGGGAGGGCGGGCGCTCAAGTTCTACGCGAGCACCCGGATCGAGATCCGGCGCGTCGAGTCGATCAAGGACGGTTCTGAGGCCATCGGCAACCGGGTTCGCGCCAAGGTGGTGAAGAACAAGGTGGCCCCGCCTTTCCGCCAGGCCGAGTTCGACATCATGTTCGGCAAGGGCATTTCGCGGGAGGGAAGCCTGATCGACGTTGCCGTCGACAACGACATCGTGCGCAAGAGCGGAGCCTGGTACACCTTCGACGGGGATCAGCTCGGCCAGGGCCGCGAAAACGCCAAACAGTTCCTCCGCGACAACCCGGAGATCGCGGTGCAGCTCCAGGCCCGCGTCATGGCCGCCGTCGGCCTGGCTGCGGCGGACGGGGCCCCCGATCTGGAAGCGGCGGACGGGGCCCTCGATCTGGAGGCGGCGGACGGCGAGCCTGTGGCGGTCGAGCCTGCATCTGCGGGTTCGAGCGACAAGGGCGAAGACGTCGACTGAGCAGGTGGGCCGGCTTCAGGGCGTAGGCGGAACGGTCCACGACCTTCGCGATGATGCACAGGGGCCGTGGGCGGGTACGATGGTTCTGCGCACACAACTGGGCTGAAGACCCAAGGAAGATTTCAACAGTATGAAGTCGGACCCGGAACGCGGGGTGGCTGCCGCTTAGCGGGCGGTCTCCTGAAGCGGTCGTGTGTGCGCCGAGCCCACGGGCTCGGCGCTGTGCATTCCGGATCCGGTGAGGAGGAGTCATGACGACGGTGGTGGCTGCCATCGTCGCCGGGGCGGCCGCGCTGCTCGCCGGGGTTCTGCTCGGCCGGGTTCTGCAACGCCGCAGCCTCGAACGGGCGGCGGGCACGGCGCAGGAGCTGCTCGCCGAGGCCAGGCGGCAAGCGCAGCAGGTGCTGGGGCGGGCCGAGGACGAGGCACGGGCCAAGGCCGAGGCGTACCGAGAGCGCGAGGAGGCTGCCCTCGAGCACCGGCGTCTGGAGATCGAATCGCAGGCGGAGCGCCAGGCCCAGCGTGAGGCGACGCTCGAGCAGCGAGGGTCCAACCTGGCCCAGCGTGAGACACGCCTGATTGAGCGTGAGGGCGAGCTGTCCGAGGCCAGGCTGGCGGTCGAACGGCAGCGCGAGGAGATCCGCGGCCAGCTGGAGCGGATAGCCGGCTTCGACTCCAAGGCGGCCAAGGAGGAGCTGCTGGCCGGGGTCGAGGACGAGGGGCGCCGGGAGGCAATGGTGCTTCTGCGTGATCTGGAGGTGAAGGCTCGCGAGGAGGCCGACCGCCGGGCTCGGGGCATCCTGACCTCGGCGATCCAGCGGCTTGCATCCGATGTGGTGGTGGATACGACGGTGTCGGTGGTGCCGTTGCCCTCGGACGACATGAAGGGACGCATCATCGGCCGTGACGGCCGCAACATCCGCGCTTTCGAGTCCGTCACCGGGGTCAACATCATCGTCGACGACACCCCGGAGGCGGTGGCCATCTCCACCTTCGATCCGGTGCGCCGCGAGGTGGCTCGGCTGGCGCTGGAACGCCTTATCGCGGACGGTCGCATCCATCCGGCTTCGATCGAGGACGCCTACGAGAAAGCCGTCGCCGAGGTGGAGCAGAGCGTGCGGGACGCCGGGGAGTGGGCGATGCTCGAGGTGGGCATCTCCCGCCTCCACCCCGAAATCGTCAACCTGCTGGGCCGCCTGAAGTACCGGCTGTCGTACGGCCAGAACGTGCTGAACCACCTGGTCGAGACGGCGAAAGTGGCCGGCATGCTCGCTGCAGAGCTCGGCGTCGATTCCTCCGAGGCCAGGCGAGCGGCCTTCCTGCACGACATCGGCAAAGCGGTGAGCCACGAGCTGGGTGGGTCGCACGCTCTCGTGGGCGCCGAGATCGTGCGTCGCTTCGGTGAGGAGCCGGCCATCGTGCACGCGATCGAGGCCCACCACAACGAGGTGGAGCCGCGCACGCTGACGGCCGTGCTGGTCCAGGCCGCCGATGCGGTTTCGGCGGCCCGGCCGGGGGCTCGCCGCGAGGCGGTGGAGTCCTACGTGCGGCGCTTGGAGCGCATCGAAGCGATCGCCGGCTCGTTCGAAGGCGTGGAGCGAGTGTTCGCCATGCAGGCCGGCCGTGAGGTGAGGGTCGTGGTCGATCCGGGGGAGGTCGACGATCTCAAGGCGGCCGACCTGGCCCGCCGCATTTCGCGTCGCCTCGAGGAGGACCTGCAGTATCCGGGTCAGATCCAGGTGACCGTCATTCGCGAGCTCCGGGCCATCGATTTCGCCCGATGAGCCGGGCGATGCCGACCGTCGCCGAACGACGTCGTCCCACCCGTGCCGGCCGCCGCTACCTGTTGCGTACGTTCGGCTGCCAGATGAACGAGCACGACAGTGAACGGGTCGCCGGGCTGTTCGAAGCCGACGGCATGGTGCCGGCCTCCGGCATCGACGACGCCGACGTGCTGTTCCTGAACACCTGCTGCGTGCGGGAGAACGCCGACAATCGTCTCTACGGCCACCTCGGGCAGCTCAAGACCACCAAAGAGCGGCGGCCTGATCTGCGCATCATCGTGGGTGGCTGCCTGGCGCAGAAGGACCGTGATCTGGTGCGTCGCAGGGCGCCCTGGGTCGACGTCGTCCTCGGCACCCACAACCTGCATCGAGCGCTCGATCTGCTCGATCACGCCGAGGAGTGGGGCCCGATCACCGAGATAGCCGAGGCCGCCGGCGAGGTGACGGCCGCCATGTTGCGGGCGCACCGAGGCACACCGCACTCGGCGTGGGTGACCATCACGGTCGGCTGCAACAACTCGTGCACTTTTTGCATCGTGCCTCACGTGAGGGGACCCGAGATCAGCCGGCGCCCCGGCGATGTGCTGCGTGAGGTGGAAGCTCTCGCTCGCGACCGGGTGGTCGAGGTGACGCTGCTGGGCCAGAACGTCGATTCCTACGGCAGGGACCTTGCCCTTGATGGGCGCCGCAAGCCCGTTTTCGCCGATCTGCTGCGGCGAGTAGGCGAGGTGGAGGGCATCGAGCGGGTGCGCTTCACCAGCCCGCATCCCAAGGACATCAAGGAATCGGTGGCCCGTGCCATGGCGGAGACGCCGGCGGTCTGTGAGCACTTGCACTTCCCGCTCCAGAGTGGAAGCGCCCGGGTGCTGCGCGCCATGCAGCGCGGCTACACCCCGGAGCGGTTCCTGAAGCGTCTGAGCATGGTCGAATCCATCGTGCCGGGGCTGGCCATCTCCACCGACGTCATCGTCGGGTTCCCCGGCGAGACCGAGGCCGACTTCCAGGCGACGCTGGACGTGATGGCCGAGGCTCGTTTCGACAGCGCTTTCATGTTCGTGTTTTCGCCGCGTCCGGGCACGGCTGCGGCGGCGATGGAGGATCGGGTGGATCCCGAAGTGGCAGCCGAACGTTTCGGCCGTCTGGTGGAGCTGCAGCGCGCCATCTCACTGGAGAAGAACCAGGCGCTGGTCGCCACGACCGTCGAGGTGCTCGCCGAGGGCCCGTCGAAGAAGGACGCTGCGGTGGCGACCACCCGCACCAGGACCAACAAGGTGGTCAACGTGCCCGGGGAGTACCGGGCCGGCACGTTCCTTGATGTGGTGGTGGAGCATGCCGCTCCCAGCCACCTGCTGGGGAGGGCGGTCCCCTGAGCCGCATCGCTGCCATCGTCGGGCCGACGGCCTCGGGCAAGAGCGAGGTGGCACTGGAGGTGGCGGAGTGGATGGGCGCCGAGATCGTCTCGGTCGATTCCATGCAGGTGTATCGGCACATGGACCTCGGCACCGCCAAGCCGAAGGTCGAAGATCGGGAGCGGATCCCTCACCACCTCATCGACATCGTCGATCCCGAGCACGCCTTCACCGTGGCCGAGTTCCAGGCCGTGGGCCGCCGAGTGCTCGCCGATCTGGAGCGCCGGGCGGTGCCGGCTCTCATCGTCGGAGGCTCCGGTTTGCACTTCCGCTCTCTGGTCGATCCTCTGGAGTTTCCGCCCTCCGATCCCCAGGTCCGTGCCGAGATAGAGGCGCTTGGCTCCGAGGAGGCGGTGCGGTCTCTGCTGGCGCAGGACCCTGGCGCCGCCGACGTTGTGGACCTGCAAAACCCGCGGCGGGTGACGCGGGCACTGGAGGTGCTCCGCCTCACCGGCCTCACGCCCAGCGAGCGCGCCGTCGGCGAGCAGGCCGAAGCGGTGCGCGGCTATCGCCCGCTGTTTCCGTTGACCGTGGTGGGCTTCGATCCGGGGGAAGGCCTGCGAGACCGGGTCGGGCGCCGGTTCGAAGTGATGCTCCAGAATGGACTCGTCGAGGAGGTGCGAATGCTGGCGCCGCGGCTGGGCCCGACTGCATCGAAGGCGGTGGGATATCGGGAGCTGCTGGCCGTCGTGCGGGGTGAGCTGGCTTTGGACGAGGCCGTAGCGGCCGCCGTTGATGCTTCTTGTTCG
>CAZWKX010000053.1:0-11521 GCA_964633975.1 uncultured Acidimicrobiia bacterium
TACTTCGCCGGAGACGGGTGCAAACGGGACGAGGACGGCTACTTCTGGCTCCTCGGCCGGGTCGACGACGTCATGAACGTTGCCGGGCACAGGATCTCGACGACTGAAGTGGAATCGGCGCTGGTCTCACACGAGGCCGTGGCGGAGGCCGCCGTGGTGGGACGCAAGGACGAGCTGACCGGCGAGGCGATCGCCGCATTCGTCACTTTGCGGGCCGGGATCACGGGTGATGAGGAGCTCATCAAGACGTTGCGTGCTTGGGTGTCCGACAAGATCAGCGCCATCGCCAGGCCGAAGAGCATCGTGTTCACCGACGATCTGCCGAAGACGCGCTCGGGCAAGATCATGCGACGGCTTCTGCGCGACATCTCGGAGCAGAGGCGCCTGGGCGACGTGACGACGCTGGCCAATGCCGATGTCGTGCGCGAGATCGCCGATCTTTCGGCGCAGGCGCCGAGCGAAGACTGAGGGCGCAGGCGTCCAAACGGATAGGGGTGGACGCTCTGCCGTGCGCGAAAAAAGACTGATTATTTACAACATGGCGGTGTTGCAATCCCGAGCCCTTAGTGGTAAATTCGGATTACTGAATACGGAGGTAGGAATGCCGGCGACGATGAGGGCCAGCAGCATTGGCAGGGCCCGCCGCCGACCAAAGACGTACGGAGACGACCGGATCTGTCGCACCGAAGGCTGCGAAGTCAGGTTGTCGCGATACAACCGGGCGGAGCACTGCTTCAGCCATGCCCCCGCCCGTTTCCCCAGGCTGAGAGGAGAGTTCACGCAGGAGTGGTCGGCCAAGCAGAGCTGACCGTCCAGTGACCCCCGCAAAGCCCAAGACGCTAGGCCTGAGGGACTGTGCCGAGCGACTCGGCGTTCATTACATGATCGTGTACCGCTACGTGCGGACGGGCATGCTGCCCGCCACGAAGGTCCGCTCCGAGTGGCGTGTCTCGGTAGCCGACCTGGAGTCGTTCGTTTCCGGAGCGGGTCGAGCCCGAGGTCGGCGAAGGCGACCGCGGCCCGGCCGTCTTCGCCGAATCCCTCGTCCAGTCGTCTTCTAGCGCCGCTCGTATTCGGTGAGCGCCTCGTCGATGATGTCGATAGCGATGTCGAGTTCCTCCGCGCCCACACAGAGCGGAGGGATGAACCGTATGACGTTCTCGTCCGGTCCACAGTTGAGGATGAGGAGACGGCGGTCCTTGGCGAAGCGGTCGAGGAGCTTGTAGGCGTCGGGATCGGGGACTCGGTCCTTCTTCACGAGTTCGATGCCGATCATGAGGCCCAGGCCGCGCACGTCGCCGATCGTGGCATGGCGCCCCTTGAGCTCGTTGAGGCGGTCGAAGGCATGCGCTGAGAGGCCGGGGACCCGGGGTATCAGCTCGCCTAGGGCGTCGACGTTGGCCGCGGCGGCGGCACATGAAACGGGGTTGCCGCCGAATGTTGTGCCGTGCGAGCCGGGAGGCCAGGCGTCGAGCAGCTCGGCGCGGGCCCCGATCGCCGAGAGCGGGAGGCCGTTGGCTATCGACTTGCCCATCAGCAGGATGTCGGGTTCGACGCCGTAGTGCTCGGAGGCAAACCAGGTGCCGGTGCGCCCGAAGCCCGTCTGCACCTCGTCCAGGGCGAGAAGGATGTTGTGTTCTTTGGTGATCTCGCGCAGGCGATGCAGGAACCTTGGTGGGGCCGGGTAGTAGCCGCCCTCGCCCTGCATCGGCTCGACGAGGAAGACGGCGATCTCACCCGGCGTGACCTCGTGCTTGAGCTTCAGCTCGAGCTCGAGCAAGGCGTGGTCGGTCGCCTCGTCCTCGGTCATGCCCCAGCGGTACGGGTGGGGGAACGGCGTGACGAACACCGAGGGCACGATGGGGTGGTAGCCCTGGCGGTACTTTGCTTTCGAGGTGGTGTAGCTGACCGAGCCCATGGTGCGCCCGTGGAAGGCGCCGCGGAACACCAGGATGCCCTGACGGCCGGTGACCTTGCGGGCCAGCTTCATGCCTGCTTCCACGGCTTCGGCGCCGGAGTTCATGAAGAAGAGTTTTTCGATAGATGGAGGCGTGATTCCAATGAGCTTCTCGGCGGCGGAGACGAGCGACTCGTAGAGGAACGATCCGCCGGCGTGCCAGACTTTCTCGAGCTGCTCGCGGGCTGCGGCGAGGACCTTCGGGTGTCTGTGGCCGGCGTTGACCGAGGAGATGCCGCATGCGAAGTCGAGATATCGCTCACCTTCGACATCGGTGACCCAGCAGCCTTCGGCGGAGACGATCTCGATGTGGGACGCCCATCCGATCACGGGGGCGTAGACCTGTTCGAGGCGTTGGGTAAGGCTGTTCGTCATTGGAGTCCTCTCCTTGCGTGGTCGTGGAACGCGGCCGGGGAGCCCCTGGTTAAGGAGAGGCGAAGAGCTGGCGTCGTGCCCGCATGGGGGTTGAGTGCTCCATCGGCTGCATTGTGGCACAGGCCGGAGCGCTCAGGCTCGCTCCGGTTGCGTGAGAACGATCCAGGTCTGGCGGGCATAGCCGTGCGGCAGGCCCTCGGCGGAGAAGACGGCCGTGCCGGAGAAGAGCTTCCGGCCATCGCGGCTCTGCGGCCAGCCGATGGCGACGAGCCGGGAGCCCACCGGAATGGGTCGGGCGACTCGTGCCGCCATCGTCCCGAGGACCACGGGCCGGTCCTCGGCGTGCCGCTCGACCGCCCAGGCCCCGGGGCAGTCGAGCAGCGACCATACGATCTCGTCGTTGATGAGTCCCTGGGAGCTGGGGAGCGAGGCATCGGCGACCACGGTGGCGGCGACCACGCCGCGGCCGGGCAGTGACCCGGCGAATAGGCGCAGCCCGTCGCCGGGCGTGCGGTTGGGGCCGCAGACGAAGCAGTTGGGGAAGGCGTGGCGCCGAAAGCCGGCGTAGTGCTCGGCGGCCGCCGAGGCCTCCTGCGGCGACGGTGGCTGGGGAAGATCGATCTCCCAGCGGGTCGGCGCCGCCTCGGCGACGAGATGGGGCCCGTCGTGGACCAATACCCGGTTTTCGTCGCGGCTGACGACGAGGGGTCGATCGAGGGGCGGTGGGCGGCGCAGCACCACTTCGGCGTCCCCGTCGACGTAGGCGGCGACCAGGCCGCACGTGTACCCTCCGTTTCCGGAGTCGTCGGGGCCGCAGAAGCGCCGGGGTATGACAATCGTCCCTATCCGTTCGGCGGCGTCGGTCATAGGAACAGGACCGTGGCGAGAGCGGTCGCGCCGATTGCGAGGGCGATGGCCACCCGGTAGGCGGCGGCCCGGGGGCGCTGAAGCGGAACTCGCTCCCACAGCAGAACGATGATGATGCCGGCGGCCAAACCGCCCAGGTGAGCCTGCCAGGCGATCCTGGGCACGACAAACGGCAAGGCCAGGTTGAGTGCGAGCAGCATGACGAGCTGGTTGAAGAGGGTGGCACCGCCGGGGTCTTGGCGCCGCCGGAAAGCGGCGGCGAGCAGGACTCCGAAGAGCCCGAAGATGGCTCCGGAGGCACCGACCGCCGAAACCGGGACCATCACCTGCTCACCGGATGTGAGCCTGACCAGCTCGAATGCGGGGCTCATGACTTGAAAGAGCGCGCCCCCGGCGATCCCCGACGCCAGGTAGAGGGCACAGAACGATAGGGCGCCGAAGCGGCGCTCGATGATGGGCCCGAGGATCCACAGGGCGTACATGTTGACCAGCAGGTGGAGGCTCCCGCCGTGGAGGAACATCGCGGTGACGACGCGCCACCACTCGCCGGCAGTTTCGATGGCGTTGGGGATGTCGGCGAAACGGTCGTTGAGGTCGAGGCTGTTGGACAGTGACAGCAGGAAGACGACGACGTTGATGGCGATCAGCGTGTACGTGGCCGGGGCCCGGCCACGGCCGGTCTGCAGGCTGGGGCGGACCCGGATGACCCGGGCCCTGCCCTCGGGCCGGGCGCACTCCGGGCACTTCTGGCCCACCGCAGCGTCGAGCGAGCACTCCACGCAAATGAGTCGGCCGCACTCGCTGCAGGCGAGCCGCGTCTCCCGATCGGGGTGCCGGTAGCAGACCTGGCGTTCGGTATCCACGAGGGGGCACGTTACCCGGGGCCCGAGGCTGCCGGGTCTCAGCCCAGCCGATACCAGTACCGGTATGCCTCGGTGAAACCGAAACTTTCGTAGAGCCGGAGAGCCGGCAGGTTGTCGATCATGACCTGGAGCAGCGCATCGGTGGCCCCATGTGCAGCTCCCCAGGCCAGGAGAGCGGCGACGATGTGGCGCGCCAAACCCTGACGCCGCCTGGCGGGGTCGGTGACGATCTCGAACAGGACCGCGAAGCCGGCGTTAAGCACGGTCATGCCGGTAGCGACGATCTCGCCGCCGGTGGTTATGAAGGCGTATGCCGCGGGCAGGTGGATCCGGTCGGTCAGCGCGCAGAACAGGTCGGGCCATCCGGCGGCGTGGCCGCCCAGCCGGGCGTTGGCGTGGATCCATGCAGGTGCCGGGGCTTCTAGGAGGTCCACACCCGGCGGGGCAGGAGCCGGGCGGATGGAGGCGGTATACACGGCGGTGGGGGCATCCATCACGTAGCCGCGCCCGGCGAGGAGGCCATCGGTGTGTGTGGGCAGTGACGCCGCGGTGAGCTTGAACAGTGTTGGGGCCGCCCTCTCCCGGTAGAAGGCCTCGCAGAACTCGATCTTGTCTTCGAGATCCAGGTTCCCTTCGGCGATCGGCGTCGTCGAATTGAGGCGCCGCCCCATCGCCCCGGTGAAGCGCAGCTGCCAGCCGTCGTGGTCGAGCACCTCGGCGGCCGGCCAGGTGCGATCGCCGATCGCCTCGAGGCGGCGGATGACGGCGTTGTCGACGGAAAGCGGAGTGTCGATCTCTTGCATGAGTGGCGCAGTATGCCAGCGCCGCGGTTCTCTTAGGGAGCGATCCGCTGCAGGAAGCCCAGGATCTCGGCGATGACCTCGTCGCGGTTCGTCTCGTTGACCAGCTCGTGGCGGGCGCCGGGGAAGATGCGCAGCGTCAGGTCCGATGTGGGGAGGGAAGCGGCCGTCCGCAGTGGGGTGTGGTAGTCGACGAAGGGGTCATCGGAGCCGTGGAGGAGCAGCACGGGCATGGTGAGGGCGTCGAGCGCGGCATTGAACCTGTCCAGCGTTCTCATCTCGGCCTCGAGCAGAGGGCGCTTGTAGCGGCCGCGGTAGACGAGCGGGTCGGTGCTGTACTGCTCCACGGTCTCGGGGTCGCGGCTCATCCCGCTCCAATCCGCCGGCGGATTGGGCATGTCGGGCCGGGAGAGGGTCTCCCGTGCCCAGGTCCATTCGCCGATCACGGCGCCGAGCAGTACGAGTCCGGCCACGTCCGGGTAGCGCTGGGCATAGCGGGACGCCAGGAGGCCGCCCATGGAGTGACCGATCAGAGCCGTCGGCAGTCCGGGGTGCTCGGTGGCGGCGATGCCGGCCAGGCTGTGCAGATCGGAGACGACGTTCTCGAAATCGCAGATCAGGGCACGATCGCCGTCGCTGCGACCGTGGCCGATGTGATCCTCGGCGTACACCGCAGATCGGTCGACGTTGAGTGCCGCGGCGACGTGGGCGTAGCGCCCGGAGTGCTCCGCGTAGCCGTGAACCACCAATACGATGCGCCGCGGCGCTTCACTCGGCTCCCAGACCCGGTAGAAGACACCACCCTCGCTTCCGTCGAATCTTCCTTCTCTGGTCGGCATGTGGTCCCGCTTCGTTGGTGGATAGCCTGCCAGGTTGGGGGGGTCGGGGCCAGAGCCATCGGCCCCTCGAAGGTATGCGCGGCGCAGGGCTAGTCGAGGGTGAGCGCCTCGAGGCGCTCGAACACCACGGCCGAGGGTTTCAGCAAACGGCCGGTGTCGAAGGCGCTCTCAAGGGTCTGCGCATCGAGAGGGACCTTCGGATCGGAGGTCAACACCTCGCGCAGGTGCCGGCCGCTGTCCCATGCCTGGGCGGACGCCTGCTGCACGAGGCGGTATGCCTCTTCGCGGCTCATGCCCGCTCCGATGAGGAGGTTGAGCACGCTCTGGCTGAAGACCAGGCCACGGGCGGTGCCCAGGTTCGCCGCCATACGTTCGGCGTTCACCGCCAAGCCGTCGATGAGCTTTGTCATACGGTCGAGAGCGAAGT
This sequence comes from uncultured Acidimicrobiia bacterium, assembly GCA_964633975.1. Taxonomy (GTDB): domain Bacteria; phylum Actinomycetota; class Acidimicrobiia; order Spongiisociales; family UBA11373; genus CAZWKX01. Next base: position 6,129 of record CAZWKX010000053.1, read on the forward strand.
CGAGGACTATGCAGGCGTCGGGCAGGACGACGCGCTCCACCGAGGAGTGGCTGATGTCGCGCTCGTGCCAGAGGGCCACGTTCTCGAAGCCCGCAACTGCCCAGCCGCGTAGCAGGCGGGCGATGCCGGTGATGTTCTCCGACAGCACCGGATTGCGCTTGTGGGGCATCGAAGACGAGCCTTTCTGTTCTTCTTGGAAGGGCTCTGCGACTTCGGAGACCTCCGAGCGCTGTAGGAGCCGGATCTCGAGGGCGAACCGTTCGAGGGTGGCCCCGATCAGTGCCAGCGTGGCGAGGAAGGCTGCGTGACGGTCGCGTGCGATTACCTGGGTGCTGGCAGGCTCGATATCCAGGCCTAGCCGCTCGCACACGAATCGCTCCACGCTGGGCGGCACGTGGGCGTAGGTGCCGACGGCTCCGCTGATCTTGCCGCAGGCCACCTGTGCGGCGGCTTCGGCGAGCCGATGTCTGTCGCGGGCCACTTCGAAGGCCCATCCGGCCAGTTTGAGGCCGAAGGTGGTGGGCTCGGCCCACATACCGTGGGTACGGCCGAGCATCGGCGTGTCGCGGTGCTCGAGGCTGCGGCGCTTCACCACCTCGAACAGCGCGGCCAGCTTGCCGAGGAGCAGAGCGGACGCCTCCTTGAGCAGTACTCCCTGAGCGGTGTCGAGCACGTCGTATGAGGTGAGTCCGTAGTGGACCCACTCACCACCGTCTTCGATCGAGGCGGCAAGGACGTCGACGAAGGCGGCGAGGTCGTGGTGGGTGATCTCTTCACGTGCCTTCCACGCCTCGAGATCGACCGGGGGGGCCTGCCGGACCGCGGCGTCGGCGCCTATAGGGGCGACCCCCTCGGCGATCCACGCCTCGACGACGACGGCCTCCACCTGATGCCAGGCGTCGAGCTTGCGTCGCTCGCTCCAGATGGCCGCCATCTCGGGCAGGGAGTAGCGCTCGATCATCGGGCCGTCTCCTCTCAGTCGCGGAAGAACGTGGCCGATCGTTGTCTGCCCACCGACACGATGGTCACCGGGATGCCGGCCAGTTGTTCGACTCTCTCGACGTACGCCCTTGCAGCCTTGGGGAGTTTGCCGAAGTGGCGCACCTCGGATATGTCGCGCTGCCAGCCGGGCAGGTCCTCGTAGATGGGCGAGCAGTTGTAGAGGACCCGCTGCTGGCGAGGGAACTCTCTGTAGGTCTCCCCGAGTGACGAGTAGGCGGTGGCGATGCGGAGGGTGGGAAAGGCCGAGAGCACGTCGAGCTTCATGAGAGCGATCTCGGTGAGGCCGGCGACTCGGACCGAGTAGCGCAGAGCCACGGCGTCGAGCCAGCCGCAGCGTCGCCGGCGGCCGGTCACGGTGCCGTACTCTCCGCCGATCTGCACCATCTTCTCCCCGATCTCATCGTCGAGCTCGGTCGGGAAGGGACCACTGCCGACTCGGGAGATGTAGGCCTTGGCGACTCCGAGGACCGTGTCGATGTCCTTGGGCCCGACGCCGACTCCGGTCAGGGCGCCGCCGGCGACCGGATTCGATGACGTGACGAACGGGTAGGTGCCGTGATCGATGTCGAGCAGCGTGCCTTGGGCCCCTTCGAAAATGACGGTTTGGCCCTCGTTGATGGCCTGCCACACCAGCAGGGAGGTGTCGGCGACGTGGTCCATGAGCTGTGACCCGTAGCCGAGGTACTCGTCGACGATCTCGTCGGCGTCCATGGGGAGCTGGTTGAAGACCTTGGTGAGGAGACGGTTCTTGTCCTTGACGGCAGACTCGACCTTGTCGCGGAAGATCTTGGGGTCGTAGAGGTCCTGGACCCGGACGCCGCGGCGGGAGTACTTGTCCTCGTAGGCGGGCCCGATGCCGCGTTTTGTGGTCCCGATCTGTTGGTTTCCCAGGAACCGTTCGCGTACCGCGTCGAGCTTGCGGTGGTAGGGCATGATGAGATGGGCGTTGCCGGAGATGCGCAGGCGGGACGGGTCGACTCCCCGCCCTCTGAGCGCCGCCATCTCGTCGAGCAGCACAGCGGGATCCACGACGCAGCCGTTGCCGATGACCGGGGTGACCTCGGGATAGACCACGCCGCTGGGAATGAGGCTGAGGGCGAAGGTCTCGTCGCCGATGACGACGGTGTGACCGGCATTGTTGCCGCCCTGGTAGCGAACGACTATGTCCGCCTTCTGAGCCAGCAGGTTGGCGATCTTGCCCTTGCCCTCGTCGCCCCACTGGGCGCCGACGACGATCGTGGCAGGCATTCGTGGTCCTTTCGGTGCCCCGAGAGATGGTAGTGAGGGCAGGAGACGTCGCCGCGCCACGACCCCGAGCGCGGTCGCGTCCGTCGCCAAGGCCTCTGGGCCCTGGGCTACGCTCGGACGTATGCCGCGCATCAGGGCGGCGAACATCGCCGAGCACAAGAGTCGTACCCGTCGGGAGATCCTCGCCGCCGCCTCCGCCCTGTTTCGAACCCAGGGCTATGCCGACACCAACCTCGGCGACATCGCCGCGTACATCGGGGTGGGGAGGACAACCCTGTACGAGTACTTCGCCGACAAGGAGGACATCCTCGTCCAGATGGTCGAGGAGACGATGCCGGCTCTTGTGGACGAGATGCTTCAAGGGCTGCCTGATGGCGTCGGCTGCAGGGAACGCCTCGCCGAGATCATCGTGCGCGGTCTCGAGTTCGTGTCGGCTGGCGACCGGCTCGGCCCTCTAGTGATGCGGGAGATGCCCCTCCTGTCGGCGGAGACGCAGCAGCGGGTGGGCCGGGCCCATGGCCGCCTGCAAGCCGAGATCACCGATGTGTGCCGGCTCGGAATCCAGAGCGGAGAGTTCGGCGCATTCGACCCGGAGGATGCCGGCCGTATCGTGTTCACGCTTGTCATGTCGGCTTCACAGGCGCTGCTGCAAGATGCACAGGCCAAAGACCGCTGGCGGGAGGTGACCGAGACCCTCCTGAGGTTTGTGTTCGAAGGCCTTGCCGTCTAGGTGTCTTGCTCGGGTGGTGGAGGCTCGGGCAGCTGCCATACGCCATCGAACGTCTCGTTGATGGCATCGAGGTTGGGGCCTTTGACCAGCCGGGCGAACACGATGAGGCGCTCGCGTGCGCGGCCGATCGGATGGCAGGTGGTGAGGGTGAGCCAGGACCCGTCGGTCTGCTGGGTGACCCACGTGCCGCTGGGCGGCACCGTGATGATGTCGGCGACCTCGTAGACGTTGGTGCCGATGACAGTCTCGATGAAGATCGTGTCGCCGGGCTCGAGCTGGTCGAGGGCGTAGAAGGGGGCTCCGTAGGTGGTGCGGTGGCCGCTGATGACCGTGTTACCGGGCTGCCCGGGCAGCGCGGTCCAAGTCATGTGGCCGGGCCCGAGGGCTAAGTCCTCGGGCCGGACTCCCTCGACGATCACCCAGTCGAGATTGATCTTGTCGATGACCATGCGGCCGAGGGCCGACCCTTCCTCCGGCGTCGCCTGGGTGACCAGAGGAAGCTCGTCGATGGTGGTGGCAGCCGTCGTGGAAGTGGGGTCGTAGGTGAGCGGATCTCCGGCGGTGACGGAGGCGGCCTCCGCGTCGTCCCACTCTGCCCCGACGGTCGGGTTCTCGACGAGATTGGCTGCTGCGGCCTGATCCGCCTCGAATTCGGCAGCCAGACGTTCCTGGGCATCCACGGCTTGAGATCCGGTGAGCCAATATGCGTATGCCACGTAGCCGACGGCCGCCAGGCCCGCGATGAGTAGGGCCACACCAGTGAACCTCATGATGCGCACACCCTTGGATCGGCGCGGCTGCGCTTTGCCTGAAGTCGGAACGGATTCTGTGAAGGGCGAGGGCCCGTGAGCTGCGGGTGTGCTCCCGGGGTCCGGTCGAAACAGGTTGGCTGGGCCGTTGGTGGCGGATGTTCTTTTGGTGAAGAGAGACGCCCGGAGGCGGTGGAGTCGATTGGGGACGACGGCACCCGGCTGGCTGCGCGGCGTTGCCTGCCCGGTGTCGGGATGAGACGGGCGCGCAAAAGGATCGGCACCGTTCTCCAGCGGTGCGCTCCTTTCCCGGCCCGTGTCGGCTGGGAAAAGGGCATCGGAGCCGGCCGTGCCGTCACGGCCGCTCTGTGAAGGCGTCTTTGCCGTCATGGACCCAGTCGAGCGTAGCGGCGGTGGTTCCCTGTCGGTGCGGGAATCCGGCCTGTGGCCCGTTTTGGCCACTCCGAGAACGCGAAAAAAAAGGGATGGAAGAGGTCACTAGACCCCCCACCAATTGGGCAACACATGAAGTGGTTCACTAGACTACCGTCAGTAGTGGAGTGGGCTCCGTCCCCCGTTGGTGCCAACGCCGGGTGGGCGAGCGAGTTGATGTGTACTCCTGTTCGAGGAGCCACGTTCCCACCCCATGCCGAGTGGAAGCTTGGCGCGTGACATACAAGAGAGATCCGACGCACCGGCGACCGGAGGAAGGCCGAGGTGCATACCTTGGAAATGGGGGTCGGGCGATGAAGAAACAACGCATTGGAGCGTTGCTGGCTCTGCTGGGAGCGCTACTCCTGGTGGTTGGCGGGATTGCGTCTGCCATGCCATTTGAGGGTGTGGATCCCTCGGCCGGCATCGCGGAGGCGCCGGGGAATGCCGTCCCGGATGCCTCAGTCACGTCGGTGTGCAACGCGCTCGCGCACGACGGGTACACCTGGAACGGCGGGTACTGGAGACTCACTGTGGGCTGGGGCGGGTCCGGCGGGTCGATCTCGACCGGCGGAGGCATTGCGGCCGGCGACATTTCGTACAGCGGCCCGTTCTACAACACAACTCCGTTCAGCTGGACCAACGGCGCCTCCGATCCCGTCTATGGATGGACGGAGGACAACACGGGTAGCGACGACACACATGAGGGGTACTGGACGACGGGCAACGGCTCCAGCAGCTACGTCAGCAACAACCTCCAGAACATAACCATCTGCTTCGCCGATGCGCCCGTCCCGACGACGACCACAACAACCGTGGCGCCGGGCTCGAGCCCAACGGCGGAGTGCAACGCGCTCGCGCACGACGGGTACACCTGGAACGGCGGGTACTGGAAGCTCACAACGGGCTGGGACGGCTCGGGCACCACGATCGAGACCGGCGGCGGCATTGCGGCCGGCGACATCTCGTACTCCGGCCCGTGGTACTGGTTCACCCCGTTCAGCTGGACCAACAATGCCTCGGATCCCGTATACGGATGGCTGGAGAAGAACGGCGGACCGTCAGACCCCGATGACGCCCATCAGGGGTACTGGACCACCGGTAACGGTGATAGCAGCGGCGTCGTGAGCAACCTGTCGCACATCACGATCTGCTTCACCGATCCGGAGCAGGAGGAGACGACTACGACGGAGGCCCCGACTACGACGGAGGCCCCGACTACGACGGAGGCC
>CAZWKX010000054.1:0-10940 GCA_964633975.1 uncultured Acidimicrobiia bacterium
GTACTCGGCGCCTCCGGCTACGCCGGAGGCGAACTGGTGCGGTTGCTCGACGAGCATCCGCAGTTCGAGGTCGCCTACCTGGGAGCCCACACCCATGCCGGCCAGCGGCTCGCCGCCATCCACCCCCACCTCAGCTTGGGCGACCGGATCCTCGGCACCAACAACCCCGATGACGTCCCAGGGGTGTCGGCCGCCTTCCTCGCCCTTCCCCACGGCGCCTCCGCCGAAATCGCCTCCACGCTGGCAAAACGAGGCACACCGGTGCTCGACCTGGGCAGCGACTTTCGCCTCGACACGCCCGAGCGGTACGAGTTCGCCTACGGCACGCCACATCCTCTACCCGACGAGCTGGCCGCCTGGGTGTACGGACTGCCCGAGCTGTTCAGACCCCAGATCTCCGATGCACGGCGCGTCGCCGTCCCCGGCTGCTATCCGACCGGCGCACTGCTCGCCATCACGCCCTTGCTCGCCGCCGGCCTCGTGGCCGACGACGGCATCGTGGTCGATGCCGCCTCAGGCGTCTCGGGTGCAGGAAGGGCTCTTCGCGAAGACCTGATGTTCGGAGCCGTCGCCGAAGGTGTGCGCGCCTATGCAGTCGCCACTCACCGCCACCGCCCCGAGATGGAGATGGTCCTGGAACAGGTGCTGGGACGTGCCCTCAAGCTCACTTTTACGCCGCACCTCATCCCGATGCAGCGGGGCATCTCGACCACCGTCACCGCCCGCCTCACCTCCGATACCGGCCGAGACGCCTTCCTCGGCGTCCTCAAAGATGCCTACCGAGACGCCCCATTCGTCGACGTCGTCGAGCAGCCACCGCAGACTCGTTGGGTGACCGGCTCCAACCGCGCAATCGTCACCGCCTTCGTGGACCAGCATGCCGGCACCGCCGTCGCCCTTTCTGCGATCGACAACCTGGTGAAGGGCGCCGCAGGCCAAGCCGTCCAGTGCGCCAACTTGATGCTCGGCCTCGATGAGACGGCCGGTCTGCCTCTAGCCGGGCTGCTGCCATGAGCGTCACCGCCGCCGCCGGTTTCCGGGCGGGAGCCGTCGCCGCCGGCATCAAGCCGGACGGGCTCGACTTGGCCCTCGTCGCCGCCAATGGCCCGGCTACGGCAGCGGGGGTCTTCACCGCTTCGGCAACCGCGGCTCCGCCCGTTCAGCTCAGCCGGCTCCACCTCGCCGACGGATCCCTCCAGGCCGTCATACTCAACTCGGGATGTGCCAACGCCGCCACCGGTGACGCCGGCCTCGACGCCGCCCGCGCCACTGCGGTAGCCGTTGCCGAGAGTCTCGGCTGCCTCCCCGATGAAGTGGCCATTTGCTCCACAGGTGTGATCGGCCGCCAGCTCCCGGTGGCAAAACTCACCGCCGCCGTTCCCAGGCTCGTCGACGAGCTCGGCGGCGGCGCCGACAACGGGGCCAAGGCGGCTCGAGCCATCCTCACAACCGACACGACCACAAAAGAGGCGGTCGCCGAAGCAGACGGGTTCACCACCGGCGGAATGGCCAAAGGAGCCGGCATGCTCCGCCCCGATATGGCCACGATGCTCGCCGTCATCACAACCGATGCCGTCGTGCCTCGAGACCGCCTGCAGAGAGCCCTGAAGGCCGCCGCCGACATCACTTTCAACTCGCTCAACATCGATGGCTGCCAATCGACCAACGACTCCCTGCTCTTACTTGCCTCGGGCAGCTCGCACGTCCAACCCGACGATGCCCGGCTCACTTCCGTGCTAACCGAGGTGTGCAGCTCACTCGCCACCCAGGTGGCCGCCGACGCCGAAGGCGCCTCACGAGTCGTGACGCTCAGGATCACCGGCGCCAAGGACGATGCCACCGCCCGCACCCTCGGCCGCCGTGTGGCCGACAACTCGCTGGTCCGCTGTTCCTTCCACGGCGGCGACCCAAACTGGGGCCGCCTGTTCGCCGCCCTTGGAGTCGCCGGCATCCCCTTCGACCCGGCCGCGACGAAGATCGCCTACAACTCGGTGGATGTCGCCCGCAACGGCGTTGCCGTCCCGTTCGACGAGAAGGCCCTACTTGCCGATTTGCGGGAAGGCGGCTTCACCGTCACCATCGACGTCGGCGCTGGGCCGGGCCGGGCCGAGATTCTGACCACCGACCTGAGTCCCGAGTACGTCCACTTCAACGCAACGAGGACATGATGACCACCGGACACAGCGCACCAAGCCCGATGAAGCCGCGGATCGCCGCCACCATGGGAAAGGCGAAGATCCTGATGGAGGCCATGCCGTTCATCAGGGCATTCCACGGCAGCATCGTGGTCATCAAGTACGGCGGCTCCGCCATGGTGGACGAGGGTCTGCGGCACAGCTTCGCCGGCGACGTCACCCTGCTCTCGTTGGTCGGCATCCGCCCCGTCGTCGTCCACGGAGGCGGCCCTCAGATATCCGACGCCATGAGGAGGCTCGGGCTCGAGCCTAAATTCGTGAACGGTCTTCGAGTCAGCGACGACGAGACAATCAAGATCGTGCAGACGGTGCTGGCCGGCGAAGTCAACCCCGACATCGTCCGCCTGCTGATCGGCCACGATGCCCGCGCCGCGGGCATCACCGGCATCGACGGCCGCCTGTTCACCGCCGAGCCGAAAGACCCTGCACTCGGCTACGTCGGCAAGGTGGCCGAGGTCGACCCCGAGATAATCCTCGGCATGTTCGAACACGGCCTCGTTCCCATCATCGCCCCTCTCGCCCGCGGCAGGGACAACCGGGTCTACAACCTCAATGCCGACACCGCCGCCGGCAAACTGGCCACGGCGCTGGGCGCCAAGAAGCTCGTGTACTTGACCGACGTCGAAGGCATCTACCGGGACTTGAACGATCCGACGAGCCTGATACAGAGGATGACGCTTTCGGAGCTTCGCGACCTCCTCGCCACGGGCACCATAAACGCAGGCATGCTCCCCAAGCTCGAGTCCTGTGTCACCGCACTCGAATCGGGGGTGGCCCGGGCGCACATCCTCGACGGTCAGATCCAGCACTCGCTGCTGCTCGAGATCTTCACCCCCGAAGGCATTGGCACGATGATCTACCAAGACGGTGCCGAGATCTGATCTCTGCCGAGTGCAGCCGCCCACCGGAAGGGCCGAACGCCTGCCACGCGGATGCGCCGGCCGCCGGCGCCGCCTCAGCCTTCGTGCATCCAAGGCGTGAAAGTGAGACCAACGAGCAACCCGTCCGCCGTCTGCATGCGCGCCACCGTCTGGCCCCACGGCTCTTCCCGCGCCTCGTGCACAAGCTGATAGCCGGCCAATCTGAGCTCAGCGGTGACCGAGGTCACAGACGCCGCCGATGCCAGCTCGAACTCGATGGTGGCTTGTGGAACCGGGACCTCGTCGGGCCACGATGACGTACCAAAACACGACTGCGCCGCTCCACTCAGCGGCCAAAGGCCAAAGTGTTTGACTCCCTCGACGGCCTCGGACGAGAGATACTCGTCACCCTCCAGCGGCAACCCGAGCACATCCCGAAAGAGGCGCGCCGCGGTGTCAGTGTCGTCCACGATCGCGGCGAAGCCGGCGACGAACTGAATCTCCATGCTCAGCTCCTAGCGTGCTTTGCAGCCGACCATACCGACTGCCTGGGACACGGCGTGGCGCAACCCACCGGGCAACTGCCTACGCTGCGCCATCACAGAGCCCCCGGCCAACAAAGACACGCAGCATGCCCGAACACATCGTCGACAAGCCGCCCCGCTGGACCGTGTTCGACACGCCAGTGCTGGGCACCGTGCTTCGCTGGATCTCACTGGCCGGCCTCCGCCTCGCCGGATGGCGCAGCCACATCGAACTCCCCCCCGATCCCAAGTTTGTGCTGATCGTCGCTCCACACACCTCCTATTGGGACTTCCCCATCCTTCTGGCCACCGCCCTCAAGCACCGGGTGCGAGCACACTGGCTGGGCAAACACACCTTGTTCCGCGGCCCCTTCCGGCCCTTGTTCCGCTGGCTCGGTGGCATTCCCGTCAACCCGGCGGAACGGGGGCGGGGCCGTGTTGCCGCAGTTGTCGACGTCTTCCGGTCCTGGGACCACATCAGGCTCGGGATCGCTCCCGAGGCCACGCTCAGCCGAGTCCGCAAATGGCGGACCGGCTTCTATCACATAGCTCTCGGCGCCGGGGTGCCGCTCGTGCTCGGCTTCATCGACTACGGAACGAAGATGGTCGCGACCGGCGAATATTTTTTCCCCTCCGGCGACATCGACGCTGATTTTCAGCGTATCCGATCCTTCTACGCCGGGGTGAGAGGGCGCCACCCCCACCTGTTCGCCCTCCCACACCCGAACTCCGACGTCGACTCGTAGCCTCGCAAGCTTCGCTAAGGGAACCCCTCGCCCCTGCCGATCTCCACCTGACTACATCTGACAATGGAGGTCGGCCATGCTCGCAGCCCTCTCCATACGGCGCGTCCTATTTTGGTTCATCCTCGGCTTCAACACCATCGCCATCTACTGGTTCACCAACTCTCTCAGCCACGCCAGCGCAACCTGCGACGGACTAGTTGGACCACAGCTTCAAAGCTGTGAGACGGCCACCGCCATGAGCCTGGCATTGAGCGTTGGATTGCTCGTGTTCTTCCTGGTGGTCGGCAACCTGGCTCTCGGCGCACTCTGGTTGATCACGGCCAAGAACAGCTATCGAACATGCCCCGTTTGCATGACTCGCGTCGAGACGGCGCGCATCATCTGCCACCGGTGCGGGTGCAACATCATCCAGTCGGCTCGCCGCCAGAAAGCGCCGCTTCTGAGAAAGCTGCGACTCTCCAGCTAGCCGCAGTGCATTCGCTCTCGCGGACCGGACGCGCTGCAGGGTTGAAGGGCTGCCGAGTGCCCTGGGTCCCCTCTACTGCGGGCCGAACAACCCGGTGTAGGTGGCTCTGCCAATCAGGCTCCCGTCGGCCTCAGCCGCACCTATCGCCGCCAGTATGTCGGCAGCCGGCGTCCCTCCGGGCAGGTCGATCGTGCCGCTCAACGCGAACAGCGTGAACACATACGTGTGCACATCACCGGGACACGGGCCGTCGTACCCAACCCTCTTGAACGGCGCCCCTCCAGGCCCCAACTCTCCAGGCTCCACTCCAGAGGCAAAGTCGTTTTCCGCCTGAAGCGTCCCATCCCCCAAGGTGGCATCACCGGGAACGTCTTCAGGGAACCCGGTCGAGTCGGGCGCAATGTTCCAGGTCACCCAGTGCACGAAGTCCTCCGCATCGGTATCGACCATCACCAAGGCCAGCGACGTGGTGCCGGCCGGCACTCCGCTCCAGGCAAGCTCGGGTGACACGTTGTCGAGCACACAGGTGTAACGGGCCGGGATCTCGGCCCCATCCTCGAAGGCAGGGCTGACCAAGACGAAGTCGGCAACCTCCGTGACGGCCGGCGCCTCCGTGGTCCCCGGCGCCTCCGTGGTCCCCGGCGCCACCGTCGTCGACGATGAACCGCACCCGGTCGACGGTAACGCCAGAGCCGCAAGGGCTACACAGACGGCCTTGGAGCGTGCTCTCCTCATGATCTTCTTCCCCTCTGCCGCCTGGCCCGATGGTCGCAAGCACGCTCACCGGACGGCCAGAGGCGAAGTGCCTCAAGGGAGGCCACACCGAGCCACGACGGAAGCCGCATGAGCGTCCGTGCAACATGGGTCGGCGCCGAACTCCGCCCCTCTTGGCCTACCGTGCAGGCATGCTCTTCACCGCCCGCTCCTGCGACGCTCCCCTTGCCCTCCACGTGCGCGACGAACACACAGAAGCGCACCTGACCTACCTCGCCGACAACTCCGACCGGATCCGAGCCGCCGGGCCTCTGCGCGATGCCGTCGCCGGCCTCCGGTAGGGGCCATGTGGATCATCGACGCGGAGGACAGGGCTCAGGCGGAGGCCATCTACACCAACGACCCGTTCTGGGTCAACGGCCTCCGAGCGCGTGTCGAGCTGCATCACTGGTCGAAGGGATTCCCCGCCGGCGAGGTCCGCCTCTAGGAGCGAAACCCAACGGCGCCGACATCGTCGCCGACGCCGGCTCCTCCACCGTACGGGTCCGCACCGATGTCCGAAGGCGAAGCCGTTTCACCGGCCTGCATCGCTAGGGTGGCGTCCACGATCTTCGTAGGGGACCATTGAAACGCCTGGCGGTTCTGTTGCTGGTGGCCGTATCCCTGACCGCTTGCGGCTCCCAAAGCGACCCCGGCACGGTGGCCTCGACCACGCCTCTCGAGGCAACCACAACGACTCCAAACACGGCACCGGCTACGACCAGCACCACCCCAACGGAGCCGCCGCCGGCACAGACCGGCGTCTGGGCCCGCGTCCCGCACGACGAGGCGGTCTTCGGCGGCGATGGCAACCAGTGGATGTGGTCGGTGACCGATGGCGGTCCCGGTCTGGTCGCCGTCGGCTCCGACGAGCCGGAAGGTGATTGGGGCGCGGCAGTCTGGACCTCCACAGACGGGCTTGCTTGGACCCGCGTCATCGATGAGCAGGGTGTCTTCACCGGCGAGGGCCGCCCCGCAATGAACTGGGTCATCCCCGCCGGTCCGGGGCTGGTCGCCGTCGGATCCAACGGCGCGGGCGGTCACTGGGACGCGGCGGTGTGGACGTCGGCCAACGGACTCGATTGGAGCCTGGTGCCGGACGACGAGGCGGCCCTCGACCGCGCCAACAACCAGCTCATGATGGAGGTCGCTGCCGGCGGCCCGGGACTGGTCGCCGTCGGCTACGACGGCCCTTGGTCCGACTTGGATGCGGCGGTGTGGACTTCCACAGACGGGATCACGTGGACGCAGGTGCCCCACGACGAGACACTCTTCGGCGGCGAAGGCGACCAGTGGATCGGCTCCGTGGTGGCCGGCGGCCCGGGACTGGTCGCCGCCGGAGGCGATTGGTCGGGCGGTGATGAGGACGCGGCAGTATGGACTTCCGTCGATGGGCTCATCTGGAACCGCGTGCCGCATGACGAGGAGGTCTTCGGCGGCGACGGCGGCCAGTGGATCGGAGGCGTCGTCGCCGGTGGCCCAGGTATCGTCGCCGTCGGTTCAGACCACGGGGATGCGGCCGCGTGGACCTCGCCCGACGGAGTCACCTGGGCCCGTCTGTTTGACGACGAGACGGTTCTGGGCGGGACCGGCGACCAGTGGATGGCAGCGATCACTGCCGATGCTCCGGGTCTCGTCGCCGTCGGTTCCGACGACGGGGACGCGGCCGTATGGACCTCACCAGATGGGCTCACCTGGGCGCAGGTCCCGCACGACGAAGCGGTATTCGGCGGTGAGGGCGCCCAGGTCATGCGCGCCGTCACCGTCGGCGGTCCTGGTCTTGTCGCAGTGGGAACCGACTACGAGCAGGGCGACCAGGACGCGGCGGTGTGGTACTGGACACCGGACTAGGAACTCTCGGTCAGCACTCTTCTCTGCCGCCCTGAGAGTCGTCCGACCCTGGAGAGCAGCCCTGTGGGCGCGCACGATGGTGGAGTGGACAGTCTGGACCGGCAATTGGAGGCCATCGAGACGTCGCTGCTGGACGGTTCATACCGGCCGGGGCCCTGGGGCCGGTTCGTAGACGAGGCGATGCGGCATCCCAGCGCCGAGCGTCGCTCCGCCGCCGAACGAGCCACTCGCGTCAGTGAGTTGCTTCACCGGCGCCGCGGCCGTCCCGAAATCCGAATGGCCATCGGCGCCCTAATCGAGGTCCTCGCGGTGGGCACCGGGTTCGTTCTCGTCGAGATGGGCCGGCAGCCCGGTGGAGTCGTTCTGCTCAGCGGGGCGATTCTGCTCATCGTCGCCCTGCAGCCACTGGTGAAGACAAGTGTGGGACTCCTACTCGGGTTTCGCTTCAGCGGCCTCTATCTGCGCGGTGTTGAACCGCGCACCAAGCTGCGCTACGGCACGTACCTGTCGGCGACCCGCCGATCGCGCATCGCGTTTCACCTTGCAGGAACCGTCGGCTCCCCAGCTGGCGCAGCCTGGGCATGGCAACGAGCGGCCGCTGGCGCGTCTGGGACCGCCGTCGCCGCTGCCCTCTTCTGGGCCCTGGTGGCGGTCCAGCTGATGGCTTTGCTCCTCGGCGTCATCGGCCGCGGGCGACGGCTTGTTCGCATCTCGAGCGGTGGAATGGTCGGAAGGGAGATCAGAGCCGCTCTTCACTGCAGCCCGTAGCGCGTCAATCCGCCGCGCAACAACCGAGAGACGTCCACGAGAGGGCCCGGGAGCCGCAAGTGGCAGCCGTAGATGACGTGACACTCCCCCGGGCCAGCGTGCGGGAATGTCACCCGTCCGGCGGTGGGGCCACACGAGGACGAACCTTGGCCGATTCAGGCAGGTCGGTCAGCTCCCCTGCTGTTGCTCCCACACGCCCCACCACCTCTGGGCCGGAGCCCCGTTGTGGCTGATACCCGTGTCGATGTTGACACTGAGGATGCTGCACAGTGCGCTGTGCAGGCGAACTCCGATGGAGTCCGCCGCTTCGATATCGGAGGGTGAACTGCACCAGGCGCACTGCTGGGCCGAGTCCAGGAGAGCTATCAGATACGGGGCGACAGGCAACAGCGCCGGTTGGTTCGCATCGACCTGAGCCATGTACCCCAGCCTGGACACAGCCGTCGGCTTCTGCTCGACGAGCCAGCAGGTGAGCCATTCCAGTTCGTCGCCGGCCGGAGGCGGGCGGGAATCAACGCCGATGTGTGCTTCTTCAAAGCCGATCCACTCGGCGTATCCGGCCACCTCGCCGAACATCTCGGTGAGGGGGGCCGCCACCAACTCATCGTCCCAAGCGTGCCGCATCAGTCCGGCAGACTCGTCGGGGCAGGTCTCGGTGGTGGCGGGTGGAGGGGTATTGATGTCGACCGTCCAGACCCGTTCGGTGACACCATCCACATCGAGACTGCTCTGCCCGGACAGGATCAGCCCAGTCCCACACCGTGTCGTCGTCTCGCCGATCCTGTAGAAGTCAGAGATGCGACTGCCCGTGACCGACAGGCGGAAAGTCGCCTGGCACCCCTCAGGAACCACTCTGATGCCCAACAGGTCGAGCACGTCGGCGAGCCCGGCGGTCGCTTCCTCAGCCGACTCTATTTGCCCGCCGGTCGTGACCTCAAGGCACATGGCCTCGATTGGTGCCGGACCGCCGAGTTCAGCGGCCAGGACAGCAGACGGGCAGACCGGCTCCGCGAGTGTCGTCCACGGGGCCACGGTGGTAGTTATTGACGCCACAGTGGTAGTGCTCATTGTGGCGGTGGTGGTTGTCTCGACCTGCGGCTCAGTGCAAGGGGGAGACGTGTATGAGGGGTGCAGCTCCGTAGGCCCCTGCGACCCGGCGGAGCAAGCCGGCATCAGCAGCACAAGGGCCACCACCGCAACACTCCGCCACACGCCACGCCTCCCGCATCACACGCTTTGCAGGAGGCTACACCGGCCAGCGGTGGCGTGGCGACGGGCCGGAACCCCCGACGACCACAACACCAAAGGCAAGCGTGTGACAAGTACTCCCCTGCCCCAGCGCGCACGAATGTTCCTAGAGGGAACCAGGTGAGATAGCCCCACCCTGGGCCAGTGTCACTCAATCTCACCACTGGGCGGTTCTCCCCCGAGGCGGGTGAGTGCGGCGGGAAAAGCGCTCCAAGGGCTGAGTGTGAAACAAGGTCAGGTGCTACTGTCGCCGCATCAGCCGTCCCTTGGGGAGATTATGAAACGCCTCACCATCCTGCTGGTTGTTTTGCTCATGGCTGGCTGCAGTGGTGAGAGCGCTCTCCCAGGTTCGATATCGACAAGCACTGCCGAACCAACCACTACGGAACCAGCCACCACGACAGTCCCGCCAACGACGACAGTATCCACGATTGACGTAGGCGCTGGTGTCTGGGCCCGGGTACCGCACGATGAGGCGATCTTCGGAGGCGACGACAACCAGGTGATGGCGTCCGTGGCGGTGGGGGGTCCCGGCGTGGTCGCCGTCGGATACGACGGGCCGGTTGCTTTTGAGGATGCGGTGGTGTGGGCTTCGCCTGACGGGTTCACCTGGACCCGGATCCCGGATGACGAGACAGTCTTCAACGGCGGTTGGGGGCAGTCGATGAGTTCGGTGGTTGCGGTGGGTTCCGGCCTGGTCGCCGTCGGATACGACACCTCGGGTGGTGGTGGGGATGCAGCGGTGTGGACCTCGGCCGACGGTGTCACTTGGGTCCGGGTGCCCCATGATGAGGCGATCTTCGACGGCGACGAATTACAGGAGATGTCGTCGGTGGCTGCCGTGGGCTCCGGGCTGGTCGCCGTCGGCCACGACGTGTCGGGTGGCGATTCGGATGCGGCGGTGTGGACCTCACCCGACGGGCTCACCTGGACCCGGGTGCCGCATGACGAGACAGTCTTCGGCGGCACTAGCGATCAGGAGATGAGCTCGGTGGCTGCCGTGGGCTCCGGGCTGGTCGCCGTCGGCCACGACAGCTCGGGTGGTGAAGGGGATGCGGCGGTGTGGACCTCACCCGACGGGCTCACCTGGACCCGGGTGCCGCATGACGAGACAGTCTTCGGCGGCGACTACTGGCAAGCGATGAACTCGGTGGCTGCCGTGGGTCCCGGCCTGGTCGCCGTCGGATACGACGGCCCGGGTACTGATCCGGATGCGGCGGTGTGGACCTCACCCGACGGGCTCACCTGGACCCGGATGCCGCATGACGAGACAGTCTTCGGAGGCGACGGCTTCCAGTTGATGTCATCGGTGGTTGCTGTGGGTTCCGGGCTGGTCGCCGTCGGATACGACTGGTCGGGTGGTGATAGGGATGCGGCAGTGTGGTACTGGACACCCGACGAATAGAACCGGCCAACCGACCACAGAATCACCCAGCGGTTCTACTTCCCCTCAACCTGATGAGGCCACCCTCGCCTGGGCCAGCGTGCGGGAATGTCACTAGAGGGCTGGGCAGGGCACTCGAAGAGGA
>CAZWKX010000055.1:0-10300 GCA_964633975.1 uncultured Acidimicrobiia bacterium
CGATCATGGCCGCCGGGGAGATGGGCAGCTCGTGGGCGGCGACGAACAGCTCCTCCTTGCTGCCGAAGTGGTGGTGGATGAGGGCGGGATCGACTCCGGCTTCGGCGGCGATGGAACGGATGGTGGCCCCGTCGTAGCCGCTCTCGGCGAAGGCGGCCCGAGCCGCGTCGAGGATGGCCCGTTTGGTCACCTCGGGGTCGCCGGGTCGGCGACCCCGGCGGGTCTCCCTGCTCATGCCGGCTCCTCGGCCAGCACCATGGCTTCCTCGAGGGTGGCCGCGGTCCCGGTGGTCGAAGCGGCGACGCCGGCTGCGGACAGAATGCCGGCGATGCGGTCCGGGTCGGCGCCGGGGACGCGCAGGCGGCGTCCGGCCAGCGTAACCGCCTGGCCGGCGGCCTCGAGGGCGGCAAAGGCGCCGCTCCAGTCGTCGGTTTCGACTACGACGGCCCGGGCGTCGCCGACGATGTCGGCTTCGGTGCCCCGGCCCGCCACCCGGCCCCGCGCCATCAGCACGAGTCGGTCGGCCTGGCGGGCCTCGTCCATGTAGTGGGTGGTCACCAGCACCGCCGTGCCCGACGCGGCCTGGTCCCGGATCTCGTCCCACAGGTGGGCCCGGGCCAGCGGCGCCACCCCGGAGGAGGGCTCGTCGAGCACCAGCAGGTCGGGCTCGTGCTGCAGGGCGGCGGCGAAGGCCACTCGGCGCTGCACGCCTAGGGGTAGGTGGCCCACCCGCCCCGATTCGGCTCCCGCCGGCACCGGCAGGGGCTGCACCCCGAACGCCGCCGCGACGAAGGCGAGGTTCTCGGCGGCGGTCAGGTCTTTGTACAGGCCCAGGCCCTGTGGCACGTACCCGATGTGCAGACGGGTCCGGCGCGACGGGGGCTGGCCGAACAGGAGCACCGATCCGCCGCTGGGTCTCAGCAAGCCCAGGATCATGCGCATGAGGGTGGTCTTGCCGGCGCCGTTGGCGCCGAGTACGCCGACGATCTCGCCGCCGGTGACGGTCAGATCGACCCGATCCACGGCGGTGAAGTCGCCGAAACGTTTGGTGAGGCCGACGGCATCGGCGACGCTCATCGTTCACCTCCTGCCAGCGAGGCGACGATGACGACGTCCTCTAGATCCGGCGTCACCGCATCGACCGCTCCCTCCGGGCGCCACTCCCGCCAGATCCGGCCGCGTCGCCAAGCCCGGGCTCTGTCGGACGGCCGGGCCGTCTCGACCACCGCTCCCGGCATCGACGCCACCACGTCGGACGGCGGGCCCGCCACCAGCATGCGGCCCCGGTGCAGCACCAGCACCGAGGTGGCCCGTTCCGCCTCGTCGAGGTAGGCGGACGAAAGCACCACGGCGGCGCCTCGTGCCGCGGCCAGGGCCAGCAGGCGCCACACCTCGGACCGGCTCACCGGGTCGATGCCGGTGGTCGGCTCGTCGAGCACCAGCAGGTCGGGTTCGTGCAGCATGGCCATGATCACACCGAGCTTGCGCCGCATGCCCCCGGAGAGGTTGCCGGCCAGGCGGTCGGCGAACGGCGCTAGGCCGGTGCGCTTCAGCAGCGGCTCGGCTCGGGCCGGTCCGTCGGTGAGGCGGTGCGCCTGGGCCACGAACTGGAGGTTCTCGGCAACGGTGAGGTCGCGGAACGACCCCGAGGTGGCGGGCACGTAGCCCAGGTGGGCGGCATCGGGCCGGCGCACCGTTCCGCTGTAGGCGATGGGGAGGCCGGCGAGCACCCGCAGCAGTGTGCTCTTGCCGGCGCCGTCGCCGCCGACCACGGCGGTCACCTCGCCCGGTGGAACTTGGAGGTCGACGCCGTCGAGGGCGACGGTGGACCCGAAGGCGACGTGCAGGTTCTCGACTCCCCAGCTCATGCCACTGCCTCCGCCGGTTCGGGCGGGGCCACCTTGGGGGCCGCCGGCGCCAGGTCGCGCCGGAAGCGGAGAATGGCCAGGCTGAGCACGACCACGGCGAGAAGCAGCAGGGCGAGCAGCGGCCACATGAGCGGGCCGAAAGGCGTGGCCTTGAGGAACACCCCTCGCACGATGACCACGAAGTAGGTCAGCGGCAGGATGTAGGCGATCCAGCGGATGCCCCAGGGCATCGCCTCGAGCGGGAAGATCATGCCCGACAGCAGCACCTGGGGCAAGAGCGTCATCATGGCGAGCTGGATGGCCTCACCCTGGGCCTGCGAGACCGTGGAGATCAGGATGCCCATGCCGAGCACGACCAGCAGGAACAGCAGAGAGCCGACGATGAGGATGGGTACCGACCCCCGGAACGGCACACCGAACAGCAGCAGGCCGGCCGCGGTGATGATTATCAGGTCGAGGATCCCGACGAGGAAATAGGGGGCCACTTTGCCCACGATCACGTGGCTGGGCCGCAGCGGCATCACCGCCAGCTGTTCCAGGGTGCCCTCCTGGCGCTCCCGCACCACGCCCAGGCTGGTGATGATGGTGCCCACCGCGGTCAGCACCAGTCCGATCAGGGAGGGGACCATCACGGCGGCGGTGCTCAGCTCCGGATTGAACAGGACCTCCACATCCACGCCTGCGGGCAGTGTGGTGGCGCGCCGCAGCGCCGACTGGGCGCTGAAGAGCTGGGTGCCGTCGATGTAGACGGTGGGGGAGGGCCCGGCCACCACGGCGATGACCGCCTTGTTGTCGCGTAACAGGTTGCGGGCGGTCTCGGCATCGCCGCCGATGTCGGTGAGGACAACATTGAACGGTGCCTCGAGCTGCCCCGCCGCCAGCTCGGCGCCGGGGCCCACCACCGCGGTGGGGATCTCGGCGATGTCGAAGCGGGCGGCGTACCCGAAGACGGTGAGCAGCAGCAAAGGGAGCACGATCAGCATGGCCAGGGTGCGGCGGTCTCGCCGCAGCTGGCGCAGCTCTTTGAGGATCATGGCTTTCAAGGAAGACCTACCTTTTTCATCTGGCGTCGAACTGTAGCAAGGAGATTCAGCGGGCGTTGAATTAAGAGAAGTGCGGGCGCGGATTGGTCTCCGCCGACTCTGGACTCTGAGTTCTGAGTTTTGCGCTGGTGACGGGCCTCGGCGCCAGACTCCACGGCTATGCTGCGCCCGTCACGGGTGGCCAAGGAGGGGATGACAGATATGACCAAGCTTCGTGGCCTTTTGTTGGTGCTCCTGCTCGTCTTTACCGCTTGTGGTGGTGGGGGCACCGTGTTCGGCGGCGGCGAGTCCACGTCGTCAACGAGTACCGAGACGACGGCGGTCGGGTTGACGGCGGAGGAGCAGGCCGCTGCCGACGCCCTGGCCGAGGCGATCGCTCCACAAGGTGCCGGCACGCAGGCGGCGGCCGGTGCTCAGTGCGCCGCCGAGGGCCTGGTCGCCGAATTCGGGCTGACCCGTCTCGCCGAGCTGGGGCTTACCCCCGATGCGACGGATCTCGACGACCCGGCGGTGCTCGGGGCCGACATGACCGCGGAAGAGCGGACCGCCACCGTGGACGTGCTCTTCGACTGCATCGACCAGCCGGTTCTTATCAGCTCCCTCATTCCCGTCGGCGTTCCCGAAGATGAAGGCCGCTGCTTCTTGGACTCGATCGACCTATGGGTAGCCCAGAGAGTCGTATACGCGCAGCTCTCCGGCGAGCAGTTCGATGTCACCGCCGACCCGGGCGTGCTCGATAACGTCACGGACGCGTTTCTCGGGTGTTTCGACTACCGCGCCGGGATAGAGGAGATGGCAAGGCAGCAGGGAGCTTCCGAGGAGTTGATCGCTTGTTTAGTCGACGGCTTGACCGACGACATCATGGAGAGTCTGGTGCCATCCGCCATCAGCGGGGAGGAGCCGGACCCGATGGAATGCCCAGAGTTCATCGACCTCATGAACGGGTGCTTGGAGCAGTACCCCCAGTAGCTGGACCAGCCAGACCCCAGATCACCCACCAAAGACTGTGGGTCTGAGTTCTGGACTCTGCCTAGCAGGTCAAATGCAGCGCAGCGGCCACGTTTGCGCCCGCCTCCACCAGCTCGTTGAAGCGGGGCACCGCCTCGGCGGTCGGCAGGATCTCGGCGGTGATACCCCGTTCGGCCAGGGTTGCGGCGAGTCCCGGCTCGCACCGCATCACCCCCATCGATCCCGTGCCGATCACGAGGATGTGGGGAGGGTCGCCGAGTACGGGCCCGAGATCATCCATTTGCAGCAGGTGGCCCTTCTGCCGGCGCCAGTCCCGGTGCACGGCCTTGCCCACGACGATCAAGTCGCGGTGTTCTTCGACGCCGTCGATCTCGATGCTCCCGTGTCGGTATCCGGAGAGCTTCACTGTGCGGAACTTAGCTCAAATTGCACGGGTTGCGCATGGTGAGTGGCGAGGAGTACGGTTCGCGGAGCCATTGGCAGCAAAGGGGGATGATCTCAGGTGTCGAGACGATGGTGCTTCCTCGTTTGTTTCCTGCTGCTGATTGTCGCTTGCGGCGATGATTCCGTGCTCTCGGATGTCGTGACGTCGACAACACAAGCGGCGACGACCACGGTCCTGCTCGCTGGAGAGGAACAGGCTTTTGCCGATGGACTGGCTGCCGCCATTGCCGGCGATGCCAGCGAAGAGGTGGCCGCCGGTGCTCAGTGTGCCGCCGAGGTTCTCGTCGCCGAGTTCGGGGTGGAGGGCCTGAGCGCGCTGGGCATCACGTCGGATGCTGAATCTCTCGATGATCTCGCCGTGCTCGGCGCCAATATGACGGAGTCGGAACGCGAGGCCACCGCCGATGTGCTGCTGGCGTGTATGGAGCCGGCCGCGCTCTTCGGGATCGGAGGTGAAGAAGGCGGTGCGGAAGCGGCGTGTATCGCCGACCTGATCGCCGCGGAGGTCTCCGACGAGGTGGCCAGCCGGGTGGTGGTCACACTGCTGGCAGGGGAGGAAATCGATCCCGTGTCCGATCCCGACATCGCCGAGCCCTTCATGACGGCCGTGCTGGTGTGTATGGACGTCCGAGAGATGATGGAGAGCCAGCTCATTGCCGACGGGGCCACCGAGGAGATAGCCGCCTGTATTGCCTACGGCCTCAGCGACGAGACGGTCGAAGATCTGATCCCCTTCATGTTCTTCGGTGGGGAGCCCGACGCGGCCGAGGTGCCCGAGTTCTTCGACGTTGTGGAGACCTGCACGTCGGAGTAGGGCATCCGGAGAGCTTCACGCCTTCGAAGATGGCGACTGGTGCTTCCAAGGCATCGGTCTGCGCCGACCCGTGTAGCCTACGCAGTCACCGTTTGCTGATCGGGGGAGTGAAGGAAAATGATCAAGCGACTCATCTATCTGGTGCTGGCGGTGATGCTCGTGGCCGTCGCCTGCGGCGACGACGACACCACCACGACCCAAGCGCCGACCACCACCGAAGCGGTGACCACCACCGCCGAGGCGGCCACGACCACGATGCCTCTCAGCGAGGACGAGTTCGCCGACGCTCTGGTGGCGGCGATCGTCGCCGACGAGAGCCTTGAGAACCCGCTGAAAGACCCCGACGACGCCCAATGTATGGTCGGCGGGCTCGTGGGCCAGTTCGGGATGGATCGGCTCGTGGAGCTGGGAATCACCCCGGACGCGGAAGATCTGCTGGACCTCACCACTACGGGCGCCGGCATGACGGACGACGAGCGTGAGGCGTTCCTCGACATCTACTTCTCGTGCGCCGACGCCGTCACCGCCATGACGGATGCCCTGGCAAGCAGCGGGATCCCTGAGAGCGACGCTCAGTGCCTCGCCACCGCTCTCGGCGAGGACTTCGTCCGTACGATCATGAGCGCCCAGCTGGCGGGAGAGGAATTCGATCCACTGGAAGACCCGGCATCCGCCGCGGGCTTCGAGACGATCGTCGGTACTTGCGTCTCCGATCCGGGGCAGTTTATGGGCGACGTCATGGCCGCCGCCGGTCTTCCTGCGGAGACGGCCGACTGTATCGCCGCCGGCATAACCGAGGAGATGGCCAGCGAGCTGTTGCCGCCGTTCCTGGCCGCGGCCTTCTCGGGCGCCGCCTTCAATCCCGCCGCCTACCCGGAGCTGCTCACCTTGGTGACCACCTGCATGGCCGGCGGATAGCGGCTCTCCGGGTACCGGCGCGAAGGCGGCCGTGTACCCTTCGGCAGGCTGCTTGACCGACGGAGGGAAGATGACGAGACGAGCCCTCGGGTTCTTGCTGGTGCTGGCGCTCGTCGCCGCCTCCTGCGGGGATGACGGCCCTGCACTTTCGGAGGAGGAACAGGCCGCCGCCGACGCCCTCGCCGCGGTCATCGTCGCCGACGACGATCCGGCCAACCCGCTCGCCGACCCCGCCGACGCCCAATGCGTGGCCGATGGGCTGGTCGCCGAGTTTGGAGTCGCCCGCCTCGACGAGCTGGGCCTGAGCCCCGAGCTGGTGGACGTCATGGACCTCGCCGCCACCGGCGCCGGGATGCTTGCCGAGGAGCGTGAGGCTTTTGTTGCCGTGTTCGGCGGCTGTGTCGACGTCGGCGACGTGTACGCCGCCGCGGTCACCCAGTCCGGCTTGAGCGAGGAGGAGGCGAGGTGCCTGGTCGGGGAGATCGATGAGAGCGTCTGGCTCGACGGCATGCTCGCCGAGCTTTCCGGGGAGGACTGGAGCATCCTCGGGGATCCCGACACGAGTGAGGCGATGGCGAGTGCTCTCGCCGAGTGCGTCGACCTCGGCCCGTTGCTGGAGGCGGAGCTGGTTGCTTCCGGCTTCACCGAGGCCCAGGCAGCCTGCGTTGGCGCCGGCCTCACCGATGAGATGGTGGCGGATCTGCTGTCCGCGTCCTTCACCGGCGAAGAGGTAGACGTCACCCAGTTCCCCGAGTTCATGCAGCTCGCTTCAGTATGTGCGGCGGGCGAATAGCGCGGATTGCAGAGGCGGCCGGGGTACGTCGCGGGGAGGCGTGCCTCGGCCGTCCCTCCTCTCGCTGCCGGGCCGAACTCAGCCCGTCGCAAGGCAACTTATGCACCTGAACTTTCCACTCCATCCGGACGAGACTGGTGCCTGGGTGCCGGATCGCCACGGCATCGGCCCGCTGGAAAATATCGGCGGAGCGGTGCAGCGTATCTGCGTGGAGCGCCTCGGATACGCGATCGACGTTCTGAAGAACCCTCTGGTCGAACGTAACGAGGG
The DNA here is from genome assembly GCA_964633975.1 of uncultured Acidimicrobiia bacterium. Taxonomy (GTDB): domain Bacteria; phylum Actinomycetota; class Acidimicrobiia; order Spongiisociales; family UBA11373; genus CAZWKX01. Next base: position 7,120 of record CAZWKX010000055.1, read on the forward strand.
GGTTCACGAGGCGCGCAAGGCGCTCAAGCGGGTGCGGGCCATGATCCGCCTGGTTCGCGACACGGTGGGCTATCAGGCCTACCGGCAGGAGAACGTCGTGCTGCGCGACACGGCTCGGCTCCTGGCCCCGGCCCGGGACGGCTTTGTGCTCGTCCGCACTCTCGATGGCCTCCTCGAGCGCTACCGCGGGGAGCTTGGGCCGGGCGCCTTCGCCGCTCTCCGCCGCCGTCTCGCCCTCCGGGAGCAGGAGACCTTTGCCACCGTTGCTGACGGATCGCAGGTCTTGATCGATGTGATCACGACGCTTGGGTGCAGCCGCCGGCGTTTTGCCGCCTGGGACCCGGCTGCGACCTTGCCCGATCGTTTCGACTCGATCTCTGAGGGCCTGCTGCGGGTCTATCGCAGGGGTCACAGCGCTCACGTGGCCGCAAGCAGGCGCCCCTCAACCGCCGTGTTCCACGAGTGGCGCAAGCGGGTGAAGTACCTGCGTTATCAGATGGAGACGCTCGTGCCGCTGTGGTCGTTGGTCATCGGCGCCACGGCCGCATCGCTCGACGAGCTGGGAGAGCTGCTGGGGGACGAGCACGACCTGGCACGCCTCGCCGAGATCGCAGACACGCAGCCGGCGTCTCTTGCGGAGGCCACCGAGCGGCGTCTGCTGCGAGCGATCCTTGCCCAGGAACGCCGTGAGAGGTGGGCCGCCGCCGGGGAGCTGGGGTCTCGGCTCTACGCCGAGACCCCCAAGGATTTTGTGCGCCGCGTCGGCGCATACTGGGTGGCTTCGGGCCGGAGCTGAGCAGAAGCACGGCTGAGGCCGGGCTCCGGGTACCCTGTTTACGCTCCAAGGAGGATTTGCCCGATGAAACGTCTCCTCGCCGTCGTCGCCGCGGCCTTGCTGATCGCCGCTTGCAGTGACTCTGCGGAGGACACCACGACGACGGAGGAGGGGTCGGCCGGCGCAGTCACCACCACGACGGCGGTGGAGACGACGACGACTGAGGTGACACAGACGACGACGGCGCCGCCCAGTGACATCGAGGGGACCGTCAACGAGCTGATGGGCATCACGGAGGACCTGCGCGGGCTCGAGTTCCTCGAGCCGATCGATGTTGCCGTGGTGTCCGGCGACGAGCTCGCCCGGCGGATTCGGGAGAGCATCCAGGAGCAAATCGACCCCGCTGAGATCGTCATCGACGAGGCCCTCTTCAGGCTCATCGGCATCCTGCCCGCAGACCTCGACTTGGCCCAGGCCATCGAGGACCTCTACGCCGAGCAGGTTGCCGGCTTCTACGACGACGAGACCGGTGAGATCGTCGTCATGGGCGGCCAGGAGATCTCCCCACTGTCCAAGATCACCGTCGTCCACGAGCTGATCCACGCTCTCTCCGACCAGCATTTTGGTTTCGGAGCGGTTCTCGATGACCTGTACGAGCAAGAGCGGTATCAAGAGGCGACCGCCGTGTTGTCGCTGGTCGAAGGCGAGGCCACGTACTTCGAGATCCTCTACTTGCTGGATCTGCCGCAGAGCGAGCAGGTCGCCGCGATGACCGAGGCGCAGGGGATCGATACCGCTGTCGTCGACAGCCTTCCCGACTGGTTCCGGGCCGATCTCATGTTCCCCTACGAGGCCGGTTTCGGTTTTGTCACTCGGCTTGTGGATGAGCAGGGCATAGCCGGCATCAACCAGGCCTACGAGCATCTGCCCACCACCGTCGAACAGATCATGCATCCGGAGAAGTACTTCGTCGGGGAGCCGGGCATGGAGGTGCAGCTCACCCCCACGCCGGTCGACGGCTACGAGATCTACGAGGAGGGTGTCTACGGCGAGTGGGCGCTGCACACCTACCTGCTCGACGGGGTCAGCGACGGCGAGTCGGAGGTGGCCTCGGCCGGGTGGGGAGGCGACACCTACCGCGTCATGTGGAACGGCACCGACGTCGCCTTCGCCTATCTCTTCGAAGGCGAAAGCACTCGTGACGCAGAAGAGCTCGAGGCGGCACTGGTGGCATCGGTGGACGCCACCATGGCCGTGGGCCAAGGCCTCGGCGACCAGGACGCGCAGAGCACCACGTTTGTCGGCACCGACTACGCCTTCGTGCAGCGGAGCGGAGCGTTCGTGCTCTTCATCGCCGCCGACGATCAGGCCGTCGGCGACTACTTGGTTCAGGTGCTGGGGCTCGAAGTCGAAGAGGAAGCGGCGTAACCATCGGGGAGCCGGTGACGGTATAACCGGTGAGGAGGTGCGCGTTGAGACGCATGGTCGGCATGGCGGTGGCGTTGGGCGGCGGGGTGCTGCTCGTGGTGAACCTGTTCCTCACCTGGTTCACCGTCGAGGTCGAGGGCTTCGTGCCCGAGAGCGGCAACGCCTTCGACTTCGGCCTTGCCATCATCGGGTCGATCGTCGTCATCTTTGGTGTGGTGGCCGTCGTCGACGTGGTGCGCAACCCCGAAGTGCGCTCGCCGTGGCTGCGCCTGCTGCCGGTTGCCGTCATCACGGTGGGGACGGCGCTGCTCGTGGTCCAGCTCGTCGTGGGTCACGATGTGGCCTACGACGGTGCGGTGTTGGGGGAGGGCGTCCGCGGCATCGGCGTCTACCTGGGCCTTGGCGCCAGCATCATTGCCCTGGCGGGAAGCGCGCTGGCCTGCTTCGGTTCGGCCTTTCCGCCCGGGTATGTGCCAAAACCGCCGCGGGATCACGCGGCGTAGACTCCCGGGCGTTCCTAGGCTCCCTGCAACTCGCCAATAGGCGTGTCCGGCATACCCGGCAGCGCCGGGGTCCCTATGCCAGAATGGTTGCATCGTCGAGAGGAAGATCGGGAAGTATGGATTTCAGTAAGCTCTCTAATGGGGACAAGACTGCGCTTGGCGGGGGCCTGGCGTTTCTCATAACCAGCTTCTTTCCTTGGTTCGGCTGGGGCGGGGTAACGGAGACGATCAGCGGAGTTACGTACGGGGCGCCCGGCTGGTCGTGGAATGGTTGGCACTACGCGTTGGTGTGGTTGGGGTTGATTCTGGCTCTTGCTGGTGTGGCAATACTCATTCTCAAGAGCCTCGGTATTACCGACATCAAAATCGGGACTATCAAGGCGGAGCAGCTGGCGGCAATGCTTGTTGCATTGGGCGCCCTGTTCGTCGTGATCCAGATTCTCATCGGCTATCACGGAGTGCCGCGCAAATGGGG
>CAZWKX010000056.1:0-8993 GCA_964633975.1 uncultured Acidimicrobiia bacterium
AACCGCCCCGAGATCCTCGATCCGGCGCTGCTGCGGCCGGGGCGCTTCGACCGCCAGATCGTCGTAGATCTGCCCGACATCCGGGGACGTCTCGCCATTCTCAACGTGCACGCCAAGGGCAAGCCTTTGGCCGAGGAGATCGATCTGGAGGTGCTCGCCCGCCAGACGCCCGGCTTCACCGGGGCCGACCTGGCCAACACCATCAACGAGGCGGCTCTGCTCGCCGCCCGTTTCGGCAAGGACGAGATCGGCCAGAAGGAGCTCGAGGAGGCGGTCGACCGGGTGATCGCCGGTCCGGAGCGGCGCAGCCGCATCATCTCGGACGAGGAGAAGGTCATCACCGCCTACCACGAGGGCGGCCACGCCCTGGTCGGTTTCGCCCTTCCCGCAGCCGACCCCATCCACAAGGTCACGATCATTCCCCGAGGCCGGGCCGGCGGCTTCACGCTCGCTCTGCCCACCGAGGACAAGCACTATCTGCGGCGCAGCGAGCTGGTGGACAAGCTGGCCATGATGCTCGGAGGACGCACCGCCGAGGAGCTGGTCTTCACCGATCCGTCGACGGGTGCATCCAACGACATCGAGAAGGCAACCGACCTGGCCAGGCGCATGGTCATGGAGTACGGCATGAGCGACCGGCTCGGACCGATGAAATACGGGCAGCCCGAAGGCCAGGTGTTCCTGGGCCGAGACTACGTGCGCCATCAGGACTACTCCGACGAGGTGGCGTCCCTCATCGACGAGGAGGTGCGCAAGCTGATCACCCGAGCCCACGAAGAGGCGCGCGCCATTCTCACGACCCACAAGGAATCGCTCGATCGCCTGGCCGACGCCCTGCTCGAGCGGGAGACGCTCGACGCAAACGACGTGAAGGAGATCCTGCACGACGTGCCGAAGTGGGAGCACGCTTCCAACGGCGCTATGCGCATCCAGGCGCCGAACGGCGAGATCGCTGCCGACGGCATCGCCGCGATGCATCCGAGCACGGACGAACGGCCCGGCGGCCCCTGAACGCCGGACTCTTTCCGGCTCGGTCTCCCGCCGTCTGGCGGGTGCGGGGCCGGGTTCTGACCAACGAGCAGCACACGCTGGTCATGGGTGTGGTGAACACCACGCCGGATTCCTTCAGCGACGGCGGTCGGTTCCTCGAGCCAGCCGTCGCCATAGACCGTGGGTTGGAGATGCTGGGCCAGGGAGCGGACATCATCGATGTCGGTGGCGAGTCGACTCGTCCCGGGGCCATGCCCGTCGATGCCGACGAGGAGAAGCGGCGCGTGCTGCCGGTGGTGTCGGCGCTGGCCTCCGCCGGGGCCGTCGTGTCGGTCGACACCTCGAAGGCGGAGGTGGCGGCGGCGGCGTTGGATGAGGGCGCCGACATCGTCAACGATGTAACCGCTCTCGCCGACCCCGAGATGGCGGCCGTGGTGGCCGATTCGGGTGCCGGGTTGGTGCTCATGCACATGCTGGGCACGCCCCGAACCATGCAGCGGGATCCTCACTACGACGATGTCGTCGCAGAGGTGGCCGAGTACCTGACGAGCCGGGCGCAGGTGGCGCTCGGCTCCGGCATCGACGGCGAGTGCATCTGTGTCGATCCCGGCATAGGTTTCGGCAAGACACTCCAGCACAACCTGGCACTGCTTCGGGATCTTCCCGTGCTCACCGCCGGGCCTTATCCGGTGCTCGTCGGGGCATCGCGGAAGTCCTTCCTGGAGCACCTCCTCGGCCCCATTCCGGTGGAGGAGCGCGATACGGCGTCGGCCGCGGCGCACGTTCTCGCCATCGCCGGAGGGGCCGCCATCATCCGTGTGCACAACGTGGTGACAGGGCTACGGACAGCGCGCGTCGCCGACGCTATCGTGAGGTCCGCAGGAGGCGACTGAATGGTGATGTCGGGATTGGAGCCTCGAGGCTTCACCTGGGTTATCTCGAACCGCCTCGCCGTGTCGGAGCGCATTGGCGGGTACGGCTTCCAGCATCGGCGGGTACGGCGCGAGGAGGAGATCGCCTGGCTCGCGGACAAGGGCGTCACCGCGGTGCTGTCACTGCTCGAGGGGAACCAGAACCTCGCCGCCTACGAGGCCGCAGGCATGGCCGCCTACCACGAGCCGCTCGTGGATTTGGAGCGGGAGACGGTGGATCGGGTGCTCGGCACCATTCAGAGCGCTCTCGCCGCCCGGGGGACCGTGCTGCTGATCCACCGGGACATCATCGACGATGCTCTTGCCGGAGTGCTCGCCGGGTACTTGGTGTTCTCACGGCTCATCGGCGACCCGATCCTGGCTACCGCCACCATCCAGGAGATCCTGCGCCGCCCATTGGGCCCGGAGGCCCGGTCGATGATCCCCCAGACGATGGAAGCCTGAGAGGTGGTCCGGGCGGCGCTCGGCCTGGGTTCGAACCTGGGTGATAGACGCTCTTTCCTCGCGTCCGCCGTTTCCGGTCTCGGTGGCGCGGGAGAGCTGGTGGCGGTGTCGTCCCTGTACGAGACTGAAGCCGTCGGGGGCCCGCCCCAAGGTCCGTACCTCAACGCCGTCGTTGTGGTCGAGACCGGGCTGGGCGCGAGGGAGCTGCTCGATTTCGCCCTGGCTTTGGAGGCTGGGGCGGGCCGGCAGCGGCGCCTGCGCTGGGAGCCGCGCTCCCTGGACATCGACCTGCTCCTCTACGGCAATGCCGTCTTCGACGAGCCCGGGCTCACCGTGCCGCATCCGCGGCTGGCGCAACGGCGCTTCGTGCTGGAGCCCCTCGCCGAGGCCTGGCCGGGGGCGATGCTGCCCGATGGCACGTTGGCCGCCGATCTGCTGACGGCGGTGGCCGGTCAGCAGGCGGAGATCATCGCCGGGCCCGGGTGGTGGGTGGTGGGCCGACGATGGTGCTGGGGTAGGGCCTGAGGTCAGCCGACGTTGAACTCGTCTACGAGGACACGGGTCCGGTCTTCGCCCGTGGGGGCAGGTGAGATGGTGCCTGTGAAGACTTGGACTTGTCCTTGCACGATGGTGCGCACGGTCCAGTTGGCCGGTTCGCTACCACTGAAGTACACGACCTCGACGACGTAGTGGCCGGAAGGCGCCTGGACCCAGAAGACGTTCTCCGGGATCCCGCCGCCCTGGAGGTTGTCGTCGTCGAGCCACCCGCCGGAGGGCGACACCTCGTCGTCGAAGTAGATCTCGAACCCGTCGGGGTCGGTGACGTGGAGGTCGAGGTCGATCCCGTCTTGCGGCCAGGTGAGCGTGATCTGCACGTCGCCGTAGCCGGGAGAGTGCATCTCCTCGCCGGCGCAGTCGGGGCGTCCGGCCGTCCATCCGCCGTTCTCCAGCGGGTACTCGACCCGCTGTTCTTCGCTGTAGGAGATGGTGCTGCCCGGGGTGATCATGACGGTCCCTATGGGCCTCCACGCCCATCCATAGGCGGGCACGTAGCCGGTGGATCGGTTCATCTCCGAGATGTAGATGACCTCTGTGAGCACGTACTCGCCCTGCGGCATCCAGAAGGAGTAGGTCCCCTCCTGCGGGGCCTCGAAGTCCGAACCGGGGAAGGCGCGCTGCATGATCATCCACTCGTAGGGCTGCCACCAGCGGTCGGCGACGGCGGGGTCGTCGACGCGGTACTGCTCCACGCACACGCCGTAGGAGGTGTACGAGGACCGGTAGTCGCCCCAGCCGAAGAAGTCGGTGGGGAAGGTCGGCGAGTAGGAGATCAGGTTGGACACCTCGATGTACCCGCCGTTCTCGGCCTTCCAGCGCCGGTCCTCCTCGTCCTTCTCGTACCAGAGTGCCCAGTCGGAGAAGTGCGTGACCTCGGTCGACACGGTGTGCGCCCCGGCGTTGACCCTTGCCGGCACCATACGCCACTGTGATGCCGCCTCCTCGTACCAGGCGAGCCCGCCCACCAGGGCCGGATCGACATCCTCAGGGATCGGCAGGGTGAGGGTGGCCGGTGCGGTGAGCGTCTGGAAGTCGGGGCCAATGTGGTAGACCGTGTTGCCCAGGGCGAGCCCTTCCGGCAGGTCGGCGGATGCGCCGTCGATCGCCTGCTCGTCGATGGTGAAGACGATCTGACCCGTGTCTCCCTGCTCGGTGAGGGGCACCGCTCCCACAGGGATGTTGATCGTGGCACCGCCCGGAGAGGTGATCGTGCCGCTGCTGTCTGAGGACACTGCGGCCGAGCCGGCCGCAGTCGCCTGTTGGCCGTCCCCGCGTAGGAGCAGCCAGGCTCCGACGCCACCGGCGGCCACGAGCACGGCGATGCCGATGCCGACCAGGAGGCCCTTGTTCGCCCCGGCCGGCGGTGGGGGTGGTACGGCCGGGCCTGCTCCGGCCGGCGGGGGCGCCATTGTCGCCGGTGGTGGGGGTGGAGGCGGTGGTGTGGTGATGAGGGCGCCGCAAACGGTGCACTGCTGAGAGCCGGGGCCCAGTACGGCCCCACAGCTCGGGCACGTGGTCATGACCTCTCCTTCCGCCTTCTTATGCCTCTCAGGCTGCTCACCGGGGGCGGCGGTTCACAAGGGTCGAACGACCCGGCTCTAGCTGAAGCCGCGAGAGTCCTGCTTGAGGGCGGTGTCGACTCCGACGGCTGAGGCAAACATCAGCAGCCGCAGCGGCCCGCTGACCTGCGGGGAGATCTCGAGCACGTAGTCGTCGGCGGTGGTGAACAGGGTCTTGGCCAGGCCCTCCCACGTCTTGGTGATGCGGCCGACTTCGGTATCGGCGGCGTCGACGATGGCGAAGTTCCATGCACGCCAGTTCTCGGCCCGGATCTCGCCGATCTTGGAGTCGAAGGCGTCGTGGAGCCCGAAGCGGATCTTGCCGAACACGTTCTGCTGGCGGATGGTGCCGACCAGCGAGCCGAAGCCGTCGTACACCTCGACGGATGACTTGACGATCTTGCGGGGCCGCACCAGCTCGAGCACCTTGGTGCCGTCGGCGTCGTAGGCGGCGAGCTTGTGGGTCATGAACTGGTCGAGCTTGGTGGCGAAGCGGGCGATCTTCTTCAGCGTCGACTGGCCTTCTTGGCGGATGACGCCGATGTTGTTGCCTTGCTCATCGCGGATCATGAACTCGTTGACCAACTCGATGAGCTTGGCCTTCTGGTTGATGACGATGCGGGAGTAGTCGAGTAGTGCCATGAGGCGAGCGTAGCCGCCGTGCACCTCTAAGGACTCTCCTTTCCAGGCCGTCGTCGGGGCCCGTAGACTGCCCTTGTCCCGGTACCCCAGGACTGGAGACAACCCTTGGATTTGATCCTCGCCGGGCCCGGCCGGGCCGGCCTTTCCCTGGCCACCGCCATGGTGGGCGCCGGCCACCGTGTCGTTGGGGTGATGGCCCGCGATGCGCAGGCGGCGGCCGTGGCCGCTGATAGTGTCGGCACGGTGGCCTTGACCTGGGACAAGCCGCTGCCCGCCGTCGACCTGTTGGTGATCGCCACCAGCGACGGCGCCATCTCCGAGGTGGCGCAGCGGCTGGCACCGCTGGCTGGTGATGTCGAAGCCGCCGTGCATCTTTCCGGCCTGACCTCGGTGTCGGCCCTCGAGCCGCTAGCCGGCGCGTGCCGCATCGGGTCGTTCCATCCGCTGCAGACCTTCCCCGATGTCGATCCGAGCCGTGTCGCCGGCTGCGCCGTCGCAGTCACCACCGAAGATGAGGCCTTGGCAGAGGACCTCTTCGCCCTAGCCGAATCCCTGGGAGCAAGGCCGTTCCCGCTGGACGACGGGAACAAGGCGCTGTATCACGCCGCCGCCTCCGCCGCCTCCAACTTCCCGGTGGCGGCCCTGTCGATGGCACGCCGGCTTTTCGAAGCGGCGGGGGTCGATTTCGAGGCGGCGGCGCCGCTGGTGCGGGCCACCACGGAGAACGCGCTGTCCATGGGCCCGGAGAAAGCCCTGACCGGCCCGGTGGCTCGCGGCGACGCAGGAACTGTCGCCGCCCAGATTGCCGCTGTGGAGGACGCGGCCCCCCACCTGGCCGTCGACTTCCGCGCCTTCTTGAGAGCGGTGGCCCGCGTGGCCGGCACCGAGGAGACGCTCGACGAGGTGCTGTCGTGAGGATCACCGGCACCTTCTCCGAGGCTCGGGCGCTGTGCTCCGGCCGTGTCGCCCTCGTGCCCACCATGGGCTTCCTGCACGAAGGGCATCTGGCGCTGGTCGAGGCGGCCCGGGAGGGCGCCGACACTGTGCTGGTCAGCCTTTTCGTCAACCCGCTTCAGTTCAACGAGGCCGCCGACTTGGAGAGCTATCCGCGTGACCTGGAACGCGACGCCGCGCTGGCCGAGAGCGCCGGCACCGACGTGTTATTTGCCCCGCCGCTCGAGGAGATGTACCCGGAGGAGCCGGCGACCTGGGTGTCGCTGGCGGCCTTGTCAGCGGAGATGGAGGGGGCGCACCGTCCCGGGCATTTCGACGGTGTGGCCACGGTGGTGGCCAAGCTGTTCGCCGGCCTCCGGCCGCGTCGGGCCCATTTCGGGCGTAAGGATGCACAACAGCTCGCCGTGGTGAGGCGTATGGCGGCCGACCTGTCGTTTCCGGTCGAGATCGTCGGCGGGCCTACCGTGCGGGAGGAGGACGGCCTGGCACTGTCGAGCCGCAACATTTTCCTCGAAGATCGCGGCGCCGCCCTGGCCCTGTCGCGAGGGCTGTTCGCCGCCGCCGATGCCGCCGCGGCGGGGGAGCGCTCCGGCGCCAAGCTCGAGGGTATCGTCGCCGCCGAGCTCCTGGCCGCCGGGGTGAGTGCCGAGTACGTGGCGCTCGCCGACGCCGCCGCGGCCACACGCATCTCGGATCTCGGCCGGGAGGCCTTTCTCGCCGTTGCCGCTCGGGTGGGGGCGGTGCGGCTCATCGACAATGTCTGGTTCGGACCCGACGGCAGCGCCGACCGTGGCGTCCGCCTGCCGGGTCCTTCGATCCTTTACGGAGGGAATTGATGCTCATCGCCGTTGATGTGGGGAACACCCAAACAGTCATGGGCCTCTTCGATGGGGAGGATCTGGTCGACCAGTGGCGCCTTTCCACGGTGCCCGATCGCACCGCCGACGAGTATCGCCTCTACTTCGAGGGTCTGCTGCGCCAGGACAAGTGGCGGGTGGAGGAGGTGTCCGGGGTGGCTCTGGCGTCGGTGGTGCCCTCGGCCAAGGAGGCGCTGGTGGCCGTGGTCGAGGAGATGATCGACGGGCCCCTGGTAGTGGTCGGCCCCGGCATCCGCACCGGTATGGCCATCCATCTCGACAATCCCCGCGAAGTTGGCGCGGACAGGGTGGTCAACGCGGTGGCCGCGGCGCACGGCTACGGGGTGCCGGTGATTGCCGTCGATTTCGGGACCTCGACCAACTTCGACGTTGTCGACGCCGACGGCGCATACGTGGGCGGCGCCATCGCCCCAGGCCTCGACGTCTCCGAAGACGCCCTCATCGCCGCCACCGCCGCCCTGCGGCGGGTGGAGACCAAGGTGCCGTCGTCGCCGATCGGCAAGAACACCGTCGAGGCGATGCAGAGTGGGCTGCTGTATGGGCACGCCGGGATGGTGGACGGCATCATCGAGAGGCTGGTCGCCGAGCTGGACGGGGACCCGGCGGTCGTCGCCACCGGCGGTCTGGCATCTACCATCGTTCCCCTGTGCAAGTTGGTCGACCAGGTCGATGAGCGGCTCACCCTCGATGGTCTGCGGCTCGTCTACCACATGAACGTGGAGTGACATGGAAGAGCACCACGGCGACGAGCAGCTGGAGGAGCATTTCCTAACCGCGACGCGGCTGGCCAAGGTGGAGGCGATGCGGGAGGAGGGCGTGGAGCCCTACCCGGTGCGTTTCGAGCGCACCGCCACAGCCGATCAGATCCGCGAGGCCCACGGCGACATCGAGGACGGCGCCGGGACCGGCATCGCCGTGGCGGTGGCCGGGCGGCTGCTGAATCTGCGCCGCTTGGGCGCCCTGGCCTTCGGGGTTCTCCAGGACTGGTCCGGGCAGATCCAGCTCTACGCCGACGCCGAGCACCTGGGTGAACAGATGGACGCGTTTACCCATCTCGACCCCGGCGACTGGGTGGGAGCCTTCGGCGAGGTGGTGAAGACCAAGAGGGGCGAGCTGAGCGTGCGGGTCACCGAGTTCACTCTCTTGTCGAAGGCGCTGCGGCCGCTGCCCGAGAAGTGGCACGGGCTGCAAGACGTGGAGCTGCGTCATCGCCGCCGCTATTTGGATCTGATCGTCAACCCGGACGCGGCGGAGGTGCTTCATGCCCGCAGCGAGACCGTTTCGGCGCTGCGGCGCTCGCTGGAGGAGCGGGGGTTCGTCGAGGTGGAGACGCCGATACTCCAGCTGGAGCCGGGCGGGGCCTTGGCCAAGCCCTTCGTCACCCACCACAACGCCCTAGGCATCGACATGTACCTGCGTATCGCCATCGAGCTGCACCTGAAGCGGCTCGTCGTCGGTGGTGTGGAGCGGGTGTTCGAGATCGGCCGGGTGTTCCGCAACGAGGGCGTGTCGCCGCGGCACAACCCGGAGTTCACCATGCTGGAGGTGTATCAGGCGTTCGCCGACTACATCGACATGATCGGCCTGACCGAGGAGCTGGTGGCCGAGGCGGCCGAGGCGGTGGTGGGCACAACGGAGCTGACTTTTGAGGGAAGGCCGCTGTCGTTGCGCCCGCCTTGGCCGCGCATTCGCTACGTCGACTCGTGCAGCGAGGCGACCGGGATGGAGTGGGATCCGGCCATGCCCTTGGAGGAGGCACAGAGGCAGGCGGAGGGAGTAGGAATCGAGTCCGACCCGGACTGGGGGGTGGGCAAGATCATCGCCGAGGTCTTCGAGGCCCGGGTGGAGCCGGGGTTGTGGGCGCCGACGGTGGTGATGGACTACCCGAAGGACATCTCGCCGCTGGCCCGGGAGCATCGGGTCGACCCGAACTTGGTGGAGCGTTTTGAGGTGATCGTGGCCGGGCGCGAGCTGGCCAACGCATTCAGCGAGCTGAACGACCCGGTGGAGCAGAGGCGCCGCTTCGAGGCCCAGGC
>CAZWKX010000057.1:0-8879 GCA_964633975.1 uncultured Acidimicrobiia bacterium
CTTGGCCAGCACATCGCGAATGCCGGCCGCCTCGAGAATCTGGCGCACCGCTCCACCGGCGATGACCCCGGTTCCCGGCGCCGCCGGCTTCACCAGCACCCGGGAGGCGCCTTGGCGCCCGATCACCTCATGCACGATCGTGGTCCCGGCCATGGGAACCGGCTTCATGCTCTTGCGGGCGATCTCGATTCCCTTCTGGATGGCGGTCGGGACCTCGTTGGCCTTTCCATAGCCGATGCCGACGCTGCCCTTGCCGTCACCGACGGTCACGAGCGCGGTGAACGAGAACCGCCTGCCTCCCTTGACCACCTTGGCGACGCGGTTGATGGCGATGACCCGCTCGTCCAGCTGGGGAGCTTCGGTGTTCCGCGGTGTCGTCAAAACTCCAAACCTTCCTGTCGGGCCGAATCGGCGAGCGCCCTCACCCGGCCATGAAACGCATACCCGCCACGGTCGAAGACGACCGTCGATATGCCGGCGTCCTTTGCCCGGGCGGCGACCATCTTGCCTACTTCGGCCGCCGTCTCCACCGTCAGAGACCGTTTACGCATGGCCTTCTCCTGCGACGACGCCGCGGCCAGGGTGCGGCCGGCGTCGTCGTCGACCAGCTGTGCGTAGATGTACCGATTGCTCCGGTACACGACAAGGCGCGGCCGGGACGCGGTGCCGTGCACCTTCCGGCGAACCCGCAGGTGCCTGCGGCGGCGAGCGTCGGTGCGGGAGCCTCTCATGCCGATGTGACCCCCGCCTTGCCGGCCTTGCGGCGCACCCGCTCATCGACGTAGCGGATCCCCTTGCCCTTGTAGGGCTCCGGAGGACGCACGGCCCGGACATCAGCGGCCGCTTGCCCGACCTTCTGCTTGTCGATGCCGCTGACGATGATCTTGGTGGGCTCGGGCACCTCGAACACGACGCCCTCGGGAGCGTCGATGCGCACCGGGTGCGAGTAACCCACCTGAAGCTCCAGGGTAGAGCCATTGAGCGAGGCGCGGTACCCGACTCCGACGGTCTGCAGCTCCTTGGAGAAGCCCTCAGACACCCCTTTGACCATGTTGGCCAGCAGCGCCCGGGACAGGCCGTGAATCGCCTTCGACTCCCGCTCGTCGTCGCGTCGAGCCACGCTGATCACGCCGTCGTCGATGGAGAACGACACACGCTCGCTGAAGACGCGCTCGAGCGTCCCCTTGGGACCCTTCACCACTACCTTATCCTTTGAGATCGAGACTTCGACTCCGGAAGGAACCCGTATCGGGGCGAGACCGATCCTGCTCATCACCACACCTCACAGATAATCTCGCCGCCCAGCCGCCGGCGCCGCGCCTCCCGATCGGGCAGCAGGCCCTGAGAGGTGGAAACGATGACCACCCCGAGTCCGCCGCGGGTGCGCGGCAGCTCGGACGCGCCTGAGAAGACGCGGCGGCCCGGCTTTGAGATGCGACGCAGGCCGCCGATGGCCCGGGAACGATTGGAGCCGTACTTGAGCCTGACCTCGAGCTCGGGCTTGGTTCCTTCGACGCGGATCTTGTATCCCTCTATGTACCCCTCCGAGGCCAGGATCTTGGCTATCTCCTCCCTCAGATGCGACGAGGGCATCGAGACCGTCTCATGAAGGGCGGCGTTCGCATTACGCAGCCGGGTGAGCATGTCGGCGACGGGATCGGTCATCATCTCTACCACGACGCCTTTCTCACTCCGGGAAGCTCGCCGCGATGGGCCAGCTCTCTCACGCAGATTCGGCACATGCCGAACTTGCGCAGGAACGCCCGAGGGCGGCCGCAGCGGCCGCACCGGCTGTAGGCCCGCACGTTGTACTTGGGCGTTCGTTTGCTCTTGGCCACGATCGATTTCTTTGCCATCACACACCTGCCTGCTGCCGGCGGAAGGGGAATCCGAACGCCTCGAGGAGGGCCCGCCCTCCCTCGTCGTCCCGGGCAGTGGTGCAGATGATGACATCCATTCCCCGCACCTTGGCCACCTTGTCGTAGTCGATCTCGGGAAAGATGAGCTGTTCGGTAACCCCGAACGCGTAGTTGCCACGACCGTCGAACGAGCCGGAATCCAGCCCGCGGAAATCTCGAATCCGGGGGATCGCCACATGGATGAGCCGGTCGAGGAACTCCCACATGCGGTCACCGCGCAGAGTCGCCGACACGCCCACCGGCATACCCTCGCGGACCTTGAAGTTTGCGATCGACTTGCGCGCCCGGTTCACCCGGGGCTTCTGCCCGGTGATGACGGAGAGATCTTCAATCGAAGCGTCGACGAGGCTGCGATCACTGATGGCATCGCCGAGGCCCATGTTGACCACGATCTTGTCGAAGCGCGGCACGTCGTGCGGGTTCATGACACCGAGGCGCTCCTTCAGCGCAGCATGCACCTCAGCGATGTACTTCTGCTTGAGGCGCGGCGTCACAGTTCACCTCCACACTTCACGCACACGCGGGTCTTCCGGCCATCGGCCCCTTGAGTGTGCCCGATGCGGGTCGGCCCGCACTTCGAGCACACGATCATCACGTTCGAGGCGTCGATCGCCATGTCCTTGTCGATGATGCCTCCCTGCATGGTCTGGCCCCGCGGCTTCATGTGCCGTTTCGCCGTCGCCACACCCTCGACGATGACCTTCCGCCTCTTCGGGAACACCTGGGAGATGCGAGCCTGCCGGCCCTTGTCCTTGCCCGAGATCACGACGACCTGGTCCCCCGCGCGCAGCTCCATCACAGCACCTCCGGAGCCAGCGACACGATACGCATAAAACGACGGTCCCGCAGCTCGCGGCCCACCGGGCCGAAGATTCGGGTGCCGCGGGGCTGCAGCTGCTCGTTGATGAGCACACAGGCGTTGTCGTCGAATCGGATGTACGTGCCGTCGGATCGCCGGCTCTCCTTGCGTGTACGCACGACCACGGCCTTGACCACCTCGCCCCGCTTCACCGATCCCCCGGGCACGGCGTCCTTGATGGTTCCGACGATGATGTCGCCGAGACCCGCGTACCGGCGCCCGGATCCTCCGAGCACCCTGATGCAGAGGACCTCACGGGCCCCCGTGTTGTCGGCAACCTTGAGCCGGCTCTCCTGACCGATCATCGGGCGCGCTCCACTATCTCGACGACCCGCCATCGTTTCGTCTTCGAAAGCGGGCGAGTCTCCATAATGCGGACCGTGTCACCGACACGCGCGTCGTTGGCCTCGTCGTGCACGGGCAGCCGCTTGCGTCGCTGCACGGTCTTCGTGTAGCGGGAGTGACGAATGGATTCGACGATCTCCACCGTCACCGTCTTGTCGGGCGCGTCCGAGATGACGATCCCGGTGCGCACCTTGCGGCGCTTGCGCTCAGTCATCGGACACGCCCTCCTGCTGCTGGCTGTAGTAGGCCTCGATCTCCTGCTCGCGCATCACGGTGGAGATACGCGCGATCTCCCGGCGCACCTCACGAAGGCGCGCCGTGTTGTCCAACTGATTGGTGGCCAGTTGGAAGCGCAGATTGAACAACTCCTGCTTCGCCTCGGCCATGCGCTCCGCCAGCTTGTCGTAGGGGAGGTCTCGCAGTTGCGCAGCCTTCACAGCTCCTCCCTCTTCACGAACTTCGTCTTCACCGGCAGCTTGTGCCCGGCGAGGCGCATCGCCTCACGGGCCAGGTCCTCGGGAACTCCGGACAGCTCAAACATCACCCGCCCCGGGCGCACCACCGCAACCCAGTACTCGGGGTTGCCCTTGCCCGACCCCATGCGGGTCTCGGCCGGCTTCTCCGTGACCGGCTTGTCGGGAAAGATGCTGATCCACACCTTCCCGCCCCGGCGTATCTTCCGAGTCATGGCGATTCGGGCGGCTTCGATCTGGCGTGCGGTGATCCACCCCGGCTCGAGCGACTGAAGCCCGAAGTCGCCGAAGTGCACCTTCGTGCCGCCTTTGGCCATTCCCCGCATCGTGCCGCGTTGCTGCCTACGCCAGCGGACACGTTTCGGCATGAGCATCTCTAGGTTTCCTCCTTCTCGTCGGAGGCCTTCTTGGTGCTCCGCCTCGTCGTCTTCTTCGCCGGCTTCTCCTCTGCAGCTTCGGCCTTCTTGGTGCTCCGCCTCGTCGTCTTCTTCGCCGGCTTCTCCTCCACCACTTCGGCCTTCTTGGCGGCCCGCGCCTTCCCGGCCGGCTTCTCCTCCACCACTTCGGCCTTCTTGGCGGCCCGCGCCTTCCCGGCCGGCTTCTCCTCCACCACTTCGGCCTTCTTGGCGGCCCGCGCCTTCCCGGCCGGCTTCTCCTCCACCACTTCGGCCTTCTTGGCGGCCCGCGCCTTCCCGGCCGGCTTCTCCTCCACCACTTCGGCCTTCTTGGCGGCCCGCGCCTTCCTGGCCGTTGGCTTCTTGACCGCCGGCTTCTTAGCTGCGGGCTTCTCGGCCGCCGGCTTCTCGGCAGGCTCCTCCTCGGGACCCTTGGCCTGTTCGGCGTCCCTCTCCTTCCGGGCCGGCATCTCCTCCGGAGCCTCGGGCTTCTCGGCCGCCGGCTTCTCCTCGGCAAGCACGGCGGTCCCTTCGGCCGCGGCCAAATCACCACTGAGCGTCTCCTCGGCCGCCATGCGGGCCTCTTCGAACTCGGAGCGGGCCGAGCCGACATCGATGCGTTTGCCGCCGCCGGCTTCGATGAGGCGCTTACCCTCACGCTTACCGCCGCCGGCCTCCACGAGCCGCTTGCCGCCGCCGGCCTCGATGAGCCTGCTCCGCTGCTCCCCGGCAGCCTGCTCTGCTCGCGCTTTGGCCGGAGCGCGGCGGCTCGCAGGCCCGCCGGTGGCCAGAGCGGCCTCCGCGGCGATCTTCTCACGAGTCGTCGACAGCGACGGCAGGACGTCGCCCTTGTAGACCCAAACCTTCACCCCCACGGCCCCAACGGTGGTGTGGGCCGTCGCCATGCCGTAGTCGATATCGGCACGCAGTGTGTGGAGCGGTACCCTGCCTTCGCGATACCACTCTCGGCGGCCCATGTCGGAACCGCCGAGACGACCGGAGCACTGCACCCGCACACCCTGCACGCCCGCCTTCATGGCCGTGGCAACCGCTCGTTTCATAGCACGCCGGAAGGACACCCTGCCCTGCAGCTGATCTGCTATGCCCTGGGCCAGGAGCTGCGCGTCCGTCTCCGGATTCTTGACCTCGATGACGTTGAGCTTGATCTCGCGGCCGGTGCGCTCCTCGAGGAGGCGCCGCAGTCTCTCCACCTCGGAACCGCTCCTCCCGATGACGACGCCGGGTCGGGCGGTGTGGATGTCGATACGCACGCGTTTGTCACCGATGCGCTCGACCTCGATCCGTGACACGGCTCCGCGCACCAGCTCCTCGTGCAACAGCTTTCGGATGTCCGCATCCTCGACCACCTGGCTGGCGTAGTCCTTGTCGCTGTACCAGCGCGACTTCCAGTCGGTCACCATGCCGAGACGGAGCCCATAGGGGTGCACTTTCTGACCCATCAGATCTCCTCCTCCCGGCCGTCGCCGACCACGATCGTCACATGGCTCGTTCGCTTCAGAACGCGATTGGCCCGCCCCCGGGCCCGCGGACGGAACCGCTTCAGGGTAGGGCCTTCGTCGGCAAAGGCGTCGACGACGAACAGGTCTTCGGCATCCAAAGCATGATTGTGCGCCGCGTTGGCCACCGCCGACTCAAGGACCTTCCGGACGGGTACGGTGGCGCGCCGGTTGGCGAAATCGAGCACAAGCCGCGCCTCCTCGACGGGCAGGCCCCTGACGAGGTCGAGCACCCGCCTGACCTTGTAGGGTGACTGCACGACAAACCGGGCGCGAGCATGGACCTTCATCGTTTCCGCGCCGCCTTCTCCCCGGCGTGGCCACGGAAGGTCCGTGTCGGAGCGAACTCGCCAAGCCGGTGCCCCACCATGGATTCCGTCACGTAGACGGGAACATGCTTGCGGCCGTCGTGAACCGCCATCGTGTGCCCAACCATCTCGGGGATGATCGTGGAGCGTCTGCTCCAGGTCTTGATCACCCGCTTATCCCCGGAACGATTGGCGCGCTCGATCTTCTCGAGGAGGTGCTCGTCCACAAAGGGACCCTTCTTCAGGCTGCGTGCCACGTCCTACCTCCTCCCCTTCCTGGTGCGGCGCCGCACGATGTAGCGGTCACTCGCCTTGTGCTTCTTCCTGGTGCGACCCTCGGCCTTACCCCACGGGCTGGTCGGGTGGCGGCCTCCCGAGCTCTTACCTTCGCCCCCGCCCAGAGGGTGGTCTACCGGGTTCATGGCCACACCCCGTGCCTGGGGTCGAACTCCCCTCCAGCGGCTGTGCCCCGCCTTGCCTCCCTTGGCTAGCTCCGCCTCGGTGTTCCCCACTTGGCCGACGGTGGCCCTGCAGTCGAGAGGCACATTACGAATCTCACCCGAAGGCAGACGCAGCAGTGCCAGGTCGCCTTCCTTGGCGACCAACTGCACCTGGGAGCCGGCCGAACGGCCCAGCTTGGCACCACCGCCGGGACGCATCTCCACGGCGTGCACCATGGTCCCTGCGGGGATGTTGCGCAGGGGCAAGGCGTTACCGGGCCGGATCTCCGCGCCGGGCCCGGATCCGAGCACATCGCCGACCTCGACTCTCAAGGGAGCAAGGATGTAGCGCTTCTCCCCATCTTGGTAATGGAGCAGGGCGATGCGGGCGTTGCGGTTGGGGTCGTATTCGATGGCTGCAACCTTGGCCGGGATGCCGTCCTTGTTGCGGCGGAAGTCGATGACCCGGTACCGCCGCTTGTGCCCGCCGCCGCGGTGCCGCGCCGTCCTGCGCCCGTGCACGTTGCGGCCACCGCTGCTCGCCTGCTTGTCGAGGAGCTTCTTCTCCGGCCTCTCCTTCGTAATCTCTGAGAAGTCGGAGACCGTGCGGAATCGGCGACCCGGCGACGTCGGCTTGTACTTGCGAATAGCCATGCTCAAACCCCGAAGATGTCGATCTCGTCGCCCTCGGCCAGCGTGACCAGCGCCCGCTTCGTGTTCGGACGCCGCCCGAACACCCACGCTGTGCGCTTCCGCTTGCCCTTGCGGTTCATCGTGTTGACCGAGACCGGCTTCACACCGAAGATCTGCTGGACGGCATGCTTGATCTCGGTCTTGTTGGCCCGCTTGTCCACGAGGAACGTGTAGGTGTTGTGGTCCTCGATGAGGTCGTACGACTTCTCAGAGACGAGAGGCTCGATGATCACATCTCGTGGATTCTTCACGATGCCTCTCCCTCCCCGTCCTCACGCACAAAATCGTCGGCCGCCACCTCGTAGGTGGCGCGGCGTCCCGCCACTCCCACGGTTTCCCGGGTGAAGACCACGGCGTCCGCCCATAGAACGTCGTAGGGATTCAGCTGGCCCGGCACGAGGATGTTGACGAGAGGCAGATTGCGGAACGATCGCTCGGCGATCCCGTCACCGGGGCCGAGCACAACGAGCACCTTGCCTTCGACTCCCATGGCCGCGAGAAGGGCGGCCGCCTGTCTCGTCTTGGGCTCCTCCCAGCCGAAGCTCTCGACCACTTTCACTTGCCCGTCGGCGGCGCGGGCCGACAAGGCGCTGCACAGCGCCAGCCTGCGCATCTTGCGCGGCGTGCGCTGGGAGTAGTCCCTGGGCTTGGGGCCGAAGGTGATGCCTCCGCCGCGCCACTGGGGTGAACGCGTCGATCCCTGACGAGCCCGACCGAGGCCCTTCTGCCGCCAGGGCTTGCGCCCTCCTCCTCTCACCTCGCTGCGGGTCTTCGTGCTCCCCGATCCCGAGCGTGCGGCCGCGAGCTGGGCGACCACAACCTGATGCATCACGGCCACGTTCGGCTCAATGCCGAACACCGCGGAGTCCAAGGTGATCTCGCCGGTCTCAGTCCCTGCATCCGAGTAGAGCTTGGCGGTGGTCTTCTCAGCCACGCTTGTTCACCGCCTCTCGAACGAGCACGACCGACCCCTTACCTCCGGGGACGGCCCCTCGAAGCATGAGGAGCCCACGATCGGCGTCGACATCCACCACCTCGAGGTTCAACACCGTGCGCCGGTCGCCGCCGAGCCGACCAGGCATCTTCATCCCCTTGAAGACGCGTGCCGGCGTCGCACAAGCGCCGATGGAACCCGGGGCCCGGTGCACTCGATGGGCGCCGTGACTGGCTCCCTGCCCTGAGAAGTTGTGCCGCTTCATGACGCCGGAAAAGCCCTTGCCCTTGGTGACCCCGGCCACGTCTGCACGCGCGCCCTTCTCGAGCACATCGGCGACGGATATCTCCTGGCCCACCTGATAGGCCTCGGGATCATCTACACGAATCTCGACCAGATGGCGGTGCGGACCGAGCCCGGCTCGTGCGAAGTGACCGGCAGAGGGCCGAGTGGAGCGATGATCCGGGATCTCCCTGTAGGCGATCTGCACCGCCCCGTAGCCGTCGGTTTCGGGCGTCTTGACCTGGACGACGCGGCAGGGCCCGGCCTTGATGACCGTCACCGGCACAGCCTGCGACTCGTCATCGAAGACCTGGGTCATGCCCAGCTTCTCGCCCAGGATCGCTCTCACGTCTTGATCTCCACTTCCACCCCGGCGGGCAAGTCCAGCCGCATCAGCGAGTCCACCGTCTTCGGGGTTGGCTCGAGTATGTCGATGAGGCGCTTGTGAATGCGCATCTCGAAGTGCTCTCGCGAGTCCTTGTACTTGTGCGGAGAACGAATCACGCAATAGCGATGAACCTCGGTGGGGAGAGGCACCGGTCCTCTGATCTTCGCCTGAGTGCGGATGACGGTCTCGGCAATCTTGCGCGCCGACTCGTCGACCAGCTCGTGGTCGTAGGCCTTCAGGCGAATGCGGATCTTGTGCTGTTCTGCCACCTTCCGGCTCCTATTTGATGATTTTGGTGACTCGGCCGGCGCCGACGGTGCGGCCAC
>CAZWKX010000058.1:0-8093 GCA_964633975.1 uncultured Acidimicrobiia bacterium
TCGTGGTGGCCGTAGCACAGTCAGGTTAGCGCGCCAGGTTGTGGCCCTGGTGGTCGGGGGTTCGAATCCCCTCGGTCACCCGGTTGTCGAGACGGCCTGTGGCCGTCTCGACGCATGCAAAGGAGACGTAGGTGAGCGATGGCAAGGTGGCGGGCCCGTTCGAGAAGATCGTGACCGTCACGGTCGACGGCGACGCCGTGGAGGCGTCTAAGGCGAAAGCGGCGCGCAGGCTGTCGCGGGACATGAAGATCAAGGGGTTCCGTCCCGGCACTGCACCGCGGCGGGTCGTAGAGGCGGCCGTGGGGCTGGATGTGCTGCGCCGCGAGGCCATCGACACAGCACTGCCCGACATAATCGTGGCCGCGCTGTCCGGTGCCGGCATCGAGCCGGCGGCTCCGCCCCGCGTCGAGGAGATGCGCGACCGGGAAGATTCGGGAGTCGACGTAGACATCCGGGTGACGCTCTGGCCCGAGCTCAAGAAGGTGCCCGACTACCGAGGGCGGCGCATCGAGGTGACGTCTCCGGAGGTCGACGATGGCGATATCGCCGAGCACATCGACCGAATGCGCGATCAGTTCGCCGAGTTGGAGGACGTAAACCGGGAGGCCTTCGACGGCGACTATGTGCTCATCGACGTGATGACAAGTAGCGGTGACAAGGACGTGTCGGCCGGTTCGGCGAATGATCTGCTCTACGAGATCGGCTCGGGAGCGTTTCTCGACGGCCTGGATGAGGCGCTGCGGGGCAAGGCGGCTGGCCACATCGCCAGCTTTGAGACGATCCTGCCGGCCGGCATGGGTGAACACGGCGGCAGCGCCGTGTCCGTGCGAGTGCTGGTCAAGCAGGTGAAGGGCAAGCGGCTGCCCGAGCTGACGGACGAGTGGGTCGACGACATCTCGGAGTACTCCAGCGTCGATGAGCTCAAAGAAGCTCTCGGCGAGCAGCTTGGCCGCTCGCGTCTGGCCGGGTCGAGGGCAGAGTTCGAGCGGAAGCTGCTGGATACCCTCCGTGGCGAGGCCGCCGTTGAGATCCCCGATGACCTAGTCGCCGCCGAGATGGACTCCGTGCTGCGGCGGTTTGCCAACCGCCTGGCCGGGGGCAACATCACCCTCGGCAAGTACCTGGAGGTGACGGGCCAGGACGAGGATTCGTTTGTTGCCGACCTGCGCTCACAGGCCATCTTGAACATCGAGACTCGTGTGTTCCTCGAAGCCGTGGCGAAGCAGGAAGGGCTGGCTGTGAACGACGACGATGTCGCCGAGATGGTGGCGGTGCTGGCCTCCGCCACCGACATGAGCGTCGAAGACTACGGCAAGGCGCTGCGGGAGGGAGGTCAGGAGAAGGCATTGGCCGGTGATATCCTGAGAAGGAAGGCGGTCGCCCGATTGCTCGAAGTGGCAACAGCGGTCGATGCCGATGGCAAGGAGATCGAGTTCCCGGCGGCTGACGCCGCATCGGGTTCTGAGACGGGCGATGAGCCGAAGCCGGCAGAGGATGAAGGATGATCACGAGCAACTACCTGGTCCCAACCGTCGTCGAGCAGACGAGTCGCGGTGAGCGGGCGTTCGACATTTACAGCCGTCTGCTCAAGGAGCGGATCGTTTTCCTGGGGACTCCCATCGACGACAACATCGCCAACCTCATCATGGCCCAGTTGCTTCATCTCGAGGGGGATGAACCGGACAAGGACATAGCTCTTTACATCAACTCGCCGGGTGGGGTTATGACATCGCTGATGGCCATCTACGACACGATGAACTTCATCAAGCCGGACGTAGCCACGTACTGCATGGGCCAGGCGGCATCCGCCGCTGCGGTCCTTCTTGCCGCCGGCGCCGAGGGCAAACGTTTCGCCCTTCCTCACTCCAGGGTCATGCTTCACCAGCCGCACATCGGGGGTCTCGAGGGTCAGGCCACGGACATCGAGATACACGCCAGGGAGATCATCCGGGTGAAGGAAGAGATGAACCAGATACTGGCCCAGCACACCGGCCAGAACATCGAAAAGGTCCGCCTCGACACCGAGCGTGATTTCTGGATGACGGCGGAAGAGGCAAAGAAGTACGGGGTCGTCGACGAAGTCCTTACGGCCCGGGACCTGAGAGTGGTTGCCGGATAGGGGAGTGGTCAGATGGTTTCCAAGTTCGGCGAAGGAGGAGACCTCCTCAAGTGCAGCTTCTGCGGCAAGTCGCAGAAGCAGGTGAGGAAGCTGATCGCCGGGCCGGGCGTCTACATCTGCGATGAGTGCATCGATCTCTGCAACGAGATCATTGAGGAGGAGCTGGCCACCGCCGAGGAGACGCCGCTCGACGTTCTTCCCAAGCCCGCAGAGATCTACGGGTTCCTCGCCGACTACGTCGTTGGCCAGGAACGGGCGAAGAAGGTGCTGTCGGTTGCCGTCTACAACCACTACAAGCGGGTGAAGGCCGGCCAGCGCAGCACCAGCGACGACATCGAACTCCAGAAATCGAACATCCTGCTCATCGGCCCCACCGGGGTTGGGAAGACGCTGCTGGCCCAGACCCTGGCCCGCATGCTCAACGTCCCGTTTGCCATTGCCGACGCCACGGCACTCACCGAGGCCGGCTACGTCGGCGAGGATGTGGAAAACATCCTACTCAAGCTCATCCAGGCGGCCGACTACGACATCAAGAAGGCCGAGCAGGGCATCATCTACATCGACGAGATCGACAAGATCGCTCGCAAAGCTGAGAATCCTTCCATCACCCGGGACGTCTCCGGTGAGGGGGTGCAGCAGGCGCTGCTGAAGATCCTCGAGGGTACCGTGGCCTCGGTGCCGCCCCAAGGCGGCCGCAAGCACCCACATCAAGAGTTTCTGCAGATCGATACGACCAGCATGCTTTTTATCTGTGGCGGCGCCTTCGCCGGCATAGAGCACATCATCGAGAGCCGTATCGGCAAGCGCGCCATCGGCTTCGACGCCCACATACATGCCAAGGAGGAGAGGTCCGGGGTCACACTGAGCAAGGTGCTTCCCGAGGACCTCATGATGTACGGCCTCATCCCCGAATTCGTGGGCCGGCTTCCGGTGATCTCGACGGTCGACGATCTCGACGAGGAGGCGCTTATTCGAGTGCTCCTTGAGCCCAAGAACTCGCTGGTTAAGCAGTACGGCAGGTTCTTCGAGATGGATGGCGTCGAGCTCGTGTTCACCGACGACGCGCTTCAGGCGGTCGCGAGTCAGGCGCAGCTGCGGGGTACCGGGGCCCGTGGCCTGCGGGCCATACTCGAAGAGGTGCTGCTGAACACCATGTATGAGTTGCCCTCCCGTGAGGACGTAGCCCGGGTGGTCATCGACGGGGAGGTCGTGCGCGAGCGCATCAATCCGACGCTGATCCCCATCCAGGAGCTGGGCAAAGAGCGCGAAGAGCGCAGTGCATGATGATGCCGGCCGGCGCCGGCATCATCAGAGTTCGGACGTCGTAATCTAGAACGCGCACCACCGACTCTGAGCCCTCTCACTCTGAACTCTGGGTTCTGAATTCTCTCCGTGACTAGTGACCTTGCCCGGCCCCAAATGGTCCGCTTCTTCTACCCAAAGTGGTTGAGGGCGCGCTCCTCACAGCGTAGGGTGGTTGCTGGATGATGTTCTCGCCGTTGGGCGTCGGTCCCCGCCCAGCGGAATGGAAGGGGGTCGAGGCCGGCGCCACGGGCGCCGGCCTTCCTCCTCTCTTCCCGGCTCCTCCCTCTGCGTGTTCTATGATGGCCGCCGCCATGAGTGATGGGAGTGATGGAGCCGGCGTACGACCCGACGACGGTCGAGGCGCAGTGGTACGACCGCTGGGAAGCCGCGGGCATCTTCCGTCCTGAGCACAACGAGGGTGGCGGGCCGTTCTGCATCGTCATACCCCCTCCCAATGTCACCGGATCGCTTCACATGGGGCACGCGCTCAATTTGGCGATCCAGGACTCGATCATTCGGCGCAAGCGCATGCAGGGTTATGCCGCGCTCTGGGTCCCCGGGACCGACCATGCAGGCATCGCCACCCAGAACGTCGTCGAGCGTGAGCTCGCCGCCGAGGGCATGAGCCGGCACGACCTGGGGAGGGAGCGATTCATCGAGCAGGTTTGGATGTGGAAGCGGCGTTCGGGGGGCCGTATCACCGAGCAGATGAGACGGCTCGGCTACTCGTGCGACTGGAGCCGGGAGCGGTTCACCATGGACGAAGGGCTGTCCAGGGCGGTGCGGACCGTGTTCGTGCGGCTCTACGAGGAAGGCCTCGTCTACCGGGGCCGGGGAGTCATCAACTGGTGTCCCCGCTGTCACACCGCTCTCAGTGATATCGAGGTGGAGCACGAGGAGCTGACCGGGGAGCTGGTGCACATTTTCTATCCCCTTGTCGACGGCGGAGGTGGCATCGAGGTTGCGACGACGCGGGCCGAGACGATGCTTGGCGACACCGCCGTCGCCGTGCATCCTGATGATGAGCGCTATCGGGACCTAATCGGCAAGACGGTACGGCTTCCTCTGCTGGGCCGGGAGATGCCCGTCATCGCCGACGAGGCCGTGGACCCGGAGTTCGGTACGGGAGCGGTGAAGGTGACGCCGGCACACGACCCGGTGGACTTCGAGATCGCCCAGAGGAACGGACTTCCAGCGATCGCCATTCTCGACGAGGCCGCGGTGATCACAGAGGAAGGGGGACCCTTCTGTGGACTCGATCGTTTTGACGCGCGCGCCGCGGTGAAGGAGGCACTGGCCAAGGAGGGCGTGCTCGGCGAGATCGAGGAGTACTCGCATTCGGTGGGCCACTGCTACAGGTGCGGAACGGTGGTGGAGCCCTACCTTTCGGAGCAGTGGTTCGTGAAGGTCCGCCCGCTGGTCGAGCCGGCCGTCGAAGCCGTCAAGAAGGGAGACATTCGTTTTGTCCCCCAGCGCTGGGAGAACAACTACTTCCATTGGATGGAGAACCTGCGCGACTGGACCATTTCCCGGCAGATCTGGTGGGGTCATCGCATCCCGGCTTGGTACTGCGACGAGTGCGGCGAGGTGATCGTTGCTCTGGAGGATCCCTCCGGCTGTTCTTGTGGCTCGTCCAACCTGCGTCAGGAAGATGACGTGCTCGACACCTGGTTCTCTTCGGCCCTCTGGCCGTTCTCGACCTTGGGCTGGCCCGACGTCACCGACGACCTGCGCACCTTCTACCCCAACTCGGTGCTCGTCACCGCATATGACATCATCAGCTTCTGGGTGGCTCGGATGATCAAGATGGGCCTGCACTTCGCCGGCGGCATCCCCTTCCCCGACGTGGCCATCCATGGGCTGATCCGGGCGGCGGACGGCCGCAAGATGTCCAAATCCCTGGGCAACGTGTCCGATCCCCTGATGGTCGCCGAGGAGCAGGGCGCCGACCCCCTCCGCCTGGCGCTCATACAGGCGGCTGCACCGGGGCACGACGTGATCGTTCAGCCGGACATGATCGATGCGGCACGACGCTTCGGCAACAAGCTGTGGAACGCGGTGCGTTTCGTACTGCCGCACGTGGGGGAGGCGAGCATCCCCGCTGATGGAGGCTATCCGGAAGTCCCGGCTCCCGAAGAGCGGTGGGTGCTGTCCCGTCTGCACGACATCACCGAGAGATTCGACGCGCTCGCCGACGAGTACCGGTTCAGCGACGCCTACGCGATGCTGTACAACTTCGCCTGGTCCGAGGTGTTCGACTGGTTCCTCGAGCTGGCGAAGTCCCCTCTGCGCGGTGACGATCCCGGCACGGTGGCCCGCACCGTTGGAGTGGTGCTGCGAGATCTCATCAAGCTGTTCCACCCGGCCATCCCGTTCCTCACCGAGGAGCTCTGGTCGAACCTCGTCGGAGAAGGACTGGTGGCAGGAGCCTCCTGGCCGCAGCCGCCGCCGTACGAGGCGCCCGAGGGGTTTGACGTGTTTCGAGAGATCGTCGTCGGGATTCGCCGGTTCCGCGCCGAGCACGGTCTCGCCCCTCGTCATCCGCTGGACGTCGTGATCGCCGATCCCGAAGGGCTGGCCGCGGAGTGGTGGGCTCGCCAGCTGGAGGCCTTGGCGGCGGCCGAACCGGCATGGGTCAAGGCGGCTCCGGAACGCTCGGGCCGGACCCGGTTCGTGGCATACCCTCTCGAGGTGTTCATCTCGTTGGAGGGGATCGTCGATGTCGGGGCTGAGCGGGAGCGATTGAGCCGAGCGGTCGCCGACGTCGAAAAGGGCTTGGCTCGGAGCAGGGGCAAGCTGGGGAACGCGCAGTTTCGCCGGCGCGCGCCCGCCGAGGTCGTGGCAAAGGAGGAGGCCAAGGCCGAGGAACTCGCCCAACGTCTCGAGCGGCTGAGAGCGCAGCTCGACGAGCTGGGGTAGGGCCACGGACTACAGCGATGCCATCACCTATCTCGACGGGCACATAGGCCGCGGGGTCAAGCCCGGGCTGGAGCGCATCTCCGGCCTGCTCGAGATGATGTCCGAGCCTCATCGCGGCTATCCGGTGATTCACATCGCCGGCACCAACGGCAAGACCTCCACGGCGCGTATGGCAGCGGCGATCCTTCTCGAACACGGCCTGAAACCGGGCCTGTTCACCTCACCCCATCTCCAGACGGTCGAGGAGCGTTTCGAGGTGGGCGGCGAACGGATGACCCAGGAGGAGTTCACCGCCGCCATCGGAGATGTGAAGCCGATCGTCGATCTCTTCGAGGAGCGGGGCGGAGACGGCGTCACCTATTTCGAGCTGACTACCGCCCTGGCCTTCTCATGGTTCGCCGAACGCACCATCGACGTGGCCGTCGTGGAGACCGGGCTTGGAGGGCGGCTCGATTCGACGAACGTCGTCGAGAGCGCAGTCGCCGTAGTGACCACGATCGGCCTGGAGCACACCGCCTACCTCGGAGACAGCCTCGGCGCCATCGCCACCGAGAAGGTGGCGATACTCGACGACGGCCGGGTGCTCGTCACCGGCGATCTCCCGGTCGAAGCGCTGGAGGCGGCGCAGCGCCGCGTCGAGTTGACGCGGTCTTCATGGCTGCGTCTCGGGAAGGATTTCAGCGTCAGGTCGGCTCAGACGACCGATGGAGGCTGGAGCGTCGACCTCGAGGGTGTGCACAGAGACTACGAAGACGTGTCGCTCCTTGTGCATGGGCGGCATCAGACGGTGAATTGGGCCAACGCCGTGGCTGCGGTCGAAGCGCTGTTCGGGCGGAGCCTCGACACCGAAGCGGTGGCGACGGCGGCATCCAGAGTGACGCTGCCGGGCCGCATGGAGGTGATCGGCCGCGACTCCATCATCATGCTCGACGGCGCGCACAACCCGGAAGGCATGGCGGCCCTGGCGGCGGCTCTGGCCGAGGAGTACCCGGCGACCAAGTGGTCGCTGGTCTTCGGGGTGATGGTGGACAAGGACGTGGCAGGCATGCTGCGGCTACTGGCGCCTCACGTCGATTCCCTCTATGCGGCTTCCGCCGCGGACGGGCGCGCTCGTTCTGCCGGCGAAGTAGCGGCTATGGCGACCGAGGCGGGTATCGAAGGGGCCATTGTCTGCGGGAGCGTGGCCGAAGCCGTGTCGGCGGCCCGAGGCAGCGGCGGGCCGCTGCTGGTCACCGGTTCCCTGTACGTCGTTGGAGAGGCTCGCACCGCCATAGCGCTTGGGTGATGTACCATCCCGGCCGATCCGAGGAGTCATGGAGAGCACGTTCGTCATGGTGAAGCCCGACGGGGTCGAGCGCGGTCTCGTCGGCAAGGTCATCTCTCGTCTCGAGCGCAAAGGGCTCCGGCTCGAGGCCATGCGCATGATGCAGATCGACGAAGACCTGGCGCGCCGGCACTACGAGGAGCACGCAGGGAAGGCGTTCTTCGCCGATCTAGTGGCTTTCGTCACTCGGGGTCCCGTGGTCGTCATGAAGTGGTCGGGCGAGGGGGCCATCGACGTGGTGCGGTCGCTGATGGGTAGTACGAATCCGCGTGACGCTGCGCCGGGCACCATTCGAGGAGACTACGGCCTGGAGCTGACGCAGAACATCGTGCATGGCTCAGACTCACCTGAGAGCGCGGAACGCGAACTCCAACTCTTCTTCTAGGGCGGGTACACTCTGGCGCGACCCAACGGGGGTTGTGATGT
>CAZWKX010000059.1:0-6478 GCA_964633975.1 uncultured Acidimicrobiia bacterium
ACCGCACGGGTCCCTAGGACCCGCGTAGGTCGATGACGACCTCGGTCCCCGTACCTGTCGGGTCGCCGTAGATGACGACCGTTGGGGTATCAGCTGCGGGGAGCGACATGCTCAACCTCGCCGCGCAAGTCGATGACGACCTCAGTGCCCGTCCCTTCTGGGCCGATCACGGTGAGGGTCACCGTGGGGGTCTCGCCGGCCGGTATGGGTGCCGTCCAACGGCCGCCGGCGGGGGAGGTCACTCCGGTCTCTTCTGAAAACACCGTCCATCCGGATGCAGCCGTACCGGCAAGGATCAGGCTGCCATCGTCGGCCACGAGCACACCGTCGATGTGGATACCGGAAGTTGGATCGATGCCCGAAGGGACTGGATCGACCTGCGTCGGCGAGGCCATTATGCAAAGGCATCCAATCAGAATGCCTGTTAGCACAAGGAGAGCAGTCGAGCGGGGTCCGGGGTCACCCATCGCGCCTACCTTTTCCGTTGTGGGGGTCTCTCGGCATAAACATCGGCGCATGTGCCGAGTACCTTGACAGCTATTGGGAAAATGACTACCCCCCGTGGCACAAAGGGACTAGTCCCTCTTTAGCCTTCCGTTTAGGGGTTCTTACGTATCCCGTAGGATTTTTCGCCGATTATCGCGTCTTGGCCCGGCTTGGAGGTGGCTTGGACAGGCGGAGATGGCTAGTCGTCTGAGCGGATCTCGAGGCCACCGGCGACGATGAGAGCATCGACGTCGAGGACTGGAGCGTCGTCGGGAGGGCCGTCGGGCAGGTCGAGTTCGATGTGGCCGCCCCGGACATCCTTGTGGAGTTCGATGCGCCAGGTGCCGGGAACTCGGACCTGCATGCCTCCGGCGTAGACGCGCAGTAGAAGGTCGGCGCCTCCGGGATGGAGGCGAGCTCGGCGCAGGTCGAGGTCGATGCCTCCAAGTGCGGCGACGGCGACGCCGGAGGATAACGAGGCTGAGGAGTTCTTGTAGCTGCGGCCTCCCCAGAAAGCGGCGACTCGGAAGTCGTCGGCTTCCTCGTTGGCGCTGCGCTCGAACGCTTTTGCGGCGATCAGGCCCATGACCCATAGGATGATCCCAAGGCCGGACAGCCAGACGAGGAACTTGGCCGGCCGGCTCATGGCATTGGCGGTACTCGTGGGCGCGTGGCGGGCGCCGGAGCGGGCGAAGGGAATTGAACCCTCATTTCAAGCTTGGGAAGCTCGTGTTCTGCCATTGAACTACGCCCGCCTCTCTGCTGCGATGGTACCCCTGCGCTTCAGGGCTTCAAAAGTGTGCGTTCCAGCGATGCCGGTTCGGTTCGGCTCGCCTAGGGCAGCTGAATCGAGGCGGCGATGTCATCGGTGAAGGCGGCGAGCGTGTCGTCGACGATGCCCCAACCCTCCACTACGAGCACCGGCGAGTTGGGGTCACCCGGATAGAGAGGCATGAGCCATCCATAGGCGCCGAACTCGCCGTAGGGGGTATAGACGAGAGTCGCGTATTCCCTCTCGTCGATCGTCCCGTACTCGCTGTAGAAAGCGATGACCTCGCTGGCCAGCAGGTCGGGGTCGAAGACCTGGACGGTCAGCTGCGCCTCGTTGAAGGCCTCGGCATCGGTCGTAGCGGTGAAAGGCTGCGGGTTGGAATAGGCGCATGAGAGTTGAGGATCGCTGGGGGTCCAGACGTACCAATCCGAGGGAAGGTCGACGCTGAAGCCCCAGTAGGCGTTGGCACAGGTGGTCACCTCTCCGGAGCTGGGGGCGGGGATCACGGTCTCCACGGAGGCGTAGTCCCAGTTGCCGCCGTAGTCGAAGACCCAGAGTTCGGCATACATGCTGGTGCCCTCGGCGAAGAACTCGTAGTCGAAGTCGTACATGAGATTGGGCAGGTCGGCCCAGAGCCCGACATCGGTGGTGAACACCCACTCGTAGGTTCCATCGGGCCGCCATTCGAGCACGTAGGGGTAGATGAGGCCGTGGGGGTCGGCGTCGAACTCTCCGATGGTGCCGAATTCGTCGTAGCTGAAGAATCCTTCGGTGAACACGTCGGTGGTGGAGTCGTAGGTGAGGGAGAGCAGGATGTCCGCGTAGCTGCCTCCATCGGGCGGCAGGTAGGCGAGCGGGACGTTCAGGGTCAGGAATGTGATCTCCTCGTTGAACGTGATGCTCTGGAAGGCGATGGCCTGGTCCACGCCGTCGTCGAGGATGAGCACGCTCAGGTCGTAGGTGGCGTAGGCCCAGTTGTCCTCCACCCAGCCTTGGTCGGCGCCGTAGAAGGTGACGGTGCCGTCGGGCCCGACCGAACCGGAATAGAGAACCGATTCGACGATGTTGTCCAGGGCGGTCTCGTTGAACTGCGCCTCGACATTGAGGCCGGCGTAGTCGAAGTAGTGGGTGGCCACGTTGTTCAGAGGCTTGAACGAGGGCTGCTGGTCGACCGGGATGGCGGCACCGGCGGCGTAATAGGCATCAAGCAGCTCGGGCCAGACGGGCACTCCGAGACCTTCGTACCAGTTGGCGTTGTAGTAGTAGTCGTAGGGGGGGAAGTGGATGGCCATTCCGCTGGCGCCCTTGGTGGCTGCGCCGGTGTAGTTCTCGACGACGATCTGTTCGAGGACGGCGAGCGTATCGGCTGCGGCAATGCCGAGTTCGGACGTGGGCTGGTCCTGGGCGATGAACTCGAGCAGTTGGCCTAGGTCGACCATGTAGAAGTCCTCATCGGGGTTTGGGCTGGATCCGAAGGACATCGAGCGCCCCAGTTGGCTGCCTATGACCTGGGCGTAGTCGTCGATTGAGGGCACCACCACGAGATTGAGGGCGGCGATGCTCGCCTGCAGGTCGGGGATGCGTGTGAGGTCGATCATTGAGAGAGTGACGCGTTGGTCGTAGTCGCCGCTGGTGGCCACATAGCGGCGTACGATCTCTCCGCCGAGGCCGACGACGTCTGCGTTTGGGTCGGCGGCCAGATGGTCGAAGGCGCTGTAGTCCCAGCCTTCGTTGGGCTCGGTCTCCTCGGAGGCGATCATGTACCAGGCGTACGGGCTCACGACAGTGGCGATCTCGTAGGCACCCATGAGGCAAGCATCGAATCCGATGAAATCGAGGCGGGTGACCCCTACCCTGCCGAGGCCGTCCTGCAGACCGGCAGCGATCTCCGGCGGCGTCAGGCCGTCGAAGTGGGAGTCGTCGGCCCCGACGCCTGAGATGGCGCCGTGGTTCCACAGGATCACGCCGTAGTGATCGGCGGGATGCTGGGTGATGCCGGCCGCTACGAAGTCGGCGAGCACCGATGCGTCACCTAGGTTGAGCTCGCCGAGGTCTGCTTCCTCCACGAAGGAGCCGGGCTGCACCTCAATGCGTTTGGCGGTGGTCCAGTCGCCGAGGTCCCCGAGCGATTCGCTGGTCCAGCCATCGGAACGGTCGACGAGTACCACGAAGGTGAGGTCGGCGTCTGGGGAGACGTCGGCCATCTCGCGCACGTCTGCGAGGCCTGCCTCCTCGAGGTTGTTATCGGCGAGGAGGTAGACGAGAACGGTCCAGCTGCCGCCGCCGGGCGGATAGTTGGGGGCCAGGGTGGTCTCCACGGGTGGAGCGGTTGTGGTGGTGATGACGGTCGAAGCGCCGGTGACGTCCGTCGACCCGGCCGTGCGGTCGTCGTTTCCGGAGAGGGCGATGGCCGTGACCACTACACCGATCACGACCGCGGCCCCAATGCCGAGGGCCCACGGAAGCCAGGAGGGGGATCCGCGTCCAGGCGGGGCGGGTGGCGGTGGCGGTGGGGGAAGATCGGGGGGCGTGTCGTAGCTCATTTCGGCTCCTCTGGCCCGTGGGTCACGGAAAGGTTGGTCGGCATGTCCGCCGGCCGGCTAGAGCAGGAAGTCCCGATGACCTTTCCTTTGATGAAAGGCTATCGTCGGAATCGTGCTCGACGTCCGAGTGCTGAGGGTTTTTACCCGCGGCGACGAAGGCGGCAACCACCTGGGCGTTGTTGTCGATGCCGGTGATCTCGAGGTACTGGCCATGCAGGGTGTGGCGACACGTCTTGGGTTCTCCGAGACGATCTTCCTCCTTCGGGATGAGGAGCCGGCCCTGGTGCGCATCTTCACGCCGGTGGCGGAGGTGCCCTTCGCCGGGCATCCGCTGGTTGGGGCGGCCTGGATGGTGGGCGAGCTCGGGCTGGCTTCGACGGGGTGTGTCCGGTGCGGCATTGGTGAGATCGAGTATCGGG
Source organism: uncultured Acidimicrobiia bacterium (assembly GCA_964633975.1). Lineage (GTDB taxonomy): Bacteria > Actinomycetota > Acidimicrobiia > Spongiisociales > UBA11373 > CAZWKX01. The sequence continues at coordinate 4,221 of CAZWKX010000059.1, forward strand.
CCGGTGGGGACGCGGCCTGGGTGAAGGTGCCCCTGGTGGCGCCGGTTGAGGATGCGTCTGTGGAGGATGCCGTAGTGGTCGGGCTTCCGGCGGTCCGGGCCTGGTGGGTGGATTTGCCGCTTCGGTATCTGGTGGCGGAGGTGGGGGAGGCGGAGGCGGTGGCGAGCGCCGAAGTTGACATGAAGCGTCTCGCTGCGGCGCCCTGGAGTGGTACATACATGTTTGCGCGCAGTGACGATCGGGTGAAGGCGAGGTTCTTTGCCCCGTCGCTTGGGGTGCCCGAAGATCCCGCCACCGGGAGCGCAGCCGTTGCCTTGGCGGCGGTGATGCTGGCCGAAGGCTGGCGGGAAGGCCGTTTTGTCATTGAGCAGGGCGACGAGATCGGCGCACTTTGTCGAATCGAGCTGGCCTGGGATCCGGACGCCGCCACGCTCGGAGGCACCGTACGTGACGATGGGATACGGAGGATGGAGCTGTGAGCGGTTCTGAGACCCGCGGCGAGGGTGCGGCGGCACCGGAGGTGGTAGCGGCGGAGGTTGTGCATGGGGTGCGGCGCGAGACGTGGCGGTTCAGAGGCAGCGAGGGTGACGAGGTGATGGCGGATGCGTGGCTTTCGTCCAGGCCGGGGCCTGGGCCGGTGATCTTGGCCGGTCATGGGGGCGGCGCCGACCGCAGTGCTCAGGAGATCCGGGGAGTGGGCTTGGCGTGGGCGCCTCTAGGCATGACCCTGGTGGCGGCCGATGCTCCTCTTCACGGTGACCGTGCCGTTGTTGCAGGGGAGCCGCCGGGCCATGAGGTTTGGGGACCGGACCTGGTGAGGCAGACCGTGGGCGATCTGCGTCTCTTGTGTGACGTGGTGGAGGGCCGCTTCGGGGAGGGCTGTGCTCTCGGCTACCTGGGCTTCTCGGTGGGTTCTGTCTACGGGGTTGCGCTCATGGCGGCAGAGGAGCGTGTGCTCGCAGGGGTCTTCGCCATTGGCGGTTCTACGCGAAGGGCTGCGGAAGAGAACACGCTCCCGTTGGAGTTCGCCGAGGTACTGAAGGAGATCGACCCGGTAGAGCATGCGGCCGCCATCTCGCCGCGGCCCGTGCTGATGGTGAACGCGGACGAAGACGAGGTCTTCTCTCGTGCTGCAGCATTTGCTCTCTACGACGCTTTCAGGCATCCCAAGGAGATCACCTTCTTTCCGGGATCGCATGCCGAGTGGCGGGCCCCGGCGCAGTGGCACTGGCGAATGCGCTCTTTCTTGGCGAGGGCTCTCGAGACGTAGACTCGCAGCGCCATGTCGCCGCGTGAGTCTCGTGCGCTTGTGGTGTTGGCTCTGCTGGCCAATGTGATCATCGCCGTGGTCAAATTCGTCGCCGCGGCCATCAGCGGTAGCAGCGCCATGCTCGCCGAGGGCTTCCACTCTGTAGCCGATTCCGGCAACCAGCTCTTCCTGCTGAGAGGTACCACTGTGAGCAGGTTCCGGCCCAGTGTCGGCTACCCGTTCGGGCGCGGCAAGGAGATCTACTTTTGGTCGTTTATGGTGGCCGTGTTCCTGTTTGTGGGCGGCGGGGTGGTTGCTTTCACCGAGGGTCTCGACCGGATCAGGCATCCGGCTCAGCACGAGGAGGGTTTTGTGTTCAGCCTGATCGTGCTGGGCGTGGCCGCCTTCTTCGAGGTGTTCGTTGCTTTCCGGCCGGCGACCAAGGAGTTCAACCGACGCCGGGGTCGCCGTGCGGTTTGGCGGACGGTGCGGGAGTCGAAGGATCCGGCCTTGCTGGTCGTGCTCTTCGAGGATTCGGTCGCGGTGGTGGGCTTGAGTGTGGCCGCCGGCGGCCTCGCTTTGACCGAGTGGACCGGGAACCCGCGCTGGGACGGGGCGGCGTCTATGGTCATCGGCGTGCTGCTGGCGGTGACCGCCTGGATCCTTGCCGTGGAGACCAAGGGACTGCTGGTCGGGGAGGCGGCGTCGCGTCAGACCCGGTCGGCGATCCGCGCCGCAGCCTTGTCCGTGGGCGAGGTCGAGACGGTGGAGCGGCTGCTCACTATGCATCTGGGGCCCGACGAGATCCTCGTGAACATGGACATCGTGGTGGAGGACGGTTTGAGCGGCCGGGAAGTGGAAGGCATAGTAGATCGGGTGGAGCAGGAGATCCGGGCTCTGGTGTCCGAAGCCACTCGCGTGTTCATCGAAGTGGGGAGCCGGCCATGAGCGTGGCATCGGCTCCCGCCTCATCGGCCAACCTCGGACCGGGTTTCGATGTGGTGGCGCT
>CAZWKX010000059.1:6578-7904 GCA_964633975.1 uncultured Acidimicrobiia bacterium
TTCAGGATCGCCGCCAACGTCGAGGGTCACCCCGACAACGTGGGCGCTGCCGTGTTCGGGGGCGCGATTGCGGTAGGGCCCGGTCCGATGGTTCATCGGCTCGAGGTCCATCCGTCGCTTCGAGTGTTGTTGGCGGTGCCGGTGGCCCGCCTGTCGACGGCGAAAGCGCGCCTGTCGGTGGGGGGCCCGATACGCACGGGCGTGGCGGTCCGGACCGCTGCCAGGCTGGCCTTCTTGATTGAAGGTCTGAGGACGGGAGACCCGTCGCTGCTCGCAGCCGCGGCCGGCGACGAGCTGCACGAGGCTCGTCGGGCGAACTTGTCTCCCTTGACCGGGCGACTGATAGAGGTGGCGCGTGAGGCGGGGGCCTTGCATGCAGCGTGGAGCGGCGCCGGTCCGTCTGCGGTGGCTTTTGTGACGGAGGAGCACCGCTCATCCGTGGCCGCTGCCTTCGAGGAGGTGTTAGCCGGCGAGGGCGGCGAAGTGCTGGAGCCCGGTATCGACACGGAAGGTGTGATTCTCGGCTGAGGCCGGCGCATGGCGCTGCTGTTCAGCGGATGCCTCGTTTCATGGTTGCCTGCGTGCGGGTAGCTTGGCGTTGAGAGGTGATCGGCATGGACACTCGGCAGGGTTCTTTTGGGGAGGGGCTCCGGGATCGGATGCAGCGGCTGGGCTCACTGTGGGTGTTGGTCCCCGTGCTGATAGCGATGCTGTTCTTTGTTGTGCTGTTCGACGTTTCTCACCGCATGGTCACGAGTGATGGGCCCACGGTGGTTCAGCTCCAGCGGAGCTTCACCGTGGCCAATTTCCGCGATGTCGTGTCCGATTGGGGAGGCGGCATCGATGCGTTCAAACGCAACCTGCTGACACTGGACTTCGTGTATCCGGTTCTCTACGCCGTGGCCCTGAGCAGCCTGTTTGCACTGGCGGCGGGGTCACAGCGGCCGAGCAGGACGGAGCTCTTCTTTTTCGCTCTCCCGTGGGGGGCCGCGTTGCTCGACTGGATCGAGAACACTCTGCACCTCTGGCTGCTCGCCGATGTGCACGATGCCGCCGGTGCCGCTGCTGCGGACTTTTCGGCGCTCATGGTGATGGGTGCGTCGGTGGCGGCCATGCTCAAGTTCGCCGGCATCCTGGCTACCGCTGCGGCGGCCGCGGTCTGGGGATTCCGCCGCCGCCGGTATCTTGCCGGTGTGCTGGGTGTGGTTCTGTTCGCCGTGTTTGTTCCCGCGCTGTTCGTATAGCTGCTGCAGCGCTCTGATGAGGTAGCACTGGCCCAGGCGAGGGTGGCCTCATCGGATGGGGGTAGGAGTGGGGAGAGGTGTA
>CAZWKX010000060.1:0-7440 GCA_964633975.1 uncultured Acidimicrobiia bacterium
CCGCTCGGGCCTCGGCGACCATGTCGTGAGGGCCGACGCGCACGCTGCCCGAGGTAGGCTGCAGGAGTCCCACGACCATTTTGATCGTGGTCGTCTTGCCGGCGCCATTGGGCCCAAGGAATCCGAAGACCTCGCCTTGGGGCACCACAAAGTCGATGTGATCAACGGCAACGAGTTGCCCGAAGCGGCGGGTGAGACCTTCCACTTCGATGGAGTTTCCGTGGTTCATGGGCTCACAGCTTCTCGAGGTAGGCGCTGAAGTCGGCGGCGAGGCGCCGCAGATCGGCGGCAAGGCGCTTCTGGTCCTGTTTCGACCAGCCGGCGAGGATCTCCTCGAGCATGGCGCAGCGTGCCTCGTGCATCCGCCGGAAGGCGTCCTGTCCGGCTTCGGTGACCTCGAGCAGCGACACGCGGCCATCCGCCGGATCCGGGGTGCGGGTCAGAAGACCGGCGTGCTCGAGCCGGCTGACGTGGCGGCTGACCGTAGATCCGTCGATGCCGAGGGCATCGGCCACGTCGGAGGAGCGCACCGGGGCGTGGTGGGCGATGCATCTCACCACCGGCAAGCAGGCTCGCTCCATGAGCGGGACACCGGCTTTCTCGGCGACGTGCGTGTGCATGCGGGGTAGGTAATGGTGCCGCATCAAGTCCATGAGGACCTGAGCGATCTCTTCGGCGGCGGAGGCCATGGACGGCATCTTAGCAGAAGGTTGCATGCTACATGCAACCTTCTCTTCGCAAACCCAACCAGGTGGGGGAGTGCTATGGGATGGGGCCGGCTGCCACTCTCTCCAGCCACGCCTCGTAGGCCTGAAGGAGGAATGGCGGGCTCTCGAGCCACCAGGTGGCGCCCGCATACTCGTGCTCCTGGAGCAAACCGTCAAAGTCGCTCTGGGGCATTTCGCCGAGGACGGCGACCTCAAAGGGTTCGTCGGAGACTCGGTGATCGAGAGTGAAGTCGACGGCCTGGCGGATCTCCTGCGGCCGGGCCCCGCGGGGCTCGCCGGCGTCGCCGACGGCGAGGGGAACGATGCCCTCCCAACGAGCGCCCCGTCGGAAGGGGCGCGGGTACGGCCACATGCCGGCTACCCAGATGGGGATACGCGGCTCCTGGATAGGCCTGGGAAGGAACAAGGCATCGGTGACCGTGTAGTGCTCGCCCTGGTGGCTGAAGGGCTCGCCGGACCAAAGGCCGGTGAGAACGTCGAGGCCCTCGTCGAGCTGAGCGCCGCGGACCCGGTCGTCTTCGGCATCTCCGAAGTTCCCAAAATCAGCCACGGGCGGCCAGCCGATGCCGACCCCGAGCGTGAGCCGGCCGTCGGAGAGGTGATCGAGGGTGACGGTCTCACGAGCCAGCTTGGTGGGACGGCGCCGGGGGAGGGGAGTCACCATCGGGCCGATGCGTACACGCTCGGTGGCGACGGCCATGGCGGCCATCGCCACCCACGGGTCGACAAAGGGCCCGACTGATGGGTCGAACTGCATGTGGTCCCAGATGAAGGCGGCATCCCACCCGGCGTCTTCGGCAATCCGGGCGTTTTCTACGAGGCGACGTGTGTCTCCGAAGTCGCCGAAGTTGGGGACCGAGATGGCGAAGCGCATGTGCCCAGGCTAGAGCCCGGACGTTCTTCGGTTCGTGGCCTACGAACCGCCGCCGTCGTGCTCGGCGATCTTGCCGCGTACCTCGTCCATGTCCAGCGCCTTCACTCGGCCGATGAGATCGTCGAAGGCGCCGGCGGGCAGAGCACCCGGTTGGGCGTAGAGCACGATGGTGTCGCGAAACACCATGAGCGTGGGGATGGAGCGAATGCCGAGGGCCTGGGCCAGCTCGGGCTCGGCTTCGGTGTCGACCTTGCCGAAGACGATGTCGTCGTGCTGGCCGGATGCGTTCTCGAAGATGGGGGAGAACATCCGGCAGGGCCCGCACCAGGAGGCCCAGAAATCGACGAAGACGGTCTCGTTGTCTCTGATGGTCGACTCGAAGTTGTCTTTGGTCAGCTCCAGGGCGGGCATGGCGTCCTCTCGTCTCGTCTGAGGTCGGGAACCCAATCCCGGCCTCGGGTCATCTATCGGGTACAATAACGTCACTGTGACGGAATATTCCCGTCTGGCCCGCTGTGAGTGGTGCGGCATCGAATTCGAGCTGCCCGCACACCAAGGCCGGCCGCCCAAGTACTGCCGACGCAGCCACCGGCAACGGGCCTTCGAGGCTCGCTGCCTCGCCGTTCGTATGGGCCTGGACTCCGGAGACGCCGTCGTCGACGCCACGGCCCTCAAAAGCCTCCGAGACCGCCTCTATGTGCTCGAGAGCGCTCTCGACGACGTGGAAGGCGACCTGGGGCTGCAAGCGGAGGACATCGACTACAGACGGGCCTTTCAGCACCTCTACGCCGCCGCGGCACACTTACGCAACGCCTGTGTGGAGCCCGTGGCGGTGCTGGAAGGTGTCCGGTTCGAGAAGGACCCGGCTGGGTGAGGCTTTTGCAGAGCGCCCATAATCTACGTTATGTCAAGTTGAACCCCAGAGTCATACTTTACGGAATGTTGGTGCACTCCCCCAAGGAATCGGAGTGCCCGCGACGGAGTGCCGGCGAAGAACGGCACAAATGATGGCGAGGCAGAGGGTCGGGGCGTGTAGAGCGGAACGGCCCGAGGTGGGTGATGGTGTTGAAAGTTCTGTCTAGGGAACGGGATGCTGGCTTGGGCGAGCGCGGCACGATCCCCCACCGGGGTTAGTGCAACTGAAGCTGGCGGGCTAGTGCTGTGCAGTTCCCCGGCTTTGCGGAACGGTTGCGTGACGGTGGATACTTGGAGCTGATGCAGGAGCGGCACGTCGAAGCCGCCGTTCACCAGGCCGTTTCAGGGGATGGTGTGGGTTGTGGTGGGTGCAGCGGTCACGTCGGCAGCTGAGGCCGGCTGTGCCAGTCTCGTAGTGCTCGACTCCGACACCACCAGCACCTGGCAGGCGGCCTGAGTGCACACTTCGACCAGCCAGGCCACTAACGTTTCGAAACTTACACCTCGGCGCGAGTGAATCCCGGTTCCGACCAGATCACCCTCCGCCTTATCTGACCAGTCTTGGTCGACTTCTCGCCACTCCTGGCCGATGATCTCGGCTCGTTCCCTTGCGGCGGTGGTGATCTCCTCGGAGAGCAGTGTCGCAGCGCGCTCGCCGCGTGTCGGGTATAGTTGTAAACGTTTACTGAGAACGTTTACTGAGAATGCACGTATGGGGTAACACGCTGTGCCTTGCGGGACCCGGATAACGATCGAAGACGTGGCCGAACAGGCGGGCGTTTCGATTGCCACCGTCTCCCGAGTTATGCACAACAAGGTAGGCGTGGCTCCCGAGACCTACGAACGGGTACAACAGGTCATCGAGGAATTGGACTACGAATCGAGCCTCGTGGCCCGCAGCCTGAGAAGCCGCTGTACCAATGTGCTCGGGATCAGCGTCGAGGAGATCGAGCCCTTCAGCGCTGAACTGCTCAAGGGCGTCGCCCGGGCCATCAACGGGTCGGGTTATGAACTGATCGTGTACGCCGGCGGCCACTCGCCCCCGGATACCTCGGGCTGGGAGCGTCGGCACATCTCCCGACTCAGCGGCACCCTCGTCGACGGCCTCGTGCTGGTGACCCCGGAACTGTCCGAGGTCTCCGCGAGCACACCCGTGGTGGCCGTGGATCCCCACGTCGGCACCTCGAGCCTCCCGACCGTCGCAGCCGACAACCTGGCCGGAGCGGTCACGATCACCGAGCATCTCATCTCTCTCGGGCATCGGCGGATCGGCCACCTGGCGGGTCGTCCCGACCTGCGATCGGCCGAACTACGCGAAGAGGGCTACCGACGAGCACTGGAACGAGCGGGCATCCCGGCCGACCCCGCCCTGGTCCGCGTCGCCGGGTACGACCCCGATACGGCTCGGGAGTGCGCCCGGGAACTCCTGAACCTTCCCGACAGACCCACCGCCATCTTCGCGGCCAACGACCTGTCGGCCATCCGGACCATCGAGGTCGCCCGCGAACTCGGCCTCGCCGTCCCGGACGATCTCTCGGTGGTCGGTTTCGACAACATCCCCGAATCTGCCCTCGCCGACCCGCCTCTGACCACGATCGATCAGTGCATCCAGGGCATGGGATACGAGGCGACACGCATGCTTATCAGGCTCATCGACGAGCCCGACATGGAACCGCCGCGTATGATCCTCCCAACGAGGCTCATATTGCGCAGTTCCTGTCGGGTTCTGCAGAGACAGCGAAGCAGGAGGAACCCTACAACAAGTAAACGGCACGAGGACGGCCTGCACGCGATGTGGGCATGTCCAAACCGAACGGAGGAAAGGAATGCATAAGTACACACGTGCCACCTGGTTCGTCGTGTTGCTTGTGGTCCTGTCACTTGTCGCTTGCGCCTGTGGTGACGATACCGTCACCACGACAGCAGGAGCGGAGGCTACGACCACAACGGCCGCAGTGACGACCACGGAGGCACCGACAACTACCGAGCCACAACCGGTCACCATCGAGTGGTGGCACATCGAAGTCAGCGATCCCGGCCTATCGCTTTGGCAGGACGTCGCCGACGAGTACATGGCTGCCCACCCGTGGGTGACGATCAACATCACGGTGCAGGAGAACGAGGCCTTCAAGACGGCTCTGGCGACAAACATGCAGGCCGGTGACGTGCCCGACCTCTTCCAGTCGTGGGGCGGCGGCGCTCTGCGCGAGCAGGTCGATGCCGGTCTCGTCCAGGACATCACCGACCTGGCGGCCCCCTGGGTCGACCAGATTTCGCCTGGTGCCCTGACGATGATGATGATCGACGGGAAGCTCTACGGTGCGCCCTGGGACCTCGGCCTCGTCGGTATCTGGTACAACAAGACCCTGTTTGCCGATGCTGGCGTCGAGGCGCCGATCGCCACGTGGGAGGACCTGCTCGCAGACGTGCAGACCTTCCAGGACGCGGGGATCACGCCGATCTCCCTCGCTGAGGGCGACAAGTGGCCGGGCATGTTCTGGTATGCCGAACTGGCCCTGCGCATCGGTGGTGCCGACGTGATGGAGGCAGCGGCAGTCAACCAGAACTTCGACGACCCGGCGTTCCTGACGGCCGGCGAAGAGCTGGCGGCGCTGGTTGCTTTGGATCCGTTCCAGGCTGGCTTCCTCGCCACTCCTTGGGACACTCCGGATGGGTCAGCGGCAGTCCTGGCCAATGGCAATGCGGCCATGCTTCTGATGGGTCAGTGGGCTCCCGGGACGATGCGGTCCAATGGCCCCGATCTCGCCGCGAGCGGCGAGCTCGGATGGTTCAGCTTCCCAGCCTATGAAGGTGGCGCTGGTGCTAGCACGGATGCCTTCGGAGGCGGCAACGGCTTCGCCGTTGGCAACGATGCACCGCCCGAGACGGTTGACTTCCTGGGCTACATAAGCAGCGTCGATGTCGCCACCCGCATTGGTGAGACCGGAGCCCGACTGCCGGTTGTGATCGGTTCCGAGGACTCGGTCACCGATCCCGACTTGGCGGCAGTGCTGGCCGGAATGAGCCAGGCGACGTACTTCCAGCTGTACCTCGACCAGGCATACCCGCCTGCAGTGGGTGCTGCGGTCAACGACGCGGTTGCGCTGTTGTTCGCCAACGCCGGGACTCCCCAGGACGTAGTAGACGCGGTTAACGCGGCCTGGGCTGGCGAGTAAGCTCCAGACCGCACATAAGACTGAAGGGCAGACCGGCCCATAGGGCCGGTCTGCCCCCGGTCTCTCGTATCGTGAGAAACGGCGCCAACGTATGACGACGATCCGAACGCTCACGCGCCCTGAGGTCCGGACCCCATCGACGACGAAGAAGTGGCCCATCGTGATGGGGTTTCTGGCGCCGGCGCTCCTGCTTTACTTCGTTTTCGTGCTGTGGCCCATCATCCAGGCGATGCACTACAGCGTGTACCACTGGAACGGGCTCGAACCCCTCACGGATTTTGTCGGATTCAACAACTTCACCAAAGCGTTCGGGGACCCGGTCTTTCGCAGCGCCCTGTACCACAACCTGATCATCCTGGGCCTTTCGCTGGGCCTGCAGCTTCCGTTCGCCTTGTTCCTGGCCGTGATGCTTGACCAGAATCTGAAGGGGCGAGCACTCATGCGGATGTTGTTCTTCGCCCCGTATGTGCTCAGCGAGGTCGTCACGGCCGTAGTTTGGCGACAGATCTTCCGCCCCAGCGGCGCCATCGACGCCGTCATCTCCGGTGTCAGCAGCCACGACTTCCAGGGGCTGTGGCTGGCCAACCCGAAGATCGTCTTGTACAGCCTGTTTTTCGTCATCACCTGGAAGTACTTCGGCTTTCACATGATGATCATGCTGGCCGGTCTGCAACAGATACCCGATGAGCTGCAGGAGGCAGCCGCCATCGACGGCGCCAGCTCGTGGCAGGCCTTCCGCTGCATCACGCTGCCTCTGCTCGCGCCGGCGATACGGGTCTCCGTCTTCCTGTCCATGATCGGCTCCATTCAGTTGTTCGACGTGGTCTGGGTCCTGACCGGCGGAGGACCCATAAACGCCTCGAACACGATGGCCACCTATATGTACGACTGGGGCTTCGAGCGTCATCACATCGGTTATGCGAACGCAGTGTCGGTGATCGTGTTCGGGCTGTCTTTGCTGGTGGCGCTCGCCTATCAGCGATGGGCCCTCCGCCGGGACGTCGAGGGCTCTTTGACAGCGATGGGAGCGTGACATGGTCGATGACGTAGTCGATCTAGCCACCAGACCCACCCAGCTACCCGGTTCGGGCAGGCGCTTCGAGATCCGATCGGCCGTCGCCCGAGGCTTCCTGTACCTGGTAGCATTGGTGGTGCTGGCAACGATCATCCTTCCAGTGCTGTACGTCATCCTGGGAGGATTCCGAAGCACCCCGCAACTGGCCAGTGATCCCCTCGGGCTGCCGCATCCCTGGCTCTTCTCGAACTACAGGGCAGTGCTGGGGCTGGGCTCGTTTTGGCGCCAGGTCTGGAACAGCACACTCATCGCCATGATCACGGTGGGCCTGGTGCTGCCCGCCGCTTCATTGGCCGCGTTTGTGCTCTCGCGTTTCAGGTTCAAGGCACGTGAGGGGATTTACACCCTCTTCACCTTCGGGTTGCTCTTCCCGGTGACAGTGGCAATCCTGCCGCTTTTTATCGTGGTGCGACAGCTCCACCTCATCAACTCGCCGCTGGGGGTGGCGCTGCCACAGGCGGCATTTGCGCTGCCCCTCTCGATCATCATCCTGCGTCCCTTTTTCGCGTCGATCCCGGGCGATTTTGAAGAGGCGGCAATGCTGGACGGCGCTGGTCCCCTGCGGTTCTACTGGTCGATCCTGCTGCCATTGTCGCGTCCGGTGATGGCCACCATCACCGTGTTGACGATCGTGACGAGCTGGAACGCCTTCCTGCTCCCCCTCGTCGTGCT
>CAZWKX010000061.1:0-7210 GCA_964633975.1 uncultured Acidimicrobiia bacterium
CGACAGACGCTCGGTGCGCGCACGAGCCAAGGATTCCTCCTCATCGATCTGGCGGCTGGGTTTGTGGGCCTATACGGACGACAAGAAGCCAGGATAGCACAGAGCTATCCCAGCTCGGCACCTGCCGGTTGGGCATTACCTCTTCGGTTGTCTTCAGTTGTCTACTCCAAAGATACCCCCCTCGGGCTGCCGTGGCAAGGCCCAACGGCCCTCTAGCGCTCGAGCGTCCGGTCGTACACCCAGTCACAGAGACGCCGAAACAGCGGCGGGTGGGGAGCCAGGGCCCGGGCATCATCGGGAACCAACATGCGCCCAATACGGTGAGCCCAGGCCGCGGCGCTGACCGCCACCGCGCCCGTCAGCAGACAAGCAACCACAGCACCCACCACACCACCGGCCCACCCCGCGGCAACGGCGCCTGCGGCACTGAAGCCAGCGAGAAGGAGTATCGGGCCAAGCACAGGGGAAGGGTAGAGGGGGACAGACGCGTCTGGTCGTCGTCGAGCACAAAAAAGAGTCCAGATTTCAGAGTTCAGAGTCGGTATTGCGCGTTCTGGACTCTGAACTCCCGCACGCGCGCATGGGCGGGCCTCACCGGCCCGCCCACAGCATCCGGCAAGCCTGCTACTTGAGCTCCACAGTTGCGCCGGCGCCTTCGAGCTGCGCCTTCGCCTTCTCCGCCTCTTCCTTGCCGGCCGCTTCGAGGACTGGCTTGGGGGCTTCGTCGACGAGAGCCTTCGCTTCCTTGAGGCCGAGGCTCGTGAGCGCCCGCACCTCCTTGATGACCTGTACCTTCTTGTCGCCGGCGGCGACGAGGATCACGTCGAACTCGTCCTTCTCCTCCTCTGCGTCGGCTGCGGCGACAGCAGCGGGAGCGGCGGCAACGGCCATGGGGGCGGCCGCGGTCACATCGAACCTCTCCTCGAATGCCTTCACGAACTCGGAGAGCTCGAGCACCGTCCACTTCTCGATCTGGTCGAGTACCTCTTCGGCACTCATCTTCGTAGCCATCGTCATTCCTCCTCGGCCTCGGTGGCCTTCTTGTCGTCGGCCTCCTCGGCCGGTTCATCGGTGTCGCCGGCTTCGCCGGCCTCGGCCTCGTCCGTGGTCGCCTCTTCGGCAACGGGCTCCTCGGCCTCCCCGACGGTTGCTCCGTCGACGGAAGCCTCATCGGCGGCCGGCATCCGGCCGGCGACGTCCGTCTCGGCGGCGCTCTCACCGCCCGCCTCCCGCCGCTTCTCGATCAGCTGGTGCAGCATGGTCGCCAGGTCGCGCGGCAGCGCGGTCAACAAACCGGCCAGGGAACTCAGCGGCGCCTGAAGGCTCGCGGCCGCCCGGCTCAGCAGCACCTCGCGGGGCTCGAGATCAGCGAGCTCGGACACTCTCTCCGGCGGCAGCACCTCGCCACCGAGCAGAGCCCCTTTTATCAGGAGCCGGTCGTGCTCCCTGGCAAAATCCCTCAACGCCTTGGCCGCTACCGCAGGATCGCTGCCCGCGTAGGCGAGCCCGGTGGGCCCCTCCAGCAGTTCCAGCAACCCTTGGTATCCGAGATCCTCGGCGGCGCGGCGGGCCAAGGTCATCTTGACGATCTTGAACTCGGCCTCCACACGGCGCAGCCCGCGACGAAGCTCCTGCTGCTCGGCCACCGAGAGCCCCGCGTACTCGGCGATGAACACGGCTGCCGCCTCGTCGAGGCGTCCTTTGATCTCGGCTACGGCCTCGACCTTCTCCGGTCGTGGCATCGCACCTCCTCGGCAACGTCCCCGTATTGAAACGGGCTCCCGGATCGAGACCGCGGGAGCCCTCTTGGACGCCTGGCAAACCTACGCCGGTGGCCTCTCGGCCTTATCCCGATGGGACCTGCGGTCTCGGGTCCGTCTATGTGCGACGGCAGCGTAGTGATGCCCGACCGGGTGAGCAAGGCGAATCCGACTCTCGTGCCTGGACAGGCGCCGCAGCTCGCGCCATCATGGTCCCAGACGTGGGGGGATCCACGGCGCCAGGAGCGTTTCCACCAGCGCTCCCGCAGTCGGATCGCCGCTGGGAAAGGTCAGTCCCTACCCTGGCCCTCCGGCGATGACGTGCCGGCGACTTCCTGGCCCGTCGCCGGCCGAGATCCGCGGGTAGCTGGGATCCCCCCCAGCTTTCAGTGGAGGGAATCCAGCAGTGCGTCGAGCTGGTTGACGTCGACCTTCACGCCGAGCCCCATAGTGGAAGCCAGGGTCAGCTTGCGCACATAGCGGCCCTTCGCCGCGGAAGGCCGAGCTCGGATGATCTCGTCGGCTACGGCGGCGAGATTGGCCTCGAGAGCCGCCTGCTCGAACGAGACCTTCCCGATCACGACGTGCACGTTGCCGTAGCGGTCGTTTCGGTACTCGACGCGACCCGCCTTGAACTCGGCGACCGCCTTGCCGACCTCATCGGTGACCGTGCCCGCTTTGGGATTGGGCATGAGCCCGCGAGGTCCCAGAACCCGGCCCAGCTTGCCCACCTCACTCATGAGAGAGGGCACGGCGATCGTCACGTCCCAGTCGAGGGGCTGCTCTCCGGCCGCGATCCTGGTTCCCAGGTCGGTCCCGCCCACCAGATCGGCACCGGCCTCCTTGGCCGCCCTCGCCTCGTCGCCTTCGGCGAACACGAGCACTCTCACGGTCTTGCCCGTGCCGTGGGGCAGGGACACTGTGCCCCGCACCGCCTGATCGGCCTGCCGCGGGTCGATGCCGAGCACAAAGGCGGCCTCGACGGATTCGTCGAAGTTGGCGCCGGCCAGCGACTTAACCATGGCCAAGGCCTCGCCGGGGGGGTAGTAGGCCGACCGCTCGAACTTGGCGGCGGCGTCCGTGCGTTTCTTGCTCATTCCTCTCTCCTTGTGGTGCTCACGGCCCGAAGGCCTCCCACTATGTCTGCTCTCCCGGACGGGGCCCCAACCCCATCCTCCTCCGCAACGTGGGGCCCCAACCCCACGGCGGCCGTCCCGTCTGCTCTCCCGGACGGGGCCCCAACCCCATCCTCCTCCGCAACGTGGGGCCCCAACCCCACGGCGGCCGTCCCGTCTGCTCTCCCGGACGGGGCCCCAACCCCATCCTCTCTCTAGCCCTCAATGACGAGGCCCATGGAACGGGCTGTGCCCTCGATGATCTTCATGGCCGCCTCGATATCGTTGGCGTTGAGGTCGACCATCTTGGTCGCGGCGATCTGCCGCACCTGCTCTCGTGTCACCGAACCCACCTTGGTCGTGTGCGGCTCGGCGGAGCCCTTCTCCACCTTGGCCGCTTGGCGCAGCATGACCGCAGCCGGCGGAGTCTTTGTGACAAAGGTGAACGAGCGATCCTCGTAGACGGTGACCTCGACCGGCACGATGGTCCCGGTCTGGCTCTCGGTGGCGGCGTTGTAGGCCTTCACAAAATCCATGATGTTGACTCCGTGCTGACCGAGCGCCGGGCCTACCGGTGGCGCCGGGCTTGCCTGCCCCGCGGGGATCTGAAGCTTGAGCAGCGCAGCGACCTTCTTACGACCCATGATGGAACCTCTTGTCAGAACTTCTGAATCTGCTCGAAGTTGAGCTCGACCGGGGTCTCGCGCCCGAATATGTCGACGAGCACCCTCACCTTCGACTGATCGATGTTGATGTCCTCGATCACGCCGTTGAAATCGGCAAACGGGCCCTCGATGACCCGCACCGTCTCGCCGACCTCCCACTCCGGCTTGAAACGCGGCGCCTTCTTCTCGTCTTCGTCCTTGCGGATCCCGAGGATCCTCTCCACCTCGCGGCGCGACAACGCCGTCGGCTTGTTGCCCGACCCGACGAACCCGGTGACGCCGGGAGTGTTGCGCACCGTCGACCAGGAATCGTCATCCAGGTACATTCGAACGAGCAGGTAGCCGGGAAACTGCTTCTTCTGCACGGTCACCTTGCGGCCGCTCTTGATCTCCACGACGTCCTCCAGCGGGATGACGACGTCGAAGATGGACTCCTCCATGTGCATCGACCTGATTCGGGTCTCGAGGTTGGCCTTCACCTTGTTCTCGTAGCCGGAATACGAGTGGATGACGAGCCACGATCCGGGAAGGTCGTATGGGCTCGTCGGCGCCACCCTCACCGCGCCTGGGACCTCGACGGCCCCGACGGGCTCCTCGACCTCTTCAGCCTCTTCGGCCTCAGCCGACTCCTCGACGGCCTCTTCGATCTCCTCGAGCGCCTCCTCCACCATCCCTTCGGCCACCCCTACCCTCTCGGAGGCCTCCACGACCGCGTCATCCACAGCCTCAGTGGCATCCACAGCCTCAGCAGCATCCGCACTCTGAACTCCGTACTCCGAACCCTCGATCTCCTCGACGGCCTCTTCGATCTCCTCGAGCGCCTCCTCCACCATCCCTTCGGCCACCCCTACCCTCTCGGAGGCCTCCACGACCGCGTCATCCACAGCCTCAGTGGCATCCACAGCCTCAGCAGCATCCGCACTCTGAACTCCGTACTCCGAACCCTCGGCGGAGTCCTCGACGACGTCGAGCACCTCCTCCCGCACCTCCCCCGACTCTGGATTCTGAACTCTGGATTCTGAACTCTCGACCTCCTCAGGCGCGTCCGAGGCACCCCCCTCGCCGGAGAGCCTCTCGAGGCGCTCCTCGAGATCGCTCATCTCAGCTCCAGGAAGGTAAGCATGGCGCGCTTGAGTCCGAAGTCGATGCCGAAGGCGTAGAGAGTGACGAAGCCGGCCGTGATGATCGTCACCAGGGTGAAGGTCACGACCTCACGACGGCTCGGCCATGCCACTCGCTTCAGCTCGGTACGCACCTCGCGGAAAAACTGGCGGATCCCGGCGCGTTGGCGCCGGCGCTTCGGCTGCACACGGGCGCGGCGCTCCCGCAGGCGCTCCTCTTCCTTTGCCTGCAGCCTTCGCAGCTCTCGGTTCATCCTCGTCTTCCTTCCAATCGAGCAGGGGCGGAGGGACTCGAACCCCCAACCGCTGGTTTTGGAGACCAGTGCTCTGCCAAGTTGAGCTACGCCCCTCGGTGTGCTCACGACGCGCGCGAGCCTGGGCAGATGAACGGGCGGCATTGTACATGCACCCGTCGCAAGCCAAGAAGGACGTATCGCCGGCCCGGCCCCGTCGGCGCCGGCGGGAGGCGCCATCCAACCCGCTATCGACGGCCTAGCCGACCACCCGCGAGCGCCGCCGAGCCAGGCCGGTGAGCAGGGCAACGGTGGTTGCGGCCGTCACTCCGGCGGCCGCGGCATAGCGGGCGGCGACCCGAGCCATCAGACGCCGCCGCGGATCTGCAGCATCCTGGGTGCCAAGCCGCGCCATTGTGGCGGCATGCAGGTACGAGGGCGCCGCCACCGTCACATCACGCAGCGAGACCAAGGCACGTTCCATAGAACGGGCTCTTGCCTCATCCGCCTGGCAGCGAAGACAGTGTTCACGGTGACGATGCTGGAATCCCATCGGCCAGATCCCTTGGGGCCACAGCGACACGATTTGGCAGCTCAGTCTGCTCATCGCGGCCCCTCCAGCAGAACCCGCAGACGTCTCCGGGCCCGGTGCAGCCGCACCTTTGCCGTGGTCTGGGTGATGCCGAGCTCATGTGCCACTTCGGCGTTGCTCCAGCCGTGCACGTCGCGCAGGACCACCACGGCTCGCTGCCCGGCCGAGAGCTCTCCAATGGCACGGCGGATACCGATCCGGAGCTCTGCCAGCTCGCCGGCACGCTCCGGCGCCAACCCGGTGTCGACGATCGCCTCGTCGAGCTGCTGCGTCTGGTGACGAGTCGAACGCCTTCGCAGCGTCCATGCCGTGTTGACCGTGATGCGGTGCAGCCACGTGGCGAATGCAGCGTCACCGCGGAACCGGGGCATGGCCCTCCAGGCGCGTATCAGCGCTTCCTGCGCGACATCGGCCGCCAGGTCCGGACCCACCAAACGCGTCGCCAGCGTGTACACGGTGTCCTGATACCTCCAGACGAGGTCTCCAAACGCTTCGCGGTCCCCGTTGCGGGCCCGCTCCACAAGCTCTCGCTCGTCGCGTTTGACCTCGCCCGCCGTCATCGGGTTACCCAGACGCTCGACGACAGCAATGCCTCGCCATCCGAGGCAACAGACAGATCCAGCGCCGCGTGATCTCCGCCGACCGACTGCACTTTTCCCCCCACAACGGCCTGGTCTCCCGGGTGGAGCGGCCGACGGAAACGTGCCCGCATCTGCACCAGAGGAGCCGGCCCATCGTGGTATCTCGCCCCCGCCTGGATAAGCCATGCCACCATCAGGAGGCCATGGACCACGATCCCGGGGAGGCCCGCCCGTCGCGCCGAGTCGTGGTCCCAGTGAATGGGATTCCAGTCGCGTGTGGCGCCGGCGTAGCGAACGAGATCGGCACGGCTGGCCGAACGGGCCATGGCCTCCACCGGCTCCCCGGCGGCCGGCAGCTCCAGCGGCGCCGCCTTGTCGTTGTCCCCTCGCTCCAAGGCCTCCGGCTCCGCCTTCTCCTCTGCCGCAACGGCGGCCTCATCGCTAAGAAGAAAGACGGATCGCGCCTCGAGCCACGGCCCCCCACCTCCCCGCGCCTCCAGGTCGAAAGCGACCAGATGCACCGGGCCGCGGGCCCGGACCGTGCCGACCCGGCCCGTGACGCTCACCTCATCACCAACTTCGAGCGCCCTATACCACTTGAAGCTCTGCTCGGCGTGTATGAGCGACCGAGTGAACGGCACAACCACCGGGTCGGCGAGCAAACGCGGCGCCACGGTGAAGAGCGCCACCGAGGCCAGATACGGCGGCGCATAGCCGCTCCATCGCCCCGGCTCGTCGCCGGTGGCGACGATCAGGTCTGCGATGCCGCCCGATTCGACCGGCAGGTCCACCGGGCCGTACTCGCATCCCTCCAAGCTTGTGAGGCTCACGGTACAAGCGGGCCCGCGCCGCAGGGCCCTCCTCCCGTGCTCACCGGGTTTCCTTGTGTGCCGTGTGCGTGCGGCACCAACGGCAGTACTTCTTCATCTCCAGCCGGTCACGGGTGTTGGCGCGATTCTTGGTGGTCACGTAGTTGCGGCGCTTGCACACCTCGCACGCCAGCGTGATGGGTGGTCGCTTGTCGGAAGCCATGGTCTCTGATCTCCTCCGGCATGGTGCCGCTCACCCGAGCCGGTGCGGCTCGAAGATCCGGCTCCTATTTGATGATTTTGGTGACTCGGCCGGCGCCGACGGTGCGGCCAC
>CAZWKX010000062.1:0-7020 GCA_964633975.1 uncultured Acidimicrobiia bacterium
ATGCCGTCGCAGATGGCGATCGTGTTGAACTCGCGGGCGATGCCGCCCGCCTCCTCGACGGCGCCGGCGACCAGGTCGCCGAGGTGCTTCAGGTGAACGTGCCCGGGCACGAACTGGGTGTAGGAGTTGGCGATGCCGACCATAGGCCTCTCGAAGTCGTCGTCGCCGAGGCCGGTGGCGCGCCACAGTGCGCGAGCGCCTGCCATGTTGCGCCCTCGGGTGGTGGTTCTCGATCGGTACTCGGGCATGCTGCTCTCCTTGGCGAGACCGTGGATTATGGCAATGCGGCCGCCGATGCGGTAGCCGGCGGAGGGGATGGGAGTATGCCGGGTCTTCCTCGGAGCCCCCTGCGAGCGATATCGGGCCTCAGCCGGCGGCCGATTCCGCCAGGGCCAGGGCTCCGATGAGCCCGGCTCGCATCCCGAATCGGGGAGGCACCAGCTCAGGGGCGGGCACGTATCCGTTCAGCATCTCGGCGAGGCGCTCCCTCGCCTTCTCCAGCAGTCCTTCTCGCTGCATGACGCCTCCGCCGAGCACTACGACCTGCGGCGACAGCACAAACGTGATGACGCAGAGCTCCTCCGCCAAATAGTGCGCCTCGAATTCCCATGCCGGGTGATCGTCGGGGATCTCCTCAGGGGGCAGGCCCCAGCGCTGCTCGATGGCGGGGGCGGCGGCAAGACCCTCGAGGCAGTCACCGTGTGTGGGGCATGCCCCCTCGAACTCATCGTCGGGGTGCCGCGGCACGCACAAGTGTCCCATCTCGGGGTGCATGGCGCCGTGCACCGGCGCCCCGTTGACGATTGCTCCGCCACCGATGCCGGTGCCCACCGTGATGTACACCAACGGGTTGTGTCCACGGCCTGCTCCCCAGCGCCACTCGCCGAGGGCGGCTCCGTTGACGTCGGTGTCGAGCCCTGTGGGCAGGGTCCGGCCGTCGGCCTCCAGGCCGCGCCTGATCGATCCGAGCAGGTCGAAACCCTGCCAGTCCGGCTTGGGGGTGGTCGTCAGGCAGCCGTACGTGGCCGACGACTCGTCGAGGTCGAGAGGGCCGAACGTGGCGATGCCCAGTGCGTCCAATGCCCCATGCTCGTGGCTCATCTCCGTGAGGTAGCCGACCATCTCGTTGACCACCGCCGCTGGGTTCGACGTCGTCGGCGTGACGAACTCGGAGGCCACCAGCTCCGGTTCGCAGCCGGCCTGTAGGCGCGCTACCGCCGTTACAAACTTGGTGCCGCCTCCCTCGATGCCGGCGAGCAGGGCCATTGGCGCTCTCCCTTCTCGGTCTTGAGGGGCGCCAGCCTATCGGCGGGAACTCCAGCCCCGGGTCATGATGGCCGGCGAAGGTTGCGGCCTGTCGGTTTCTGAAGGCGCCGCAGCACGCCGCTTTCAGTCGGTCTGGATAGGGTCATGTCTGCTGCGAGCAGCACGCGGCCTGGCCGTGGTGCTTCGATTCTCAGTCGACACTTGGAGTACTTGAGCTCGACGGGGAGGAAGCGCACCGGTTGTCGGCCGGTCGTGCGGCGCAGACGGCTGCCGGCGGCACGCAGGGCCGCGGAGGTGCGGGCCCGAGCGGGAAAGTGTCACGGGCGCCGATCAGACTGTTGATGGCGGCACGCAGTGTGTATTTTTGTTGGCGGTCGACTCGGTAACCTGGGCACAGGCCGGCGGGGCGGGTGTGACCGGCCCGATGCAGGTGCTCTGGAAAGGGAAGGCTGATGGAGACGGCTCTGATAGTGGCTGTGGTTACCGTCGCGGCACTGCTGGTGCTCACCGTGCTTCTCATGATGCGGCGGCTGGCCCGGCTCGAAGAGCGGACGGTCGGGTCTGAGGATCTCCAGGCTCTTCTTCAGCCGAGCCAGCTCGAGGCGCAGGTGCAGCGCATCCTCGACTCCGACCAGCGGATCCTTACCAACACCAACGCGGCATTCGGCCAGCTGCAGCAAGGGATTGGGGCGATGGAGGAGAGCGGCAAGCGGCTGGAGAAGATCAGCGAGAGCATCGTTGGGCTGGAGACCCTCCTCAAGCCGCCGCCGCTGCGAGGCGGTATCGGCGAGACACTGCTCGATCAGCTGCTGGCTCAGGTGCTTGCCGACAAGCAGTACGAGCTGCAGCACAGTTTCAAAGACGGCAAACGTGTGGATGCTGTGGTTCGGGTCGGGGATCGTTTGGTGCCGGTGGACGCCAAATTCCCCATCGAGTCCTTCCGGCGGGTGCTCGACGCTGCAGATGACGACACTCGAAAGCGTGAGCGCAAGGTCTTCATCGGCGCGGTGAAGGGTCATGTGAACGACATTGCCGAGAAGTACATACGCCCCGAAGAGGGCACCTTCGATTTTGCCCTCATGTACATCCCCGCCGAGAACGTCTACTACGAGGCGGTGCTGCGCGATTCGGAGAGTGAGCTGTTCCAGTACTCACTCGAGAAGCAGGTGGTGCCGGTGTCGCCGAATAGCCTCTATGCCTACCTTCTCGTGATCGTGCACGGCCTGCGCGGCATGCGTATCGAGGAGAAGGCGAAGGAGATCCTCGGCCTGCTCGGGCGCCTCAGGGTCGATTTGGGTCGTTTTCAGGAGGATTACCGGGTGCTGGGTGGGCACCTGTTGAACGCCCGCACCAAGTACGACGAAGGTGATCGCAGGCTGCGGGGCGTCGAGGAGCGGCTCCTGTCGGCCACCGACGCACCTCTCGAGCTGCCGGGCATCTCCGACGAGGAGTGAGCGAGAAGCAAGCGGCCGGCAGACGGGTAGCAGACGAGAAGCAGACGGGCGGTCTGCGCTCGGCTATCCCTCCGCCGTCGGCTGGTCGGCCGAGGAGCCGGCCTCTTTGTCGGTCTTCTCTTCGGTCGTGTCGGCGGCCGCTTCATCGGCTGCTTCGGCGGTCTCGGTGTCTTCGCGACGGCGGTGTCGGATCCAGAGGAAGGCTCCGGTGCCGGCGAGGAGGAGGAAGCCGAGGCCGCCACCGGCCCAGGCGACTCGTACTCTGCCGGCCGATTCTGCGTCGTCGATCAGCTCCACTACCTGTGCTGCTTCGGCCAGGGTGAGGTCGACGTCGTCGGCTTCGAAGGCGGCTCTGGCCTCGTCGAGCTCCCGGTTGGGATTGGCCCCGATGAGACCGGCCCAGTCGAAGAAGTCTCTATCGGCCTGCACTGCGTCGGTGGCTTGGTCGACGGCCTCGATGGCCTCGAGCTGACGGTCGGCCAGCTCGGCGGCGTCGTCGAAGCCGTCGGTGGCCCCCTCGTAGGCTTGTTCCAGCGAGTCGGGATCGTCGAGGCCGAGCTCCTCGGCGAGGGCGACGATGGCGTTGCGGGTCTGGACCACCTCAGCGCCTTCCTCGATGAGGTCGGTGGCTTGGTCGAAGTCCCACTCGTTCATCGGTTCACGGATGAGCCACGGTGTGGGCAGGTCGTGTTCGGCTTCGACGAGATCGGCGTAGGCGTCGCGTGCCTCGGCTCGCTCGTCGAGCAGCTGCGCCTCGTCGTCGGTGACCACATAGTCGCGGAACAGCTGCTCCGCTTGCTGTGAGCCGCCGATCTCCTCAACCAGGTCGAGCAGGCGCCGCCAGTCGTCCTCAGCGCCCACCGACTCGGGGTCGCCCTCACCCAGGTAGGCGGTCTCATCCGCCTCGGCGGCCGCCAGCACCCGGCCCATGGCTTCGGTGCCGATCTCATCGATTAGGGCGTCCACCACAAACCATGAGGTGTTGTACCCGTACTCCTCCGTCTCTTGCGTTTGCTCATCGTCGGGCGGCGCATCCCGAGGGACGTCCCACTCGTTGAGCGGCAGGGCGATGTCGCCGAGCTCGCTCGGATCTTGCGGCTCCTGTAGCTCTGTGTCGGTCTCGAGGCCGGCGGCGTCGACGGCACGCCACGAGTAGCTCTCGGCCAGCCCTTCGACGATCCAGCGGCCGGTGAAGAGGTCGCCGTTGAACCAGACGTGGCTGATCTCGTGCAGCAGGAGATGGGCATCGATGTGCTCGGCGATCTCGACGCGGTTGAGCGAGACGTCGTACCAGCCTGCATAGCCGGCGTACGCGGGGTCGAGCGCCTCGACGATCTCCAGCTGCCTTCCGGTGTCGAACCCGAGGCCGACGAGATCCTCCAGCTCGGGCACTCCCTCCTCCACCACCTCATGAGCGATGTTGGCCCATTCATCGTCTCCAGGCCAAGATCGGACGTGTATGGCCAGATCGCCGATCGTCAGCTCCTCGATTACCAGCTCGGAATCCCGCCGGGCGGTGAAGTAGACCACCCACTCGTCGGTGTCCTCCACGGGGTCCTGGGTGTAGACGGCGATGCCGCCGTCGTAGCTGACATCCATGTCGGGGCCGCCCAGCGCGACGTCGTAGAAGCTGCGGTCGATGCTGATTTCCACCGCCGAGATTCCCGAGTCTCCCCAGCCCCAAGCGGCGAAGGACACGTAAGCCGGGTTGACTCGAGTTTGGCCCTCTGAGCGTGGGCCCTCTCCGGGCAGATCGAAGCTGAGAACCAGCGTCTGGGTCTGTTCGTAGTTGAGGATCTTGCCCAGGGTGATGGTGACGAGCTGGTAGGGGTCGATATCTCTGGCCTGGACGGTCTCCACCGTCATCTCGGCGGGCTCTCCCCACTCGACCACGGCGATGTTGCGCGCCGTCGCCGGCACGCTGACCTGGAGCCCGTCGTAGTAGTAGTAGGTGACTGTCCTGTAGGAGAGGCCGCCGCTGCTGGTCGGCTCCTTCATATTCGTCAGCGTGAAGGTGACCTTCACGTGTATGACCGATTCTGCGATATCGACCGTGTAGCTGGCATCGGACTCGACGCGCAGGTCACCTTCGGCCCAGGCCGAGGGCACGGCGATCAAAAGAATGGCCGCGACGGCTGCGACGGCCACGGCGGCCCGCCGGCTCCTACATCCGCGGCAACGGCTTTGTATGCCCGGCACGGTTCCCCCCATCGCTCAGGCGGGGTTGTTGGCCCAGACCCTACCGGGTTCAATCAGCACCCGGCCCGCTCGCTTCCTCTGGATTTTGGACTCTGGACTCTCTTTCCTCCTTACACTCCGCCGGCTATGTCCATATTGCTCAACGTCCTGTTCATCATCGGCCTGCGGCTCATCGATGTGCCGCTGGGCACGCTGCGCATCATGCTGCTCACCAGGGGCAGCCGTTGGCGCTCCGGTCTGGTCGGTTTCCTCGAGTCGCTCACTTGGGTGACCGCCGCAACACTCGTTCTGCGCGAGGTCGACGACCCGGTGCGGATGGTGGCCTTCGCTACCGGATTCGGCCTGGGCACCATCCTGGGCGTGTCGCTGGAGCGCTGGCTCGCCCCCGGCACGGCGGTGGTTCAGGTTGTGTCGCCGGTCGCCAGCCCCGAGGTGGCGCCTGAGCTGCGCAGCCAGGGTTTCGGCGTCACGGTGCTCAACGGCGAGGGACGCGACGGAGACGTCCGTATCTCCCTGAGCGTCATCCCCCGCAGGCAGCTGCGTCAGGTGCTGCAAACCGTGCGCTCAACCAACCCGGACGCCTTCACCACCATCGAGGACGTATTTATGCCTCGGTGGCCGCGCGCCTCGGCCGTGAGGAAGTAGTTGTTCCCCTGCGGGGAGCAGCTACAGGACTCGGAACTCAGGTTTCAGAGTCGGCTCGACGCGTTCCGAATTCCGAGCTCCGAACTCTGAACCCTGCCCTCTCCTAGCCCTCTCTTGCATCCTCCACCCGCTCCACCAGATACTCACCCAGCCGGTGGAAGATCTTGATGACGTCGCTGTCCGGCAACGTGGCCATGGCGGCACGCGCCACTTCGATGCGCCGGTCGACCTCGTCGAGCGCTCGCTCCACATGGCCTCCGCTTCGCACCAAAGCGATCACGCCCTCGACCGATTCCTGCGGGTACGGATGGCCCCCGGCGAGCAGGCCGCGCACATCGTCGCCCTCGGGTCCCTGGAGGGCGTAGAGCACGGGAAGGGTGAAGGTCCCCTCGTTGATGTCGGAGCCCGCCGGCTTGCCGAGGAAATTCTCGGTGGCGACCAGATCCAGGATGTCGTCGGTGAGTTGGAACACCATGCCCACTTCGTGGGCCCAGCTCGACACGGCTTCAATGGCGTTGGGCGGGGCACCGCCCGCCATGGCGCCCAGGCGGGCCGAGGTGCGGATGAGGCTGGCCGTCTTCAGCTCGACCACTCTGAAGTAGCCATCGAGCCCTTGGCTCAGACCGTCGCCGAGCTGGAGCTCGAGGATCTGGCCCTGGCAGAGGCAGGCGTAGGTTCGGGCAAGAAGCTGCACGGCCTCGATGCCGAGAGGGGCGGCGATCTCCGAAGCTCGTGCCAGCAGAAAGTCACCGGCGAGAATGGCCACAGTGTTCGACCAGTTCTCGTTTACCGAGACCGTGCCGCGGCGGCTCTGGGCTTCGTCGATGACGTCGTCGTGGTAGAGGCTTCCGAGATGAACCAGCTCGACGGCGACGCCGGCGGCGACCGGCGCCTCGGTGGGGTCGTCGCCCAGCTCGGCGGCGACCTGGGCGAGCAGCGGGCGGTAGCGCTTACCGCCGGCGCCGAGCAGGTGCTGGGAGATCCGGGTGAGGAACTCATCGTCCGACGTCGTGGCCTCGAAAAGGCCCCGCTCGACCGCTTCCAGACGAGTCCAGACCCGCTCGACCGGGACTAGATCTCTCAAGACGGGGCTATCCACGCCGGGCCTCGAATCGCAGGGAAGGTATGTCGATGGTAGCCAGTGAAGGACGGCAGCCGCTCCGCGGCCCCTTTGGCTCAAGACGGGGAACATCGCCGCCGAAGCAGGCGTTGTGGATAGCGAGACCGCTCGTTCCGGTGCGCCTCTCTGTGGATGGCTTGGGTAGGTCCACCGCTATAGTCACAGAGGCGCCTCGCAATGGGCGCCACCGCCGTGTCAGGAGACGAGAGCGTTGTTTGAGAGGTTTACCGATCGAGCCCGCCGGGTTGTGGTGCTGGCCCAGGAGGAGGCTCGCCTTCTGAACCACAACTACATCGGCACCGAGCACATCCTGCTCGGCCTCATCCACGAGGGTGA
>CAZWKX010000063.1:0-6332 GCA_964633975.1 uncultured Acidimicrobiia bacterium
GCTGAGGACATGATGCTCCGTGGCAATCCAGCAAGGATGACAGAGCGACGTACGTCGCTGCGCTCGAAGTCCTCACCGAGAGTCTGTTCAGCCAAGTGCTGAAGCTCCCACGGGTAGTGGTACCGATCAATCTTCTTGCCGCGTCTTCCTCGGCAACCGGTGCAGAGGTAGCGACCGGGCGCATGATGTCCACCGGAGTATCGCTTGGACTGGATCGCTGAGAAGATCGCTCGCCGTCGAAAAGGGGGCGCGTTGCATCCTCTCTCGAAACGCTGCTGATCACCGACGAATACCTGTGCCTGAATCGGGCAGACGTCACCCGTGACCTTGCAGTACCACAGATCAACCGGCAGTCTTACGATCCCTTCCGGACACGCAACGGTGCCATTGCCGCCTTTCCACCGCTCGACCCAAGCTCGCCCTGCAGTGTCAAGGTAGTCACGGACATCCTCGTTCGCAGCTTGCATCACATCGGTGCGGCTCACGGCGGGCCCCAGGGCGAGGAGGGCCGGCGGGCAAACGGCGACCCACCCCTCTGGCATTTCGGACAGACGAAACAAGAACTTCGTTGTCACCCTCACGGCCAGCAGTATCGACCCATGCAAGGCCAGCTTCAACAATCGCCTACGACACGTGGTTCACGTTCTGTCCTGTTAGGCCCACGCGACGATCACGTAGGCGCGCCAACAAGTCGCCTCCGGCGACGGTCGCTCCAATTCGAGTCCTACCCGACCTCGAAGCGTTCGCTCCAACGTGCCGACCCTCCGGGCCGGCACCACCAGGTAGGTTCCGTTCTGTTCCCTCAGGCCCACCCAAGAAGCTTCCCCATGACGACGAGAGAGGCGCGAGCGGCACAGCCGCAAGCGGAGCGGGCCTTCAAGCCCAGCCCCGAGGGCTCCTCGGGCTGCAGGTGATCCTCTAATCTCGGCGGGGTGCGCATAGACGAGATCATCGCGACAAGTCAAACACCGGTCTTCTCGTTTGAATTCTTCCCACCAAAAAACGAGGAAGGCGAGCGCACGCTCCGACAGGCACTCCACGACCTCGTCCCGCTCGAGCCCTCTTTCGTATCGATCACATACGGCGCCGGCGGCTCGACACGAACCAAGACGGTCGAACTCACCCGCTGGATGAAACAGGACCTCGGCCTGGAGGCGATGTCGCACCTGACCTGCCTAGGCGCGACGGTGGACGAGCTGCGAACGGTTTTGGACGATATCGCCGCCGCCGGAATCGACAACGTGCTCGCCCTGCGAGGCGATCCGCCTCGCGGCACGAGCGAGTGGAAGCCGGCAGCTGGAGGCTTACGCCACTCGACCGACCTCATAGCACTGATACGGGACCACTACGACTTCTGCATCGGAGCGGCTTGTTTCCCGGAGGTACACCCGGACTCGCCTGATCTGGAGCACGATCTCCACTACCTGAGCATGAAGCAAGAGGCGGGCGCGGACTTTTTCATCACGCAGCTCTTCTTCGACAACCGCACCTACTTTGATTTTGTCGCCGCAGCTCGCGAGGCGGGGATCGAGCGGCCCATCATCCCCGGCATCATCCCGATCACTACCAGCGCGCAGATCAAGCGGATCGCGGAGCTGGGGGACATCAACCTACCGGGACCACTCGTCGACCAGCTTGAGAAGCGGGCCGACGACCCCGATGCGGTGAGCCACTTCGGAATCTCCTACGCCACGCTCCAGTGCGTCGATCTGCTGGCACGTGGCGCACCTGGCATCCACTTCTATACGCTCAACCGCTCCATGGCCACCCGTGCCATCACGTCGGCATTGCGACTGCTGCCTCCCAAAGACGGGTAGCGGCTTTCGGTTGGCGATCAGTGGCGACGACAACTCGGCCGTCGGCTGCTCCTCACGGGGAAGAACACCAGGCCAGCTTCATCCGAATGCAGGATGCAGATTGCAGAATGCAGTTCATCGATTCTCCTCCCGCCGGGACCGCATGAAGGGTTCCAGGCGTGCGGCTACCCGCAGGTCGATTGCCCGGACCGAGGTCGACGACGTAATGAACAGCGTTCGCCAGTCCGCTCCGCCGAAATGCAGGTTGGCGACTACCTTGTCGACAGCAATGAACCCGAGCGGGGCGCCGCCCGGATCGAAGACGTGGATCCCTCCGGGCCCGGTGACCCACACGTTGCCCAGCTGGTCGCATTTCATTTCGTACGGAACGCCGTCGACCTCGTCGTCGATGAGCCCGTCCACAAAGACGCCACCGTCGGTGAGCGAGCCGTCGGGTTCGACACGGTAGACCATCACGATCCCGCGGGTCGTGTCGTTCACGTACATCAGTTCTTCGCCGACGGAGAAGCAGAGGCCGTTGGGCTGCTCGTACTCATCCCGTTCCACCAGCAGATGCAGCTCACCGCCGCCGGGTGGGATACGGAAGACGCCCTGCCGGCCCAGCTCTCATTCCCGCTCGAGCCCGGACCGCGGCATCCGCCCATACCAGGGATCGGTGAAGTAGATCGAGCCATCCGAGCGCACGCAGATGTCGTTGGGGCTGTTGAGCTCCTTGCCCTCGAAGTGGGAGGCAAGAATCTCGCAAGTGCCGTCCCGGCGCTCTCGCACGACCGTCGACGTGACATGTTGACAGACGAGCAAGTTGAGGTCGGCGTCGTACGTCAAGCCGTTGGCCTTCCCAGTTGGCCGCATGACCTTGGTCATGCCCGATACATCCCACCTCCAGCGGGCATCGCCCGGTATGTCGGAGAAGAGAAGATACCCATCCGGGTGCCACACCGGACCCTCGGTGAAAATGAACCCGCCACCAAGCACCCGCAGCTCGGCTCAGAGATCGATCAGGTCCCAGAAGACCTCCGACCACGCCGTCACGCTCACGGCCCGCACACCTGCCCACCATCACCCCAGTCTTGACATGTAGCGGGAGGGGGGACCCGACACGAACGTGCACCGTCTACGATTCTCCGCCACACCTGGTGCCAGTCCTGGTGCAGAAGCAGCCGACTATCACAGGAGAAGAGCCCTCTTCGATTTCGGCTACGGCCTAACCACAGCCGAGATCTGCTGCACCGGCGTCCCGTGACCCGCACCACGACCGAGGACCAGGAGCTCCCTGGGATGGGCGTGCCATGATCAGGCAGTGCAACGAAGGCGACTTCGAGACCATCTTTGCCATCATCAACGACGCTGCCGAGGCGTACCGGGGCGCCATCCCGGAGGACCGCTGGAAAGAGCCCTACATGCCCCGAGCAGAGCTTCAGGAGCAGCTCTACGAAGGCGTGGTATTCCACGGTTTTGAGGAGAACGGCGAGCTGCTTGGCGTCATGGGCATCCAACACGTTGACGATGTGACGCTCATTAGGCACGCCTACGTGCGCACCCGTCACCAGGGGCGAGGCATCGGAGGGAAGCTGCTATCACACCTCCGACTGCTCACCAACCGGCCGGTGCTCATAGGCACCTGGGAAGACGCCGGTTGGGCCATCCGCTTCTATCAGCACCACGGTTTCCGCCTCGTCAGCCCCGAAGAGAAGAATCGGCTGCTGCGCCGGTACTGGAGCATTCCCGAACGGCAGACCGAGACCTCGGTGGTGCTGGGTGACCGAATCTGGCACGAGAAGACCGAGGCGTAGAAACAAACCCCCACGATCCGCCAGGCCGGCGATTCGAGTCGACGAGGTTGCCGCGCTCCCGACCCGGTGGCGTACGGCTCCCGCCTCCCAGCAAGAGAACTACATGCCCGGCTCACCTGCCAACCGACTCGCCGGTCGGGACGGCCTACTGACAAGATCGACCTTGGTAATCCTGGTGTCACGCGCCATCGTCTCGGTCAGTTCACTGATGACCTGGGTCAACACAGACGTAGGGCACTCCTTCTCCGGCAGAGAGTACGGCGGCGGCTTGTGGACGTTGGCCCTGGCGATGACCACGGCGGTGGTAGCCGTGCTGTTCCACAAGAACGAGAAGGCCAGTCGATACTCCGTCATCGCCGGTGGCGGGCTCATCGCCGTCATTGCTCTCATCGACATGGCAGACGTGATGCTCCTGAGAACCACCGACCTGAGCCGCGTAGTCGAGCAAGTTGGAGAAATCGCCGAACCGAGCATCGGCTACGGCCTGTGGATCACGCTCGTCGGGGGAGCCGGAGCGCTCGCCGGGCTGCATCGCAGACTCTGAGGACTCCAGAAAGCCGGTGACCACCCGAAGTCGGCGCCTCAGGAGCCGCAGACGGCCCTGCCGTCAACTACCGAGAGATCACCTGGCATGCGCCCGTGCCCCCGCCAGCGTCGTCTCGGCGTCCCCTGCGAGTCGGCGTGCTGCTCCCACAGGTGGAGCGAGACGTGGGATGGCCGGAACTCCGTTCCATTTGCCGGCTGGCCGAAGACATTGGATTCGACTCCGTCTGGATCAACGACCACCTGCTCTATCGAACCCCCGGCGGGCCGCGCGTTCCATGGGAGGCCTGGTCGAAGCTGGCTGCGGTAGCCGCCGTCACCGAACGAGTCGAGATCGGCCCGCTGGTCGCCTGCACGGCCTTTCACAGCCCGGCGATGATCGCCACCAAGGCGGCGACCATCGACCACATCAGCGGCGGCCGGCTCATTCTCGGCCTCGGCGCCGGTTGGAACGAGCCCGATTACCGCGCCTTCGGGCTGCCTTTCGACCATCGCGTCTCCCGATTCGAGGAGTCGTTCACCATCATCCGGTCGCTCCTGCGCGAAGGAGCGATCGACTTCGTCGGCGAGTACGTGTCGGTTCGCGACTGCGCCCTCATGCCCAGGAGCCCTCGCCCCGAGGGACCGCCCCTGATGATCGGATCCAACGGGCCCCGCATGCTGCAAATCACCCTCCCCCACGTGCAGGCGTGGAACTCCTGGTACGGGGCATTCGGGAACCGCCCACAAGGCCTGGCGAAGCTCCTGGCCAGGGTCGACGCGATATGTGCCGAGGTGGACCGCGACCCGTCCGAGATCAAACGGACCGTGGTGCTTCTCGTGGCTCCGCTGGGAAAAGAGGCACGCCAGATCGAAGACGAGCCGCGCACGGACGCGATCCCCATCGGCGGCACCCCCGAGGAAATCGCCGTGGTGCTACGGGACTTCGCCGCAGCCGGCATCGACCACGTGCAGCTCGCCATCACCCCCATCACCGCCCAGGCCGTGGAACGCTGCGGAGACGTGCTGGCCGCTCTCGACCACGGCTGAACGCGGTTCAGCTAGAGGGACTAGAGCTGAGTCCCGGGCCCTGCTCAGGCGCCATCCCAGCCGGCGAGGCGAGCCGACAGCCACCACAGGGCCCGGCCTTTGAGGCGGCAGTTGAACGGGTGGGAATGGGCGCACTCGTCGTCGGGCATGCCGGTGCAGTCGCCGGGATACTCGCTGCACCAGTTCGAACACCAGGGACAGCTGTCGTCGGTGTCCGGGTACAGGGTCCCTGCCGGGTCGTAGCTCTCGATATCGGCGAAATCGAACAGCACCTTGCCGTTGTCGACGACGTAGGAGCGGATGAGGTCGTTGTTGTAGGCCAGGATCTCACCGCCGCCATCCGTGTGACCGGTCATGTACACAAAACGGACCCCGGGGAATTCGGCTTCCAGCTGGCTCATCATGTCGAGATAGCTCTCCGCCGCCGTCTCGTCCCACGACAACTCTCCGCACCAGGACCACATGAAGACGTTGGCTTCCGGCGTCTCGGCGAGCAGGCCCCTGGCCATCCCCAAGAAAGCATCCGGGTCCCACGACCAGGAGTCGTCGTAGGCCATTCGCAAGCTCGGCGGCTCGGTGACGGCCGGGACGTATCGCAACTCGCGACGGAATGCATAGGCCGTCCCGGCCGCCCGGCTCAAATCGTCGGCACCCGCCCACAGTTGAGTCCCGTGCGAGGTCGACCCGTAGGCCCACACCACGGTGCGCTTCGCCTCCTCCAGCCACTCGTCGGGAATACGACCGAAGTCGGTAGAGGTGTGGTCCGCGATGATTGCCGCTCCGAGGTCCTCGGACGTGGCCGGGCTGGTCGTCGTGGTGGTCGAGGATACCGTTGTCGACGGCACCGTCACCGGGCCCGTCGTCGTAGAGGAAGCAGCCGAGCCCTCGGTGCTCGTGGTCGACGTGCCGGTCGTGCACGCCGCCGCCAGCAGGGCCAGTGCTCCGACGGCCCGCAAGAACTTCACCCGGCCAGACTACGGCACCGACGGTTGCGCCGCCGGTTTCCTTCCCCCGGTATGACCCCGACACGGCGAGCCGTGCCCGGCGGCGCCTCCTCTGCCGACGGCTGGGGAACCCGCCTTGCCCCGGCGGTCACCTGAAGTAGCCGAGCAACTCTCGTACCACAACCGCCGTCGCGCCCCACAGCGTG
>CAZWKX010000064.1:0-5643 GCA_964633975.1 uncultured Acidimicrobiia bacterium
TGTGGCGCTCACCCTGGTCGGAGCTTTGATGGCTATGAGGGAGAAGGGTATCGGAATGCCTTCGGCCGACGACTTCAGGTCGTTTGGCGGCGGCGGCGGCGCAGCTCCGCCTCCTCCCCCGCCTCCTCCGGCGTAGGGACCATCTACCAAGGCTTCTGGGGGTCGCTTCGGCGGCCCTCAGTCGCGACTTGGGCGCGTCTGAGCCTGCTGTGGGAACGAGGGGGAGGGCGCGGCCTAGTTGCCCCGACCGGCGTTGGGGCGACGGCCGTGATTGGCCTTGCTTCGACGGGCGCGCAGCTTGCGGCGTTTTGCCTTGGCCATGACCGGGGGAGGGTAACAGCAGAACGAGGGGAATCCATCATCGTGTCCGGTCTATGCTCGCCGTGTGCCGGGAACGCTGATTCTCTGCGCCGGGCCCATCGGCAACCTTGGTGATGCCGCCCCTCGTCTCGCCGAGGTGCTGGGCGACGCCGACATCGTCTACGCCGAAGACACCAGGCGGGCGCACATCCTTCTCCGGCATCTCGGGGTACGGGCTCCGCTGCACTCCTACTTCGCCGGTAACGAGGCCGACAGGGCCTCCGAGCTGAAGGCGCGCCTCGAAGCCGGACAGACCGTGGCGCTGCTCACCGACGCCGGGACACCGGCCATCTCCGATCCCGGTCTCAGCGCGGTGCGCGTCGCATCGTCGGTGGGCGCCGCGGTCACCGGCGTACCGGGGCCGAGCGCGGTGACGCTGGCGGCGGCGGTCTCCGGCCTGCCTGCCGATAGGTTCGTCTTCGAGGGGTTCCTGCCCAGGCGCGGAGAGCGCCGCTCCGCCCGGCTCGAGGAGCTCACCACCGAGGCACGGACGGTGATCCTTTTCTGTGCTCCGGGCCGGCTCGCCGGTGATCTGGCCGATCTTCGCGACGCTCTGGGTGCCGACCGGCCCTGCGTCGTCTGCCGTGAGCTGACCAAAGCCCATGAGGAGGTGTGGCGGGGGACGCTCGGCGGCGCCGCCGAGCACTGGGCCGAGTCGCCGGCGCGGGGCGAGGTCACTCTGGTCATCGGTGGAGCGGCCGAGGCGCCTCCCGACATGGGGAGCGCGCTGGACCTGGTCGACGAGCTGGTGACGGCGGGCACCTCGCCCTCGGAGGCGTGCCGCATCGTCGCTGCGGAGGGGGGTATTCGGCGCCGCGCCCTTTATGAGGTGCTCATGGCGAGGAGACGGCAACAGGAGCCGGCCGAAGACGGCTCCGAGTAGAGGACCGCTTTGGTCCTACCGCTTGCGCCCGAGTTTCTCGATGACGTAGTCGCCCGGCTCGAGCACGACAACCTCATCGGAGAGATTCACCCTGCGCTTCTTGTCGATCTTGAACTGCGCCACCACCTTGGGGATGCGAGGACGGATGGCGATGTGGTCGCCTTCGAGCGTGATCTCGAGCTGGTCGCCCTCACGCACTCCAAGCACGTGGCGCATTTCGGCCGGAATGACAATCCGGCCCAGGTCATCGATCTTCCGGACGATCCCGGTGTTCATCTCGGTTGCACCTCCAGAGGTTGATGCACGGTCGCGAAGCTGACGGCACCTCGCGTTCGGGATTACCACTCCCAGCATACAGGCCTTGCCAGGCCGCCGCGTCCCTTCCACGGACCGGATTGACGCAGCCGTGCCAGGCTACCCTGTGAGACTCCCAGCAGCCATGAAGTACTTCACCACGCCCATCTATTACGTCAACGACGCGCCGCACATCGGGCATGCCTACACCACGATCACCGCGGACGCTGTGGCGCGCTGGAACCGCCTCTGCGGGGGCAAGACCTTCTTCCTCACCGGTACCGACGAGCACGGGCTCAAAGTGCAGCGTGCCGCCGAGGAGAACGGGATCACCGCCCAGGAGCAGGCCGATCGATTCGCGGTGCGATTCCGCGAGGTGTGGAAGCTGCTCGGCATCAGCAACGACGACTTCATCCGCACCACCGAGCCGCGCCACTACACCGCGGTCCGCAAGCTGCTTCAGGCCTGCTACGACAACGGCGACATCGAGCTGGGCACCTATGAGGGCTTCTACTCGGTGGCCGACGAGACCTACATCACCGCCGACGAGGTGCCCGAGCTGGAGCGCCTGGGCCGCCCGGTCATCCGCATGGAAGAAGAGAACTACTTCTTCAAGTTGAGCCGTTACGAGGACGACCTGCTCGAGTGGTACGAGGATCATCCGGACTTCGTGCAGCCGGTCGTGCGCCGCAACGAGGCGCTCGGCTTTATCCGGCAGGGACTGAAGGACTTCTCCATCAGCCGCACCTCGATCGATTGGGGCATTCCCATACCTTGGGACGAGAAGCACGTGACCTACGTGTGGTTCGATGCCTTGACCAACTACCTCACCGCGGCCGGGTACGGCACCGGCGACGACGAGTTCGCCGAACGGTGGGCCGGGGCCGTCCACTTGATCGGCAAGGACATCCTGCGTTTCCACTGCGTCTACTGGCCGGCCATGTTGCTTTCGGCGGGCCTGGAGCCGCCGCGCAACATCCATGTTCACGGTTTCCTGCTGGTCGGGGGCGAGAAGATGTCGAAGACCAGGGCCAACCAGGTCGCGCCGGCCGACCTGGTTGCCGACTTCGGCGTCGACGGGTTCCGCTACCACCTGCTCCGAGACCAGCCTTTTGGCCCCGACGCGCCGTTCTCGTACGAGGGCATGGTGGCTCGCTACAACGCCGATCTCGCCAACAACTTGGGAAACCTGTTGGCGCGGGTGGCCGCGGTGGTGACGTCCAAATGCGGTGGGGTGGGCCCGGCGCCGTCTGCGGACGGACCGCTCGCCCGGGTGGCCGCAGACATCTACGCCGAAACGGCCGCGGCTTGGCGGGCGATGGCGCCGTCGGTGGCTCTCGAGGCCACGTGGCGCCTGATCCGGGAGGCGAACGCCCACCTCGAGGCGAACGAACCGTGGAAAGCCGACCCCGGCCCGGAGGTCGACGTCGTCATGGGGGATGCCCTGGAGGTCCTGCGCCTGGTCGCCGTGCTGGCCAGCCCGGCGATACCGCAGACCTGTGCCACCATCTGGTCCCGCATCGGGCTCGAAGGCTTGCCCGTCGACGTGCCGCTGCCCCAGGCGGCGGAGTGGGGGCGGTACCCCGGCGGTGTTCCCGTGACGAAAGGGGCCCCGCTATTCCCGCGCATCACGGCGTGAGCGCCTGGGTCGACAGCCACTGTCACCTGCATCTCTGTGATGCCGAGCCGGCTCTGCTCGTGTCGCGCGCTGTGGACGCCGGCGTCGCCTGGATGGTGTGCCTGGGCACCGACGTCGCCGGGTCCGAGAGGTCCCTGCAGCTCGCCTCCGAATTCCCCGGGGTGGTGTTGGCCGGCGTCGGCTTGCACCCGCACGACGCCTCGCACTGGCCCGAGGAAGGTGGCCGGATCGCCGATCTGGCGCGGCGGGCCGTCGCCGTGGGAGAGTGCGGCCTCGACTTCTACCGCGACCTCTCGCCGCGCCACCAGCAGATCCAGGCCTTCCGTGAACAGGCGGCTCTCGCCGCCGAGCTGGACAAGCCGCTGGTGGTGCACTGCCGGGACGCTTTCACCCAGCTGTACGACGAGGTGGAGCGCCTCGGCATCGGTCCGCGGACCGTGCTGCACTGCTGGACCGGCGGGCCTCGCTGGACCAAACGCTTCTCAGCCCTCGGGGTGACTTTCTCCTTCGCCGGGCCCATCACCTACGAGACGGGCGATACGCTGCGGCTCGCCGCCGAAGAGGCGCCGCGGGACCGGACCATGGTCGAGACCGACAGCCCGTACCTGACGCCGCCCCCCGATCGCCGGGCGCCCAACGAGCCGGCCAACGTGGTCAAGGTCGGCGAGGCTCTGGCTCGCGTCTGGGGCGTCGAGCCCGCAGAGGTGGCGCGCTTGACCGGCGCCACCGCTGCCGGGGTGTTCCGCCGTGGCTAGCGAGCCCCTGGGACGGGCCGCCACCGCGGAGCTGCTCAGCCGCCACGGGATCCGGCCGCGCAAGTCGCTGGGACAGAACTTCCTCGTCGACCCCAACGTCGTCCGCAAGATCGTCGCCGCCGCCGGCGTCGAAGTTGGGACCAAGGTGCTCGAGGTCGGCGCCGGGGCCGGCACGCTGACCCGCGGGTTGGCCGCCGCCGGTGCCCGGGTGCTCACGTTCGAGGTGGACGAGCGGCTGCGCCCGCTTCTCGACGCCGCGCTGGCGGGCCTCGACAACGTCGAGGTGCGTTTCGCCGATGCCGCCAGAGCGGATCTTCCCGCGATGCTCGAAGGTGACGGCTGGGTGATGGTGGCCAACCTCCCCTACAACGTGGGGACGCCGCTGCTGCTGGGGCTGCTCCGCCGCGCTTCGCAGATCGGCCGGTTCGTGGTCATGCTGCAGCGGGAGGCCGCCGAGCGCCTCGCCGCCGCCCCCGGGTCGAAGGTGTACGGACTGCCCTCGGTGGTGGCCCAGCTGCACGGCTCGGTCGACATTGCCTTCAGGGTCGCTCCCTCGGTCTTCCTGCCGCCGCCACAGGTCGGATCGGCCGTCGTCGTCATCCGGAGGCATCCGGCTCACCCGCTCGCCGAAGAGGCCGTGCGGCTGGCCGCGGCTGCGTTCGGGCAACGCCGCAAGATGCTACGCAGGTCACTGCGCGGCATCGTGGGCGAGGAGGAGCTGGGGGCCGCCGGCATCGACCCGACGCGGCGCGCCGAGGAGCTGGCTCCGAGCGACTACCTTGCCATTGCCGAGGTGAGCCGTGCACGCTGATGCCTACGCCAAGGTGAACCTGAGCCTGCGGGTGCGCCCGGCCGATCGATCCGGCATGCATCCGCTGCGATCCCTCGTGCAGTCGATCGACTGGCCCGACCGTGTCTCGCTGCAGGGCGCAGGGGAGGACCGCTTTGTGGTCGGCGGGCTCGAGGTGCCGGCCGGCGAGACCAATCTGGCCTGGCGCGCCCTCGAGGCGGCGCGTTCGCTGAGCCCTCGGCCTTCGCCGGTTCTGCTGGAGCTGGACAAGGCGATACCGGTCTCCGCCGGGCTCGGCGGCGGCAGCGCCGATGCCGCGGCGGTGCTCGCGCTCGCCGCAGACCGTTTCGGCGTGCCCGCCGCGGCCAGGGACGCCCTGGCGCCCGGCCTGGGCGCCGACGTGCCCTTCTGCCTGGTGGGAGGGACCGTCTGGATGGAGGGGCACGGCGAGCGTGTCAGTCCGGTGCCCGCCGACTACGACTACGTACTGGCCGTTGTGGTGCCCTCCTTCGAGGCGCCGACCGCCGACGTGTACCGGCGTTGGGACCAGATGGGCGGGCCTGAGGGCGGCGGGCTCTCGGGCCGCCACCTGCCCGGGTCGCTGCGGGGGCATGCCCCCCTGGGCAACGATCTCGCCGTCGCCGCCGTCGACCTTTTCCCCGAGCTGGGCGACTGGATCGTCGATGTGGGCCGGCTGTGGGGTGTGCCGGTGCTGGTCTCGGGAAGCGGGCCGGCCCTGTTCGGCTTCTTCGCCACGGAATCTGAGGCGGCCGATGCTGCCGGGGCGGTCCGGGGGGCGCGGGGAGCGCGGGTTTGCCGGCCTACCGGCTCGGGCCGGTCGACGGGGCCGGGATAGACTGCGGCGACCCCCCATGGGGGGTGGTGTAACGGGCAGCACGCGGGGTTTTGGTCCCCGAAGTAC
>CAZWKX010000065.1:0-5504 GCA_964633975.1 uncultured Acidimicrobiia bacterium
GGGGGGCGACCTCGGCGGCCTCGGGCCCCCCTCGGAGAGTTCGTCAGGGTGGCTTCTCGCTGCGACTCAACCACGGGTGAAGCGGAGCATTGACCACCCGCGGCGCCGGGTTTCGCTGGGTGCCGGACTCAAGAAGGCGGACCCCCGGCAAGCTTGGCGGTTCGGCGCCCGCTAGCGTGGGCTGGGTAGCAAGGAGGTCCTAGTGCTGATGAATCTGTTCCTCGCATCTGGCACCGTAACGGTGACCATTGTCATCGGTGTGGTCCTCATCATCGTCGGGGCCATATACATGTACCGGCGCAAGATGCTCCTGGGAGCGGTGCTCCTCATCGTCGGGATCCTCCTCGGCGGGCTCAACATTTTTGGAGTGTTCGACTAGGTACTGAATGGAGATCTCATGAAGTTCAAACTGGGGAAGCCCAAGTTCTGGCAACAGGCCCTGGCGGTAGTCCTGGTCTACTGGGCCCTGATGCTGTTCGGGGTCTTCGACTTTGACAGTGCGGACGAGATCCTCGCGGTGGGCGCCATCATCACCGCCGCCCTGATCCTGTTCGACAAGTAGGAGCCCTTCGGGGCTCCTGACCACAGCGGGCGAGTTCAACCCGCCAACCATCTCATGTGACATATTGACACCGCGCCCCAGGCGAGGGTGATCCTACCCGGAGCGGGGGCAGCGGATATCTCAGCTACCATGAGTTGTCAACATGGGTGTGTTTCACCGTCGAGTCATAGCGTCTTTTCTGATGCTTCTCGATGGCGCAGCCTGGGGGTGGGCGGTCTTCCATACCTCCAGGGTGGTGCGGGAGTCCGATTACGTTTTCTCCTCGGTGTGGGGCGCGACGGTCGCCTGGGTTATCCTGGGCGTGTCGACGCTGTTTGCTGCTTGGTGGTTCGTGGATCTTTGGTCGTTTGAGCGGGGGCGCCGACGTTGGGTGCTGGTCGCGTATGTGGCTGCTTGTGTGGTCGTGTGGTCATCGGCGTTTGCTCTGTTGTTGATGACAGTCGTCGGGGTGGAGTGACTGGCCGAGCGGTTCCGTCTGGGGGGTTTCAGTGACGCTCGCCGACGGGGGAGCGGCTTCACCCGGTGCTGCGTGGTGGCCGCTGCTGCCTGTACTGCGCTTCCGGCTGTGCCCAGGGTCGATGTGGCTTCAGACCGTTCTGTTCTCACATCACAGGATCCAGGTCGGGCTGGGAAATCCTGTGGATGGCGTGTGGGCCGAGTGGTATGGTTGGTGTGCTCGGCGCAGCGTTTCCCACGTGACGTGTCTGGGAGCCGGCTGGGGATGAGGGTGGGAGTTGTCCAGAGGTGAGACCGCGAGGACGGGTGTGAAGTTCATCTCATCGGGCCTGTTCGTTGTGGGGTTGCTGCTCGTTTTCTGGATTGGGTGGAGTGTCGCACCCGCATTTGCGTATGTACTTGACGCGGGGTGCAACTGCCCCCTCTACAAAGACTGGAATCTTCACGTCCCCCACTATGTCGACGGCGAGGAGTGGGTCTTGGTCGCCAGTGCTTTTGCCGACCCGACATCGAACTGGCAGGAGATCGAGACGGATATTTGGAGGGAAGCTGACCCGTGGCACGGCGTAGAGGTGCGTCAGTACCTCTACAACTTGATGACCTATTACAGCTGGGAAACGTATGTGTCGGTGGACAACGTGAGGGTGAGGTCTCTGCCATGACGACGAGCTGGCGGCAGGTGGTCAGGGTGGCGGTCGTTGTGTTTGGGTTGCTGTGCGCCGGTGCCTTGGGCTATGTGGCTCAGATTCTGTCTGGCTCGGACGGCACGTCGGAGGCGTTGGAGCAGCCACTGACCACGAGTCCTGCGCTGGGGGGTACGGATGTGACGGGGCCAGCCCCGTTGGAGCAGCCGCCGAACCTGAGTTTTGCGCTGGGGGGCACGGATGTGATTGTGCTGGGGTCATCGGTGGAGGCTGCCGGCGAGTGGGACAACAACGGGACGCTGTCGCTGCAGTGGGATGTGGTGGTTGAGGCTCAGCTGATGCGGGCTGAGGTCCTGCAGTCGGCGGCCATTTATGGCCGGGGTTGGGAAGAGGATATGCCTCCGCTCGAGGCGGGCACCACGGTCACGATTTTGGAGGGGATCGGGGTTGCTGGTTGGTACCGGGAGTCCGCCCTGGCCGAACTGGGCCCGGATTGTCGTTTTGTGATCGGGTTGACCTACTGGAGCCCGGAGGTGTTCCCAGACAAACCATCACCGTGGACTTTGAGCTTCGCTGCCGAGGTTCGCGGGAGTTCGCTCAGGTTTGTCGGTGCTAATGCGGATAGGAGGACGGCTGATCTGGCCGCGGTCAAGGAACAGGGCCAGGCCTACGCGTCGATGAGCGACCAGGCGCTGGTGGTTGCCTGGGCCGAGGAGATCGCGGGGAACCGCCCCAGGGGTGAGACCGGCCCCATCCAGGCTGCCTACGAGGCGACCATTACTTCTCCTCCGTCGGCGCTGGAGAGGTGGGAAGCTCTGCCCGCCGACCATCGAATGCTGGATCCCGAGGACACGCCGCCCGAAGTGTTCGCCACGCTTCGTGAAGTGCCCGTGTTCGTCATCGTCGATCCCGAGGCGCAACGCGACGACAGGTATCTTCGGATCCTCACCGAGACCGGTGTTGCCCATGTTGCTCTGCTGTCAGCCGGCACTCACCCTGCGGCTACGTTCACGCTTCCTGGGGACGCATGGGAGATCTGGATCGCCGACAACGCCGCCGGCGAAGGCGCCTGGCAGATAGCCACCGTCTCCCCGGACGTGATCAGCACAAGCGACGGTGTAGAGATCCGCATTTCCGGCGCCATGGTGGAGGCCGGGGTGCAGGTGAACGAACCGACGGGTGACCCTCTCGATGTGGCAAGAGGGGTGAGCTCGGAAGAACTACAAGACACCATCCAGTCCTGGGTACAGGCCGAGACCTCCGGCACCTGAGCGACACTCTCGACGCGACAGAGACGCAATGGCTCCGCTGCCCGGGCGGCCACGGTGCTCAACTAGATGCAGCCGGAGACGGCTCAGCTCTCGCGTCTCCTGATCGCCAGGCGGGAATAGCCGGATGCCTGGACCGGGGCCCGATGGGGCGGCTTGGCCAACACACGAGTATCGATCAGGTCCGTCCCGACGATGGGTGATGCCAGAGCTTCGGCCTGCTTCGCGTCATTCAGGGAGAGGAGGCCGCCGAACGCAGCGAGGTGGCCCGGAGGGACGCGCTCCTCACACCGAGACAGGCACCCCCAGCCCTGCGGGCTTCGGTACTCCCCCCTGGAGGCGGTAGAGCGGGGGTGGTGG
This sequence comes from uncultured Acidimicrobiia bacterium, assembly GCA_964633975.1. GTDB lineage: Bacteria > Actinomycetota > Acidimicrobiia > Spongiisociales > UBA11373 > CAZWKX01. The sequence goes on from CAZWKX010000065.1 coordinate 3,291, forward strand.
CCTTGAGTGACGCTGGCCCAGGGGAGTGAGAGCTCATTCGGGCAGTTGTTTTGATTGCCTTGTTGCCGCCCAGTCGGCGAATCGCTCCCGGAAGTCCGTATTCACCGCTCTGGTTGCGAATGAGAAGTTGAGTGTTCCTTCGAGGGCTGTGATTCTCAGGTAGGAGAGTGGCGGCTGGAGCCGGCTGCCAGAGGTCTGCTTCAACACTCTTAGGGTTACCCGCCGAAGAGGTCCCTCCAAGCGGCTACGTGACATCAACCGGTGCAAGCCCAGGGGATAGATCACCTGTAGCCCGCGGCTTGTGCCGACAAGGATTGCCCGGTTCTGTACGACGTTGGAGAGGACCAGCAGGGCGATGGCGACGACGAAGATAGTTCCACAAGCGGTGAGGAGCGACCGCTGTACCACCGCGGGGATTCCGAAGGATGATTCAGATCCGATTAGAGCCCCGGTCGCTCCAACCCATAGGAAGAGGCAACCAGCGAGGAAGCCGGCAATCAGGGGCACGCTCAGCCTGTGACGCTGCATCTGGATGATCGGTACCCGCCCCGGCTTCATGCCGGCGAACCTAGCATCCGCTCACAGGCCCTCTATTGCCAGCAACCGCGAATCGCGAACCCGTCGATTCATCGGTCGCCCATCAGACGCCCCGGCGGCCGCTTGTCGTACCAATGGCACAGGGGGAGGGGGTGTACTTGGCAAGTAGCACCCCAGGGGAGCGTGGCCTCATCGGCTGGGGCAGTCTCGGTGGTGGCAACATCTCATGTGCGATTCGGGATCGGCCGAGCTGTGCGCTGATGGCTGCTGCCTATATGCTCGGGTAGTGCCTCGTCTGTCGAACGATCAGAAGGGGGGTCTAGGGGTTGCCCTTAACGAAGCCGCTTTCGTCGACGTACAAGTCGCCGTCGATGGGTCTAGGGCTGATGTGAAGCTTGCGGTGTTGAGCTGGGACCCAACTACGGACGAGCCGGCGTACCCGACCGTAGAACTCTCTCTGACGCCAATCGGTCGAGTAGTGGCGGCGCTGCGAGCCTCGGCATGGAACGACATTGACGCGACCGCAGAACCGATCGATCTGGAGACCCTCAGCGAAGTGGTTCGCAGTTTCGGGCCAACTCAGCTATATGGGTGGGACTACATCGATGCTGATACCAAGAACTGGGGCTTCTGGGAAGCGCACCCCAGCCTCGACAAAGAGTTCTCGGAGACCGGACGTACTCACTACATCCACCTCTTCAAAGAATCACACCTACCCGACCGAATCCTTGACCTCCGAATATGGTTCGATGAGCTCTTGACACTCGACCGTCATGGCAGGCCCATCGATCTTGATGAGTTCATCCGCCGGGGGGTTGCCTGGTGGGACGCCCTGTACGCAGGTGACTCTCGAACGTCAGCAGCCGGGATCATTCCCCTTACACCTGGCACAGGGGCCAACAATGGCGGCCACAATCTCTAGTCCCAGGCGGCCGTGGCACCGCAAGGGGTGTGCTTAGTAGGCGGCTGCCAGGCGAGGGCTACCTCACAGGAGTGGCCCACAAACGCTCCTCCCCCTCAGGGGGAGGTGGACGCCGAGTGAAGCGAGGCAGACGGAGGGGGTGCGTTTCCCACGGTGGGACAAGCACCCCCCTCCCCTCAGCCCTGCGGGCTTCGGGACTCCCCCCTGAGGGAGGAGAATGGGAATGGTGACATTGAGTGACGCTGGCCCAGGCCAGGGTCACGTTATCCAGGTGGGATCGGAGTCCGCCCCGCCGTCGTTTTCACAGTGGTAAGGGATTCCTGTAGGGGGAGGTGGCAGGGGGCAAACCGTCTTCGTCGATACAGGAGACGCCGGGTGGTGAAACGATCTCGGTTCCTGCCGGCAACCGGAGGGTGAGAGCGCCGGGCTGGGCGAGTTCGGGCGATACCCTGGCGCTGACCCGGAGGACGAACATCATCCACGGCGGCGGTCACGGCGGCGGCTGGCGGTCGTATCTGCAATACGACGAGGAGCAGGACCGCCCCGCGCTCGACCGGCGCCTTCTGCGCCGAGTGCTGCGCCATGCCCGCCCCTATCGAGGCTTCCTGGTGGTGGTGCTGGCCACCATCGTGCTGACATCGCTGGCGTCCCTGCTGCCGCCACTCCTGATGCGGGACCTCATCGACCGGGCTATCCCCGAGGGCCGTCTCGGCCGGGTCACGCTGCTCGGCCTGGGCATGGTGGCCGTGCCCCTG
>CAZWKX010000066.1:0-2015 GCA_964633975.1 uncultured Acidimicrobiia bacterium
AATTCAAGGGCCAAGTTGTGGCCCGGTTCTCACCCGATGGCCGTCTTATCGCCGCTGGTGACTGGAGTGGCGTGGTTCGTGTGTACGAGACAGCAACCGGAGACTTGCTGCATGTCCTGAGGGAGAAGACGTTCGACGGGTTTGCCAACCGCTGCATGTTCTCGCCCGATGGCCGTCTTATCGCCGCTCTGCGATCGAACGGCTCCGTGAACGTGTGGGCCACGGACACGGGCCAGTTCGTGCACAATCTGAAGACCAAGGGGGGGTTGGCCCAGAGCACCTACGCCTGTGCGTTCTCGCCTGATAGTCACCTTCTCGTCTGGGCACGGGGGAAGGAGCTGGGGATCTGGGATGTCAGGACCGGCCGCTGCATTCACCCCCTCAAGGGCCACAAGAAAGTGGTCTGGGAGTGTCAGTTCTCTCCCGATGGTCGCCTCGTCGCCTCAGCCAGTGAAGACAAGACGGTGCGGGTATGGGACGCCACCACGGGTGGTGTACTCCATGTCCTGGAAGGCCACACCGCTCTGGTGAGAGCGTGTTCGTTCTCTCCCGATGGTCGCCTCATCGCCTCAGCCAGTGACGACAAGACGCTCCGAGTATGGGACTCCACGACCGGCCACGAGCGCGGAGTCCTGGAAGGTCACACAAACTTCGTCCTCGCACTGGCGTTCTCCCCAGATGGTCGCCTCATCGTCTCAGCGAGCGGAGACCAGACGGTTCGGGTCTGGGATGCGACAACAGGCAACGCGCGCGGAGTCCTAGAAGGCCATACTGCTCCCGTTTGTGCGTGTTCGTTCTCTCCCGATGGTCGCCTCATCGCCTCTGCCGGCGACGACGGAACGGTCCGGGTGTGGAAGGTGGGGTGACACGAGAGCGGTGCGTTGCTCGCCGTCACCGGCCAACGACATCCCGCGTCTGAGGCCCCTCGGGACCCCTGTCGAGAGTTGGCCAACCCCGCGATCGCGTTCAGCCTCGGTCCGATCGGGTGACGTGATAGTGGCCGATAGTGGGGGAACCGCGTTGGGTTGTCGATCAACTTCGAATCGATCGCAGCCGATGTTCACGAGATGGCAGCCAACGGCGGTTACGCGCAACGAACCATCCGGGACCTTCGCCGTCGTTTCTTACGCCGGTACTGGTGGTTTCTGGCGCTATTCGCATGCTTCGTGATTGCCGTGTCGGTTGCTCTGGCCTGGTTCGAGAACCTGTTCAATCGGTGGATCGAGCCTGGCTTGGTGACGGCCTTCATCCTGGGTGCTGGGGTTGCGACGGCGGTCGCGATGGTCATCACCCTGGTGGGGATGGATGGCTCCCGTTCCTATCGCGAAGGTCTTGAAGCCGAATCCTGGACTGCGAGCGCTCTGAATCGACTCCGCAAGGACGGCTGGTTCGTGTTCCACGACCTCGAATTCGAGGGCAGGAACATCGACCATGTGCTGATCGGATCTAAAGGCGCGGTTGCGGTGGAAACCAAGCTTCGCAACGAGGATTGGACGGTCACGAGTGCGTCGATCGAAGATACTCGCCATCGACCCGTGCGGTGGATGGACCAGCTAGTCGGCCAGACAAGTCGGCAGGCCCGGACCTTCAGGTCGCTGATGTTTGCCGGCGGTGTGCGCACAGAAGTACGTCCAGTGCTCGTGTTGTGGGGAAGAAACATCACAGGTGCCTCCACCGTCACGATTGATGGTGTCTTGGTCGGACTCGGAAACGACATTGACAGTTGGCTCGGCCAGGTCCGGTCGATTCCCCTCTCTGACGACGAGGTTCGCCTGGCGAGACGGGCGGTCGAGCGGTTCAAGGCCGGAAAAGGTGTGAGGAAACCTCAAACGGAACCTGCCACCGAAAGCCAGACGCCCGGCAGCCGACCCGACCACAGTGGGCCACCGGTCCCTGGGGAACAACCTGAGCAGATCTCGGTCGCCCATCGGTAGATTGTTTCCCCTCATCTTCTGGTGACATTCCCGCACGTTGGCCCACGGGACGGTGGCGTCAGGAGCGCCTCGGGGCCCCTG
>CAZWKX010000066.1:2115-5050 GCA_964633975.1 uncultured Acidimicrobiia bacterium
CCTCGGGGCCCCTGATCTCGCCGGGGCGTTCGATGAGTGGGAGAGGTTTCAGAGTCCAGAGACCAGACGATGCGATGAGCCAACGCTGATATCTGAACTCTGCACTCTTGCTGCTCTACCCTGCCGCACCGCAGAATGCAGGATCCCATGATCGAAATCACCTTTGTGCGCCACGCTCAGACTGCGGCCAACGCGGCCGGCGTGTGGCAGGGCCACAGCGACGATGAGCTCAGCGAACGGGGGCTTTTCGAGGCGGAAGCCCTCGGGCGGCGGCTCGACGGCCACTCGTACGACATCGTGGTGGCCTCGGATCTGCGCCGTGCCTCCTCGACGGCGGCGGGAGGAGCGGGTTTCAGCGCAGAGTCGGACCCGGCTTGGCGCGAGATCGACGTGGGCCGGTGGGAGGGCCTTTCCCGGGAGGAGGTGGCGATGAGCCACCCTGAGGAGATGGCCGCCCTAATGCGAGGCGACGAAGTGCGGCTCGGAGGGGCGGAGACCTGGCAGGGGTTCTGCGCGCGTGTCGACACGGCGCTGGCCGCACTGCTGGCCCGGCTCGAGGAGGGTGGACGCGCCCTGGTCGTCACTCACGGCGGTGTGGTGCACGCCGTGGTCTCAGAGCTGCTCGGCTTTCGCCGGCGCGGCCGCCCTTGGCCTATGGAGCACGTTCGCAACACCTCGGTGACGGTCGTCACCTTCGACGAATCGCCGCAGCTCCGGGTGCTAAACGACGCCACCCACCTGGAGACATGCCCGCCCGCCGAGGAGAGCAGCACCCTCGTCGCTCTGATGAGGCACGGGGAGTCGGAGGCCAATGTGGAGGAGCGATGGCAAGGACTCACCGACGGTCCGCTCACCGATCAGGGCCGGCGTCAGGGCGCCGAGCTGGCCGACTGGTACGGCCCGGTGGATCACGTCTACACCTCCCATCTGCAGCGGGCCCGCCTCACCGCCGAGGCGTTCGCGGCGAGACACGGCATCGGTGTGACGGTGCGTCCCGATCTACACGAGATCGCATTCGGGAGCTGGGAGAACCTCACTCCGGAAGAGATCGCGGCTCGTGATCCCGAGGGCTGGTCGGCCTTTCGTGACGAGCACGTGGACGTGCCGCGGGGCGACAGCGGCGAGACCTTCGTCGCCGCGGTGCAGCGCCTCGGCGCTGCAATAGCCGAGATCGCCGCCGCTCACATGGGAGGCAGGGTGGCCGTGGTATCCCACGGAGGGGTTATCCGCGGCTTCGTCGGCCGCGTCGTCGGCCTTGATCACGGCACCCGCCGGCGTCTCGCCGGCCCCGGCAACGCCTCGGTGTCTCACCTGCGCGCCTATACCGAACGCTCGGTGCTCGTCGACTACAACCTCGGCGTAGCCTGAGGGCGCCGTGCGCCTGCTCCTCGTCACCAACGACTATCCGCCGAAGCCGGGAGGAATCCAGCAGTACCTGGGCAACTTGATGGCCGCTTACGACGGAGAGGTGCGGGTGCTCGCCCCCGCCGACGATGACAGCGACCCCAGGGTGGTGCGAGCCGACCGGCCGTTCCTCTGGCCGACCAGGCGGGTGCGCCGCTGGGTGGAGGGGCAGGTAGCCGAGCACCAGCCCGACGTGGTGCTGTTCGGGGCGCCCCATCCCCTGGCGCTGATGGGACCGGCTCTGCGCCGGGCGACCGGGGTTCCCTACGGCGTGATCTGCTACGGCGCCGAGGTCATCATCCCCGGCGCCTTGCCGGTGACTCGCCAGCTGCTGCGCAGAGCCTTGCGGCGAGCCGACGTCGTCTTTGGGCTGTCCCACTACACCTGCGGACGGGTGGAGCGGCTGGCGAAGCGGCCGGTCCGCTACCTGGGCGGCGCCGTCGAAGGCGCCTTCTCTCCCGCTTCTTCGTTTCCCGACCGCCCGCTTGTGGGCTGCGTGAGCCGTTTTGTGCCTCGAAAAGGGCAGCGGCGGGTGCTGCGCACGTTGGCGCGGCTTCGCTCCGAGGGCTACGAAGCGGCCCTGCTGCTCGTCGGCAAGGGCCGGGACGAGCAGCGTCTTCGTCGTCTCGCCGCCCGGCTCGAGGTGCCGACCCGGTTCGAGGTGGCCGTGCCGTGGGAGGGGCTGCCGTCGCTGTACCGCGACATGACGCTGTTCGCCATGCCGTGCCGCTCCCGCTGGTTCGGCCTCGAGGTCGAAGGGCTCGGCCTCGTGTTCCTGGAGGCGTCGGCGACCGGCCTGCCCGTCCTGGCGGGCAGCTCGGGGGGCGCCCCGGAGACGGTGCTGCCCGGCGTCACCGGGTTCATCGTGGCCGACGATGCCGCCCTCGAAGAGGGCCTGCGCCTGCTGTTGGACAGACCGGAGCGGGCCCGCCGAATGGGCCGCGCCGGGCGAGAGCGTGTGCTCGCCGAGTACACCTGGCAGGCGGTCGCCGAGCGGCTGGGGGAGGGCCTCGTCGAGGCTCGACGGGGACGGTGACCCCGACCCGGAACCGGAGAAACGTCTTGACATAGCGCGGCCGGGCACGTAAATGTCTGTGGCGTCCCCAGCTTCGATCACGGCGGTCGGCGCCGCCGGAGGCCACCATGAAGCTCGTTATTGTCGAATCTCCGGCCAAGGCACGGACCATTGCCGGGTTCCTGAGCGGCGATTATGTCGTCGAGTCGTCGGTTGGCCACGTGCGCGATCTGCCCCGCAACGCCGCCGACGTTCCCTCCAGCTACAAGGACGTGGAGTGGGCTCGGCTCGGGGTCGACACCGCCAACGACTTCAAGGCCCTCTACGTGGTGCCCAAGGAGAAGAAGGGTCAGATCACCAAGCTGCGCCGCCTGCTGGGTGACGCCGACGAGCTCTACCTGGCAACGGACGAGGATCGGGAGGGGGAGTCCATCGCCTGGCATCTGACCGAGGTGCTCAGCCCCAGGATCCCGGTGCACCGGATGGTCTTCCACGAGATCACCCGCCAGGCCATCG
>CAZWKX010000067.1:0-4687 GCA_964633975.1 uncultured Acidimicrobiia bacterium
TGCCGGTGCTGCCTCGGAACACCCGGACCTCCCGGCACCGAGACAGGACCAGCATGTACCCTGGCTATAGGAGAGTCCCGACTGAGGGGGTGCGGGCACGCATGCGGCATTTCATCTTTGCGCGGTCCGGCATGGGAGGTGGATGATGCGGCGGCCCGGGTTGATTGCCGCGCTGCTTCTCGCCGCTCTGCTGGCCGCCTGCACCACACCGACGAGCACTACGTCGACCACGGCGGCGTCGTCGACCTCGACCTCGCCGGCGGCCACGACGTCACAGGCGACCACAACGTCCGAGGCCGTGACCACGGCGGTCTACGACGCCGGCGGGCAGGACGGCGGCATCACCATCGATCGTGGCGGCGATTTCGACTTCGAGGTGGTGTCGGTCGGCGACGCAGAGGAACAGGCGGTACGTTCCGGCAACGGAGCAGTCCTTGCTACAACAGACGGCAACGGCACCGCCGATCTCTACCTGCAGTTCTCGGTGACCAACGATCTCATCTACGCCGGGCGGCCAACGTCGCGGATCCGTATCGAGATCGAGTACCTCGATGAGGGCACCGACGCGTTCAATATCCAGTACGACGCCGTCAGCGGCGGCTACAGCGGGGACGGGACCTTCAAAGGCACAGGTGTTGTTGTCAAGACCGACACCGGAACATTCCAGACGGCCGTCTTTTCCCTTTGCGATGCTTACTTCGCCAATCGAGACAACGGGGGCGATTTCCGGATTGCCGATGGTGCCGACGGCGCCGAGACGATCCGGCGCGTCACCGTCACTCTCATTGCGCCTGCATCCGCATCTCAGGTCATCAACGTCGACTCCTGCGGAGCCAATCCGTTTGACGACCGGCCCGACTCCGACGCCATCCAGGCCTGTATGGACCAGGCCTGCAACGGCGACACGGTGCTCTTCACGTCTGGAGTAGACAACCCCGACTATCGGGGCTACATCATTGACAAGACGGTCATCTTGGTGAGGACCTCCTCGAAGAGCGGCATCACGTTCACCTCCACCGATCCCGACAACCACGCGCTGCTCACCGCCGCGCCCGACCTGGCGGGTTTTGTTGTGCAGCTCTACGCCCGCTCGGGGATCGGCGACGCCGGCAACATCGATGACATCACCGTCAGCCACCTCGACCTCGACAGCAATCGCGCCGAGCGCAAGTGTTACGGATCGGACAACATCGGTAACGGCATCGATGACAACTGGGGATCATGGCTCCCCGAGTGCACCGTGTTCGACGATCCATGGTGCAGCCCCGGAGGGCTCGCCATGTCCGGCGCGACGGACGGCGAGGACCCGGAACAGGACTACATCGGGAATCCGGAGAGGTGGAGCACCGGTCTCGTGGTTCGTGATATATCACTCACGAACGGCGAGTGCGGCACGATGCTCGCATTCAGTGGAGCCGCCGGGGTGATCGACTCGGTCACGATCGACACCGCCGGTGACCACGTCCATGGCCCCGGTTGTGAGCCGACTGATCCCGACGAAGCTCTGCACGCGTGGTCCGACGGAATCACGTTCTTGGGGCCCGCCAACGTGATCAGCAACAACGTGATCAGGGATGCATCCGACATCGGAATCGTGACCTTCGGCGGCAGGGACACCGTCATCTCCGGGAACACGGTCATGGCAACTCCGGGCAACCATGGCATGTTTGCCGGCATCGCCGTACATCCGTACGGCTACGGCCTGGTCTCCGGCATCGAGGTCGTCGGCAACCAGGTCATCAACGAGGCCGACACCACCTGTGGGGGGATCCACACAGGTATCGACATCGGTGCCCATATGTGGAGCGCCGGCTGCGCACAGAACGCCCCGGCGTCGGTAGTCGGACAGGTTGGAGCCTGCTCATCACTATCACCACCACCGGGGTGGACTTTCTGTGACCCCGGCCGGCCCTGCCGCGTCTGGGGCTACGTGGCGCCCGGATCGACATTTACCCTGGCCGACAACACCGTCACCGGCGCTCAGGTCAATTACCTCGTCGAGGGACTCGATGTGCAGGGCGAGTTGGTGGTTTACGGGAACGTGTCTAATTCGCCCCGCATGACGGACTGGCAGGGCGACGCAGACTGCACCTGGGACGGCATCACCGACAGCTGGGGCACGTTGGATTTTGTGGCCCACGACCCCACCATCGAAGGCTGGGACGACCGGCGCATCTACTGCGAAGGGTGATTTCCGGTGAAGCGCCTCGGGGTATCGAAACAGGCGGTGCACAAGCGGTTCACCGCGAAGCGGCCGGGACGGCGCCGCGGGGCGATGATCGAGCTGCGTTTCAGCCGGGATCGGAATTGACTGCGCACCCGGTGGTGGGGAAGGGAGGAACATGACGGACTCAGGAACTCACCTGCGGTCGCTGCTCCAGCACTTTCACGACCGCTGCCGCGTGTCAGCGGTCGGCGGCGGCGTTGTCACACGCGACGGCGATCTCACCATCGACGTGGTCGGCACCCGCCGACGTGGTCATCCGAGTCCAGTCACCGTTGACGACCAATGGCACATCGGGTCGTGCGCCAAGGCCATCACCGCGGTTCTGTACGCACGGCTGGTGGAGCGGGGCGACGCCGAATGGGGCGTTCCCATCCGGGGTCTATTCCCCGATCTGTCCCGGTGGCTCGATAGCGGCTGGTCGGTGCCCACCATCGACGACGTGCTCCTCTGTCGATCGGGCATGAGGGCCAACTTGAGCCGGGCCGAGATGCTGGCTGCCTGGAAGGACACCAGCCCGGTGACGGAGCAGCGCAGCCGTGCGGTCGTCTCCGCCCTGTCGCGACCGCCGCGTCGCCGCGGAGCCTTCCGTTACTCGAACCTCGGCTACATCGTCGTCGGCGCCGCCATCGATCGCATCACCGGCATGCTGTTTGAAGACGCCCTCCGGACTCACGTTTTCGAGCCGCTCGGTATCACCTCGGTGGGCTTCGGGCCGCCGCCCGACATCTGGGGCCACCGTCGCAGGCTCGGACTGGGGAGCTTCCTCGTCCGCAGGGGGTCACCCGCGGATCCAGAGAGGCCGCGCAGCGACAACCCGGAGGTGATGACGCCGGCGGGCCGGCTCCATCTCACGCTGGCCGACTGGGCCGAGTTCCAGCGAGTATTCCTCAACCAAGGCCGGCCCCTGCTCCAGCCGGCAACGGTCGAGCACCTTCTTGCCCTCCCTACGGGCAGAGGTACACCTATGGCGATGGGGTGGGGGAGGGCCGTCGGCAAAGGGCTCTCCTACGGCATGCAGGGGTCAAACACGATGTGGGCGGCCTCCGCCCTTATCGACGCCGACCGTGAGCGCACCGCCATGGTGGTGGTCAACGACGGCCGGACCCGGGTGCTGTTTCGGTCTGCGCAGCTCGCCGCGTCGATGCTCCAAACGGGCTGACCCGCGCCGCCGTGAGTTCCCTCCCCTCCGCCCGCTGTTGATTCTACGGCGGCCGGGACAAAATCAGTCTCCGCCGTCTGCGGCCGCGGCGCCCTGGGTGCCGGCTTCGGGGGGCGGGTCCGTGTTGCCGACGTAGGCGGTGTCGCGCAGGGGGAGTTCCGGGATGAACACCATCACGAAGAAGCCGATGACGGCGAACGGCACCGCCCAGAGGAACACCGATGAGACGGCCCTGGAGAAGGCCTCGACTACTGCGGCCTGAACGTCGGGGGACAACGCCCGGATCTGCTCGGGGCTGCCCATGAGGAGCGAAGGGTCGATCCCGGCGGCTCCGGTGGGGAGTAGCTGGGGGAGGAGGTGGTTGAGCCGGGCGGTGAGGATGGCGCCGAAGATGGCCGTGCCGAAGGCGCCGCCCAGGGACCGAAAGAAGGCGTTGGTGGAGGTGGCCACCCCGAGGTCCCGGTACTCGACGGCGTTCTGCACGGCGATGACCAGTACCTGCATCATCATGCCGATCCCCAGGCCTAGCAGCAGCATGAAGCCAGAGGAGAGCAGCCGCGTCGTCTGTGCGTCCATGCGGGAAAGCAGCAGCAGGGCGATCGTCGTCACCACGGTCCCGGCCACCGGGTAGCGCCAGTAGCGGCCGGTTCGGGTAATGAGCTGGCCGGTGGTGATCGAGGCGCTGAAGATCCCCACCATCAGCGGCAGGATGAGCAGCCCGGAGTTGGTGGCGGTGGCCCCGGTCACCACCTGGAGGAACAGCGGCAGGAAGATGACGCCTCCGAACATGGAGAGCCCGACGATGAACCCTCCGGCACCGGTGAGGGTGTATACGCGGTTGCGGAACAGCCGCAGCGGCAGGATGGGCTCGGCGGCCCGGCGTTCTTGGAACAGGAACAGGCCGGTGAGGGCGGCGCCGGCGAGTGCCAGGCCGACGATCTGCGGCGAGCTCCACGGGTACTCGCTGCCGCCCCAGACGGTGAACAGCAGGATTGCCGAGACGGCGGCCACCAGGATCCCGGCTCCGGGGTAGTCGACGCGGTGCCGTTGGCGGGCGAAGGGAAGGTTGAGCGCCGAGGTGGTGACGATGAGCGCCAGGATCCCGATGGGGAGGTTGATGAAGAAGACCCAGCGCCAGGTGAGGTGGTCGGTGAAGAATCCGCCGATCAGCGGCCCGGCGACGCTGGAGACGGCGAATACCGATCCCGTGTAGCCCTGGTAGCGGCCGCGTTCCCTCGGAGAGAGAATGTCCCCGATGATCGTCAGCGCCATCACCATCAGGCCTCCGGCGCCGAGACCCT
>CAZWKX010000068.1:0-4456 GCA_964633975.1 uncultured Acidimicrobiia bacterium
CTCGTGCGCGCACCGAGCGTCTGTCGTTCGCAAAGATCCCCGAAGTCCTCCCGCTGCCCGATCTTCTCGCTGTACAACACGATTCCTTCGACTGGTTCCTCGAACGCGGCTTGAGAGAGATCTTCGAGGAGATCTCTCCGATCGAGGACTTCACCGGCACGCTCGCTCTCGAGCTCACCGATCACCGGTTCGAAGAGCCGACGATGACGATCGAAGAGGCCAAGGAGCGGGACACCAACTACTCACGGCCGCTGTTCGTCACCGCGCGCTTCATGAACCGCCAGACGGGTGAGATCAAGGAGCAGCAGGTTTTTCTCGGGGACTTCCCCATGATGACGCCGAACGGGACCTTCATCATCAACGGCACCGAGCGCGTCGTGGTCAGCCAGCTGGTTCGCTCGCCCGGTGTCTATTTCGACCAGAGCGTCGACAAGACGAGCGACCGCGACATCTTCACCGCGAAGATCATCCCGGGGCGGGGGGCTTGGCTCGAGTTCGACATCGACAAGAAGGACACCGTCGGCGTGCGGGTGGACCGCAAGCGCCGTCAGTACATCACCACCTTCCTGCGTGCATTGGACTTCGCCCAGAGCGACGAGGAGATGCTCGAGCTCTTCGATGGGGCCGAGTCGATCCGCAACACGCTGGAGAAGGACACGACGGTCGAACGCGATGACGCTCTGCTCGACCTCTACCGCAAGCTGCGGCCCGGCGAGCTGACCACCGTCGAGTCTGCTCGGGGTCTCATCAACACGCTTTTCTACAACCCGAAGCGCTATGACCTGACCCGGGTTGGGCGGTACAAGCTGGCCCAGAAATTCGGGCGCGGCGGCCTCGACCCGGCCCACCTGGAGGCGTACCGTGAAGAGAACCTGGGGCTCTTGTCCAAGGACGACATCCTCGACACCATCCGTTACCTGGTGCGCCTGCACGCGGGCACGGCCGACCATCGAACCGACGACATCGATCACTTCGGCAACCGCCGCGTGCGCACGGTCGGCGAGCTGATCCAGAACCAGATTCGTGTCGGCCTGACCCGGCTCGAGAGGGTCGTGCGGGAGCGCATGACCACCCAGGATCCCGAATCGATCACTCCACAGAGCCTCATCAACATCCGGCCGGTGGTGGCTTCGATCAAGGAGTTCTTTGGCACCAGCCAGTTGAGCCAGTTCATGGATCAGCCGAACCCCCTGGCCGGCCTCACCCATCGCAGAAGGCTCTCCGCTCTCGGCCCGGGCGGCCTCTCCCGTGAGCGTGCTGGCTTCGAGGTGCGGGACGTGCACGCTTCCCACTACGGCCGCATGTGCCCGATCGAGACGCCGGAGGGACCCAACATCGGACTCATCGGCTCCCTGGCCACCTACGGCAAGGTGAACCGGTTTGGATTCATCGAGACACCGTACCGGCGGGTGGAGAAGGGCCGGGTCACGTCGGAGATCGATTATCTGACCGCCACCGAGGAGGAGCGGCACGTCATCGCCCAGGCAAACGCGCCGCTCAAGGAAGACGGTTCCTTCGCCAACAGGCGGGTGCTGGTGCGGCGCGACGGCGGAGAGGTCGACTACGTGCTGCCCTCCCAGGTCGACTACATGGATGTGTCTCCGAAGCAGCTCGTTTCGGTGGCCACGGCGCTCATTCCGTTCCTCGAGCACGACGACGCTAACAGGGCTCTCATGGGATCGAACATGCAGCGGCAGGCGGTTCCGCTGTTGCGCTCCGAGGGGCCTCTCGTCGGCACGGGCGTCGAAAGGCGAGCCGCTCGCGACTCGGGGGACACGATCGTCTCCGGGGAGGACGGAGAAGTGGTCGAGGTGACCGGCGACACCATAGTGACACGCTCGGGCGCCAAGCGACAGGAGCACAGGCTCAAGAAGTTCGTCCGGTCCAACCAGGGAACGTGCATCAATCAGAAGCCTCTCGTCAAGGAGGGTGACCGGATCCGCAAGGAGACGGTCCTCGCCGACGGGCCGTCCACCGAGAACGGTGAGCTGGCGCTTGGCAAGAACCTGCTCGTTGCCTTCATGCCCTGGCTCGGCCACAACTACGAGGACGCCATCGTCGTCTCCGAGCGTCTCGTCAAGGAAGACGTGCTCACTTCGATTCACATCGAGGAGTACGAGATCGAGGCGCGCGATACCAAGTTGGGGGCCGAGGAGATCACTCGAGACATCCCCAACGTCGCCGAGGAGATCCTGCACGACCTCGACGAGAGGGGGATCATCCGCATCGGCGCTGAGGTGGGTCCGGGCGACTACTTGGTGGGCAAGGTCACACCAAAGGGCGAGACCGAGCTGACTCCGGAGGAGCGCCTGCTGCGGGCCATCTTCGGGGAGAAGGCCCGCGAGGTTCGGGACATGTCGCTCAAGGTGCCCCACGGCGAGTCGGGCAAGGCGATCGGGGTCAAGGTCTTCCGTCGCGAAGACGGCGATGAGCTTCCTCCGGGCATGAACGAGCTGGTTCGGGTCTACGTGGCCCAGCAGCGCAAGATCGCCGAAGGTGACAAACTCGCCGGCCGCCACGGCAACAAGGGAGTCATCGCCAAGATCCTCCCCGAGGAGGACATGCCCTTCCTCGCCGACGGCACACCCGTGGACATCATCCTGTCGCCGCTCGGCGTGCCGTCACGTATGAATCTTGGCCAGATCCTCGAGACTCACCTCGGGTGGGCGGCGGCGCAGGGATGGGTACCGTTGAGCGGCGACGGCCCAGCCGCGGAAGGAGCGGAGCCGTGGTCGAAGGTGGCGACACCGGTATTCGACGGCGCCCGTGAAGACGAGATCAACGCGGTGCTCGAGAACACCAGGCCCAACGAGGCCGGCATGCGCCTCGTCGACGAGACGGGCAAGGCCGTGTTGTACGACGGTCGCAACGGTGGGCCCTTCGATCAGACGATCACCGTGGGCTACATCTACATCTTGAAGCTGCTGCACCTGGTCGACGACAAGATCCACGCCCGCTCCACCGGGCCTTACTCGATGATCACCCAGCAGCCTCTGGGAGGCAAGGCCCAATTCGGCGGTCAGCGCTTCGGGGAGATGGAAGTGTGGGCGCTTGAGGCCTACGGGGCCGCATACGCCCTCCAGGAGCTGTTGACCATCAAGTCGGACGACGTGAGAGGCCGGGTGAAGGTCTACGAGGCGATCGTCAAGGGAGAGAACATCCCGGAGCCCGGGATCCCCGAGTCCTTCAAGGTTCTCATCAAGGAGATGCAGAGCCTGTGCCTCAACGTCGAGATGCTCTCCGAAGGCGAGGAGGTGGAGCTGCGTGAGCTCGACGAGGACGCCTTCCGCACCGCCGAGTCTCTCGGCATCGACATTTCCCGCCCCGAGCGGAGCGACTGACCGGACGTGAACGAAAGAAGGAGCACCGTTGGCCCAGTTCTTCGATGAGCTGAGAATCGGCCTGGCGACCGCCGATCAGATTCGGGCCTGGTCGCACGGCGAGGTGAAGAAGCCGGAGACCATCAACTACCGGACTCTCAAGCCGGAGAAAGACGGCCTCTTCGACGAACGCATCTTTGGCCCCTCGCGCGATTGGGAGTGCTACTGCGGCAAGTACAAGCGCGTCCGGTTCCGCGGCGTCGTCTGCGAGCGCTGCGGCGTCGAGGTCACCCGGTCGAAGGTGCGTCGCGAGCGTATGGGCCACATCGAGCTCGCCGCCCCCGTGACCCACATTTGGTACTTCAAGGGGGTTCCGAGCCGGCTCGGCTACCTGCTCGACATGTCTCCAAAGGACCTGGAGAAGGTCATCTACTTCGCCGCCTACCTCATCACGCACGTGGATGTGGAGCGTCGCCAGAAGGATCTCCCCGAGCTCGAGGAGCAGCTGGATGCGGAGATGGGCATCATCCGCCGCGAGTTCGACGAATGGCGGGATGCGCGTTTGGAGAGGCTCGAGACCGAGCTGAAGCAGATGGAGGAAGCCGGGGCCAAGGCCCAGGAAGTCTCTGCCGCCAGGCGTGAGGCCGAGCGGGAGATCCGAGATCGTGAGGAGCGGGCCACCTACGAAGCCGAGCTCGTTCAGGAGGCCTTCGATGTCTTCCGCGGCATGAAGGTGAAGGATCTCATCGAGGTGGAGCAGCTGTGGCGTGAGATCAAGGATCGCTACGACGACTACTTCGCCGGCGGCATGGGGGCCGAAGCCGTGAAGGATTTGCTCGGTCGGCTCGATCTCGACTCCGAGATCGCCACGCTCATCGAGGATCTCGAAGCGAAATCGGCGCAGCGCAGGCAGCGGGCGACTAAGCGACTCAAGGTGATCAACCCCTTCGCCAGCGGCATCAACGATTCGCGGGCCATGATCCTGGAGGCGGTGCCGGTTATTCCTCCCGACCTGCGGCCCATGGTGCAGCTCGACGGCGGCCGCTTCGCCACCAGCGACCTGAACGACCTCTACCGCCGTGTCATCAACCGCAACAATCGCCTCAAGCGCCTGCTCGACCTCGGCGCGCCCGAGA
>CAZWKX010000069.1:0-4317 GCA_964633975.1 uncultured Acidimicrobiia bacterium
AACCGGCGACCTTCACCTTGGCAAGGTGACGCTCTACCAACTGAGCTACGTCCGCGGGATCATCCAGCATATCACGGGCCCTCGGCGGCCGACTCAACGCCCCGTTGACCCGAAACCGCCGTCCCCGCGTCCCGATTTCGGCAGCTCGTCGACCGCGGCGAAAGTCTGCTCCGCCACCTGAACCACCACGAGCTGGGCGATGCGCTCCCCCCGTTCCAGGGTCACCGGCTCCTGCCCCAGGTTGACCAGCACCACCTTGATCTCACCCCGGTAGCTGGAGTCGACCACACCGGGAGCGTTGACCAGGCTGATGCCTTGACGGTGGGCCAGGCCGCTGCGCGGCGTCACTAGCCCGGCGTGGCCCTCGGGGATGGCCACCGCCACGCCGGTCGGCACGGTCGCCCTCTCCCCCGGTGCCAGACGCACCGTCTCCCGAGCGTAGAGGTCCACCCCGGCATCCCCGGCGTGGGCGTACCTGGGCACCGGCAGATCGGGATCGAGACGCCGCAGCAGGATCTCCACGACTACTCGTCGTCCTCCAGGGCCGCCATCTCCCGCTCGAAGTCGCGGGCATCCTCGAACTCTTTGTGCACCGAGGCAAAACGGAGATAGGCGATATCGTCGATCTGGCGCAGGCCCTCCAACACCCTCTTCCCGATGGCTTCCGACGGCACCAGCGGTCCGATCTCGTGAGCGTACAGCTCTACTTCCCGCACGAGATCGTCGATCACGGCGCGGTCCACCGGCCGGTCCGCTATCGCATGGGAGATGCCGGTGAGCACCTTCGCCGCGATGAACGGCTCCACCGAGCCGTTGCGCTTCTGCACCATCAAAGAGGCCTCACGCCGCTCGTACGTCGTGAATCGATTGCCGCACTCCGAGCACTCGCGCCGACGCCGAATGGTCTCTCCCCCTTCGGCCGGCCGGCTATCGACGACCCGGGTGTCTTCGGCTCCGCAATAGGGACATCGCATCGAGACCCCGAGGCTACCCGAACGGAACGCGACCGACCCGAAGGTCGGTCGTGGAAAGGTCGACGACGCCGGGCCCACCGGCGCCGCCAGCTCATCCGGACAGGGGAATCCTCAACACCTGCCCGGGCATTATCACGCTGGTGGCCAGATCGTTGGCCTCACGGATGCCGTAGATCGTCGTGCGCACATCGTCGCCGGGCGGCGTGTACTCCTCTGCGATGTCCCACAGCGTGTCCCCGCTCACGACGAGGTACTCGTCGTAGGCTTCCGCTTCGCTGCCGACCAGCGCGGCGCTGACGGCGGTGGCGAGCAGGAGGACCGCCACCAGAATGACGGTGGTGAGGAGAACCGCAGCACGTATCTGGCTGCTGACGGAGATCGTCACGGTGCCGTCCTCCTAGCTCGCTTCCGCTGTCCGTACCCTTCCGGGATGACACGGCCACACGCTATGTCCTAGGTGTGACACGAACATGTGTTCGCATGTTGAGCCTAGGTTATCGAACGTGTGTTCGTCAGTCAAGTCGAACATATGTTTGCTTCAGGCCCCCTTAACCGTTATCGTGCGGCGCGAACGCCACTGGAGGCATCTCATGGCCCGTGACGACATCAGCTCCCGACAGCGGGAGATCCTCGACCTCATCCTCGAAACTGTGCAGGAGCGCGGGTACCCGCCCTCCGTACGGGAGATCGGCGAGGCGGTCGGGCTCAGCTCCCCGTCCACGGTGCACAGCCACCTGTCGGCGTTGGTCAAGGCCGGTTATCTGCGGCGCGACCCCTCGAAGCCGCGTGCGATCGAGGTCACCGACCCCGGCCGCGACGTCATCGACTTGCGCCGGGCCCCAGTCCGCGACGTTCCCCTCGTAGGCCGTATCGCAGCCGGCTCCCCCATCCTCGCCGACGAGGACATCGAGAAGATCCTTCCCCTGCCGACCGAGTTCGTCGGCAACGACCCCGTGTTCATGCTTCGGGTCCGGGGCGATTCCATGATCGACGCCGGCATCTTCGACGGGGACCTGGTCGTGGTGCGCCGCCAGCCCGAGGCCTCGAACGGCGAAATCGTCGCCGCCCTCATCGGCGACGACGAAGCCACGGTCAAGCGCCTGCGGCGTGAGGACGACCGGGTTCTCCTCATCTCGGAGAACCCCGCCTACGCCCCCCTCGTCTTCACCGAGGACGTCCGCGTCCTGGGCAAGGTGATCGCAGTCTTTCGCAGCCTGCTCTAGCTCGCCTCGCCGTCCAGCAGATGAGCGACGAGGTACAGCTCGCCCCGCGGCATACGAACCCTGAGCCGCGTGCCCGCTTCGGTGTATTCCTCCGAAAGCACGTCTCCGGCGCTGCGAACGACCCCGAGCAGGTGACCCTGGGAGAAGGGCACGGTCAGCTCGACATCGACGCTCGAGCTGAAAGCGTCCACGCCGAGCCGCTGCACGAGATCTCCCAGCCCTTCTCCGGTGAGCGCCGACACCACCACCGCATCGGGCCATAGCGCCCGGAAGCGCTCCACCTTCACCACGTTGGCGATGTCGACCTTGTTCCCCACTATCACCTCCGGGATGCCCTCCGCACCGATCTGCCCCAACACCCCTCGAACCACCCCCATACGCCGGTCCGGGTCTGCGGCGGCCAGGTCGACCACGTGCAGCAGCAGATCGGCCTCCGCCGCCTCCTCGAGAGTCGACCTGAATGCTTCGACCAGCTCGTGCGGCAGATTGCGGACGAAACCCACGGTGTCCGAGACCAGCACGCTCCGGCCCTGCGGTAGGTCCAGACGCCGGGTCGTCGGATCGAGCGTGGCGAAGAGCCGGTCCTCGACCACGGCGTCGGCCCCGGTCAAGGCGTTGAGCAGCGCAGACTTCCCCGCGTTGGTGTATCCGACCAATGCCACCACCGGCAGGTGACGCCGGATGCGGCGACTGCGTTTGATGCGGCGCGACCGGGCCAAGCTCTCCAGCTCGTCGCGGAGCACGGCGATGCGCCGCCGGATGCGCCGCTGATCGACTTCGAGCCGGGTCTCGCCCGGGCCCCGGGTCCCGATGCCGCCGCCCAGGCGGGACAGCTCCACGCCCTTTCCCCGCAGCCGGGGCAGCCGGTAGCGATGCTGCGCCAGCTCCACCTGCACCTTGCCCTCCCCGGTGTGGGCGTGCAGGGCGAAGATGTCGAGTATCAGCGCGGTGCGGTCGAGCACCCGCACATCGAGGGCGCGCGACAGATTGCGCTCCTGGGCCGGGCTCAGCTCGTTATCGAAGATGACCAGATCGGCGTCTGCGGCCGCCACCTCGGCCCGCAGCTCGGAGAGCTTGCCCTTGCCCACCAGCGTTGCCGGGTCGAAGCGGCTTCGCTGCTGCACCACCGTCGCCGCCGCCTCGGCCCCGGCGGTGTCTGCGAGCAGCGCCAGCTCTTCGAGCGATGCCTCGGTTTCCTGGGAGACGCGGCTGCAGGCGGCGACGAGGACCGCCCGCTCCATCAGACCCGGCCTCGGAACACCGTCGATGCCGGTCCTTCCATCCACACCTGATCGCCTTCTATCTGCAGTATCAGGGGCCCCCCGGGGAGGACCACCGTGACCCGCGGCCCTGTCAGTCCGCGCCGGTGGGCCAGCGCCGCAGTAGCCGCCGCCCCGGTGCCACAGGCCAGCGTCTCACCGACCCCGCGCTCCCAGACCCGAAGATCGATGCGCTCCGAGGACACGATGGTGGCGAAGTCGACGTTGGTGCGCTCGGGGAAGTGCTCATCGCCCTCCACGATGGGGCCCACAGCCTCGACCGGGACCGCGTAGCAGTCGTCCACAAACGCCACGGCGTGCGGGTTGCCCACCGACACGGCATCGAGCCGGTAGCCGGCGAGCTCGTAGGTCGCGGCCCCCGACTCGCTGAAGGTCCCCACCAGGGCACGCACGGTGCCGTCGGGCCGAACCGACACCGGCCGCTCCCCGGCCGACGTATCCACGACGAACTCCGGCGTATCCACCAGCCCTCTGTCCACCGCGTAGCGCGCCACACAGCGAAGGCCGTTGGCGCACATCTCGGCCGGGGAGCCGTCGGCGTTCCAGTACTCCATCTGCACCCTGGCGCCACCCCGGGGAGTGACGGCGAGCACCCCATCGGCCCCGATGCCACGGCGCCTGTCGCACCAGGCGGCGACGTCGGCAGGGGTGGGTGAAACCGGGCCGTCGATCACGACGAAGTCGTTGCCGAGGCCCTCCATCTTCACGAACTCCATCCGGCCTCCCCCAGCGCGTTCTCGGTGGCAGCCACCCGGGCGCCGACATCATCATCCCACCCCAGCCAGCAATCGCGGAGATCGCGGCGGAAGAAAGTTCGCTGGCGACCCGCCAGCGAACAAG
>CAZWKX010000070.1:0-3698 GCA_964633975.1 uncultured Acidimicrobiia bacterium
TCTCGTGCGTGCGACCGCCCAGGCGCCCGACGGCGGCCTCGCGCGGCGTCCGCTCCTTGGTCGAGCGGGGCAGCATGCCGTATTCGGCCGTGATCCAGCCGCCGCCGCTGCCCCGAAGGAACGCCGGCAGCCGGTCTTCGACGGAAACGGCGCAGAGCACCACCGTATTTCCCAGCTCGATGAGGGCGGAGCCCTCGGCATGGGCCAGGTAGTTGGGAGTGATGCGCACGGGGCGCATCTCGTCGTTGCGGCGGCCGTCGGCGCGCGACAAGGCGCTACCTCCTGCTTGGCGAGAGTCGGCAGCTATGGCACGGGGAGTATACCACCCAGCTAGCGACCCTGAGAAGGCGAGGGCAGCATGGGCTCGCTCTGGTCGACCTCGATGCGCAGGCTCTGCCCGTCGCTCGAGAGGCGGACGCGCCCGTTCTCGTCGGTGCGGTAGAGCACGGTGCGGCCCAGCCTGTCGAGCGTCGACGGCGATGGCTGGTGGAAGGGGTTATCCTCGCCCACGGAGATCACCGCGACCAGCGGCTGCACGGCGGCGAGGAAGGAGTCGGTGCTGGAGGTGGCGGCGCCGTGGTGGGCCACCTTGAGGACGGTGGACCGCAGGTCGCCGCCGGCGTCCAGGAGGGCGGCCTCGCCCTCGGCCTCAAGATCGCCGGGCAGGAGGAAGCTGACGGCGTCCCAGGCGAGTCTGAGCACCAGCGAGTTGTTGTTGAGATCGGCTGCGGCGCCTCCCAGGGGGTCCGGCGGCGGCGCCAGCACTCGAAGCGAGGCGCCTCGGCCGAGGTCGATCCATTCCCCCGGGACGGCCTCGTGGTAGGGTATGTGCTTCTCCTCGATAGCATTCCGCCACTCGGCGAAGACGGCTGAGTCGGACGTGGCTGTGCCGGCCACCACCTGTTCGACGTCATATCGCTCCAGCACCGTCAGCAGCCCCATCAGGTGGTCCTCCTGAGGGTGCGTCAGGATCACCATGTGGAGCTTTCGGTCCCAGAAGGGCAGCTCGCGGCCGAGAGCCTCGGCGACGGCGTCGCCGCTGGGGCCGCCGTCCACCAGCACCTTGTGGCCTTCCGGCCCGCGGATCAGGATGGCGTCGCCCTGGCCGACGTCCATTACCGTGACGGTCAGGCGGTCGCCCGGCGCCGAAAGCACCGCCCACCAGACGAGAACAGCGGCGAAGGCGAGGCCGGCGGCCAGCCAGGCGGTGGGCAGGGCCCGGAGCGGCGCGCCCAGCCAGCGCAGTCGGGTCGACAGCTCAGCCCAGATGCGTGAGAGCTGGGCCTGACCTGGCCGCTCGCGGCTTACCCACCAGGCGAGGGCGCCCAGCGCGGCATAGAAGACCGCCGCATGCCCCATGCCGAAGCCGTGCACGTTCCGTGACGCGAAGGGCAGGTCGGCGAGGGCTCGGGCGGTCTCGATCATGTACGTGAGGGGCAGCCAGGCCGCCCATGCGACGTACTGCCCCGGCCCGCTCGCTATAGCGCCCACGACGGCCGCCACGGCCGAGAGGGTGAAGATGAGGGGAAAGGCGGGCACGATGAGGAGGTTGGCGGGCAGCCCCACCAGCGAGATACGCTCGAAGTTGAGGGCGATGATGGGCAAAGTCGCGGCGACCGCGGCGAGGGTCACGGTTGAGACGTCCAGCGCCACGTTCGGCCAGCCCCGCCTCAGCACCTCGTCGCCGCCGACACGCGGGCCGAGGAGGCTGGTCGCTCTCGCCTCGAGCTCCGGTGCCAGGTAGGCGAGGCCGATCACGGCGGCGAAGCTTAGCTGGAACGAGACGTCATGGATCGCCAGAGGCTGCCAGGCGGTCATGAGAGCCGCCGCCACCACGATCGAGGCGAGGGCGCTGCCGGGCCGGCCAGCAATGGTGGCGAGCAGGAACAGTCCGCCCATGATCGCGGCCCGCACGATTGAGGGCGACGCGCCCGTCAGGATGGTGTAGAAGGCGATGGCGATCAGGGCCAGGAGGGCGGCCTGCCGCCGGCCCGTAAGCCAGGCGAGCGCCCCGACGACCAGCCCCGCGATGAGGGTGACGTTGTATCCGGAGATGGCAACGATGTGTGAGGTGTTCGTGGCGTTGAGGTCGTCCGCCAGGTCGGCGGGCAGCGCGGAGCGCTGCCCCAGCAGTATGCCCTGGGCCAGCGACGCCTGAGGTTCGGGGAGGGCGCGGCCAAGGGCGGAGCTGAGGCGCCTGCGGGTCGCGTGGACCAGCTCCATTGCCGGATTGCCCTGCCCCGACTGCAGGCGCTCCGTCCGCGGGTAGTCTATGGTCGACTGGACGCCCTGTCGGGCTAGGTACTCGCGGTAGTTGAAGTCGGGAAGCTCTGGTGGCGTGTTGAGCTTGCCGTCGATCTCGAGCAGGTCGCCGTAGCGGTAGCGTGGCACAGCCCCCCGGCGCAGGAGCACGCCGCCGTCGATGGGCCGCCAGGCCGCCTCTTCCCACAGGTCGCGGGCTTCCAGCCGCATCCGCTGCACTCGCCCGCGTACCTCGGGCTCCTCGACGACCAGGGCCCGGAAACGAACCGGCTCCCCATCATTGTAGACGGCGAGGCCCGTAGGTTCGGCAGGAGGGCGGCTCTCCTCGTATCGCCAGACCGCCCCGGCGAAGAGCGCGGCTGCCAGCAGCCCGAGCACGAGAGGCTGAGGGCGTCGGCGGGCGACCGCCAGGACCAGCCCGAAGGCGGCGAACGCGGCCGCAGCCTGCGGCGGCGCGTCCCACAGGGCCGCGGCGACCATGCCGAGGAGCCAGGCGGCGGCAAGATAGACCAGCGTCACGGGCCGACCGTTATGAGATCCTTGATCTTCTCGTAGGTGGAGCGCGGGATGAGCTGACGGGTCACCAGGTCGTCGGGGTTCTCGAATGGTCCGTCGTGGTTGCGCGACTCGACGATCCGCCCCGAATACACCTCGCCGATGCCCGGCAGAGAGTCGAGCAGTTCGGCCGGGGCGGTGTTGATGTTCACCAGCTGCATCTGAGCGGAGCCCGCGACCTGCGAGACGGCCTGTCCCTGGCGGGGCACAATGACCTGGTCTTCGTCGTGGACGCGGCGGGCGAGGTTGAGAGTGACGAGGTCGGCGTCATCGCTGGGGCCGCCGGCCACCTCGAGGGCGTCCGCGACCCGGTCGCCATCCCGCAGGTCGTAGACGCCGGGCCGGAGGACCGCGCCCGTGACGTGGACCTTGATGTCCATTTCGTCGCCTGCTGCGTCGAAGCGGATCTCCAGCGGTCGCGGGCCATCTCGCCGCTGGAGGATGAAGACGACGAGTCCCACCGCCACGAGCGCCGTGAGGGCCAGGAGGATGGGGCCGCGGTAGCGATCGAGCCAGGACAAGCGAGCACCTCGCGACGGCGGCGCCGGCAACCGTGCCTGACGGATCGGGGAACGCTCCAAAGTTATACGACACCGCCGACGCCGTCAACAACCGAATAGGCGGCAGCCTGCCGCGCCGACACTGGCTGTCCGATACTACACACGTGAGTGCTACCGCAGCCCAGCCCGCCTCGGTGGCCGGCGTCTCTCTGGCCACGAAGGCCCTCGTCTATGGCCCTGTCGCGCTGGCCGTCGTGCTGGTTGTTCTGTTCCAGTTGCCGTTCCTTGGGGAGCCGATGCAGAACGACGAAGGGGCGTACTTCACGGTAGCTGCCTCGGGGGATCTCCCGTACGTCAGCGCCTTCGACCACAAGCCTCCCG
>CAZWKX010000071.1:0-3590 GCA_964633975.1 uncultured Acidimicrobiia bacterium
TTCAGGGGGGAGTCCCGAGGCCTGGAGGGCTGAGGGGAGGGGGGTGCTTGTCCCAGCCCGGACCGCTCTGGGAGACGCACCCGCTCCGTCCGCCTCGCTGCGCTCAGCGTCCACCTCCCCCTGAGGAGGAGGAGTGTGTAGGAGTGGCGCTTCCCACTCTCCCCCCTTCAGGGGGGAGTCCCGAGGCCTGGAGGGCTGAGGGGAGGGGGGTGCTTGTCCCACGGTGAGGTCTTTTCGCTTTTCTTTTTCCAGGGGGGAGTCCCGAGGCCCGGAGGGCTGAGGGGAGGGGGGTGCTTGTCCCACGGCGAAGAATGCACCGCCTCCGTCGGCCACGGACCACGACACATCACCTGAGGACGAGGGATATGTGCCCCCCGTTCTCTGTCCTTTGCCCTCTGCGTTTTGCTCTCTGCGATCTGCATTCCGCTTTCTGCGTTCCCCGTGAAGATCCTGCGGAAATCACGGGCTGTGGCACACTGAAAGGAGTCCTACCTTCCGGAGGGCCGGAACAAGCATGTCATCCAGCAAGCGCCGCATCGCGCTGCTTCTCGGGATCTTCCTTCTGACGTCGCTTGTTGCCTCGGTTCCCCGCGCCGCCGCCGACGAGGCGCCGCCGTCCTGTTTGGGCCACACCGCGACAATCTGGGGTTCCGGCTTGCTCGAGGGCACGCCGGGCGACGACGTCATCGTGGGCAGCGGCGGGGAGGACATCATCTACGGATACGAGGGCGACGACATCATCTGCGGCCTGGCACGGGCCGACACCATCTACGGCGGGCCCGGCCGGGACCGCATCAGGGCCGGCTTGGGCCAGGATATCGTCGACGGCGGCGAGGACGGCGATGTCATCAGGGGCGGGATCGGCCACGACGTCATCAGCGGCGGGCCGGGCCGCGATCGGCTGGTGGGCCAGGAAGGCCGGGACTCCATCGACGGTGGCCCCGACGACGATCGGATCTTCGGTCACAGCGGTCCCGACGTGCTGCTGGGCGGCGACGGGGCCGATGTGATCATGGGCAGCACGGGCGACGACGAGCTGCAGGGTGGACCGGGAGACGACGAGCTGTGGGGCGGGAACGGCGACGACTACCTGTTTGGTGACGACGGGAACGATCTGCTCGAGGGCCGAGGCCATCACGACCTGCTCTACGGCGGATCCGGAGTCGACACGCTGCGGGGCAACGCCGGGGCCGACGAGCTGTGGGGCGGCGAGTGTGTGGAGATCGGCTGGAGAGGGGACAACCACTTCTGCCGGGCCACGCCCAGCGGCCGGGTCGCCGACGGGACAGCTGCGGAAGAGGGCGATCTTCTGTACGGGGGCGACAACTTCGACGCCTGCAACGGCGGCACACAGACCGGCTGCGAGACCTATCGGGGCTGGCGCGGCTCGCCGTGGGAGAAGTCGACCGCCGAGGAGTGGCGCGACTATGTGGAGGAGGCGTTCACTGCGTTCGGCTTGGAGGAGGAGATCGAGCACGCCATGCAGATCGTGGCCTGCGAGAGCCTGGGGGACCCGTTTCAGGTGACGCCGCCGTTCCCTCCCGAACCGCCCTTCTCGGACCAGGCGGTGACGGGCCTGTTCCAGCACCGGCTGGTCTATTGGGACGGCCGCTCCACGGAGGCCGGCGTCCACCCGCAGCCTCCCTACCGGCCCGACACCAACGCATGGGTGGCGGCGTGGCTGGTCGATTTCTCGATCTACTGGGGTATGGATCCTTGGTACCACTGGGCTTGCGACGAGCTGCTGAAGGACGCCGGCATCTGGGAGAAGCCGCCGGGGGAGCCGGCATCGGAGGGCGCCTCGGAAGGTTCCGAAGTCGGTTTGCAGAGTCTGAACTCCGGCATGCCGCCGCCGGAATCCGCCTACTGGGATCTGGTTTCCGAGCCCTGAGTCCTGTCTACGGCCACACCCCGCGCTGCTCCGTCGCCGACTTGCACTTGTACACCGCGCTGACGGTGGCGGCAACCCGCAGGTCGGGGCAGCGCATCGGAGCGGCGTCGGGCATGATCTCGCGCCAGCGCTTCTCGTAGGCGGGGAACTCCTCGACCAGCCCGGTGTGCCCGGTGAGCACCATCTCGGTGGCTCGGCGCATCTTGGTGCGCAGCCGCTTGTGGACCTCGACCTCTTCCCACTGCTCGTTCTCCAGGTTCTGCACCCACTCGAAGTAGGAGACCACCACGCCTCCGGCGTTGGCCAGGATGTCCGGGATCACCTTGATGCCGGCCTTGTCGAGGATGCGGTCGGCGGTCGGTGTGGTGGGCCCGTTGGCCGCTTCGACGATCACCTTGGCCTTGACCCGGCCGGCGTTTTCGCCGGTGATCTGGTTCTCGAGGGCGGCGGGCACCAGGATGTCGCAGGGCACCTCGAGCAGGCCTTTAGGCGGAAGCTCCTTGGTGTTGGGTACGCCGAGCACCGTGCCGGTCTCGTCCTTGTGTGCCTCCACCGGCTTGACATCGATGCCGTCGGGGCTGTAGATGCCGCCTTTGGAGTCGCTGACCCCGACGATGACGGCGCCCATGTCGGCGAAGATGCGCGCCGCGTTGCGCCCGGCGTTGCCGAATCCCTGGATGGCGATGGTGCGGCCCTTGACGCCGTCGAGGCCGGGCACGGTGCCGAGCTCCAGGGCGTGCTCGGTGACAAATGCGGCGCCTTGGGCGGTGGCGGTGGCGCGGCCGGGGATGCCGCCGATGTCGACGGGTTTGCCGGTGACCACCCCGAGGCAGTTCTCACGGGGGTGCATCATCTTGTAGGTGTCGTAGATCCACGCCATGGTCTGGGCGTCGGTGTACAGGTCCGGAGCCGGGATGTCGGTGTGGGGTCCCAAGTTGTCGGCCAGCGATGAGACGAAGCGCCGGGTGATGCGGCGCTTCTCCTCGAGGGACAGCTTGGTCGGGTCGCATTGCACACCGCCCTTGGCGCCGCCGAAGGGCACGTCGACTATGGCACATTTCCAGGTCATCCAGGTGGCCAGGGCCTTGACCTCGTCTTCGTCGACACTGGGGTGGAAGCGGATGCCGCCCTTGCCCGGCCCGCGCACAGTGTTGTGGACGACCCGGTACCCGTGGAAGGTGTGCACGTAGCCGTCGTCCATGACGATGGGCAGGGTCACCTTGACGATTCGTTCCGGCTCGAAGAGCCATTCCGAGACGCCTTTCCAGCCGTGGAGGTCTTCGGCGTAGGGGATGGCCTCGTCGAACTGCTGGCGGGCGATGTGATGCAGATTGAGGTCCTCTGGCGCGGAGCGAGACGCCATTTCCACCTCCTAGGGGAGAGGCCGCTCTGATTCATCGTCCGCCTGGAGGTGCTGCTGTAGATAGGGGAGAAGGGCCTTGGGAAGAATGCAGAATGCGGCGTGCTGAAGGCAGGAAGCGGGTGTCTGCCGTCTGCCTGCTGCCTGCTGCGTGCTGCTCCCCCGCTCTCCCCTCTCCAGGGGGGGGGGAGTCCCGATGCCCGCTGGGCTGAGGGGAGGGGGGTGCTTTTGCCACGGTGCCGCCCCCCACTCTCCCCCTTCAGGGGGGAGTCCCGAGGCCTGCAGGGCTGAGGGGAGGGGGGTGCTTTTGCCACGGTGCCGCCCCCCACTCTCCCCCTT
>CAZWKX010000072.1:0-3463 GCA_964633975.1 uncultured Acidimicrobiia bacterium
GTCGAGCGGGATCGGCCAGATAACGAGGGTATCGGGAGCAAGCAGCCTCGGCTCCGCGGATGCGTCTGCACTAGCGAACAAGATTCAGCAGTTCCTCGTCGAGGAGACCCGGCTTGGTATCCCTGCCATTGTCCACGAAGAGGTGTGCTCCGGCATGATCGCTCGTGAAGCTACCGTCTTTCCCCAGGCGATCGGAGTAGCGAGCACGTGGGATCCGGGCCTCGCTCGGGAGATGGGAGAGGCAATCCGGCTCGAAATGCGCGCCATCGGTGCACACCAGGGCCTGTCTCCACTTCTCGATGTCTGCCGTGATCCCCGATGGGGCAGAACCGAAGAGACCTTCGGTGAAGACCCGTATCTGGTGGCACGGATGGGTGTGGCTGCGGTGCAGGGCCTCCAAGGAACCGACCTTTCCAATGGAGTAGTGGCCACCGGGAAGCACTTCGTGGGCTACGGCGCTTCTGAGGGGGGTCTCAATTGGGCACCGGCTCACATCCCAGAGCGAGAGCTCAAGGAGGTGTACCTGTATCCATTTGAAGCAGCCGTTCGGGTGGCTGGTCTGCGTTCTGTCATGAACGGCTACCACGAGCTTGACGGTGTTCCGTGCGCAGCCAACAGCGAGCTTCTTTCTGGTTTGCTTCGCGACACATGGGGCTTCGAGGGGTTTGTCGTCGCCGACTACTTCTCGATTCGTCAGCTCGAGGAATACCACCAGATGGCGACTGACGCATCCACGGCAGCGTCATTGGCAATCTTGGCTGGAATCGACGTTGAGCTTCCCGGAACCGACTGCTATGGGGCTCCGCTGATCGATGCGCTTGAATCGAATATGGTCAGTGAGCCTGCCCTCGACCGTGCTGTGAAGAGGACTCTCAGGGCCAAATTTGAACTGGGGCTATTCGAACGGCCTTACGTCGACCGCGACACGGCCTCGACGATAGTCGGCTCTTCATCTCATGCTGATGTGGCGGGAAAGATAGCCAGGAAGAGCATCGTCTTGCTCAAGAACGACGGGGCGCTCCCGTTGCCTGCCGACAGCTCCAAGGTGGCTGTCATTGGGCCGAACGCTCATGAGGCACGCCACCTCTTTGGCGACTACACCTATCCAGCCCACATCGAATCTCTGATGGAGGCCCGCCTAGACGAGGACCACTTATTCCCCATACCTATCCCTGATGATGCAGAGATGACATACGGGTTGGAGGGCGTCACGACAGTCTTCGAGGCGTTGCGCGAGCGACTGGGATCGCGAGTGAGCTTCGCACGCGGATGCGAAGTGAACGGTGTTTCGAAGGAAGGGTTTGCCGAAGCTGTCGACTTGGCGGCCCGCTCGGATGTTGCGGTGATGGTGATGGGAGACAAGTCAGGCCTTGCCGACGACTGCACCAGCGGGGAAAGCCGAGATCGTGCTTCGCTGGATTTGCCGGGAGTCCAAGAGGAACTGCTCCGCGAAGTGATCGGCACAGGAACCCCGGTCGTCCTGGTTCTGGTTGCCGGGCGACCCTCAGCAAGTCCCTGGGTCCACGAACGGTGCGCAGCAGTGATGATGGCCTGGATGCCGGGTCAGGAGGGTGCCGCGGCCATTGCCGACGTGCTGATTGGGGCGGTGAACCCGGGGGGCAAGCTGCCGATTTCCTATCCTCGGAGCTCGGGACAGATACCCGTGTACTACGGACACAAGGTCTCGGGTGGAAGGTCCCATTGGAAGGGCGATTACGTGGACTCCGCAGTCTCGCCCCTCTACCCCTTCGGTCACGGCCTCAGCTATACGACTTTTGAGGTTGCCGATCTCTCAGTGGACAAAGCCAGTGCTCTCGTATCCGATTCGGTGGCGGTGACCGCCCGTGTGGCCAACACCGGATCAATCGATGGCGAAGAAGTGCTTCAGTTGTATGTACGCGATCCGGTCGCCAGTGTCACCAGGCCGGTCTTGGAGCTGAAGGGGTTCGTCCGGGTTGAGGTACCGGCTGGGGCCTCACGGGAAGTGGTTTTCAACCTACCGGTTGGCCAGTTGGGTTTCTACAACGCCGAAATGGAATACTCGGTCGAGCCGGGGCAGATCAATGTCTATGTCGGGACGTCCTCGGCTAACGCTGTCCACGCGGGAACCTTCACGATCGCTCCGGACGTGTCGGGAGCCCCACTGGTCAAGGTGTTCGACGGAACTGTCACGGTGGGTGAAGCTGGCTAGATCGGGATAGGCATGGACATTGCGAGGTTCTCGCCTCGCAGCACTAGGTGGCAGGTGTGGCGTGGAAGATGGGACGCAACGCCGGGTAAAGGTTCCGGTAGCGGCCATACGCTTCCTGATACATGGGGACCGTCGCGGAAACAGCTGCCGAGGGCCAGAGGGAAACAAGCTCCGAACAAGCCGTCTCTACGTCGCTAAACCAGCCGGCACCGACCGCGGCCAGCAGACCGGCCCCGTAAGCCGCCCCTTCCTCTATCTCCACAGTGGCGATCTCCGCCTGTAGCACATCGGCAAGTATCTGACGCCAGAGCGGACTCCGGGTGCCCCCGCCTGATGCTCGGATCTGGGCAGGCTTGTCCATGCCTGCGCCTGTCATCAGGTCGAGCCCATCACGTAGTGCGAAGGCAACACCCTCGAGCACAGCGCGGGTCAGATGGCGAAGGTCATGACGAACGGTCAGTCCGACGAACGCTCCACGCGCCAACGGGTCGGCGTGAGGAGTCCGTTCCCCCGTCAGATAGGGAAGAAAGAGAAGGCCTTCACTGCCCGCCGGAATCTCGGCGGCACCGCTGACCAGATCTTCAAACGATCGGCCTGGAGCCAGAGCGTCGCGCAACCAACGGAGGCTACCGCCGGCTGAAAGTGTCACGCCCATCATGTGCCACCGCCCAGGAACGGCGTGACAGAAGGAGTGCAACCGCCCCGAGGCTTCGATTGTGGGGCCGTCGGTGGTGGCAAACACCACCCCGGACGTGCCCAGTGAGAGCGCTACCACCCCGGAGGTTACAGCGCCGATCCCGACAGCGTTGGCTGATTGGTCTCCGCCTCCTGCCACCACCGGCGTGCCAGGACGCAAGCCGGTAGCATCGGCTGCCTCACTGCAAAGAGTGCCCGTGACCGCGGGCCCTTCAAAAGTAGGCGGGAGCAGCGCCGGGTCGATTTCAAGAGCACTCAGGAGCTCGGCAGACCAGGTTCGCTTGGCGAGATCAAACAAGATGGTCCCCGAGCCACCAGCGACGTCGACTGCATATTCACTGGTGAGCCGATAGCGCACGTAGTCCTTGGGTAGGAGGATGTGCCGCACCCGAGCCCAGCTGTCGGGCTCGTTCCGGGCAACCCAGAGCAGCTTGGGGGCGGTGAATCCGGCCAGGGCATCGTTGCCAGATATCTGTATCAGTCGATCAAGGCCCACGCGCCGTCGTATCTCCTGACACTCCGATTCGGTACGCTGATCGTTCCACAGGATCGCCGGTCTGATCACTTCCCCGTACT
>CAZWKX010000073.1:0-2884 GCA_964633975.1 uncultured Acidimicrobiia bacterium
GAGGAGTACTTGGTGCTTTCTTCGCGTGACCTGCTCGCCGTAATCCGCTGAGGCCTGAGGAGGAACTTACTCAATGGCAGCAAAGGATCTGAAGTTCAACGAGGAAGCGAGACGTGGCCTCGAGGCCGGTGTGGACAAGTTGGCCAACGTGGTCAAGGTCACACTTGGCCCCAAGGGCCGCAACGTGGTTCTCGAGAAGAAGTGGGGCGCTCCCACCATCACCAACGATGGCGTCACCATCGCCAAGGAAATCGAGCTCGACGACCCGTGGGAGAATATGGGCGCGCAGCTCGCCAAGGAGGTCGCCACTAAGACCAACGACGTCGCAGGCGACGGCACCACGACCGCCACCGTGCTGGCGCAGGCGATGGTCCACGAGGGTCTGCGCAACGTGGCCGCCGGCGCCAACCCCATGGAGTTGAAGCGGGGCATCGAGGAGGCCGTCGAGCGGGTCGTCGAGTTCATCGGCGAGACCGCCGAGCCCATCGATGCCAGCGACAAGGAGGGCATCGCCTACGTGGCGTCCAACTCGGCAGCCGACGAGGTGGTCGGCGAGAAGGTCGCCGAGGCCATGGCGAAGGTCGGCAACGAGGGTGTCATCACCGTCGAGGACAGCCAGACCTTCGGGGTAGATGTGACTTTTACGGAGGGTATGCAGTTCGACAAGGGCTACATCTCGCCGTACTTCATCACCGATCCCGATCGCCAGGAGACCGTGCTCGAGGATCCCTACATCCTCGTCGCCAATCAGAAGATCAGCGCCGTGCACGATCTATTGCCCGTGCTCGAGAAGGTGATGCAGGCCGGAAAGGGCCTGGTCGTTATCTCCGAGGACGTGGAGGGTGAGGCGCTGGCCACCCTGATCGTCAACAAGATCCGCGGCACCTTCCCCTCGGTGGCGGTCAAGGCCCCCGGCTTCGGGGAGCGCCGCAAGGCCATGCTTCAGGACATCGCCATCCTCTCTGGCGCGACCGTCATAAGTGAGGAAGTCGGCCTGAAGCTGGAGAACGTCACCGTCGACATGCTCGGCAAGGCGCGCAAGGTGGTCGTCACCAAGGACGACACGACCGTCGTCGAAGGCGCCGGCAGCCATAGCGACGTCGAGGGTCGGATCAAGCAGATCCGGCGCGAGATCGAGAACTCCGACTCGGACTGGGATCGCGAGAAGCTCAGCGAGCGGCTCGCCAAGCTCTCCGGCGGCGTTGCCGTCATCAAGGTCGGCGCCGCCACCGAGGTGGAGCTCAAGGAGCGCAAGCACCGCATCGAGGATGCCATCCAGGCGACACGGGCGGCCGTCGAAGAGGGCATCGTGCCCGGCGGCGGCGTGGCGCTGCTCCGTGCCCAGGGCGCCCTCGACAAGATGCGGGGCGGCAGCGCCGACGAGAAGACCGGCCGCCTCATCGTGCGCAAGGCGCTCGAAGAGCCGCTGCGCCAGATCGCGGCGAACGCCGGCTTCGAGGGCGGCGTCATCGTGGAGCGGGTGCGTGCCCTCGAGGGCCGCAACGGCTTCGACGCCCAGAAGGGCGAGTACGGGGATCTGGTGAAGGCCGGGATCACCGACCCGGCCAAGGTCACCCGCAGCACGCTGCAGAACGCGGCTTCGATCGCCGCGCTTCTGATCACTACTGAGGCGCTCGTCGCCGAGCAGCCCGAAGATGAGAAGGCTTCCATGATGCCCCCGGGCGGTGGAGGAGGGATGGACTTCTAGCGCAAGCTGGGAATCAGACGCACAAGAGGGGCGGCCTCCGGGTCGCCCCTCTCCATGCCCTATCCGCTACTGAGCCATCCCGCCGCCACGTACCTCATCTTGCCGACCCGGTACTCCTCGTCCAGCAGCGCCCAGAGAGAGTGATCGACCCATTCTCCACCGATCAGCACCTCCTTGCGCAGCAGACCCTCCTGGACGAACTTGAGCTTCTCGGCGATACGTTCGCTGGCCCGGTTGCCCGAGGCGATCCGCAGGATGACTCGGTGCAGGCGTAGCTCCTCAAACGCAGCCTGCAGCACCCGGGCGACCGCCTCTGTGGCGATGCCCTCTCCGGTCTGGTCGCTGCGCACCCAGTAGCCCACTTCTCCGGCCTGCTCGCGGCGCGACGTGTGCCACACCGAGATGTTGCCCAGGTGGGTCTCGCTGTCGTCGCGGGACCGGATGGCGAAGTCGTAGGCGCGGCCGTCGGCCCATGCGGCGGCGCTGTCGCGAATAAAGCGGAGCGCATCGCTGCGGCCGTACCGGGCGTGCGCCCAGGGAAGCCACCGGCTCAGCTCGTCGAGCGAGTCGTGGACCGCGGCCACGAGTGGCTCCAGGTCGCGGCGGCGGAAAGGGCGCAGCAGGAGCCGCGGCGTCGTGCGCGTCCTGGAGGAGAGCAGCCTCAGCATGCCGACAGCCTATCCCCGTACCATGGACGCATGAGTCCGAGTTGGCGGGATCTCGCCGATCTGCCCCCGGTGGCGGACCATGCGGGTGTGCGGGCGGCGGTCCTCGTGCCCCTCTACGAGGCCGATGCGCTTCGGCTCATTCTCACGCGCCGTCCGGACGACATGCGGACCCACGCCGGGGATGTTGTGTTTCCCGGCGGCAGCATCGAGCCGTCCGACGACGGCCCGGTGGAGGCGGCGCTGCGGGAGGCGTGGGAGGAGATCGGCATACCGCCGGAGCGGGTGGAGGTGCTCGGCGGGCTCGAACCGGTGAGGACACGATCTGCCGGGATGCTGGTGGCACCGGTGGTGGCGCGAGTCGAGCGCCCGGCCGAGCTGATCCCGGAACCGGGGGAGGTCGATATCGTCATCGAGCCGAGTATCGAGGAGCTGCTCGACGACGAGGCCTGGAGGGTGGAGGAGTGGCAGGGGCACCGGCTCTGGTTCTACGAGTTCCCCGAGGGCACGC
>CAZWKX010000074.1:0-2789 GCA_964633975.1 uncultured Acidimicrobiia bacterium
ACCAGGAAGTAGTCAGCCCCCTCGGCGCCGACGATGAACCGCTTCTGGCCGTTCAGGATGTAGACGTCACCCTCGCGGCGGGCAGTGGTCGTCGCCCCGAAGAAATCGGAACCGCCTCGCGGTTCGGTCAGCGCCTCCGCCACCGTCAGCTTCGCCTGGAGGGCCGGGCGCAGCCAGCGCTCCTTCTGCTCGGGTGTGCCGAACACGTTCAGGGCCTCGCCCACGATGCTGACCAGCGAGTAAAGGCAGGGGAGCGAGCCCCCGAGCACGCCCACCTCCTCGAGCGCCACGATCTCCTCGCTCCAGCCGAGGCCGCGGCCGCCGTACTCCTCGGGGAAGCGGAGGCCGAGCAGCCCCCGACTGGCGGCAGCCTCCAGGAACTCGCGCGGGTAGGTGACGCGCTCGGCGTCCATGTCCAGGATGAGCTGGCGGGGAACGTCGTCGCGGACGAAGGCCCGCACTTCTTCGCGCAGGCCCTCCTGTACCTCAGTGAGCGCCATAGTCGTATACCTCCTCGACCGCCGAATCTTTCCCTCGCACCGCCTCGCAGCGAATCGTGTGCATCCGGCATGCGTCCGGCTTGCCTGTGCTCCGAGCTGCGCCTGACAGGAGGCCGAGAAGCCGTCGTCGGAAGGGACAGGCGAAGCCGGGGTCCGGTAGGGCTATAATAGCCCAGAGCGAGGCCGTGTCAAGGACGGCCTTCGGGTCGTGGTGGCGGCCGTTTCCGCGAGCGTATGCTCGCCGGCGCGCTGCGGCACTGGGGAGGCGAAGCCGTGCTTAAGGCTTTCGATGTGTACGCGATCTACGTCCCTGACCTCGACCGGGCCGTCGACTTCTACGAGCGTGTCCTCGGCGCCACCTTCAAGCCTGAGCTCCGCACTGAGAACGAGGCGCCCGGCAACCTCCACGGGCTGCCCATCACGCTTGTGAAGAGCCCCCACAAGCACGCAGTCCTCTGGTACGAGGTCGACGACATCGAGGCGGCGCGGGAAGAGCTCAAGTCGAAGGCGACCATCGTCCTCGACCTGCACGACATCCCGCCCGGTCGCGCCCTCCGCTTCGCCGACCCGTTCGGCAACGTCTATGGGGTCTATCAGCGGAGGGCCGCTGGCTAGCGATATGAGCCTCGCCCTCATCAACGGCCGCATCGTCACACCGCTCGAGATCATCGAAGGCGGCACCGTGCTCGTCGACGGCGGCCGCATCGCCGGCGTGGGCCCCGCTGAGCCTGTGCCCTCGGGCTACGATGTCATCGACCTCCAGGGCCGGACGCTGA
The DNA here is from genome assembly GCA_964633975.1 of uncultured Acidimicrobiia bacterium. Classification (GTDB taxonomy): domain Bacteria; phylum Actinomycetota; class Acidimicrobiia; order Spongiisociales; family UBA11373; genus CAZWKX01. The sequence continues at coordinate 1,277 of CAZWKX010000074.1, forward strand.
CGCCGGGCTTCATCGACGTGCACGTCCACGGGGGCGGCGGCTTCTCGCTCATGGCGGGAGACCCGCAGGATGTGCGCTCCTTCGCCCGCTGGGTCGTGTCGAAGGGGGTCACCTCCTTTCTCATCACGCCCATCACCGCGCCTCGCGAGCGGCTGCTCGGCCTGCTGCGCTCCTGCGTTCCCCTGGTCGCCGGTGAGGGCCCACCCTCGGCCGACGCAGGGGGCGGCGCCCAGCCCCTCGGGTTCAACTTCGAAGGCCCCTTCATCAGCCCGGAGCGGGCGGGCGCCCAGCCTCGAGAGTGGATGCGGATGCCGGACGTGGGCGAGATGGAGGAGTACCTGGAGGCGGCGGCTGGGCAACTTCGAATCGTCACTCTGGCACCGGAGCTGTCTGGGGCCGATGGCCTCATCGACGCGCTCCTCCGCGTGGGGGCCGTTCCCAGCCTTGGCCACAGCAACGCGACGTACGAGGAGGCCCATCGCGCCTTCGAGCGGGGCGTCCGCCACGTTACCCACGTCTTCAACGCCCTGCGCCCCTTCCACCAGCGCGACCCTGGCTGCCTGGTCGCCGCCCTCAACGCGCCCGACGTGATGGCGGAGCTTATCGCCGACGGCATCCACGTGCACCCGGGCGCCACGGACCTGCTGCTGCGGGCGAAGGGCGCCGAAAGGGTGGTGCTGGTCAGCGACGGCATGCCCTTCGCGGGGCTGGGCGACGGTGAGTTCGAGGCCGAGGGTCAGAGGGTCGTTGTGGAAGGCGGACGGGCCGCCCGGCCCGACGGCGGGCTGGCGGGCAGCACCGCAATGCTCGACCGGATGGTCGGCAACGTCGGCCGCTGGTTGCCGCTGCGGCTGGAGGAGGCCGTGCGCATGGCTACCCTGAACCCGGCGGCTGTCCTGGGGATGGCGGAGCGGAAGGGGCGCATCGCTGCGGGGGCGGACGCCGACCTCGTGGTGCTGGACGAGGGTCTGGAGGTGGCGATGACCTTCGTCCGAGGAGAAAAAGTCTTCTCGCGGGAATAGCTGTCTACGTCTCGCGCGACGCCGAGTTCAGGCCGTCCACGTAGTCGATGATCTCAGGCAGCCGCTCGATGATGCGGTCGGGTGGTGCGCCTTCGAGCCAGGCCTTCAGCCCTTGCACCTGGGCGTCCGGGTGTGGGCCGCGGGGGTCCTCCTGACGGTACTGGCGGCAGAGGACGCCCCTCATCCCCAGCGCCTGGGCGCCCCTTACGTCGGCGATGAGGCTGTCGCCGACGAAGACGGCCGCTTCGGGCATGACCTCCAGCTCTTCCAGGGCCTTACGGAATATCGCCGGGTGAGGCTTCCGCAAACCCACGTCCGCGGAGGAGATGACGGAGTCCAGGTAAGGCAGGAGGCCGCTCTCGGCCAGTTGCTCGCAGATGACGCTGCCCGGGGTCCACGTATTGGACACGATCCCAAGGCGCAGCCCTCGCCCTCGGAGCGCCAAGAGAGTCGGCTTCGTTTTCTCGTCGACCAGGAGGGTGAAGACGTGT
>CAZWKX010000075.1:0-2635 GCA_964633975.1 uncultured Acidimicrobiia bacterium
AACTCCCCCCTGAGGGGGGAGAGCAGTAGTGGTGAGATTGAGCGACACTGGCCCATGCGAGAGCCATGTCACTCGGCGGGATAGGCGTGGCCGGGCCGATTCCACCGGCCGGTCCAGGCGGCTGCTCCCAACCCCTCCGGACGCGCCGGAGCGGGGCCATCGCCCCGCTCCATGCCGTCGAAGAGCCGTCCCTACTTCTTGCGGGGGGTCTTCGACATTCCGCTCTTCTGCCCACCCTTGGGGGCGGCGGGCTTCTTGCGAGCAGGCTTCTTGGTGGCCACGATTGCCTTTCTGAATCTTGGCCCTCGAGAGGAGGGCATCACTCGACACGCCCTACGGCGTGCCGTCGTTATTTCAACACGCCTGTGATAGTCAATGTCTGCCATACCGATGTCGGTTCATGACGTTTCTCTGGCAGAACACTGCCACGGACGATTACCGTTCTGTCGCGCATGTCGGTTCCCGCTGTCGTTCTCGAAGCCGCCACCGCATACCGTCGGGGCCTGATCCCGGCGCTGGCCGACGCCGGTTTCGATGTCGAGGCAGTGTCGGATGTCGTAGGTCGGCATCTCATCCTGGCGCCGCTGCGATCACGAGACGATTGCAGTGCCCTCGAAGAGCTCGTGGACGAGGCCGATAGCGTGGTTGTGGCCTTGGTCGACCCGACGGAGCCCGATGCATACGCCCATGCACTGAGTCATGGTGCCGCCGGCGCGGTTGCCTGGGACGGCGATCCGGAATACATAGCTGCCGTGGCGCGAGCAGCCGTGGATGGAGTGGTGATGCTGCCGGCCGAGGCGGCTGCTGCTTTGGCCCGTCGCGGCGCGGAGTTCCATCGGGATCGTCCGCTGCTCGACCCGACCGAAGTGGCCTGGATCGTCGAACTGTCGCGAGGCTCAACTGTGGTGAGTCTTGCGGAGCGCTACGGGTACTCCGAACGAGCGATGTTCCGCCGCCTCGGTGACCTGTACGGCCGGCTGGGCGCGATGAATCGGGCGGAGGCGCTGGTGGCGGCCGAGCGGTTTGGGCTGCTGGAGGATGCTGCCGAGTCCTAGGAGATCTTCACCACAGCAGCGGGGGAGCCGGGAGCGGAGGGGTCTTCCCTCACGGCAGCCCTAACCCCCTGTCGCTGGTGTAGGAGACCACGGGCGCAGAAACAAGCAGCAGTTCATCGCGGTGATGCCTGGCGGGGCATCCGCTTCCGGAGATCTTGGTTTGGCATCAGGGGGACCGAGGGCCGCCTTGACCCGTCTATAACTTCACAGTTTAGGGTGGTCTCCGAAAGTCGTCCGCCCTGCATGATCGAACCGAGGAGGATGGGGATGGCGCACAACGACGAGTCACAGGAAACGGCGCACCACAGGTCGCGCCGCATGGTCAAGAGCTGGACCCACAGCGTGTCGGCGCCGCCCGATGCCGTGTTTCCGCTTCTCTGCCCCAGGCGCGAGTACGAGTGGATAGAGAGCTGGGAGTGCGAGATCCTCTACTCCGAGAGCGGATTCGCCGAGGACAACTGCATCTTCAAGACGGGGTCGTCGGGCTCTGAGGAGATCTGGACGGTGAGCTGCTACGACCCACAGCAACGCCGGATCGAGTTCGTCATCGTCAAGCCGGATTCACATGTGCAGAAGCTCGACATCAGGGTCGAGCATGCCGGCGACAAAACCAGCAACGTCTACTGGAGACGGACCTGCACCTCACTCACGCCGCAGGGCGACAGAAGTGTCGACGGCCTTGGAGGAGCAGAGTTCGATGAGATGATGGGTCTGCTCGGCAGGATGCTCGAGCACTATTGCGCGACGGGAGAGATGCTTCATCTTGAAGGCGCTCACTGAAGGGGGTTTTTTCGGTGTACACGATCAGCAAGCTGGCTTGGCGATTCGGCCTCTCGCGCAGCACGTTGCTGTACTACGACAGAATCGGACTGCTCACTCCCACTTCAGGCGGGAATGGCGAGTACCGGCGCTACTCGGAGCAGGACGCCGAGCGTCTCGAGCGGATCTGCACCTACCGCGAGGCAGGTTTGCGGCTGCGCGACATCGAGACGGTGCTCGACTCACCGCGGAGCAGCCTGGTTTCAGTGTTGGAGCAGCGGCTCCAGGAGCTCGGTGACGAGTTCGTTCGGATCCGCCGCCAGCAGAAGGTGATCGTGGGACTGCTCAAGAGTGACCGCCTCCCGAAGCGCTTTGTCGGTATGAGTGCGCAGACCTGGACGGCGCTGCTTGAAGCAGCCGGCTTCGACAGCGACGACATGCACGAGTGGCACGTCGAGTTCGAGAGCGAAGCGCCGGACAGACATCAGGCGTTTCTCGAGTTCCTCAAGATCCCCACCGAGGAGATCAGAGCCATCCGAACCTGGGCACAAGAGAACGGATGAGCAGGGCACACGAGTTGCGCCGGGAAAGATGCCCGTGGGGGTGAGGGGGTGCGTGTCCCAGCGCGGCGAAAGCACGCCTTCCGTCACCGGCCTGCGGCAGGTGACGCTTTCCTCTCCAGCGCAAGGGGCGTCGGCCGGTTATCCCTGGTGAGGCCACTCTCGCATGGGCCAGCGTCACTTGATGTCATCATTCCGATTCTCCTCCCTCCAGGGGGGAGTCCCGAGGCCCACAGGGCCGAGGGGAGGGGGGTGCTTGTC
>CAZWKX010000076.1:0-2609 GCA_964633975.1 uncultured Acidimicrobiia bacterium
GTCATCAACCGCAACAATCGCCTCAAGCGCCTGCTCGACCTCGGCGCGCCCGAGATCATCGTGAACAACGAGAAGCGCATGCTGCAGGAGGCTGTGGATGCCCTCTTCGACAACGGGCGGCGCGGTCGAGCGGTCACCGGGCCCGGCAACCGGCCGCTGAAATCACTCTCGGACATGCTCAAGGGCAAGCAGGGCCGTTTCCGCCAGAACCTGCTGGGCAAGCGTGTCGACTACTCGGGGCGGTCGGTCATCGTGGTGGGCCCTCAACTTCGGCTCCACCAGTGCGGCCTTCCCAAGGCGATGGCGCTCGAGCTCTTCAAGCCGTTCGTCATGAAGCGTCTCGTCGACCTGGATTTGGCCCAGAACATCAAGGCGGCGAAGCGTATGGTCGAGCGGCAGCGTCCTCAGGTGTGGGATGTGCTGGCCGAGGTGATCCAGGAGCACCCGGTGCTGCTGAACCGGGCGCCGACGCTGCACCGGCTCGGCATCCAGGCTTTCGAGCCCGTGCTCGTCGAGGGTAAGGCCATTCAGATCCACCCGCTCGTGTGCGAGGCTTTCAACGCCGATTTCGACGGCGACCAGATGGCTGTTCACCTTCCCCTGTCCGCGGAGGCTCAGGCCGAGGCGCGCGTGCTCATGCTGTCCACGAACAACGTTCTCTCACCGGCTCACGGACGTCCGATCGTCACTCCCAGCCAGGACATGGTTATCGGCATCTACTACCTGTCCGAGCTGGTTGAGCACGAGAAGGGGGCGGGGCGGGCCTTCTCCAACGTCGAGGAGGCGCTGATGGCATACGATCTCGGGGAGATCGGGGTGCATGCTCCTATCAGGCTGCGGATCGGGGCTCTCGCCGGCCAGTACGAGTTGGTCGCCAAGATGCCCGAACCGCTGCGGCCGCTCTTCGAAGCCGAGCCTGTCGACGGCACCAAGCCGATACTCACCACCCTGGGGCGCGCCCTGCTCAACGAGGCATTCCCTCCCGGCTTCCCGTTTGTGAACGCCGTGGTACTCAAGGGGAACGTGAAGGCTCTCATCGAAGAAGTCATCGAGCGCTACGACAAGACCACGGTGGAGCGCTTCCTCGACGCCCTGAAGGACCTCGGCTTCCGTTTCGCCACTCGAGCCGGGCTGACCATCGGGCTCGGGGACGTGAAGACGCCGCCCAACAAGGCCGAGATCCTCGCCGAGTACGAAGAGCGGGCGGTCAGGGTCGAGGACAACTACTCCAAGGGTGTCATCACCGACGACGAGCGCCGCCAGGAGCTCGTCGAGATCTGGACTGAGGCAACCGACCGGGTCAAGGACGCCATGGAGCTGAGCCTCAAGGAGGAGAAGTTCAACCCCATCGACATGATGGTTCGCTCCGGGGCCCGGGGGAACATCATGCAGGTGCGTCAGATCGCCGGAATGCGTGGTCTCGTGGCCAATCCTCGGGGAGACATCATTCCCAGGCCCATTCTTTCGAACTTCAGAGAGGGCCTCTCCGTCCTGGAGTACTTCATCTCGACGCATGGTGCTCGCAAGGGGCTTGCCGACACCGCCCTGCGCACCGCCGATTCCGGGTACTTGACTCGACGGCTGGTCGATGTCTCCCAAGAGGTGGTCATCACCGGCGAGGATTGTGGGACCGACCGGGGCATCACGGTGGCCGTGCGCACCGCCTCGGGTGAACCCGTCCGCAACCTGCGTAACCGGGTGTTCGGCCGGATCCTGGCCGACGACGTGAAGGTGGAACGCAAGCTGGTCGAGACCACCGCCGGCGAGAAGCTCCGCGCCGGGCGCCTCATCGGGCGCCAGGAGCTGGACGCCATCTTCTCGGAGCTGCAGGTGACGGCCGTCCGGGTGCGGTCGGTGCTCACGTGCGCAGAGCGCCACGGCGTGTGCGCGGCGTGCTACGGCCTCAGCCTGGCCACCGGTCGCCGCGTCGAGATAGGTGAGGCGATCGGTATCGTGGCTGCCCAGTCCATCGGAGAGCCGGGCACTCAGCTGACCATGCGCACGTTCCATACCGGTGGCGTCGCCGGCGAGGACATCACTCACGGCCTGCCTCGCGTGGTCGAGCTGTTCGAGGCGCGAGCCCCAAAGGGGAAGGCGACGATCTCGGAGGTCGGCGGCGCGGTGAGCCTGGTGGAGGATGAGGCGGGCCGCAGGCTGGTCATCCGAAGCAAGGACGATGAGCGGGAGTATCCGCTGTCACGGTTCGCTCGGCTGCGAGTTCACGACGGTGACACCATCGAACCCGGCACCCAGATCACCAGCGGTCCTCTCGACCCCAAAGAGGTGCTGGAGATCCAGGGAGTACGGGCGGCACAGCAGTACCTGGTAGATCAGGTGCAGGAGGTGTATCGGAGCCAGGGCGTCGATATACACGACAAGCACATCGAGATGATCGTGCGCCAGATGCTGCGCAAGGTGCGAGTCGTGAACACCGGCGACTCCAACTACCTGCCGGCTGAGCTGGTGGACGACCGCGAGTTCCGCGACATCAACCGCCGGCTGGTCGAGGAGGGCAAGCACCCGGCGGAGGGCCGGCCCGAGCTGATGGGCATCACCAAGGCGTCCTTGGCGACGGAGTCCTGGCTCTCGGCGGCGTCGTTCCAGGAGAC